>CAWJBS010000154.1:0-70207 GCA_963840845.1 Bryobacterales bacterium
CTATCACGGTCCAGCGTGGCGCGAGCCGGGTGGTCGGGTATGCCGTTTAGAATCGGAACCACTTGCGCGGGTTGGCCGATCTTGAATTGCGCCGCATCTCGCGCACCCAGTTCCGACACGCTGATAATCTTGTTCACCAGGCCGCCGCCATCCTCTCGCAAACAGGCGCTACCAATCGCCAGCTCAAAGGAACTGCCCTGCCAAAGGGCCACATATGCACTGTGTAAACCGACGGAATATTCAATTGCTTGGCCACAAAACGGCCAAGAAATCCCGCTTTGAACGTATGGGCATGGACTAAGTCGGGCTTAATCTTCCGCATCAGTCGTCTCAGCTCATAAGTGGCCCGCATATCCGGCAAAGGTCTAATCTCGCGCTCAAGGTGCGGCAGCACATGTACCGGTACACCCAACTCACGACAGGCATCGGTGAGGAAGCCTTCTTCCCCTGTGGCAACGTGCGGCTCGAACCCGGCATTCATGCCCAAGATCAAATCCAACAAGTGCATCTGGGCTCCGCCGCGTTCAGCCCTGGTTATCACATAAAGAATGCGTGGCTTGGCAACCTTTGCGCCAATCTCCAAAACGGTGACGGAGCGCTGATTTAGATGTTGAACGGTCGTCACGGGCGCCTCCCAAAACTCGCTTCTATCGCGTCTTCAACAGGCTTCACAGCGTGCACGTCGCCCATCGAAAGGGAAGCCATTCCATACTCGCGCCGGCACTGATCGAAAATTCCTAAAACCCGGCGAAGGAACTCCACGTTGCGCTCGGGATGGTTGGCAAAATCTTCCGGATGCCACCACAAATGGAAGATTCGCTGGTTTTGCGCTGCACTTTTCATCGCGCCCCCAATTCGCTTGAGGCGAATATTTTCAAGTGAACGGAGAACCGGCGAATAGGGTCGCAGATAACGGCTGGCATCCACCGGAGCGGGCTGCTCACCCATGGGAAAAGCCACAGTTTGGGCACCGTTTAAATCACAATAGGCGTCGATGAGTCGTTGAGCCCTTAGCCAAGGCTTCCGTTGTTCGCGAAAGGTAACTGGGGCCTTCGATGCTACGGGCTCCGTCCCGCGATAAGAAGTAAAACCCGCTTGGCGCAAAACCGGCAAGTAAGTGCCGCGCACTTGGTTGCGCGGGAACACGTATGATTTGACCCTGTAACCCGAGTTCTCGGCAATTCGTTTCGCGCTTGCCACATCCGCCTTGAATTCTTCCACGCCCTGCCCCACTTCGAGCGAGTAATAGTGTGAGTAAGAATGCGACGCCACTTCTTGCCCCGGCTCCTGCGCAATAGCCCGGATCAGAGACGGCGCAAAGTGAAAAGGATCCTCGGCTTCGTCGCGTCCGATTTGCTCCGCGTAAGGATCGAGCGTGATCTGTTCATAGCGAGGCATCCGTTCAGGGCGGCAGGCCTGCGCCTCTTCCCGCGAACGCGCAAATAATAAGCCCACTGTCGCCCAAGTCGCGCTGATCGCATGATCTCGAAAAGCGCTTAGTATTTCAGGTACGACACGGCGTGCGGCTAAGAGCCGCTTCTGTTCCGTCGCATCCAGCCGCTGGTGATCTCGCACGCCCCAATGCAACTCAAAATCGAGCGATATGACAAGTGCACCGTTTCTTTCGCTGCTCATTTAGTAAGCCCCCGTGCCGGAAATGACTGCTCGAAATGTTCGGGCAATAATATGCAGATCCAGCCGCAAAGACCAGTTCCGAACATAATAAGAGTCGTAATTCACTCGCTCTTGATAGGTAGTGTCGTTGCGGCCAGACACCTGCCACAAGCCCGTCAGGCCGGGGCGCACTGCTTCGTAAGCCTCATAATCGAGCCCATATCTCTCAATCTCTGAAATCACAATTGGGCGCGGCCCGATCAGGCTCATATCTCCCGCCAGCACGTTCCATATTTGCGGCAATTCGTCAAGACTAAAACGCCGCAAGAAGCGCCCGATCCCCGTGACGCGCGGGTCTTCCTTGAGTTTATGGACGCTTTCCCACTGAACGCGCATGGCGGGATCGTTCTCTAAATAGTGATTCAGCCGATCACTGGAATCCACGAACATAGTGCGGAATTTCAACGCGTAAAACATGCGATTGCCCCTGCCAATCCGCAATTGCCGAAATAAGACCGGCCCGCGTGACGTGAGCCGGATTGCCAAGGCAATTAGTAAGACGAAGGGCAGCGCGGCAATTGCCCCTAAAAGCGCGCCGCATACGTCCAACACTCTTTTTATCGATTGGTTTTCAGCGGCCACCCAACATTCGCCAACATGAATTCGCAATCTGGCGTTGTCATCCAGCACTGCACTCGCGGTAGTCTCCTCCCCGTCAATCTGCGGAGCTACGTACAACTGATTAAAAGTCTTTGCCGATTTCTCGACCAAGGCGACTGTCTTCGCGTCACATACCGCGGGAACCACAACAATACCGGCGCGAATCTGGCCACTTCCATGAGTTTGTTGAATAACGCGCAGGTGGCCGCTCGCATGCTTGAAGACATCGCACAATCCCCTTGCCGCGCTCTCCCCGCCGAGAACGACGACGGGCAAAGGTAATTTGTGTACATCATTGCGGAAAATGAGATGCCGCCCGAGGCGCACGGCTACGAGAACAACAAACATGGCTAACCAAATGCCGCTTTGCAGCGGTGCCCCCCCCGCTTGGCCGCGCAAATAGACTTGCGCAAGGACACCATGATTGCGAAACAAATGGCAACGTCGCTTAGGACCGGTAGCCACCGGCTGGCGATTTTTTCGCGCTCTGTTGTTGCAGGTGCGCTGTCGTCATCCCTCTTCAGGTTCAAAGCGGAGGTACTCAAGCGCCCACCGCATTTTCTAAAAAGTCGCACGGAGCTGCCGCCTTCGGTCGGAGCCGTTTCTTTTCGACAATACTCTCAGTTGCCAGCGTTCCCACAAAATTCACTTTTGGTTCTCCAACTTCTACGAGTTGTTATTTTTCGGCGAACGTTCCGTACAGATTTAGCTTCCGGTAAAATTTTCGTAGGACAAATGACCGGACGTTCGCTCTACTATTTGTTAACATGCGGAGAACGGTAGACGGAACGTAGCCAGGTACTAGAACCTCTAGAACTTTGAACTATGGGCTCAGCATGGCTTGGACCACTGAGATGTGTAGTCAGAACGGGCTAAGGGCGAAGGCCTTTGAATAACTCAGGAATGGCCACCCTAGTACTTATTTTGTTTTCGCCTTAATCGGCGGCGATTTCGGATGTAATTTAGAGTGTGGCTAGGATATAACGTACGCTATTTCCCCCAGATTTAATGCTTCGCACATCAATTCCTTTCGCACTTATTTGCTGTTGGCTGCTCGATACTCTTTATTCCCAAATTCCACAAAATCCTAAGCCGGCCGACAAATATCAACTCGTGTTTTCTGATGAGTTCACCAGCCTCGATCTTGGTACGGGTGATAGGGACTTATCCGCTAAGCCACATACTTGGTACGAAGGCATTTGGTTCAGCCAGCATCATACTTCGCTCGATCACTTCATCACGGCGAATTCGACCTTAGCTCTTATCTGGAAAAAGGGACAACTTGAACCCGATTCCAGCATCTCCACGTTCTCTGTTCATAGTCCGAACTATCACGCTTGGCGGTATGGCTATTTCGAAGCACGCATGAAGTGGCAACCCGAAGAAGGTGCTTGGCCAGCCATATGGCTGATTCCTGTCCAAGCCGCAAAACCAAGTCGCTCAACGGAGTCCGGGGAGATCGATATCTTCGAGGGCCAAGGCAGTGAGCCACATACATTCTTTGGCACCATCCACCTCTGGGACGGCTCACGGCAACTGGCTAGCAGCTCGCCGCACAATCACTTTAGACTTCCCGCCACAGCCGATTTCTCTCAATTCCATACGTATGGCCTCCTCTGGGTGCCAGGCCGGGTCACCTGGTATTTCGATAACGTTCCGCTTCACTCTGAACCCACCTACGGGATCTTCGATAAGCAGGACTACTTCCTCGTTATAGGTATGCAAGAAGGCGTTGATTGGAAATCGGGCAATCTCACCGGCGTGACCGCGCAAAGTTTGACGCTCACCGTCGATTGGGTTCGCGTTTGGCAGCTACACTCTAGATAGCTTGTCAAACATGGGGCCGTCTGATGAAACTGGTTTTTCCGCGCGTTTCTGGTTGCTGATCTGCGCTACCTTCCTGGGATTTTTGGGAATGGGCACGGTGCTGCCCGCGATGGCGCCACACGTACGTTACGACTTAGGCGGATCGGACCGAATGGTGGGCTGGGTCATTGGGACGTTCTCCTTTGTGGCGCTAGGCGGCCGCTTTTTCTCAGGCCCATTGGCCGATAGGCGCGGCCGAAAAATCACATTCATGGCGGGCTTGGCAAGTTGTGCCTGCGCGGGGCTGGCGTATTTGTTGCCTTTGCACTTGGCTGGTGTCTTTCTGGGTCGTTCGCTGCAGGGTTTTGGTGAAGCCTGTCTTTATACCGGCGCTGCCGCTTGGGCGGTGGAAGTAGCGGGCGTGGAGCGCAGCGCGCAAACGCTTGGCTATCTAAGCAGTGCCATATGGGGTGGCATCTCCGCCGGTCCGGCCATCGGTCATTGGGTCGGGTCCTTTGAACACGCAGCAGTGTTACAAGTCTTTGCTGCCGCGGCTGGCTGTGCATTGGCTTATTTTGTGGAAGAACACTTTCGGCCCATTCCGCACCAACACAAGCGTGTTTGGTTGCAGCTCTCCATATTCAAACCGGGCTTGGCCATGGGTTTTGTCAATGTTCATTACCCTGTCATCACCGGCTTTCTCATACTTCATCTTTCACATCACGGTAACTCTGGTCCGGCTGCTTTCACCGCTTACGCGCTTACCATTCTCTGTTCACGCTTCTTCTTAGGCCGGCTGCCTGATCGAATCCATCCGAGCATTACTTTCTACACGGGCCTCGTGTTCATGGCGGCAGGGCTTCTCTGGCTCGCGACGGGGCCAAAGCCTTTTTTTGCCGTCAGTGCCGCGGTGATGCTTGGGTTCGGATTTTCATTCCCCTGGGCTTCCGTGGCGAGCACCGTTCTGCGGCGCACGCCGAGCGCCCAACACGGCTCCATTATTAGTCTTCTGAGCGCGTTCTACGATTTATTTGTGGGGCTCAGTTCTCTGGGGGCCGGCGCTGTGGCTCAAAAGTATGGCTATCCGCCCATCTTCTATCTGGCGGCCGGCGCGCTGGTGATCTCCGTCATCTTTGGACGTTTCGTCTTCTTTCCCTATACTCCGCCGGCTGTCCCCCCGGTACCCGTTGAGCAACTTGAGACTACTGTGTAATATGCTGTTCCATCATGCATGGCCGATTGCTCCTGCTCCTCATTTCCAGTGCCTCCGCTCTTTTTTCGCAAACGGACGTTCCGCAAATTCGATTTGATGCCAGCGCTAATTTTCTGAAGCTGCCTCCTAACCTATATCTGGGCGAGGTGGCGGGCGTGGCGGTGAACGCTCAGCAGCACGTCTTTGTGTTCTCGCGTGGAAATTCCACCGGCCCCGCCTATGGGGCAACTGCCGCCCAATTGCTGGAATTCGGTCCGCAGGGCCAGTTCATCCGCGAAATCGGAAAGAACCTCTACGCGTGGTCTTACGCGCATGCCGTCAAGGTCGACAAGAACGGTAACATTTGGGCCATTGATAAAGGCTCGGACATGATTGTTAAATTTGATCCGCGAGGCCGGGTCGTTATGGTGTTTGGACGCAAGAAGGAAGCCTCCGACGAAGCCGGTCCCTGGACGCACGTCACGCCGCCACGCCCTGCCATCAACGGGCAGTTTCGCCAGCCCACCGACGTGACCTGGGATCGCGAAGGAAATATTTTTATTAGCGATGGCTACATCAATTCGCGTGTCGCCAAGTTCGATAAAGAGGGGCACTGGGTTAAACAATGGGGCAGCGCCGGCAATAATCCTGGCCAATTCAACACTCCGCACAGTCTAGCTACCGATAACGAAGGCAACATCTACGTCGGCGACCGCGGCAATCGCCGAATTCAAGTTTTCAATACCAACGGCGACTATCTCCGCGAAATTAAAATTGACGTCCCGGTCCCCGATAATGCGCAGCCCTGGATGGGCGAACGACCCGGCCCCCAAACCTCCCTCAGCATGCAAAGCGGGGCGCCGTGGGCGATTTGCATTACACCGGGGAAAAAACAATTTTTATACGCCGCCGACGGTTTTCCGGGACGTATTTACAAACTCTCGCTCAGCGGCGAAGTTTTGGGTGTTTTGGGTTCGAGCGGCCACATGCCCAAAGAATTCGGCTGGATTCATGAAATGGCTTGTCCTTCCGAAAACGAAATTTATGTGGCGGAGATTCTGAATTGGCGAGTTCAGAAATTAAAACTTTATCCAGGCAAATAAATTGAAACAGTTTCTTGTCGCCGTCGGTTTGATGTTCGCCGTCTCCTGCCGGTTGCGGACGTATCAGGTGATTCCCCAAGCTCCTGAATATTTATTGCGATCTCCTAGCGCAAAGGAGATTCCGCTGAGCGATGTACTTCGTGAATACAACGGATTCGTGCGCGGGGGAGGCTCGGTTGATCTCAGCCCGGAAATGCAAATTCGCATTGAGAACGCTTATTACGAAAAGGGATTTTCTCGAAAAGGGTTGAAGGGATATTTGGGAACGGAGGTGGCCCGGTACCAGGTCACAGACAGCGGCTTGCATCTTATATCCGTCGTACCGATGAATGGACGGCCTGAAAGTGATGAGCCGGTGCAGAACTTGATTTCGCCAGCCGAGTTGAATTTTCGTTTTTACCGTCTATACTTCGAGCTTCTCTACGATCGGAAGACCGATGCGCACGGGTCAGCCATCCTGGCGGCGAATACGCTAGAAGCGTTGAATCAACTTTCCGCGCAGTTGGCAGATCCGGAAGCACTTTGCAAAAAGTTTCCGGCACAGTGCACGCTATTTCCGGAAGCGTGTTCGGTTTCCGTGGAGATGAAAATCGTCGTGAACGGAAAATCACAACTAGTAAATTGGGGCAGTCTGGTGTTAAACGTTGTCGGTCGGACTCCGCAACAGTTCGAAATGAAGCGACTTTATCGCGGACATCTCACACCGGTAAAGCTTGATTCACACGATCAGAATCAGCTGACTATGCCGCTTTTGCCCGGCGATCGCGTCACTTGGCGGTAGCTTGGGCAGCGTGTGAAATAATTCATGGGGAATCCTGCAAAATGAAACGTAGAAATTTTGTTCAAAGCTTGCTGGTTGTTCCGGCAGCAACCGTTGTCGCTGCCGAACAAGCTCCGCCAGCACCGGCACCCGTACAAGCACCGGCGCGAATGGCGCGGGCCATGCAAGGTCCCGCAAAACTAAATCTCGTTCAGCCTGATACCGCTGCGGAAACCACAACCGGTTTCTTTAATTCGGTGCAATTCGCGACTCTGAACAAGTTGGCCGAAATGCTGGTCCCGCCCATCAAAGGTAAACCGGGCGCGATTGATGCGCACGCGCCTGAATTTCTCGATTTCTTGATTTCGCGTTCGCCCGCTGCGAGCCAAACGCTGTATCGGGAAGGGTTGGACGGGCTGAACGCTTCGGCGAAAAAACATTTTCATAAGCCGTTTGCAGAATTAGATGCGAAAGAGGCGGATACAATTGTCCGACCGCTGCTTGTGGCGCGAGCGTGGGATCGCGAAGAGCCCAAAGAGATGATGGCGCGGTTTATGACGCAAGCGCACGGCGATTTGCGGACCGCCACAATGAATTCCGCTGAATGGGCTGCCGCCGGAGGTTCGAGCGGCGGACGCGGACGCTTCAACTCGGGACTGCGTCAACATTGGAAACCGATTGATCCACGGGTTGAGGTTTAACAGAAATGCCCATTAAACAATACGACGTATTAATTGTTGGCTCCGGCCACGCGGGCGGCATGGCTGCCAAAGTTTTAACCAGTCACGGCATTTCTTGCCTGATGTTGAATGCTGGCCCTCAGGCTGATTATGAAAAAGACCGGGATTTGAAGGCCGCGCACGAATTACCGTACCGCGGATTCAATGAGCCGGGGCGGGTGCCGCATATTTTTCAAGCCGACGAATTTAACGTCAATCAATGGGTGGACGAAAAAGAAGTGCCTTACACGCACCCGCCCGATGCGGTTTACAACTGGGTGCGTGTGCGTCTGCTGGGCGGACGTTCATTGTTTTGGGCGCGGCAATCGTTCCGCTTAAGCGATTACGAATTTAAGGCTGCCGATATTGATGGCACGGGTGAAAACTGGCCGATCAGCCATGAAGATCTTTCACCTTTCTATTCGCGGGTAGAAGAGATCTTCCGGGTTACGGGGCGGAAAGAAGGATGGCCGCAGTTTCCCGACGGAAATTTCGTAGAATTTGCGGCATCGGAAGATACTGCCAGCATTAAAAAAGTTACGGAGGCCGCTACCAAGCGCGGCATTCAGGTTTCGAAATGGCGCAATGCGCTTGGCAAAGACGGGTTAGCGAGTTCGATTAATTTGCTTTTGCCAGATGCGCTGGCTACGGGCAAGCTGGACATCGTTGAGAACGCGATTGTGCGTGAAGTCAGCATCGATAAGAATACGGGGCTGGCAAACGGTGTGCATTTTATTGACCGGCATTCGAAGCGCGAAATGCACGTGAAGGCGAAAGTGATTGTGATCGCGGCCGGAACCCTGGAAAGTACGCGTTTGCTGCTGAATTCGAAACTGGGTAATTCGAGCGGAGTGATGGGTCACTATCTGGTTGACCAGATGTATGGGGTAAACGTGGTTGCGGCGGTGCCGGAAGCGCGCGACGGCAAAGCAGTGGATGGGCTGATGGGCGGAACGGCGTTTATGCCGCGATTCCGCAACTTATCGAAAGACAAGAAGAGCAATTTCATCAAAGGCTACTGCATGCATTTGAGCAGCGGGGGCAGCGCAAACGCGAATTATTTCCCGCTCTACGGCGAGGAATTGCAGCAAAAACTGGACAGCTACGCCGGATCCTGCGTGTCGGCAGGCATCTTTGGCGAACGGGTGGCGCGTTTTGAAAATCATGTGCGGATTAATCACGACGTGAAAGACGCGTGGGGCATTCCCGTTCTGCATATTGAAGCACGCGATAGCGAAAACGAAACAAATCTGCGAAAAGATGCTGCCGATACTGCTGAACAACTTTTCCATGATTGCGGTTGGGAACTGGTTTGTAAAACCGACCAAGTGAATCCGCCCGGCTACAGCATTCACGAAGTGGGTACGTGCCGAATGGGCGACGATCCGAAGAAAAGCGTTTTGAACAAGTGGAACCAGACGCACGACGTGAAAAATTTGCTGGTGGTGGACGGCGCCAGTTTTGTGACGGCGGGCTGGCAGAATCCGACGATGACGATTTTGGCTCTTTCCATGCGCGCTTCGGAACATCTGGCCGAAGAAATTGGCAAAGGAAACTTCAGTTAGCGCTGCGCCGTGAGCTGCTGGCGAAGGCCAGCAGCATCGCGGTGCTGACTGGGCGCGGGCGTTTCCGCAGAAAGCGGAGTTCCCACGTTTCGCGGGGCGGCTGGGTTATGGAAACAATTTCGCCCAGAAGAACTGGCAACGCCCGAAGCTTTCGCGCGCGATCCGCAACTTTGCTGGGAATGGTACGACTGGCGGCGCGGATTGATTGCCGGCTGTTGAGCCGAATCCTGGTCATTTTGCTTTAACTGGACTGGAGAAGCGGGCCAAAGCTTTCACGTTGATTACGCAAAATGTGGATGGCCTGCACCAAAAGGCAGGCAGCCGGAACGTGGTGGAAGTTCACGGCAGCATTTGGACATTGCGCTGTACGAAATGCCGGAAAGAATGGCAGAATTTTTCGGCAACGCTGTCGCTTCTCCCGCACTGCGAATGCGGCGGCTTAGCGCGGCCCGGCGTTGTTTGGTTTGGAGAGAATCTTAATCCGCGAGTCTGGGCCAAAGCCGAACAAGCGGCGCAAAGCTGCGAAGTAATACTGGTGGCTGGAACATCGGCAGTTGTTCACCCAGCTGCGGGGTTGGTTCCGCTGGCTCGCGCGGCAGGCGCGAAAGTGATTGAAGTCAATATTGAAGCGACGCCGCTTTCGGAAATGGTTGATTACGCATTCAGCGGAACTTCCGGAGCGATCCTGCCACAATTAGTAGACCGATAAACGATGATTGAAATTCACCAGCTCACCCAACTCGAAGAATTTGCGGCGGTGGTTAAGCTGCAGCGCGCGATTTGGGGCTTTGACGATGTCGAACTTTTGCCGCAAAGATTGTTCGTGGTGGCGGACAAGATTGGCGGACAGGTTTTAGGGGCGTTCGATGGCGGCAAAATGGTTGCTTTTTGCCTGGGGATTCCCGGACTGAAGACCGGCGGAAAGTACTACATTCATAGCCAAATGATGGGCGTACTGCCAGCGTATCGGAACAGCGGGTTGGGCAAGCGTTTGAAGCTGGAGCAGCGTAACTGGGCGATGAAACAGGGCATCGAACTGATTGAATGGACGTTCGATCCGCTGCAGTTAAAGAATGCGTTTTTTAATATCGAACGGTTAGGGGTGATCGTACGCAGATACGTGCACAATCAGTACGGAATGACGACGAGCGCTTTGCACGGCGGTTTGCCGACCGATCGATTGGTGCCGGAATGGTGGATTAAATCTCCACGGGTTGAGGCAATTGTCGCGGGCAAAGAATTCCAACGGAGGCCGATTGAAGCGCGCATCTCGATTGCGACAAATCTTGCGGCAGAGCACGCGAGGCAAGTGCAGAAGGATATTGGCGAGCAGTTTGACAAGTACTTCCGCGCGGGGCTGGCGGTCATTGGGTTTGAGAAAACGGAAGATTCAGGCACATACTTACTAGGACAATGGGAATCAAAGTAGACCGCATTATTCTGCGCCACATTCGTATTCCGTTGGTGCACTTTTTCGAGACCAGTTTCGGGCGAACTTTCGACCGCGACATTGTGCTGGTGGAGGCGTTCGCCGGCGATGTGTCGGGCTGGGGCGAAGTAACGGCTGGCGAAAACCCTTTCTATAACGAAGAGTGGACCGGCTCGATTTGGCCATTGCTAATCGATTACATAGCTCCACGCGTTCTCAAGCACGAGTTCAAGGATGCGAGCGAAGTGAACGCGCGGACGGAACATATCCGCGGGCACAATATGACGCGCGGCGGCGTGGAGGCGGCGATCTGGGATCTACAAGCGCGATTGAACAACGAGCCGTTGTGGAAAACGATTGGGGCAGGGGCACGCAAGGAAATTCCGTGCGGTGTATCGATTGGCATTCAGGATTCGGTGCCGCAGTTGCTCGAAAAGATTGAGACAGAACTAGCAGCCGGCTATCAACGCATCAAAATGAAGATCAAGCCAGGCTGGGACGTGGATGTGGTCCGGCAAGTGCGCGAGAAGTTTCCCGATATCAAGCTAATGGCAGACGCGAACTCGGCCTATACGCTGGCAGACATTGAGCATTTGAAGAAGCTGGACGACTTTTATTTGATGATGATCGAGCAGCCACTGGCGCACGACGACATTATTGATCACGCGGAGCTGCAAAAAGCGCTGCAAACTCCGATTTGCCTGGACGAGTGTATTCGTTCGGCACATCATGCCGAACAGGCCATCAAGCTAAACGCATGCCGCATTATCAACATCAAACTGGGGCGCGTGGGCGGATTTGGGGAAGCTAAGCGCGTGCATGATGTCTGCCAAGCCCACAACATTCCGGTTTGGTGTGGCGGAATGCTGGAATCCGGCATTGGCCGGGCGCACAACATTGCGCTATCGACACTGCCCAACTTTGTCTTGCCCGGCGACGTTTCGGCGAGCAAACGGTACTGGAAACGCGACATCATTGTTCCGCCGGTTGAGGTCTCCGCCAGCGGTACGATTGCGGTTAGCGACAGCGCCGGCTTAGGCTACGAGATTGACAAAGAATACCTGGAAACGCTGATTGTGAGGCAGGAAACACTCATTTAGCTATTCTGGATATTTACCAGATATGCTCAATCCTGAAATCTTCCGCGAATACGACATTCGTGGAATTGCCGACAAAGAACTTCTTGACCCCGAAGTGGAACTGATTGGCCGCGCGCTGGCCACTCACCTGATACGCCAAAGCGGACGGCTACTCTGCTTGGGCCGCGATTGCCGGCTGAGCGGCCAACGCATTCACGACGCTTTGCTCAAAGGCATGCTGGCGGCAGGCGCCGATGTACTGGATGTCGGAGTTGGGCCGACACCGCTGCTGTATTACTCGGCGGTTCACTTTAAAGCGAACGGCGCGATTATGATTACGGGCAGCCACAATCCGGCCGAGTATAACGGGCTGAAGACGGTGTGCGGCAGCGGTACGCTACATGGCGATCAGATACAGCACGTTCTGAAATTGATTCAAACAAAAGACTTCGAAAGCGGCACAGGCACCGTGAAGACGGTAGATGCCGCAACGCCATACGTGGCTGAAGTAGCGGCGCAGTTTGCCGCGCTGCCGCGTAAAGTGAAAGTGGTTTTCGATGCGGGAAACGGTACAGCGGGGCCAACACTGCATCGGATTCTAGAACGCTTAAACGTGGAGCCGATTGAGCTGTTCTTCGATATGGATGGGCGCTTTCCGAATCACCATCCCGACCCCACGGTGGTATCGAATCTCAAGCATTTGCAAGATGCAGTGGCAAAGAATAAAGCTGAACTAGGCATTGCTTTCGACGGCGATTCGGACCGTATTGGCGCGGTAGATGAACACGGGAACGCCGTTTACGGCGACATGCTGATGCTCATTTTCGGCCGAGAGATTCTTACGCGCAAACCAGGCGCCACGTTCATAGGCGAGGTGAAGTGTTCGCAGATTATGTACGACAAGCTAGCCGAACTGGGCGGCAAGCCGATTATGTATAAGACGGGCCACTCGCTGATCAAAGCCAAAATGAAGGAAGAACACGCTGAGCTGGCCGGCGAGATGTCGGGGCACATGTTCTTTGCCGACCGGTATCACGGCTTCGACGATGCGCTGTATGCGGCCTGCCGCTTGATTGAGATAGTGGCGAAATCGGGCAAGCCTTTGTCATACCAGATGGCAGGCATTCCGAAGCTGGTGTCTACGCCTGAACTGCGCGTGGATTGTCCAGACGATAAGAAGTTCCAGGTGGTTGAGAAGGTAGCGACCATTGTGCGGCAGCGCTACAAGGTGGTTGATGTAGATGGCGTGCGGGCGATCTTCGAAAAAGGTTGGGGCCTGGTGAGAGCGTCGAACACGCAGCCGGTTTTGGTGATGCGCTTTGAGGCAACGAGCGATCAGTTGTTGGCTGAGTATCGCGCGGAGTTGGAAGGCATTGTGGATCAGGCGAAGAAGGCGGTGGGAGCCTGAGGGGCGCAAAACCGATTGCTTACGCGCGCGGCTCAGTAGACGCGCGCGCTCAGCTGAGAGGTTTCTAGTAGAGAAGGAATTGCTTGCGGCGGTCGGCGAATTTGGCGGCTTCGGCTTGGGCGGGCATCCAGATGTCTATGGCGTCTTTGCCCTGTGTCAAAGCATCGATCACTTCGTGGCTGCCAATTAAGGTCTTGCATTTAGTGAAGTCGATTTTGCCGGGGTAGAGAGTGCGCAAAGCGACAGCGAGTTCGATGCCGAGGCGGGTGCTATCGAAGGCTTCACGATCTGTAACGACGAAGCGAACACCCTCAATGGTCTGGCCGGCAAAGTTCGAAGCGCTGGGTTGAAATTTGGTTGGGTAGGCGCGCACGCCCGGAATAAACTGGGAGTTGAGGGCGGCGGCGAGGGCTTGCCCTTGAATCCAATCGGCGCCCACTTGTTCAAAAGGCGCATCCGTTCCCCGCCCCACTGAATAATTGGTATTGTATTCGAGCATGGCGAGACCTGGATAGAGTAGCGCCGCGTTCAGGCTACGCATGTTGGGTGACAGGTTGACCCATGGCAGCGAAGTGGAATCGAACCAATCGCCGCGCTGCCAGTTCTTCATGTGAATGACGTGCAGATCGACGCCCCAATGCTGTTCGGAATTGGCCATGTGCGCGAGTTCGCCGAAAGTCAGACCGTGGCGCAAGGGCATGTCGTAACAACCGACGAACGATTGAAGGTCTTTGTCGATCATGGGCGCTTCGATGTGAGTGCCGGTGATCGGGTTGGGACGGTCGAGCAAATAGAAGGGTTTGCGGGCCTTGCCGGCTTCTTCGAGCGCGTAGAGCATGGTGCAGGAATACGTGTAAAAGCGCGCACCGACATCTTGAATATCGAAGACAACGGCATCTAAATTCTGCATCTGCGCGGCGGTGAGGCGGCGCTGGTTGGGCTGATACAGGCTAGTTACCGGAATGCCGGTAGCTTGATCTTTGGCGTTAGCAACGTTTTCGGTATCTTCCGTGCCGTTGATGCCGTGTTCGGGTGAATAGAGGTTCGTGATGTGAACACCCGCGTTGAGCATGGCATCGATGTTGCGATGACCCGCCCGGTCGAGGCCGGTTTGATTGGTGATGAGGCCAATGCGCTTGCCTTTGAATTCGTGAAAACCTTCCGATTCGAGAACATCGAGGCCCGTCTGGGTATCGGCATTGCGTGCGATGACGCGATGGGCGCCGGCACCGGAAATGGTTTCGCTGTAACCGGTGATAGCGACATCATTCGGGATGTTTAAGCCGAAGCTGCTGGCAATGGCCGTGGCGAGGCGACTGCGCAATGAGCTGAGAGAATTGCCCCGTTTGAGATGAACGACGTTTGACAGAAAAATGACGAAGGAGTGGCTGCTGGGATCGATCCAGAGAGAGGTTCCGGTGAAACCAGTGTGGCCGTAAGAACCGATGGGAAAGAGTTCGCCGCGGTTGCTGGAAAAAGGCGAATCGATATCCCAACCGAGGCCGCGCAAAACAGGTTGATCGGCTGGGCTGCCCGGTTCGGTGAACTTACGAACGGTTTCAGGATTGAAGATGTGAGCGCTGCCTAGAGTGCCCATATTGACAAGCATTTGGGCATATTTGGCCAGATCATCGGCGGTAGTGAAGACACCGGCGTGACCGGCAATGCCACCCATATATCGGGCTGTCGGATCGTGCACGACGCCGCGAAAAGGCATGCCATTGGCCTCTTCGTATTCAGTGGGAGCGATGCGGGGGATGAGCGAAGGATTGGGCAGGAAACCAGTTTCGTTCATGCCCAGAGGCGCGTAGATTTGATCGTGCACAAATTCGGCGAGAGTTTGACCAGAAAGCCGGCGGACGATTTCGCCCATGAGCAGGAAATTGATATCGCTATAGATAAACTTTTGGCCGGGAGGCGCAATGGGTTTGGCGGTGAGGGCCTTTTCAATACCAGTTTCATAACCGGTCCAGGCGGGGACGAGTTCCACATCGGGCGGCATACCGGAGAAATGAGTCATGAGAAGGCGAATGGTGATGTCGCTTTTGCCGCCCTGAAATTCGGGCAGATACTTGGTTACTGGATCGTCGATGCGCAATTTACCTTGCTCGAACAGGCGCATGACCGAGGGCGTGGTGGCGATCACTTTGGTGAGAGAGGCGGCATCGAAGATGGTATCGACGGCCATAGGTTCTTTTTCGGGCAGCCAAGCCTTGAGACCGTAGGCTTTGCGATAGACGATTTGATTATCGCGGCCGACGATGAGGACGGCCCCCGGGATGAGATGACTTTGCACCGCTTCGTCAATGATGGGGTCAACCGAATTGGAAAAAGGGGCCTGCGAACAGGCGTATTGTGGACACACCGCGACCGTGATGCCAGCGGCGAGCAATGTACGAAGCGGAATTTTCATGATTGTTCTTAAGACTAAGTTAGCTTGTCGGCGATTTTTTCTAACATTTGGGCGAGATCGACATCTTTTTGCGTGATGCCCCCGGAACTGTGGGTGGTGAGATCGACACGGACGCGGTTATAGACATTGAACCATTCGGGGTGGTGGTCAATTTTTTCGATACGGATGGCAGCGGTGGTGATGAAGCCGATAGCCTGGGCGAAATCGGCAAACTGATATTCGCGATGGAGTTTGGCTTCCTGGATGGACCAGTTGGGCAGTTGCGACAAGGCGGATTGCAGTTGCGCCTCAGTCAGTTTGGGGTTGGGTGCGGCCATGAAGATATTCTGGCAGAAGACTTTTATCCCCAAATGAACCCAAATCAAACGCCCATTTCAACGTCGAATATCCTCCTCGCGTTCGCCGTTGGGGCCACGGACGACAAATTCAGGCTTGGGGGCATTGGGGAAAGGGTTGAAGCGGTTCGGGGGTATGAAGCCGCAGCGCATTTTGGCCCAAAACATGGTGACGGACGGGTAGCGGCCGGATTTAGCGAGATTCGCCAGGGTTTCGAGGATTTCTAGGTTGAGGATACTTTCGGCTTGGCGGATGAGTTCGGCGTAGAACTTGCGCAGGGTATTGATGGACACACTTATGGCGAAGGCGATGTAGTGTTCGGGCATGCCGACACGGGCCATGCGTGTGACCCGTGCGCGGTTGAAGGCGTCGGGGTTCGGAAGATGATCCATTTTCTAAGTTCTTAGCCACGGATGAACCCGGATAGAACGAGCTATTCGGTGGCGACTAAGTTATTCCACTCCTCAAAGCTGTAGATTTTTTGGACGGAGGTGCTGGAGCCGTGGCGGTAGGCATCGGGGGTGATTAAGTACTCATATTTGGGTGGCACGCCGCCGACGAAGTTATAGACGCGGGTGATTTGGTCGGTGGGTAGCAGGCGTGGGCGGAGTTGGGCGTTGGTGGGCGTTGTCTCATAAAGGGTTTCGCGGCCTTTTTCCAAGCCGATATAGAGCGTTTGTTTGTTGACGGGCTCTGCCGGGGGCGGCTCTTCGGGTTGGTTGGCTTGCTCACGCCAGCGTTCGAAATCGGGAGCGAATGTTTCTTTCTGTTTGGCGAGATGGAGCTGCCATTTTTGCTCATCGCGGGCCATTTTCTGAATGATTTGCAGGTTTTTGAGGCTGCGGGCGCAGGCACGCGCGGCTTCGGTTTTATAGCGGTCGAAGAGATGGATTTCGTGCAGTTCGCTGGCGAGCCAGTGGGTCGGATCGGGCTTGCGGTCATGCAGCGCTTTCTCAAAAGCTTCGGCGGTGCGTTCGCGGCGGAGAAGAATCCAGTGGTCGCGGACGGCGCGGGTGACCAGAGCGGCGTCGTGGTCGAACGAGGGCTGATATTGCGCGAAAAAATCGTCGAGTAAGTTGAAAAAATCTTCGGGATTTTCGGAGGCGAGAAATAGCGTTTTCGCGGTTCCGCCGTGGCGCAAATTGTTTAGGCAAGAGGCGAGCTTGCCTGCCACAGTTGTCGGACCGGTTTGGTTACTCATGGCCCTAGTTTGCTCTGGCGCCGTTCACGGTTTTCAAAAAATTGTCTGGAGGTTGTTGAAAACAGTGAAGAAAACTTTTTTTCAAACTTTTGTGATTGGAATTTTAAAGACTTTGGGCCCCAAATGAACCCAAATAAAAAACAAGAGGAGGAGGCATTTTACGAGACGAAATGGGGCCAGAGAACGTGGTTGAACGGCGTTGACACTGGAAACTTTATCAGGTCGAATAGACGTTACTGATCTCTGCGGAGAAGCCCGAAATATGCGATTCTGCTCCTTGTGGATTCTTCTCTTTGTCAGCGTTGCGCGACGAATCATGCTAGAGTCCGCAGCATCGAGGTTCGTCGCTTTCGAATCGGCACATCTCGTTTAACCGAAATTAGGTGACGGTCTGAACCGGGTAGCGGGAGGCGGGACAGATGAAAGCATCTATCTTGTTGGGGGTGGGCTGGGAGAACGATTCAGCAGAGGTTCTCTGGCGAGATAATGGACGTGTCTTCTGCAGACTATCGCGAAGTGACGCTCACGGTGAGAAGCACGCCTTCATACCAACCTCTACCGCCGCAGGGCACCCGACGCTGGAAAACATCGCTCGCCTGACACGCGAGTACGAACTCAGGAGCTACCTGGACAGCAGTTGGGCATTGCAGCCCCTCGAATTGGCACGCGAGCGTGGACAGACGATGCTCGTGGTTGACTACAGGGGAGGCCAACCGCTTGATCGGCTTCTCGGGCAGCCGATGGAGATGGAAAAGTTCCTCCGACTGGCAGTGCAGCTATCCGCTGCAGTCGGTCAGCTACACAGACAAGGGTTGATCCACAAGGACATCAAGCCCGCAAACGTACTTGTGGACTTCGAAACTGGGCGGGTGCGTCTTAGCGGATTTGGCATCGCCTCTCGACTTCCGCGCGAGCGCCAAGCGCCCGAACCCCCAGAATTCATAGCTGGAACACTCGCGTACATGGCGCCAGAGCAAACGGGACGAGTGAATCGCTCCATTGATTCCCGCAGCGACCTTTACTCGCTGGGCGTGACCTTATATGAGATGCTCACCGGCGGGCTTCCGTTCATTGCACCGGATCCAATGGAGTGGGTACACTGCCACATTGCGAGACAACCAGCCGCACCCAGCGAGCGGGTCAAGCAAGTTTCGGAAGCCGTCTCCGCTATCGTGATGAAGCTGCTCTCGAAGACAGCCGAGGATCGGTATCAGACGGCGGCTGGGGTTGAACGCGATCTACAGAATTGCTTATCGCAATGGCAGGCAAAAGGTTCCATAGACGCTTTCGATCTGGGCGCGCAGGACACTCCGGACCGCCTTATGATCCCCGAAAAATTGTACGGGCGAGACCGTGAGGTAAACACACTACTCATGGCGTTCGATCGCATTGTTTCAGGTGGCAAGCCGGAGTTGGTTCTCGTCTCGGGATACTCGGGTATCGGTAAATCCGCTGTAGTGAATGAGCTTCACAAGCCGCTTGTCCCACCGCGCGGCCTATTTGCGTCCGGCAAGTTCGACCAGTATAAGCGCGACCTTCCCTATGCGACGTTGGCGCAGGCATTCCAAAGCCTTGTCCGGCCCCTCCTTAGCAAGGGAGAAGACGACTTGCGTAGATGGCGTGAGGCGCTGCGGGAAGCACTGGAGCCTAACGCGCTTCTCATGGTGGACCTAGTTCCGGAATTGAAGCACATCATCGGCGAACAACCACCTGTTCCTGAGCTCCCACCGTCGGAAGCGCAGCGACGTTTTCAGTTCGTCTTTCGCCGGTTCATCGGCGTGTTCGCCCGACCAGAGCATCCGCTGGCGCTTTTCCTCGACGACTTGCAATGGCTGGACGCCGCCACGCTCGATCTGCTCGAAGATTTATTGACTCAGACCGATCTGAAGAACCTGATGCTCATCGGGGCGTATCGAGACAACGAGGTAAACGCCACTCATCCGCTGGTCCGTAAGCTCGATGCGATTCGTCAGAGCGGAGCGGCGGTGCAAAACATCGTACTCAGTCCACTGCGATGCGAAGACTTACATCAACTCCTGGTGGATTCCCTGCATTGCGAACCGGAGCGCGCTGCGCCCTTGGCGCAATTGATTCAAGAGAAGACGACTGGGAATCCGTTCTTCGCCATTCAGTTCATTTCCGCGCTGGCTGATGAGGGCTTAGCTCAGCTTCAACTATGGCCAAGGCCGGTGGGTATGGGATCTGGATAGCATTTACGCCAAAGGCTACACCGACAACGTTGTGGAGCTCATGGTTGGAAAGTTGAATCGCCTGCCGGTAGAAACGCAGGAGGCACTCAAGCAGTTCGCCTGCCTGGGAAACAGCGCCGAGTTCGACATGCTGACGATGGCTTACGAGAAGCCGATGGAGGAACTTCACCAACATCTTTGGGAAGCGGTACGGGCCGGACTCATCTTCCGCTCCGACGATTCCTACCGATTTTTGCACGATCGCGTGCAGGAAGCAGCCTATTCGATGATTCCGCAACAGCTGCGTTCCGCGGCGCATTTGCGCATCGGCATGCTTCTGGCTGAGCACACTCCTGCGGCTAAACGCGAGGAAGCAATATTCGAGATCGTCAACCAACTCAACCGCGGCTCTCATCTGCTCACCTCAGTGGAAGACCGCGAGCGTGTCGCAGAGCTGAATCTCATGGCAGGCCGGCGCGCCAAGGTTTCGACCGCCTATGCTTCAGCACTCAAGTATCTCGGGGCAGGCCGAGCGCTGCTGACGGAAGAGACGTGGGGGCGAAACTATCCGCTCATCTTCTGGACCGAGTATCTGATGGCTGAGTGCGAGCTACTGACCGCAGACAAGGTTGCGGCCGAGAATCGACTCTCGCTGCTGCCACAGCGCGCGAACAATCGGCACGATCTCTGCGTAGCCACACGTTTGCGGCTCACTCTGTACACGACTTTGGATCGGTGCGACCGCGCGGTGGACGTGTTTCTCGAGTGGCTCCGCAGCGAAGGCACGGTTTGGTCGAACCGTCCGACGCGCGAAGACGTATTGCGCGAATACGAGCGAATCTGGGCTCTTCTCGGCAGCCGGCAAATTGAAGATCTTATGGACCTGCCGCTTGTTGTGGATCCGGAGGTACTCGACACGCTCGATGTTTTCACGGAGATCGTCACGCCATCGATTCTCTTTGACGAGCACCTGTCGACCTTGGTCGTCTGCCGTTTGGTGACACTCAGCCTCGAGTACGGCAACAGCGACGCCGCGTGCTTCGCCTACGTTTGGCTGGCGATGTTTGCGGGCCCTCGTCTTGGCAACTACAAAGAAGGATTCCGTTTCGGTCAACTGGGCTATGATTTGGTCGAGAAGCGCGGACTGACGCGCTACCAAGCGCGAACGTGGATGTCTGTGGGCGCCATGGTCATGCCATGGTCGCAGCACGTTGCTAGCGGACGTGAGTTGGTGCGTCGCGCATTCGATGCCGCGTATCGAATTGGCGATCTTACTTTCGCATCCTATAGCTGGGACCAACTGATCACGATTTGTCTGGCAGTTGGAGATCCGCTGGCAGAAGTGCAGACGGAATGCGAAAACGGTCTGGCTTTTGCGAAAAGGGTACGCTTCGGTTTGGTTATTCACCTCTGCGGAGCGCAACTAGGCCTGATTCGGACGCTACGTGGAGTGTCACCAGAGCTTGGGTACTGGATCACGACGATTACAAGGAGCCTGAGGTAGAGCGCAATCTCGCTAGCGATCCGAATTTGGTGTTCGCCGAATTTTACTATTGGACCCGCAAAGTGCAAGCTCGTGTTTTGGCCTGGGATTATGCTTCTGCGTCTGAGGCTGCGTTCAAGGGGCAACGGCTGTATTGGACATCGGCGGGAATGTTTGAAACTGCGGACTTCCGCTTCTATGCGGCGCTTGCTCACGCGGGTGCCTGGAATGTAGCGCTACCTCAAGATCAGTCGAAACACTTCGAGGCTTTGGTGGCCCATTACAAGCAGCTCGAAGTGTGGGCCGAACACTCGCCGCAGACTTTTGAGAACCGGGCCGCGCTGGTTGCGGCGGAGATCGCTCGTATTGAGGGACGCATTCTGGAAGCGCAGGACCTCTATGAGAAGGCGATTCGATCTGCGCATGTGCACGGCTTTGTTCATAACGAAGCCCTCGCTCACGAAATAGCAGGGCTCTTCTACGCGGCGCGCGGGTTCGAAAAAATCGCGACGGCCTACCTACGGGACGCACGCTACTGCTACCTCCGTTGGGGAGCCGATGGCAAGGTCCGGCAACTGGATCAGCTTTACCCGCAGATCAAAGATGAAAGATCGATCTCGGATGCCACAGCCACGATACACGCGCCGGTTGAGCAACTCGATCTGGCGACTGTGATCAAGGTTTCCGAGGCGGTGTCGGGTGAGATCGTACTGGAGAGACTGATCGACACGATCATGCGTACAGCAGTCGAGCATGCAGGCGCCGAAAGAGCGCTGTTGATTCTTGCAAGAGGAGATGACTATCGCATCGAAGCGGAAGCCAATACCAGCAGCGACGACGTGACAGTCGTCCTTCGACGCGCGAGTGTCACCGCTGGGGATTTACCGATCTCGGTTCTTCATTATGTCCTTCGGACCAAAGAAGTGGTTCTTCTGCACGACGCGTCCACTCAGAATTCTTTTGCTGAGGACGAATATATTCGCGGCCACCACGCCCGGTCGGTGCTCTGTATCCCACTGCTCAAACAGACCCGGCTGCTCGGTCTGCTGTATCTGGAAAACAGCCTCACACCTCACGCGTTTACGCCGGCGCGAATGGCCGTCCTTAAATTGATTGCTTCCGCGGCGGCGATATCGATGGAGAACACCCGTCTCTATAGTGATCTGCAAGAGCGCGAAGCGCGCGTTCGGCGGCTGGTTGATTCGAACATCGTTGGAGTTATGATCTGGAATCTCGATGGGCGAATTCATGAGGCGAATGATGCGTTTCTGGGGATGCTGCAGTATCGGCGCGAAGACATAATCTCAGGCGATGTGCGCTGGACCGAGTTGACACCACCTGAATGGCGTGAGCAAGACGAGCAGGCGGAGAAGGAACTGAAAGCGACCGGGACAGTGCAGCCGTATGAGAAGCAGTTTGTCCGGAAGGATGGCAGTCGGATCGCGGTTCTCATCGGCGCCGCGCTCTTTGATCTGCCGGGGAAGGACGGCGTCGCCTTCGCCCTGGATTTGAGCAAGCAGAAACAGGCTGAAGGCGAGATCAGGGCACTTAAGGATCAACTCTATCGGGAGAACCTTGCGCTGCGAGACGAGGTCGACCGCGCTTTGATGTTCGAGGAAATTATCGGTTCCTCCAAGCCCTTGCAGGCGGTCCTTTCAAGGATTGCCAAAGTTGCGCCTACGGACTCGACGGTTTTTATCACGGGGGAAACCGGCACCGGCAAGGAACTCATCGCGCGCGCTGTCCACAAAAGATCTCAACGGGCTGGGCGTGCCTTCGTGAGTGTGAACTGTGCAGCACTGGCGCCTACGCTGATCTCCTCGGAATTATTTGGCCACGAGAAAGGCGCTTTCACCGGAGCCACACAGCGCCGGTTAGGCCGCTTCGAACAGGCGCACGGCGGTACGATTTTTCTGGATGAAGTAGGTGAGCTTCCGCCGGACACCCAAGTCGCACTCTTGAGAGTCTTGCAAGAGCGAGAGTTTGAGCGAGTCGGCGGAGCACAAACGATCCGAGTTGACGTTCGAGTCATTACGGCGACCAACCGGGACCTGACGGCAGCAGTTGTCAATGGGAGTTTTCGACAAGACCTCTTTTACCGACTCAACGTGTTCCCCATTGATCTGCCGCCGCTGCGAGACAGGAGCGAGGACATCCTGATGCTCGTCGAGTACTTTGTGCAACGGTATGGGAGGCGTGCAGGGAAAAGATTCAGATCGATTGGCAAGAAGACGTTGGATTTGTTGCAGAACTATGACTGGCCAGGGAACATCCGTGAGTTGCAGAATGTGATTGAGCGATCGGTGATTCTGAACTCGGGCGAGGTTTTTGAAGTCGACGAGTCATGGCTGTCGAAACAACCAGCCCGACCACGACCTCCGGTTTCCTCACCCGCGCTGCCCGAACGCGAACGCCGCAGCGAACGGGAGTTCATCGAATCGGCTCTCGCGGCATCCCGGGGGCGTGTGGCGGGCCGATCAGGGGCTGCGGCCAAGCTTGGCGTTCCCCCATCTACGCTTGACCATCGCATCAAAGCGTTGGGTATCGACAAGACGCAATTCAAGTTTCGCTGAATTCCACGCCAATTTCGGCAAATTCACCGAATTCACCAGATCTGCCAAATCTTCAGGTTCGGATACGGCTGAGTGATTCGACTTTTCAATCACATTCCAATGGCATGCCGTTTGCCTTGAGAAGACGCGACGACAGGCGAGCCAATGACGTATCGAATCGACCGAGTTTGGACCGAACAGGGTCTGGTGCTTTGCATCAGCGGCCGGCTCGAAGTAGAAGATCTGGAACTCGTTCGCATGGCGCTCGACGGACGCCAAGTCGTGGCCATCGACCTTGCAGAGGTAGAGCTGGTCAGCCGTGACGCTGTGAAGGTTCTTGTTCGGGCAGAAGCCGAAGGCATCGAACTCAGAAGTTGCCCAGCCTACATCCGTGAGTGGATCACGAACGAGCGAGAGATCAGTTAACACTCAGGGAAATTCAAGTCCAAAGGAGAAAGACATCATGACCCAAGCTACCGCCACTCGACCAAGCGCCGAGCAGGCCACTGACAAGAACGCCATTCGGCAGTTTAATGTGGACGTTCCGGAGGCGGAACTCACGGAATTGAGAAGGCGCATCCTCGCCACGAAATGGCCCGAGCGCGAAACGGTTGCAGATGCAACCCAAGGAGTGCAACTCGCGACCATGCAGGCGCTGGCGCGCTATTGGGCGACAGAGTATGACTGGCGCAAGATCGAAGCCAAACTAAACGCCTTGCCTCAATTCATCACGGAGATCGATGGGCTGGACATTCATTTCATTCACCTCCGTTCAAAACACGAAAATGCGTTGCCGCTCATCGTCACACACGGTTGGCCGGGCTCGATCACTGAACAGTTGAAGATTATCGACCCGCTGACCAATCCCACCGCCCATGGCGGAAATGCATCTGACGCGTTCGATATTGTGATTCCGTCGATGCCCGGCTACGGTTTTTCCGGCAGGCCGACCACGACCGGCTGGGATCCCGCCCATATCGCGCGTGCCTGGACGGTACTGATGAAGCGGCTCGGATACGCGAAATTCGTGGCGCAGGGTGGGGATTGGGGTGCGATCATCACCGAGCTGTTGGGCGCACAGGCGCCGCCGGAACTGGCAGGCATTCATACCAACATGCCGAACGCGGTTCCAGCCGATCTCGACAAGCTGGCCTTTTCCGGCGCGCCGGCGCCGGCGAATCTTCCGGCCGACGAAAAGCTCGCCTATGACCGGTTGAGCTTCGTCTACGCAAAAGGAATTGCGCTACGGATACCAGATGGGTTTAAGACCGCAGACGTTGTACGGAATCGCGGACTCACCCGATCGGTCTGGCCGCTTACTTCCTCGATCATGACGCGCGCAGCTACGAAATGATCGCACGTGTCTTCGCCGGCGGGAGCGAAGGTCTCACCCGAGATGACGTTCTCGACAACATCACGTTAACGTGGCTGACGAATACGGCGCTCTCCGGCGCACGGCTCTATTGGGAGAACAAAGGTGCGCCGTTCTTCGCTGTGAGAGGCGTGACGGTGCCGACCGCGGTAAGCGTCTTTCCCGATGAACTCTATCCCGCTCCACGCAGTTGGGCGGAGCGGGCGTATCCCAAGCTGATCCATTACAACAAGCTCGCCCAAAGGCGGCCACTTTGCGGCCTGGGAACAGCCGAAGCTCTTTACCGAAGAGCTGCGTGCAGGCTTCAGGTCGCTGCGATAGGAACCATTTGCAAGGAGAAGCACCATGTTTAACCATTCGCAATTCAACGTTGACCGCACCTATCCGGGCTGGTGGACGATCACCTTCAGCAATCCGCCGATTAATATGTTTGTTCCCGAAACGATCATCGAGTTAGGAGCATTATGACCGAGCTTGAGGGGGACCCGTCTTTGAAAGTCGTCGTATTCGAGTCGGCGAATCCGGAGTTCTTCACTGCCCACCTGGACGTTGCCAAGGCAGTAGAAAAGCCAGGAGTGTTGGACCTCTGGCGAGAGTTTGTGTTGCGCCTTTCGTCCGCTCCCGTAGTCAGCATCGCCAAAATTCGCGGCCGAACTCGCGGCATCGGCAACGAGTTCGTGCTGGCCTGCGATATGCGCTTCGCCAGCCGGCAAAACGCTCTGTTCGGCAACCCCGAGGTCGGCGTGGGACTGATTCCGGGCGGTGGAGCACTGGAGTGGCTTCCACGTTTGGTCGGCCGCTCGAGGGCACTTGAGTTCATACTCAGCGCTGACGATTTCGACGCTGATATCGCCGAGCGTTATGGCTGGGTGAACCGCACGCTGGAGGATGCCAACCTCGACCCGTTTGTGGATACTCTCGTTCGGCGTCTTGCATCCTTCGACCGTAGAACACTGGCCGCGGCGAAGGCTCAGATCAATCGCTTCGGCACGCCGACAGCTAGCGAGCTGCAATCGAGCAACGAAATGATCTTCCCAATGCTGACGTGGCCTGATGCGCAGGCGCGGCGTGGCAAACTCCGTGACATTGGCTACGGCGTTCGGAGCGATTTCGAATTGAACTTCGGCCGGTATCTGCCTGAGTTTGGGCGTGACGGGCGGGACGATAGAGACACATTAGGGACGAGG
This sequence comes from Bryobacterales bacterium, assembly GCA_963840845.1. Lineage (GTDB taxonomy): Bacteria > Acidobacteriota > Terriglobia > Bryobacterales > Bryobacteraceae > Bog-105. The sequence continues at coordinate 26,069 of CAWJBS010000154.1, forward strand.
ATCTTTCACATGGGCACGATGGCTTCCACAGCAGTAAACGCAGCGGTGAAAGACGCGCCGACCTCTGGTAGGCTCTTCTTCCTAGACCTCAGCGGCGGCCGTGTACTCTCCGCAAACCCCGACGGCTCGGACTTGAAAACAATCATCAACGAAGGCCGGAGGTTGCCCGATGGCTTGGCGCTCGATGTCCCCAGCGGGCACATCTACTGGACCAATATGGGTGATCCCAACAGTAATGACGGCTCGATTATGCGTTCGGATCTCAATGGCAAGGACATGATTACCATCGTTCCGCCTGGTGGCACTTTCACGCCGAAGCAATTGCAGTTAGAGAAGAGGGGCGGCAAGCTTTACTGGTCAGACCGGGAAGGCATGCGAGTGATGCGGGCAAACCTTGACGGGTCGGAAATTGAAACCCTCGTGGATACGAGCATGGGCGATTCGCGGCCCGGCTCAGATCCAAGGAAATGGTGTGTCGGTATTGCGGTTGATACTGACGGTGGCAAGTTCTATTGGACGCAGAAAGGTGGTCACGACTCCGGTTTGGGCCGAATTTTCCGGGCCAATATCCAACTTCCGCAAGGTCAGTCGCCTGGCAGCCGCAGCGACATCGAACTTCTTTACGACAATCTTCCCGAGCCGATCGATCTGGACTTCGATCCGGTTCATCGGAAGCTGTATTGGACCGACCGTGGCGATCCGCCGCGTGGCAACACGGTGAACCGCGCACCTATGGACCCAGGTGCTGAAAATGGCAAAGAGCCTGAGATTCTTTTCACTCACCTGATGGAAGGCATCGGCCTGGCTCTGGATCTGAAGGGCGGTCGTATGTTTATGACCGACTTCGGAGGTTCGGTCTACAGCGCAAACCTCGATGGGTCGAACCGGAGGACCTTACTGATTGCTGAAGGGAATCTGACCGGCATCGCCTATGCGGAGGTGCCATCCGAAGATCGAGCGACACCGCGGTGAGGAGATTCGATGCACGTTATCCAGCGGCTCCCAACTCTGTGCCAACATGCCATGTCGTTTCGCAGTTACTACTCTCCGCCCTTCGGCCTCTCTTTCTGAGGCCTTCAATGCTCATTGGAGAGAGTACTTGATGGAGTCGGCCCAAATCGGCGCGCTTATGTTGTGCATCTGCTTCTGCGCGACGCTTCTTTACGCCTCTGAATCTCCCCTCAGAGCAGTGGCGATCCGGACTTCTGTAAAGCCTTTTGTTATGGGTACGGCTGTCGCACTGTGCACATTCGTTATCACCCGTTCACGCTTCGGCCGCCGGACCGGTGCCCACTTGAATCCTTCGCTGACCGTGACGTATTTCTTTTTTCGGCGGGTTCACCGCTGGGACGCTTTAAACTACATCGTCTTTCAGTTCGCTGGTGCACTGGCCGGTGTGTGGGTGGCCCGCTGGGTTCTTCACGATGGTCTGGCAATGCCGCCCGTGCGTTATGCCGTCACTGTCCCAGGCAATCATGGCCCTGCGATCGCGCTCCTCTCTGAGTTTCTCTTGTCCGGCCTGTTGATGGGAGTGGTGCTCTTCGCAAGCAATCGAAAGCGCTTGGTGAGCTTCAGTCCGCTGCTTGTCGCCTTGCTCACAATCGGTTATTACGGGTTCTGCTCATCACTCTCCGGCTTTAGCGTCAACCCAGCACGGTCTGTTTCATCGGCTCTCTTTGCATTCATTTGGCAGGGCATTTGGATTTATCTTACGGCGCCCACACTCGGTATGCTCGCTGCCGCCTCGGTCTATACGCGGCTAGCGAGGCCGGGACGGATTTACTGTGCAAAGGTGTTTCATGACGTGGAATCACCATGCCCTTTTATCTGTGACTTTAAGCAACTCTATTTCGGACAACAGCACCATAGTGGGCAAGGAGATCCGGACGTTTGAGCCAGCGCAATCTGAGACGGCGACCGTTTAACAGACCGCGCGGCCCGTTCGTCGCCGGCGGCGTCCGACAAAGGCCGTGAGATGAGCTCTCCACCGAGCAGCGCCAACGATGGTCTGTGCAGCGGACACGGCAGCCGTACCATTGCCAATGCCAGAACTGAAAAGGAGCGAATACTGGCTTCCGTTCACTTGGCTGGGATCGATTAGGAAGGTTGGATCCACCGCGGCCGATGTGGAGCAGGAAGCAATTCCCGGCCCTGAGGTGGCGGCGCAGTTGGCTTGCACGTCGAGAGTCACCAAGTAATCTATACCGGTTGTCAACGTGATGGTGTCCGGGCCTGATAGCGATCCGCTCCATGTTCCGGTGGCCGACGAGTAGCCCGCATTAATTGAAGTATTGCTGAGGATTGCGCCCCCGGTGGTGGCGGAAACGTGGAGTTCGGTGTCGGCGATCTGGTAGGGTCCCACTGAGAAAACGGCGCCCGTGTTCAGGCTGGCATTGTCCCCGCTGCCGAGTGACGAGTATTGACCAGTCACCATCGCGAGGTAGTTGACATCGACCAACGCAGTCGTCCCCGGCCCAGTGACTTCGATGTAATAGAGCATCTGGCCATTTGTTGAAAGCCCAACGCTATCGCTCCTGCTGCTAGAGGCGGTGATAAACGGTCCGCTCGCCGAGTTCAAGCCGAACGATACGCTGGTCTGGCTAGCGGGAGCTGCATTGTTGAATGGTGACGGAAGAGACGCGGTACAGCCGCTGTTCGCGGGGCTGCCGTGCTTTCGCAAGTGGATAGAACGGTATAGCCGCTGACAGGACTGACAGTGGAGCCGAAGGAAGCAGCGGCGAGGAGCAGCTAGCTGGAAAAGCAATGAAGATTTGCGAAACATAAATAAGCCTCCGAAGATGTAATTTGGTGAGCGCGCCGTGATTCTGGCGGCACACCCTGGTTGGCGCGAGTTGAGAGAAAATCGCCTCACCTAAAATTCAGGTCGACGATAAAATATGGCGATGGGTCAGGTGGGGGACATTACGATCCTGCTTCGGGAATGGAGCGAGGGCGACGAAAAGGCGCTGGATCCGCTGTTTGCGTTGATGTATCCGCAGTTGCGCCAGATCGCCGGGGCGCTGATGCGGCAGGAGCGGCCTGGGCATGTGATGCAGCCCACCATGCCAACGAATTCTATTTAAAACTGATACAGCAGCAGCGTTTACGGCTGGAAGACCGGGCGCATCTCCTGTCCCTGGCAGCCCGATTTATGCGGCGGATCTTGCTGGACGAGGCGCGGCGAAGCGGAACGAAGAAGCGTGACGGCGGGCAACCGGTGATCCTTACCGATGATTTGAGCTGGGTCAGCGGAGCTGACGGTGACGCCATGCTCGATGTAGATTTGGCATTGAGTGAATTGAGGAATATCGACGAACGCAAGTGCCGGATTGTGGAGCTGCGGTATTTTCTCGGCTTGACCAGCGAAGAAGCAGCGGAAGTCTTGGGCCTGTCGAAGGCAACGGTCGACCGGGAACTGAAATTCGCGCGGGGCTGGATTCAAGACCGCTTGACCGAAAGAGTGATGCGATTTCCGGTGGTTTCGCGCCAACGTTATCAGTGAACGCCAGCGTTTTATGACATCTGACTCGCAGCAGTGGGACGAATTACAAAGGCTTTTCGATTTGGCCGATGGAGTTCCGACGGAGGACCGGGAGCCACTGTTAGCGGAGGTGTGTCCGGATGCGGGAGCTGCGGCAACGAGTGATGGCCCTTCTGCGAGCAGCCGAGAGGACACAGCGGCGCAAGCCAGACGAAGGCATCCGAATCGGCCCGTACCCGGTGTTGAAGCTGATCGGGAGTGGCGGCGTCGGCTCAGTTTACCTGGCCCGGCGGCCGCTGGCGGGAGCCACCGAGCTGGTAGCGTTGAAAGTTCTCGCTCCGCATGCGTTGGTGCGTGGGTTTGCGGAGAGGTTCGAACGGGAGCAGCGGATTCTCGCCGGACTCGATCATCCGAATATCACGCGGTTGATCGACGTTGGGCTAAGTGAGTCGGGCCAGGCTTACATGGTGACCGAGTACATCGAAGGTCAGCATCTGGATAGCTACTGTGCGGAAAGAAGCTCGGCCTCGACCAGCGACTGGCGTTATTCGGCCAAGTTTGCGCGGCGGTCGATTACGCGCACCGAAACCTGATCATCCACCTCGACTTGAAGCCTTCCAATATTTTGGTGACTCCGGGCGGTCAAGCGAAGCTCCTCGATTTCGGCACGGCGAAACTCGTGACGCAGGACGGTTCATTTACGGCAACGATCATGGCAACCCCGGCCTATGCTAGTCCAGAGCAACTCCGGCACGAGCCGCCCACTACCGCTTCAGATGTGTATTCGCTGGGCGTGGTTTTGTATGAGCTGGTGGTCGGCGAGCGGCCGCCTGAAAAACGCCCATTGACGATACCGAATCACCTTCCGCCGGACCTTGCCACCATCATCATGAAATGCTTGGCGGATGTGCCCGGCGAACGGTATGGGTCAGTCAGTTCACTGTGGGACGATTTGACGCGCTTTCGAGAGGGACGGCCCATCTTAGCGCGTCCGCAAACGACCTTGTACCACTTGACGAAATTCTTAAAGGGAACCAAGGGAAAGCCACGGCGGCCGCCCTGCTGCTGATTGCCGCGACCGGCGCGGGCGCCTGGGCATGGCACCAGCAGCAACGGGCAGTGGAGGAAGGGCAGCGCGCGTTGCGCATGCAGACCTTTCTTTACCGGCTCTTTCAAACAGCCAATTCGAATATCACTGGCAAGCCCGCGGCAACGGTGCAGGAATTTTCTTCGCATGGGTGAAACCGTTTTGCCGAAGTACATTCATGACCCGCAAGACCTGCGGGAAGCACGCCTCGGTCTGGCCGAATCGATGTATCAAAACCGAGATTTCGAGGCTGCCCGGGGTATCTTCGCCGACATCATGCGGAACGCCCACAAGGCGGGCGATCTGCCGACAGAAGCAGAAGCCACTGCCTACGCCTGCAACATCGACTTCCAGCAAGGCAAACAAGATCAGGCCCTGGCTCTGTGCTCGCACGCCCTGGCGTTAGCGAATCGTCCCGGCGTGCCGGCGCGTACGCTCGCGTTGGCGGCCATGTCTACTGCGGCCAACCGGGCGGATCACGGACTGCAGCGCGACCCGGAAACCTTGCGTATTGCCGAACTCGCGGTGAATGTTTCGCGCAGCCACGGTCTGCCGCCGCACGAAACAGCACAGGCGGTTGAGAAGCTAGGCGAGATTCAGCAGAACCTTGGGGAACCTTGAGAAAGCCAAGGCACTTTACGAAGAGGCGCTCAAGGATTATCAACAGGACTCCCTGGCGCTGTGCGACGAAGGCGATATCTATTTTGGCTTGGCGTTACGAAAATGTCGGGGAAACTGGTGGAGGCGGTGCCGCTTTATCGGGAAGCCGTGCGCGTCTATCAGACCTGCTTGGGTCCGAACGATCGCGAAAAACGCTGCGCTTGGGCGCGAAGCTACGCCGGCGCACTCGTGGACGCGGGCAGAGCGTCGGAAGCGGTGACTCTGCTGAGCGCGCGCTTCCTACATGGGAAAAAGTTTTTGAGCCCGGTGCACCGCCTTGGCGGGAATTGCGGCACTTCTTGGCGTTGGCGTATTTAGGTGCGCAGCGATTTGCGGATGCTGAAAAGGTGGAGCTTGAGAACCTCGATTCGCTGTTAAAACAAGGCTTGAATCCAAGGACCGACCGAATTGTAGGATACTCCCATTTCCAACTTGCGCAGGCATTGCAAGGCGAGGGCAATAACGCCGAAGCTCTGTTCCAGGCAAAAGCGGCGGAGAAGATTCTTGCACCGACTACGGTCTCAAAGGGAGCACAAAAATTGCTGGCTGATGTGCGGCAATTGATTTCAGAATTGAGTAGACGGGCGGCTCAAGTAAGGCAGACTGTATCCGTTGATTCCGAGGCGATGACGCGCGACCCGGAGATGGCAGCCCAATTCAGCACCGGGAGCGATGCCTACTCTTTTGTTTTGAGCTTGGCGGAGTTGTCTTTAATGAAGGTCTTGATGTCTTCCGAGACCGCGAGCAGGCGGACCCACTGCTCCTGATAGAGGGTGACAGGAAAACGGCCGAGCCCATAGACGCTGACGGCGCCTTTTTCGCTCACCTTGAACGAGAGTTCGCCGGTCTTGACTTTTTGGGCCTTCATTTTCTCGAGTTCAGCTTTTAGTTCTTCGATTGTTGGTTCTGACATGTTGTTCCTAATTGCCTTCCTTTGATCTACTAGCGTACAACGGAGGGATGCCCTCACTTGTCCGCTGCCACTGGTCAACCAGCGATCCGCTCTCCATGTCTTATCACGATGCCGAATGGGGCGTTCCGCTGCGGGATGATCGGGCGCTGTTCGAATTCATGATTTTGGAAGGGGCGCAGGCAGGCTTGAGTTGGATTACGATCCTGAAAAAGCGCGAGGCTTACCGGGAAGCGTTTGACAATTTTGACGTTGAGAAAATAGCGCGCTACCGTGACGCGAAGATTGAGAAGCTGCTGGCGAATCCGGGGATTGTGCGGAACCGGCTAAAGGTTCGTGGCGCGGTGCAGAATGCGAAGGCGTGTTTGGCCTTGCGAAAAGAGTTTGGCGGACTGAGCGAATACCTATGGCAGTTTACGGAGGGGCGGCCGATTCAGAACGCGTGGCGGGACCACAAAGATATGCCGGCACGGACGGCGATTTCGGATACGATGAGCAAGGATCTGAAGAAGCGCGGGTTCACGTTTGTGGGGTCAACCATTTGCTATGCGTTTATGCAGGCGACGGGGATGGTGAACGATCACTTAGTGAGTTGCTACCGGTACCGGCAAGTGCAGAAGCGTTGAGCGCGGCGCGGATGCCGTGGATGGTTTTGGGAGTGGTGCGGCAGCAACCGCCGATGAGACGCGCGCCGCGTTCATACCAGCCAGGGGCGGCCTGCTCAATCTGACAGATTTTCATCAGTGGCGAGCCAGCCGCAAGTGGTGATGTCGTAAAGTTCGCCACTGTTCGGATAGACGATGAGCGGCTTGTCTGTCACGGCGCGCGCTTTTTCGAGTAATGCGTTGACCAAGTTGGGAGCGGTGCAGTTCAAGCCGACGGCCACGACGGAGGGCGACTGGAAGGCCAACGAAACCGCATCGGCGAAAAGGCTGCCGTCGGAGATGTGCGATTCGTCTTTGCACGTGAAGCTGATCCAGGCGGGCCGGTGCGGGATTTCGTGCAGCAGATGGATGAGCGCTTCGGCTTCGATCAGCGAGGGGATGCTTTCACAGGCGAGGAGGTCGGCACCGTTATCGGCCAGAATTTGGAGGCGTTCGCGATGAAAGTCTTTAAGAGCTTCGCGACTGACGCTGTAATTGCCGCGGTATTCGGAGCCATCGTGCAGAAATGCGCCATAGGGACCAATAGACGCGGCGACCAAGGGATGAAGGCGGCCGGCGTGGTTAGCAGGGTTTGACCAAAAACGTGCGCGGGCTTCGACGGCCACGGTGACGCTGCGACGAATCACTTTTTCGGCTTGCTGGTGGCTCAGGCCGGTGGCTTCCATGCCGGGGAAGGTGGCTTGGTAGCTGGCGGTGATGGCGACGTCGGCACCGGCGACGAAATAGGAATGATGCACGTCCGCAATCTTGGCTGGGTCCGATAACAGAATTTTTGCGGACCAGAGCGGGTCATTCAGCGATTCACCACGGCTTTCCAGTTCGGTGGCGAGGCCGCCATCGAGCACAACAAAACCTTGGCGGTCGATGAAGTCGCGAATGGCGGGCATATTCTTGATCCTAACGGTTTAATTTTCGCAGGGCTTCGATGCGGGGGATGCGGCTCTTGGGGCTATCGAGACTGAAGGTGCGCGCGTCGCCGAGTTGCGTGCGGATGTACTCTTCTGTGTAGCGTTACGGCTTTTTTCAGAAGTGCATCGGGCTTGCCGAAAACGGCGTAGGCGATGGTTTGCTGGCGGGATCAAACTCCCAGAGACCTACGACGCGGCCGCGATCAACGATGGCTGGGCTTGGGAGCGATGTGAGCGCACCGGCGCCGCAAGAGGAAGATTGTCCAAGGAGAGGGTGGGTGAAGTCTGCGGGATTAAAAGGATAGAGAGATCGCTGATGAAGCAAAGGAGAGAGTCGAGGTTAGTGACCAGGTGAAAGCACGGATCTTTGGAAGGTTTGAAACTTTCAAACTCGTCGCAAAGGGAAGTTGGGAGGAGGAAGTCTTCGGTCTCGGCAATGGATTCGAGCTTGAGGGCGTCTACGGCGATTTTCGCTGCTTTTGCACTGATGCCGGCGAAGGTTTGAAAATCGGCGAGGTGGGCCGGGGCGATCCAGGTGAAGAAGCGCTGCGCTAGTTGGGCGGCGGCTTCTGCGGGTTCGAGTTTTTGTTTGACTAGAGGGTTCGGACGCCACAAAGCGTATTGATAGCGCTGATTGTCAAGGCGGCCGTTCGTGGAGATACGGCGAATGTCACCCGAGCGTTGTAACTGAGAGAGAGCGAGCGGGAGAGTGGAGTTCATCCCTTTCTTTTGGCCTTCGGGACCGAGGCTACGAACTGCGCCGCCGACGGCTTGGCGGATGTCGTCTGGTCCGAGCGGTGACTTCTCGAGAGACGTGAGAACCGCTTGGCACAGAGTGTCAACTTCCTTTTGAGTGACATCTAGTTTTTCCGCAGCTCGCATGTCGCCGGAGCCGTGTTGCTGGGCGAGATGGAGAGCGAGGGAGTAATCGTGGGAGGGGACAACGTAAGTGCAGCCGCGGGCGCTGGGGAGTTCGTGGATTTCGAGACGGGCCACAGCTTGATCGACCGCTTCGCGCGAAAGGGCGGCGCGGGAAAACAGAGTGAGGTAAGGGCCGCAACCGGCGACCGAGCGGGCCCAGCCGCTTTGTTTCAGAACCGCCGCAGACGAAGGAAATGGTGTGTTAGGCACGAGGCCTTGGCGATGCCACCACCAGGCGCGCAGCTTTTCGATTTGCTTCGACATTGTCTTTCATTATCATTTAAGAAATCAAACAATGCTCAATGACCGATTAGAGAAACTGATTACTGCCTCGGCACGCATAGGCAGGAACTTGGATTTGGTGCAGGCGGGTGGCGGCAATACGTCCATTAAAGAAGATGGATCTTGTGGGTGAAGGCATCTGGCAAGTGGTTGAGCCGGGCGAATGAGGACGAGATGTTTCTGCCGGTGCCGATGTCGGACATTGAACGGCAGTTGGCGGCCGAAGATGAAAAGTTTCCCGAGTATCGAACGCGAAGGGGCGAATCGTTGCGTCCTTCTGTGGAAACGGCGGTTCATGCGGTGATGCCGCAGAAGGTAGTCATTCACGTTCACTCGGTGCGGACGATTGCCTGGGCGGCGCTTGCGGGTGGCCGCGAAAGAGTTGCGCCTCTCTTGGCGGGTTTGCGATGGAGTTGGATTCCCTATACGCATCCTGGCATCCCGCTGGCCATCAAGATCCGCGAACAGATGCGGGCGCGGCCGGATGTCCTGATTCTTGAGAACCATGGTTTGGTGGTGGCGGCAGAGGATTGCGAATCTGGCGAGCAACTGCTGGCAGAGGTGGAGCGGCGACTGAACGGGGAGACACGCGCAGCGCCGGAAGCCGATTCGCGACGTTTGGCAGAACTGAGTCAAGGCACTGAGTGGGAGTTGGCACAGGACAACGAAGTGCATGCGCTGGGCAGCGACGGGAAATCCTGTCAAATTGCGGCACAAGGCACGCTTTTTCCGGATCAATGCGTGTATCTGGGCCCTGCGGCCGCGGTTGTCGAGAAATCTGACACTTTGGCTGATGCGGCGCAACGTTATGAATCTCGCTTTAACTTTGCGCCGGTATTTTTATTAGTGCCGGAAGCTGGCGTCCTGACACGTCGCGGTATGAACCGGGCCGCGCGCGAGTTGCTGCTGGGCTTGAAAAGGGTGATCGAACGCATCCCTTCAGAATCGACAGCGACTTACCTTCCCAGCCATCAAGTGGCACGGCTGATGAATTGGGACGCGGAGAAATACAGGATTGCGATGGCGCGAAAGGAGAGATAGGCCAAGGGGTGGTGAAATAGGAGGAGATGAGAATTTTTTCTTTTTGCGTTCGCCTTGGGTGCGTGCACACTGCTGCTGCGCGGCCAAACGACGCCAGAGATGCCACTGAACGAACGAGTGATGGTGGTCTACAACGCAAACAGCGATTATTCGAAAAAAGTGGCGCAGTATTACATGCAGAAGCGCGGTATTCCGAAGGCGAATCTGTGTAAGATCGACACGGAGCAGGCTGACCTGGAAGACCAAACCCGCTATGAGCCGGAAGTGAAGAAGCCGGTTCGAGCGTGCTTGGAAAAAGTCGGCAAGCAGAACATTCTCTATCTTGTTTTTTCTTTTCAAACGCCGTTTACAACGAATTACCGGGGCCATCAATTTGCGGTGGATCAACTGGTGGCCGATATTTGGGACGAATACGCTGCGCTTGGCAAGACGGGCCGAGAGCAGGCGACCAACCATATTTTGGGAGGGCCGAGAGTGAGGGGAACGTCTACGAGCCCTATGTGCCGTTCGCTAAGTACCGCGAGCAGCCCAATGCAAAGACAATCTACTCTGTGTGGAGATTGGATGGTCCGACCGCGGAGGCCGCGGAGAGTTTGGTGGATAAGGCACTCTATGCGGAGAGCCAGGGATTGCACGGTAATGCGTACTTCGACATGAGAGGGCGATTGCAGGCGTTCCGGACCAAGGGTACGGGGCCGGCGAGTGGGATATCTATCAAGCAAGCCAAATGGCGAAGAAGGCGGGATTTGACGTTACGCTCGACGACAAAGAGACGGAGTTTGGCACGGCGCCTTCGCAGTTACGTTGTGAGAATGCGGCGTTGTATGCGGGCTGGTATTCGCTGGAGCATTACAACGATGCGTTTAGCTGGGCTCCTGGGGCAATTGGCTTTCATCTGGATAGCGCATCGGCCACGAATCCGCGACAGCGCGGCCTAGTTGGGTCCGGGAGCTGCTGCAACGAGGGATCACGGTAACCAGCGGCTCGGTGACTGAGCCGTTCCTGGAGGGACTGATACACCCCGATCAAGTTTTCTTGTATTTGTTTCAAGGCGCAAACGTGGGCGACGCGTTGCTGCGCGGGACGCGTTGGCTGAAATGGATGATTATGAATGTAGGCGACCCGCTCTACCGGCCGTTTCCGAAGCGGCGCCGGTGATTATAAGTTGCGACAAGACAGGCGAGTTGGTTTGGCATTGTGCCGACAACGCTGGTGGGAGGCGGGCGGGTTCGCGGGCAAATTCAACTAGCGGAGAAACGCGATCATACGTTGCCAGCGGTGTTCACGGCCACCTATGCTCCGTTAGTCACGCTTCCGACCAACGTAAATTTACCACCTGAGGCGACGGGCGCACAGTTTGAGATTTCGATAAAGCCGCCCCCGGAATCGATTAGCGTCATTGTGACGATTGCGGTAGGCAAAGAGACGTTGACAAATACTGTGAATGTCTACCCCACTCTGGCGCAGATATCACTGAGCCAGCCCAGCGTGAAGGCTGACGGAACGGTGACCGGCACGGTTTCGACATTGGTTCCAGCGAAGGAACCGGGCTTCCTGGTGAAATTGAGCAGCAATCAACCAGGGGTTGTGGTGCCGGCCGAAATCAATATTCCGGCGGGATCGAACAAGGCCTCGTTTCCGATCAGCGTTAAAGCGGGGACGGCCGAAGTCGCAGCAACGATTACCGCGACCTTAGACGGCGCGGCGAAATCGACTGCGCTCAAAGTTACACCTTGAGGTTCGAAAATCGGACGGGTGTCCAGCACTCTGGACGGTGCGTATCATACACGCCATGCTTGCTCCAAACCCAAGCTGGATGTGGATTCACTTCGGCACCGTTCACCATGAGCTTTTCAAACCGTCCGAAAAACATTTTCCAGAGATCGCCATCATGCGGCGGTAAGGCGCGGCCGTTAGCTAACGACTTCATGCCGGCCCAAGGAACAGCGAGTTCTACGGTCCAGCCACGATCAACGGTGGACCGGTCATTGATTTTACCGTCTACGCGCACGGCGGAGCGCATGCCGGGAAAGTCCCAATCGAGAAAGGCCCAGCGGAGACCGCGAGGATGGGTACCACGCCAAAATGTTTTGGCTTGCCGATCATAGTCGCCGCCGAAGGTGAGGGCCTTGCGATTGCGGATATCAAATTCAGGCGACTGGAAGAGGGCGCTTTTCTGGAAGGCGTCCTGCCAGACGAAGAACACTTCGTAAACGGTACCGAGCGCGTTGATCTCAAATTCGTAATAACAATCGCCGCCATCAATGAAAAGCTCCACGTCGTTTTCGTTGAAGATGAGGGAATCGCGCTCGGTGAGAGCCGCTTCGACGAACGGTTCCTCAATCCAGAAGGCGACATAAAGATTCTCATCATCCCAAAGGGCGGCGGCCTGCGTATCGAAATAACCGGGATCGCCAGTGACCATGTCTCCAAAGCGCGGAGAGCGGGTGGCGCGGGTCCACGGTTGCTTGGTGAGATCGCCGTCAATGGCAATGGGCGTGGGCGTGCGCAGGCAAAGGTATTCGGAAGAAGAAGACACATTCAGAAACTTATCATTTGGCGAAGGCGAAATTGGTGATAAGCTTTCGACCATGTCCCAGCGAAACGCGACCCGTCGAAGTTTCTTATCCGCCGGCAGCGCTGTTCCGGCAGCAGCGGCCGTGGCGCGCGAAGCAGTGGTGCAACCACCCGTCTTAGTGACCACAGCGAAAGAGGTAAGGACACCGCTGCGCATTGTGACGCGCTATCCATTTGAAGCCTTTGAGTTGGAGAAGATCAAGGCCGCTGCGCCGGCGGCTCAGGTCCAAATAATCATTTGCGGCTCGCACGAAGAGTTTCTCAATGCGCTGCCGGATGCGGAAGTGGTTTACGGAGATATTCGCGCCGACGGGCTAGTGCGGGCACCGAAACTGAAATGGCTCATGTCCGGGGGCGCGGGCATGGAAGGCATGGACCAAGCGCTAAAAGACAGCGCGGTGGTGGTCACGAACTATCAGCGTACGTTTGCGCATGGCATCACCGAAACGGGTATTGGCATGCTGCTGTGTCTTACACGCGGCATCACCTCCTTATACATGCCGCAGTTTGCCAAAAGACAAATGATTTCTGTGGGTAGCCCTAAGTCATCAGACCACATTGAGTTAGTAGGCAGAACGATGGGCATTGTGGGGATGGGCGGAATTGGAACACTGTTGGCAAAGCGGGCGCACTACGGCTTTGACATGAAAGTAATTGCGACGGACGCGAAGCCTGTTCCTAAACCGGAGTTCGTTGCAGAGCTGCACGATCCGTCGTTCTTTCCTGAAATGGCGGCGAAGGTGGATGTGCTGGTGGCCGCAGCGCCGCATACGCCGATAACGGAGCGCATGTTCAACGAACAGATTTTTCGCAGCATGAAGCCGAGTGCGTATTTCTTAGCGCTGTCGCGCGGCATGCTGTATGACGACATGGCGCTCGTGAAAGCGCTGAAAGAAGGCTGGATCAAAGGCGCTGGGCTGGATGTGTTTCCTATTGAGCCACCACCATCGAGCCATCCTATTTTCGATTGCAAAAACGTGGTGATGACGGCGCACACCTCAGGCTGGAGTCCGGACCGGCAGGTACGTTTGATTGATGTCTTCGCCGATAACGTGCGGCGGTATGCGGCGGGAATCCCATTAGTTGGGGTAGTAGACAAGCAGCGCGGCTACTGAACTTTTACTAGGTATCGCGATATATCAGGAATAGTAGAAATGATATATGATTGTCTCAACCAACGCAAGCAATTCTGCGTAGAGCGTCAGTTAGAGCTTTCAAGGTTTGAACTTAACAAAAGGGAGACAAAAACAAAAATACATGAGGAAAGACCTCTATGTGAATGCCCCATGCACACGTCTGCATCGCGGTTGGAAGCACGCCCAATTTTGGGTTTTTATCTTAGCCGCCGTCCTCTGGTCATCGGTTTTGACCATGAGCGGGCAAACGCTGAGCAGCGTCACAGGCACGGTCACAGATTCGTCGGGCGGAACCATCGCGAACGCGAAGGTTACTGTAACGAATGATGCGACGAACGTTGCAAGGACGGCCGAGACTAATTCCGTCGGCTCCTACACCGTAACGGATTTGATTCCAGGAATTTATTCCATCAAGGTGGAGAGCCCCGGCTTCCAAACGTCGAACCACACCGGCACCGGTATTGAAGTGGGACACCAAGCGACGGTGGACGTGACGCTGCAGACAGGCAACACGACCCAGACGATTGAAGTGACAGAAAACATCATCGCTCTGGATACCACGCAACCCGATCTCAATACAACAATCGAAAACAAAGCAGTGAAAGAACTGCCCATTGAAATTGCCAACGGACGCGGCAGGCAGATTGACTCACTCATCTTTCTGGCGCCCGGCGTCACGGGCAGCACTTTCAGCCACCGTATTAACGGCGGCGTAGATTTTCAGAATGAGGTGGTCTTCAACGGCGTTCCGATGTCGCAACCAGAGACGCAGGGTTATCAGACCATTTGGAATCCGCCCTTTGAATTGGTAACCGAGTTCAACGTGTTGCGTTCATCGTTTTCGGCGCAATATGGCTTGGCGCAAGGAGTTGTTACGTATCAAACAAAATCCGGGACCAATGCCATTCATGGTGACGGTTTTGAGATCATCCGCAACAATTTCTTCGACGCCAAGGGTGCCTATAATCCGACGACGCCGATTGATAAGGAGAACAATTACGGGTTTTCGGTGGGCGGACCGGTGGTCATTCCGCATGTTTATAACGGCAAGAACAAAACGTTCTTCTATCTGGCAATGGAATGGTACCGGCAGAATCAAACGCAGGGAAATTATTTCTCTCTACCGACCGCAGCAGAAAAAAGCGGAAACTTCAGCGGATTAGTCGATTCGAATAATCAGCAAATTCCAATCTTTGATCCGGCGGGGAGCGGCTGCACCGCGGGTGGTAACACCCCGGGCACGCAGTTTAGAGGAAACATCATTCCCACCGCATGTTTCAGTCCGCTATCTGCCAGCCTGTTACAATACTTCCCGAACCCAACACTCCCCGGCATACAAGGTAACCAATACAACCTACTGGGCGTGCTGCCTGTCCGGCAAAATCCGTGGGGCTTCACTATCGACCACGCTCTTTCCGACAAGCAGTCTGTCCACTTCGCGATGTGGCGTGATAAGCAGACTTCCTACAGCGGCAACTATCTGCCCGCTAGTAATCCGTTAGAAAACTATACATATTATCCGGATCTGGGAACCGTGTTCATCGCCAATTACTCCTATGCCATTTCGCCGCACTTGGTGATGACGATGGGGGCGAGTTGGCTAGGTGAGCTCAATTTCCAGATTCCACAGCGCTCGCAGACAGATTCTCTGTCAGCCGCGCCCGGAGCTCCGATCATTTCAGGAATCAGCTTCCAGGGACCGAACTCACCGTCGAGCAATAACAGCGCCAACAGTGGCTTTGGAACGTCTAATACCAATTCCATTAATAGAAAATTGGGCCTCGCCTTTGACAATAATTATCTTTGGATCAGGGGCAGAAACACCTTCAATATTGGTTGGGAAATGCGCCGCGCTTTGCAGGACGATAACGAATGCCAGCAGTGCGCCGGTAACTTCAACTTCAGCAATAACGAAACGGCCGACCCTAACAACCTATCAGCTACCGGCAACTCTTTCGCGAGTTTCCTGCTGGGTACGGTCGACTACGCCAATCGAACGGGATCGCAAGAAGAGCGGCTGCGCAATTTTGATGTCTCCAGCTATATCCAAGACGACATCAAGTGGAATCCGAGACTGACTTTCAACCTCGGCTTGCGGTGGGACATCATGGTGCCGTTCACGGCAGTGAACAACATTATTGTGTACTTTGATTCAACGATTCCGAACCCCTTAGCCGGGGGACTTCCGGGTGCCGCTACGAAGTTCGGCGATTGCACTGGATGCGCGGGCGTGACGCGGGCCGCCATCAAGTGGGATCACATTAGCCCGCGCGGTGGTTTTTCCTATAAGCTAAACGACAAAACCGTGCTGCAAGGCGGAAGCTCCGTTAACTACCTCAATGGCGGAGCATACGAATACGGCATCTCCAAGGTAGCTGTGAACTATGGCAACCTGCTGGTAGGTTCGTTTACCCGCAACTCCACCAACAGCACAACTCCAGGATTTGGTTCATGGGATACAAATATACTACCCGAGCCTGGCGCCACCCCGTTCAGTCCAAGTATGGCCAACGCCACTTCGATCAACGCCTTCGATCCGAAAAACGACGGTCTGGCGCCCTATGACGTTGTTTGGAACATTGGTATACAACGCGAGTTGCCGAACCAAATGCTGCTGACTGCGTCTTATACCGGAAATCGCGGCAACCATTTACCATCGCAGTTAAATCCGATCAACCAGATTCCCACAGCCGATCTAGCAAAATATGGTTCGCTTTTGGGGGATGCGGTCAATTCGCCAGCGGCCGTCGCCGCCGGGATCAAGATTCCGTACCCGAGTTTCATCAGCGACTTTGGCTCCAGCGCCACGGTGCTACAAGCGCTGCGGCCTTACCCGCAGTTTGCAAGCATCTTCAATAATTTCGACATGACAGGCTCCGCTCTCTACAACGCCATGCAGGTACAACTGCAGAAGCGCTATACGAATGGCCTGCAGTTCCTGGTTTCCTACAACTTGTCGAGAATGATGTCGAACACCAATTCCGGCTTTACTTCGTTTGCGTCGGCATCTCTAGACAAAAACAATCAAAAGGCGGAATGGTCGGTTGACAACAACGACCAACCGGAGATGGTGAATATCGCGGCAACTTATGAATTGCCGTTCGGCAAAGGCAGGCGCTACATGGCGAATAGCAATAAAGTTGTGGACGCTGTGTTAGGCGGCTGGCAGGTGAGCCCGCTGCTCACTTATGCCAGCGGAACCCCGCTGCAAGTGAACATACCCGGGAGATCCGCTGGGCAATGGTACGGCCAACCGGCCGAATGTCGTGCCCGGACAAACGCTGCAGTATTCCTACTCCAATGTTTACAGCGGAAAATCTGTGCTGAACGCCGCAGCGTTTAGTATTCCCGCTGGCGCGCCTTGGGCTATCGGTAATGAACAACGCTACCTCTCGGGCATGCGTAACCCCTTCAACTTTAACGAAAACATTGCTCTCGCCAAGTATTTCCCCTTGACAGAAAGAGTGAAGCTTAAGTTAGAGGTTGAGTACTTTAACGCGTTCAACAGGGTTCTCTTCGGTTCGCCGGATACCAACCTGCTGGATCAAAACTTTGGCATGGTAATTAACAGCCAAAACAACAGTCCGCGGCAAGGCCAAGCTCACCTGGAAGTGAGATTCTAGGCAGCTTGAGTTGATTGAGAAAGCCCGCATCCTTTACCGAGGGTGCGGGCTTTTTTGTGCGATTACACTCTAATTTGATGTTCATGATTCTTTTACTTTTCGGTTTGCTCTGGCAATCGCCGCAGGTTTCTGAGCCGCCCCTCTCCCAGGCCCGCTCACTGCTGAGTTCAGGCAAAACGGCCGAAGCCGAAAAGACGGTTCGTGGCTATTTGACCGCGCATTCACAGTCGGCGGAAGCGCACTTCCTGCTCGGTTACATTTTGTTCAAGCAACAGAACGCGGTGGCATCTCTGGCTGAATATACCGAAGGAGCCAAGTACAGCACGCCCAGCGCTACCGATCTGGAGGCTGTTGCGAGCGACTACATTTTGCTCAAAGACTATCCGGATGCGGATAAGTGGTACAGCAAAGCCGTAGAGTGGAATCCGCAGGACGAGTTGGGCTGGTATTACTTGGGCCGCACGAAATATAACGAGAACCGATTTGAAGAAGCTGTGCAGAGCTTTCAAAAATGTCTGGTGCTGAAGCCGAAAGACGTGAAGGCGGAAGATAATCTTGGGTTATCCTACCAGGGCCTCAACCGGAATGAAGACGCCATGGCGGCGTTCCGTAGTGCGATCGAGTGGCAAACGATTGCGCTGGCGAAGGACCCGGGGCCATACCTGAATTTGGGAAGTTTGCTGCTGGACGAAAACCAGGCAGAGAAAGGGCTGCCTTATCTGCAGGAGGCGGCCAAGATTGCTCCGGACGATTTTCGCATGCACCGGGCACTCGGCAAAGCTTATGCGCATTTGGAGCAGCCGGAAAAGGCGCGCGTTGAATTAGAGAGGGCGGCGGCGCTTGCACCAGGCGATGCGCCCATTCACTTTATGCTGGCGCAGGTTTATCGGAAACTGGGCATGACGGACAACGCTAAGACTGAGACGGAAACGTACACCAAACTCAGCGGTTCCGGCTCCTCGACGGGCAAGTAAGCGTTCAAACCCGGAGGAACCAGCGCCGCCAGTGCAGGAACCAGGCCACCAGGAACATCGCGCCCACAAACGAAATGGCGAACAAAAGCGAGGCGTCTTTTTGATCGGCTAACGGCGCGAAAAGCCTGGTGTAGAGGAACGACCCCAAGCTGTGTCCTTGCACTTTGATCAACAGAAGCAGGCGGCCTATGACGCCGGAAAGAACAAATACTACAATTGCGTTGCTGCCGAAAATCAGGAACGGCTTGGCCCACGCGCGCAGTCTCCGGATATCGATAATCCAATAGAGGAGTAAGAACTCCATGGTGGCCAAGCCTGCCATCAGAAGCGCGTAAGGCACTGTCCACAGACTTTTGTTGATGGGCATCCAGAGGCTGCACACCTCACCCAGCGCGATGAATGCCAAGCCGGACGCGGCCAGCCAGCGCATGCGGTGAGTCTTAAGGCGGAGCATCTGTCCCGCCAATGCGCCAAGTAGAGTGGTGCCAATTGCCGGCAACGTGCTGATGATTCCTTCGGGATCCCAAGTCTTGGTCTGACCCCACATGTGACCGTGAAGAAACAGCTGGTCAATATAGGCGGCAAAGTTGCTTCCCTTCCCCCAATGTCCGGCACCCAAACCCGGCACAGGATACTGCGTCATGAGTAGCCAGTAGCTGATGAAAAGACCGAGGATGACGGCGATTTGTGCACGCCAATTGCTAAATAGAAAGACGATAGACGCGATGAGATAACAGACGGCAATGCGGGGGAGGACACCGACGACGCGGATGCGATCCAGATGATAGAACGGAAAACCGGCCAGCAGCAGGCCTAGTAAATAGATGATGACCGAACGGCGGATGACGTGAACCAGCAGTTTGCCGCGATTGGCTCCTTGGTCGATCCGTTTGGCGAAGGAGAGCGTCATGGCCACGCCTACAATCCAGAGGAAGAAAGGAAAGATGGTATCGGTGAAAGTCCAGCCGCTCCACGGGGCGTGGTCAAGCTGCGAGTATGAGGGTTCGCTGCCAGGATTATTCACCAGCAGCATGGCCGCCACGGTGATGCCGCGAAACGCATCGAGCGAAATGAGCCGGCTGCTGTTATTAAAGGAAGAAGCGGTCACGCTAATGGGCCGTCTCTTTATTCTTGATCACTTCCTGCGCCCGTTCGGCTGTGGCAGTGCGCGCGGCCTCATCCAATTTGCTGAAGGTTTGCATTTCCAGTTGCGAATCCTGGGCGCGTCCCAGTGCGCGGTAGGCCTTCGCCAAAAGAAAATGATTGCGCGGTTCGCTGGGGTCGGCTTCGATGGCTGATTTTAGATCGGGCACAGCGTCGGCATTTCGACCCAGGGCGAGGAGGGATGTAGCGCGGTCGGCATGCGCTTCGGTGAGGCTGGGACACAAGGACAACGATTGATCCAGCTCTTTCAGGGCATCTTGGGAAGCGCCGCCTTTTTGATTGAGTACACTGCCGAGCCGCCAATGCGCATGGCAATTGCCGGGATCGTTCGCTAACTCCGCTTGGTATTCGGCGGCGGCGGAATCCCACTGCGATAAGCGCCAATAGGCCTCACCCAGTTTGTAATGCGAACCGGGCTTGTTCGGCGCGAGATCTAGCGCTTTCTTCAGTTGCACCACGGCGCCTTCGTTGTTGTTCATGGCTTCCATCATTTCGCCGGAAAGCTGCAGCGCCAGAACCGAATTCGGATCAATCGCATTCATTTTCGCCATGGCGTTTTCTGAAAGCTTCATGTAAGCCTTCGCCAGCATATACCAGGCTTCTTGATTTTCGGGCTGCCGTTTCACAAGTTGCTGCAACTCCGCGGCACCGGCGTCCACATCGCCCAGTTGCGCCAGATCTTTCACCAGGAACAGGCGGGCGTTGTTGTCGTTCGGATTGGCGCGCACGGCCGCCTCTAAGCGCGAGCGCGCCTGGGCGTAATCGTTCGCTTGATAAAGGGCAATGCCCAGCAAGGCAACTGCGGAGGTCATGCTGGGATCGACCTTCAGTCCTTTTTCTAAAACATCGACGGCTTTGCGATACTCGTGCTGACGAAAATACAGCGCGCCCAAGTTGTTATAGGCAGGTCCGAGTTTCGGCGCGACTCGCAGTATCTCCTCATATTTGCCGATGGCTGTGGGGATATCGTTGCGGGCTTGGGCGGCTTTCGCCTCGCCGTATAACTCCTGAACATGAGTATCCCCCTGGGCATTCGCGAAATGAACGCAGAACAAGAGGATAAAACAAAGGCGGCCCATCACCCTCCTATTATGTTGCATTACACTGAAACGGTATCGAATGAGATTGAGCGCTATCGCCGCAGGCTTCACTTTACTGTTAGCGGCCATCGCCATTGGCGGTGTTCAGGCCAATATTCAGTTCAGCGACGTGGCAAATGCTGCCGGAATTCGGGCGGAGATGCGTTGCGGCGGTCCGGCGAAAAAGTGGATTACCGAGGCCAACGGGAGCGGCGCGGCCTGGCTTGATTTCGATAACGACGGTTTAATGGATCTGCTGATCGTCAATGGGTCGGATATGGATGGCCTGCGCAAGGTGGTTGCCGGGGGAATGCCTGAACCTTCGGCCACCGGTGTTTACCTGTTTCACAATTTGGGCCATGGGAAGTTTGAGGATGTGACTCAGCGGGCGGGCTTGCGCAATGATTATTGGGGAACCGGTGCGAACGCGGTGGATTACAACAATGATGGCTTCACCGATATTCTGATCACCACGCTTGGCAAAGATCTACTTTACAAGAACAACGGCAACGGCACCTTCAGCGAAGTTGGGAAACAGGCGGGCCTGAGCCAGCGTGTGGAATGGCACACCGGCAGTGCGTTTGGCGATTTTGACGGCGACGGCAATTTGGATCTCTACATTGCCAGCTACATGGATCTGCATGCGCTCTCTTTGAAAGAACCGGCGCCGGTCTGCCCGTACATGGGCTTCGATGCTTTCTGCGGTCCGCTTGGTTTGCCCGGCGGCCGCGGCGTTTTGTATCACAACAACGGAGACGGCACGTTTAGCGATGTGACTCAGAAAGCCGGCTTGGCGGGCGTGCATCCGGCTCACAGCTTCACGCCGGTGTTTGACGATTTCAATCACGACGGCAAAATTGATCTCTTCGTGGCCAACGATTCCGACCCCAACTTCCTATTCCTTAACCAGGGCAACGGGACCTTCAAAGAAGTGGGGCTGGAACGCGGGGTGGCCATCAACGCTGATGGGCGGACTCAATCGAACATGGGAGTGGCGATTGGAGACTTTGATCATCGCGGACGCATTGGCATTGTCACCACTACTTTCTTCCATGATTACTTTCCGTTGTTTCAGCAAGACAAGGGCGGCTTCTTTGACGAAGTGGCCGCACCAAAGGGACTGGCCTCTGCGACCAAAGATTATTTAGGTTGGGCGTGCGGCTTTGCCGATTTCGATAACGACGGACAGAAAGATCTTTGGCTGGCGAACGGACATGTGTATCCGCTCTCGGCCAATTACAAACAGCCGTTCACCATTCTGCGGAACGAAGGCGGCCAATTTAAAACTGTCCTCCGGTATCCGGCTATACCGGACAATTCATACCGCGGCGGATGCTCGGGAGATTTCGACAACGATGGGCGGATAGACGTGGCAGTGATTCCCATCGCGGGAAATCCGCTGCTGCTGCACAACGAAAGCGTGAATGGGAATTCGTGGGTTGGGTTGCAACTGCGAGGGACCAAGAGCAACCGCGACGCCATTGGCGCCAGCGTGGAAATTTCCGCTTGCGGAACGACGCAGTTCGAGACGGTGCGCAACGGCGGCAGCTACCTTTCGCGCAATGACCCGCGGCTGCATTTTGGCTTGGGGACTTGCGGCAAGGTTGATCGGGTTGCCGTGAAGTGGCCGCGCGGGGGAACGCAAATTGTTACCGACGTCGCCGTGAACGCCTACCGAACCATTGAAGAATCGGGGAAATAGACTTGTTCACTTTGCTCAACCGCGGCGCTCTTTTGTTAACCATTACTTTAACTTTGAGGGCGGACGATTTCGTTGACATCACAAAGGATAGTGGCGTTCATTTTCAACATGTTGCGTCGCATACGTCAAAGAAGTACTTGATTGAGAGCATGGGTTCCGGCGTGGCGCTTTTTGATTACGATAACGACGGACGCTTGGACATTTTCCTGGTGAACGGGGCTCCGCTGAGCGACCCCACGCCGCTCAAAACGATTCCGAAAAAGACCGGCCCTGAACATTGGAACCGGCTGTACCACCAGAGGGCCGACGGCACCTTTGAAGACGTGACCGACAAAGCGGGCCTGAGCGGAATGGGTTATGGCATGGGTGTGGCCGTGGGTGATTTCGATAATGACGGCTTCGAAGATTTATATGTGACGGCCTATGGGGGCAACCGGCTTTATCACAATAACGGCAACGGAACGTTCAGCGACGTGACGGAGAAATCGGGAACCGGCGGCAGCGGCTGGTCCACCAGCGCGGCCTGGGTTGATCTGGATAATGATGGCTTGTTGGACCTGGTGGTGCTCCGTTATGTGCAGTGGGATTTTGATGACATCTGGTGCGGGGAACACAAGGAAGGCTTCCGTTCTTACTGCCACCCGGACACTTTCAAGGCGATTGCGCCGCTGGTTTTTCACAACGACGGCAACGGAAAGTTTAGCGAGGTGGCAGCCAAACTCGGGCTCAATGTGCCGGGCAAAGGATTGGGCATCGCCATTGCCGATTACGACCATGACGGCCACATCGATCTTTTTATCGCCAACGATTCCATGCCAGAGTTTTTGTATCACAACAAAGGCAACGGCACGTTTGAAGAGAAGGGACTCTTTTCGCAAGTAGCGGTGGATGAAGATGGCCGCACGTTCGCCGGAATGGGCACCGATTTCGCCGACCTGGATAACGACGGCTGGCCGGACATTTTCGTGAGCGATCTGGCGAACCAGATGTACGCCATTTTCAAGAACGCCGGCGACGGCAGCTTCACCTATGTGAGCAAAAGTTCGGGGGTGGGCCGCATGACCATGCTGCATTCTGGCTGGGGATTGCGCGCCTTCGATTATGACAACGATGGCTGGAAAGACTTGCTGATTGCGCAAGGGCACGACCTGGACACGATTGAGCTGACCAATCCGCAACTGCACTACCTGGAGCCGCTGCTCCTGGCACGAAATACCGGGCATGGATTTGTGGACGTCTCGGCAAGTTCGGGCAAAGTTTTTCATGAAGCTTGGGCGGGTAGAGGATTGGCGATTGGCGACTTGAATAATGATGGGCGGGTGGATGCGGTGGTCAACACGAACGATGGGACGGCGCATGTACTGCGGAATGAGACGAGCAATGGCAACCACTGGATCATCTTGAAATTGACTGGGCACAAGAGCAACCGCGACGCGATTGGGGCGCTGGTGAAAGTGACGACGGCGCAGGGGATGCAGACGGAAACGGTTACGACGGCGAGCAGCTATTTGTCTTCGAGCGATAAGCGGGTTCACTTTGGGTTGGGCAAGGAAAGTGCGATTTCGGAGCTTGAGATTCGCTGGCCGAGCGGGATTGTGCAGAAGCTGAAGAACGTGAAGGCTGACCAGATTTTGGGCGTGGACGAGCCGGAAAAATAGGGGGAAGCTTTACTTTAATATTGCTTTTTTCACGCCAGCAACTGACTATTTTTCAATCACTTCCAGCAAATACAAGAAGTACACAACGAATGCTCGCTGATGCCACAGTTAAAGTGAAAGACCAACCTCTTCTTGACGCTGCCAGACAGTCCTGCTATTCGGCGACGGTGGACGGCATCTATCTTCGAACTGTCATCCACGCCAACGAACACATGGGACAACTGATTGCTTATGCGCGGAAGAGCGGCGTCGTGCCGCCTTGGTCTACGCAGTAGGGAAACGCGGACCTCGCATAAGAATTCAATTTTCCTCGGGAACCTTGCGCGCGTAATCGATTACAAAAAACGGGACCAGTCCCTTCGCGGGCTTCACTTTGAGTCCAAGTTGCTCCTGGATGGCCGTCGCGAGGCCCGGCCCCCTACCGGAGTCAGCGATTCCAGCCGGGTCACCGATGCCGTCTGACGATGAGGACGACAGCAGCCTGTCCGTTGTGAGATCGTACTTTAGAACGTAGTCGTATTTACCGCTCAAGCCGGTAGCGTCAACCACAGGTCTATGCAGCCTCTCGGAAATCCGTTTGGCGATATCGGCGGCGGTGTCTGCATGCGCTCGCATGGTCACTTTGCCGGAAGGGCTCACTTGGGTCATGGTCCGGTTACCCGAGGGAAGCACAGGATAGCCATCTGAGCCTACCGTCAGCCCGCCGACTGGCTGAACATTCAGAGGGGCTGATTCGTTTAGTTTCGGGCCGGACTTGGCAATCACCAACTCATAGCGCTGCATCTCTCTCGGCTCAATGTGGAACTTCAAATCAAAACGCTCGAGCAGGAGATTTTGAAGCATTAGTTTGCTCTCCTCTCGGGTAGCTCCCGGGCGCACCTTGGCGGTGATATCGAAACTCGCCTCTTTCATCCAGGATGGAGAGGAATACTGATGGGGTTTGAGATCGTAGGCGTATTCGATGATATCGAGCAGCGGCATGTCAATGACGGTAAAACGTTCAGGGTCGCTAGAACCGGGGCCATCCTTCATTTGAGGTTGCCTGCTGTCGTTAGGTGAACAGGGTTTTACAGCCGCGACCTCGAACGTTGGGCTGTTCGGGTTTTTCGGAGCATCGATCTGGCCGTAGCCGCGAGTGCTCAAGACTATTGCCGCGAGCGCCTTGAGCGTGGTGGTTCGCATCGGCGATTTAGTCCTCGTCCTGAAACCAGATGCAGAAGAAAAGATGATCCGCTCCGGTGATAATGAGTCCGGCATCAAAGGTGGATTCAGTGAACGGGGTCCCGCCTATGCAGACTTCTTCATGCCAAAGGCCGTTTGAAAAATACTTGCTGGTGGGGCATTCATATTGACTGACGATCTGTCGCGCCATTTCAGCCGCCTTGGGCTCAGGCATGCATTCGGTCTGGTAGGCCATGTCTTTCCAGAGCAGTTGCGTCAGTATCCATAAGGCATGTTCGCGGGTACACTCGTTGAGTTCTCCGGCAGAAGCAGTCAATCCAAATTTCGCCAGAACGCGGTCCATGTTGGCTGAGCATTCGTTGGCCACGCAATAGCGAATTTCTCCGGCCTTCCGAGCTCGAATGACCGTCACACCGTCGATCATGCGACAGCTTCGAGTTGTTTTTCGGTATCGGCGGAAATCGTGACGCCCTCCCATCGGGCGACTACGGCGGTGGCTACGCAATTACCTAACAGGTTCACAGAGGTGCGGCACATATCCATGAGCGCATCCACACCCAGGATCAGCGAGATGCCTTCAATTGGTAAATGGGATGTGCCTAAGGTGCCGGCGAGAATCACCAGCGAGGCGCGCGGCACCGCCGCCACACCTTTACTGGTCAGCATCAAGGTGAGCATCATGGTGATCTGCGTCGTGAGCGGCATGTTCACGCCCGCCGCTTGCGCTACGAACATGGAAGCGAGCGAAAGGTAAAGAGTGGATCCATCCAAATTAAAGCTATAGCCCGTGGGCAACACGAAACCCACAATATGTTTCGGGATACCCAAGCGTTCCATATTCTCCAGCGCCAACGGCAGGGCCGCTTCACTCGACGCGGTAGAGAATGCCAAAACAAATGGCTGCCGCGCCGCCTTGATGAAAGCACCGATCGGCACTTTGGCAATCATCAGAGCCGACCCCAGCACCAACACCACGAACAGCCCCTGGGCCAAGTAAAGCGTGCCTACCAGCTTGCCGAGACTGAACAAAACTTTCGGACCATTCTTGCCAATGGTGACGGCGATGGCCGCCCCTACGCCGAACGGCGCGGCGTACATGACGTACTTCGTATAGCGGAACATAATCTCCGCTACCGATCCGGCGAATTCCACAACGGGTTCCGCTTTCTTGCCGATAGCGGAACAGGCCGCGCCGAACAGGAAGAAGAAGACCACCATTTGCAGGACATCGTTGGCTGTTAGCGACTCAAAGATATTCGTGGGAATGGCGTGCTCTAAGACCGAAGTGAGCGAAACAGGTTTGGCCAACGTAGGCATGGCCGCCGCATTCTCAGCCGTGATCTTAATGCCATTGCCCGGCTGAAACACGTTCACCATCACCAGGCCAATGACCAGCGCTAACGTTGTAGCAATCTCAAAATACGTGATGGCTTTGAGCGCGATGCGGCCCATGGTCTTCAATTCGCCCGCGCTCGAAATGCCATAGATTAAGGTTCCGAAGAGCAGCGGTCCGACGATCGACTTGATGAGCCGTAGAAAAATGTTGCTAACGGGCGCGAGTTGGACGGCGAACGCCGGGAAAAAGATCCCGATCAGAATGCCAATCACCAGCGCGATAAAAATCCAAGAGGTCAGGCTCAGCTTTTTGATAAGTTGCATGTCATCCTAGCGTTCCCCCCATTTCAGCTTTTCCCGCAAAACATCAAAAAAGAGCATTTTGGGAGGACGAATTAATGGTATGGTCTTCGGAGACGCGCGGCAAACCACTCGGTCGCCTTTGGATAGAGGTTCTCCTACTTGCCCGTCAATCGTCAAGTACGTACCGTCCTCACCGTGATTCAGAATGTTGATCACGCTGTTATCGGGCACGATGACCGGGCGATTGGTCAACATGTGCGGGCAAATGGGAGTAATGCAGAAACAGTTCACGGAGGGAAACACGACAGGGCCGCCCGCTGAGAGAGAGTACGCGGTGGACCCGGTGGGCGTGGAGATGATCAGGCCATCCGCTTTATAGGCGGCGACAAAGTGGTTATCGACGTGAGTGTCGAGATCGATCATGCGCGCCAATTCCGACTTGGCGATGACGACATCGTTAAGCGCCGAATACTTGCCGATCACTTGACCGTCGCGCTGCAATTCGCAATCCACCATGCGACGCCGACCAATGCGATGCTCTCCGGCGAGCGCGCGCTCCAACTCCGGGTACAACTCTTCCACGCGGATGGAGGTGAGAAAGCCCAAATGGCCCAGATTGACGGCGAAGATGGGAATGTCGAAACCGGCCACGGAGCGAGCGGCGGAAAGCAGCGTGCCGTCGCCGCCCAGCACGATGAGCAGGTCGATGCCTTCGTGCACCTTGGCCCGGTCGAAAAATTCGGAGATGCCAGCATACTCGGCAGTGAGCTGGTCACAGCGGTAACGGACGCCGCGTTTGTCGAGCCAAGCCAGCAGGCCGGTGACGATCTCAGGCGCTTGCGCAATTTTCGGCTTGGAAATGATACCAACAGTTCTAATGTTTTGCATCCGGCTTACGCATGTAGCAACCTATTTAGGTTACTTGATTGGGGAATGGGAACTGAGGGAGGAGGCTTAAGCGACGCGCCGGGGCGACCTGACGCGGAGTTCAACGTCCAGGTCCGCGTCGGCCCGGCTACTCCCATCAGAAGGTTTGTTTTAGAATGGGCAAACGTTCGATCTCCTCATTTCCCATCGAAGCCACTGGAGGATAAACATGCCCGATAATTTTGATCGTGAATACAAAGTCATGAACATGTACACCGATAACGCCAAGACCTATATTCAATTGAGTGGCGCAGCACTTGGGCTGTCGGTAGCGTTCATGCACCAAATCCTGGGTGTCGATAAAGACGCACGGATCAAACCGAGCCCCTTATTCCTCGCTTCATGGATTGCGTTTCTTCTGGCCATCATTCTGGGGGCGCTCTATCAGTACCTCGCGGCGAAGTATATGGATCAATTTCTCGACGATTATGCTCCCGGTTTCTGGAACCGTTTGGCCGAACAACCCGGATGGGTGTACGGTTTCATGCTCGTTGCCTTCTACGCAGGATGCATTGCGTTTGCAAGTGGCGCGCGTGGAAGCTCTAGTACCTGTATGGAGTTCAGGGAAAGGTTGACCGGGTCGTTGTTTATTATGAAGGCATTGTCTCGGTGACCGCCTGCCCGCTTGGCGAGATTGGCTTCCGTCCAATAAAGAAGATAGCCGAGACGAGAAAAAAGAGAGCGCATCTACGTTTTTTTTTGGGAATCGCGTGGGCACAATTACAAAAACGCAGCTGAGAATGCGAAAGGGGAAAAATGAATTGGTCGGGGCGAGAGGATTCGAACCTCCGGCCTCCTGGACCCGAACCAGGCGCTCTAGCCAGGCTGAGCCACGCCCCGACGGCTTACTAGAACTTCTTTATTCTATCAGTTCGCCTTGCCGGCCGCAAAACGAACTCGCTGTAATTCGCGTTTTAGCCCGGCCGTTCCTTCGCGACGGTAAACGCTGGCGAGCCGCTCCTCTTCGGGCGAGGTGGCCAATTCCCGCCGCAACGTATAATCTTGCGTTGCCGCGTCAATGTCATCGCGGCTGGGAACCCAAACGGTCCCATCGGCAAATTCCACATCGTTTACAAACGTCATCAACCGGTTGATCACCATCGGCTTCCCGGTGGCTTGCAAAAAGCGCAGAGTGCCGGATTCCGTGATGAACGACGTTTGCACGGGATCAATCGGCAGGCGGGAAGTCAGCGCTCCCGCCACAAAATCGCGACCGTGGTCGTCGCCCACGATCCAGCCCATCGCCACACTCACTACATGCAGCTTCGAGACATTCTTAATGTCTACCCGCGGCGAACGCACTTCATTGCCCGCCACTTGCGCCGCGCCGCCTAACGGCTGCACCGGCCCCTTCGGAAACGTCACCGGGTTTACGCTCAGTGATTGTTCACGCACAGTCGCCACGTGCGGGCCGCGCAACAACTCGAACCCCAACTGACGCGGCGGGAAATCCTGATTCTCAAAATTCAGCTCTTCGCGCAACTCCGGCAGACGCCCGCTTTCCAGCAGGCGCGCTAGGAATTGCCGGTCGCGCCGCGCTTCCATTTCAAACACCAGCAGTGTCCGCTTGGAATTCAGCTTGTCGGGCCCATACGCTTTCAAATCGCTAAACAAAGCGCAATCGAGCGTCACTTGCACCATGGCCGCTTCCGAGCGCGCCGCCGAAATCGGTCGCATCAGCTGCATATCCACTTTTACAGGAAACTCTTCGCCCGGCATCACGAACAAGCTGGGCTTGATGACGCTGCCTCCGCCTTTGGGTGAGATATCGCGGGCTTCCACCCGCAAGGTCAATCCGCAAATTGGCTTTGTGCCTACATTCCGCAGCACCAAACCGGCGTGCAGGTCGATCAACATTGAAGATCCGCGTGGCGTCACCGTGCTCGGACCGAAGTCGAAGGCAACGGGTATCACCGGCGCATCGTGAGGAAATTCAACGCCGAGCCACTTGCCTTTTCCTTCGTCGGCCGGTTGCGCCAGCGGCGCCAACGCCACCAGCAGCAACGCGCCCCGGATCACTCGCAAATTACTGGCCGTAAACATTCGTAATTGTGACCTGACCCGAATCGTCATCCACGTAGCGCGCCGTCACCGTCGAAGGGCTCGACATGGAAACCACCGCCGACTCCGGATGGAGAATCGTGAGTGTGGCGCCGCGCATTTTAACGGAAATGCCGTCGCGCGTAGAACGCAAGACCGTCCCATTGTAAGGCGGCTGTTCCAAACCGACGGCGCGCCGTAGTGCGGTGACAATCAGGTGGGTGTCGTATGCCGGCACACGCGTCGCCCAGCCCGCCATAAAGAGAGCCGCCATGCCTGAGATCCACGCCAAACGAAATCCGATGCGCCGCCCACGTCCGACATTTTCAATGCAGCGCGATGCCGCCACACCTACGCGGATGTTACCCAACATATCCGCCTCGAGCGCGTGCCAGTCGGCGATGGCTTCGAACCCGGTTAGAACCTCAGCTTGCGCCTCGCGACGCAGTTCAGCCTTGGTCGATTGCAAAGAGAGCACCTGCTGTTCGCAAGCGGCACATTGTTTGACATGCTGCCCCGTGCGGAAGCGCAGCATGAAGGGCAGATCTGCCGTTGCATACAAGCTCAAAATTTCAACCGTAGGATGTTCCGCCGAATTCGCCTTCACAAAGATCGCCTTTCCGCCAGGTAGCGCCGAAACTTAATGCGCGCATTCGCAATATGCGA
Organism: Bryobacterales bacterium; assembly: GCA_963840845.1. GTDB lineage: Bacteria > Acidobacteriota > Terriglobia > Bryobacterales > Bryobacteraceae > Bog-105. The sequence goes on from CAWJBS010000154.1 coordinate 56,390, forward strand.
CCGCACCGTAGCCATCGAACAATTCATTAAAGACGCCACTTCGTCCGCCGGCATATCTTCCACATCGCGCAAAAGCAGCGCCATCCGTTCGCGTTCCGTCAGTTCCGCCAAACCGCCATCTAAATGCAATTTACGTTCGCCGCGCAACAAAGACTGCTCGGGATTCTCGAGCGTGTCGTGCGCGGTATCCGAAAGATGGTTCACATCAATAAACGAAAACTTCTTATTACGCCGCAAATAATCGATAGCTGTATTCGCCGCAATTCGTGACAGCCAGTGAGACGCCTTTTCCAAGTCCTTCAACTGCCCTTGCCGCTGCAACGCCTTGATAAACGTTTCTTGCGTCAGATCCTGAGCGTCATCCACGTTGCCAACAATCCGGTAGATCAACAGAAAAATACGCCGTAAATTCTGTTGCACGAAGCGGGCTTGCGCATCGGCGTCATGGTCTGTGTGCGTCTGCGAAACGCGCGGCAACGGCTCAGCCACGGCAACCTCCAGCAGCGCTCCGCCTCTTAACCCGGTCACCGACCCGTGATGCTCTGTTTTTTCGTGCATCGTCAAAACACACTAAGTTCCTTACTAAAGCATGACGATGCCGCACCGAAAACGTGCAAAACAAACCGAAATGGATTGCCACTCTAGCCATCCGAGCTATCTTTAGGATATATGAGATCTGTGGCCGTGGTAGGTATCGGAAAAACTCATTTTGGCGCTTTTCCGGACCGCGATTTGCGCTCTTTGGCCGTCGAAGCTGTGGAAAACGCCCTGCGTGACGCCACCGCCGATCCCAAGCAGGTGCAAGCCTTTTACCTTGGTAATTTTGCTGGCCCTTCCTTCGTCGGCCAGAATCATCTGGCACCCTACGTCGGTATGGCTGCCGGGTTTGAGGGCATTCCGTGTACACGTTTTGAAGATGCCTGCGCCTCCAGTGGCTCTGCTTTTTTTCACGCATGGCAAAGTGTGGCCGCCGGCATTTACGATATCGTTGTCGTGGCGGGCGTCGAAAAGATGACCTCGCAAACTACCCCGAAAGTGGCCGAAATTCTGGCTGGAGCCGGTGATATGGCTGGCGAAGGGCGCGCCGGTGCCACCTTCCCTGCCCTCTTCGCCATGATCGCCCGCCGTCATATGTATCAGTTCGGCACCACGCGTGAGCAACTCGCGGCCGTGGCCGTCAAGAATCACGCCAACGGCGCAAAGAACCCTTTGGCTCACATGCGTAAGGTCATCACCATCGAACAGGCGCTGGCTGGTAAACCCATATCCGACCCGCTCACCGTTTACGATTGTTCGCTCGTCAGCGATGGCGCCGCGGCAGTGGTCATTGTGCCGCTTGAACATGCCTCCCGTTTCAACCCGCGCTTCGCCAAAGTGTTGGCAGTCACTCAAACCTCTGACCACGTGGCACTCGATCATAAATCCGACATCACGCTGTTCCCCGCTGTGAAAGCCGCTGGCGAAAAGGCTTACAAAATGGCAGGGCTTTCGCCCAAACAGATCGATCTCGCCGAATTGCACGATTGCTTCACCATTGCCGAAATTATCGCCAGCGAAGATTTGGGATTCACCACTAAGGGCCAAGGTGGTCCTTTCGCAGCTAGCGGCGCCACTGCCCTAGGCGGACAAATTCCCATCAATACGAGCGGCGGCTTGAAAGCAAAAGGTCACCCGGTGGGCGCTACCGGCGTTGGCCAACTTTGCGATATCGTCATGCAATTGCGCGGCGATGCAGGGGAACGGCAAGTGGCAAAACACAACATCGGCCTTGCTCAAAATCTGGGAGGAAGTGGAGCCACTTGCGTCGTAACCATTCTGGAGGCAGCAGCGTAAATGCCAAAGCGAGATGGAGTGGTTTACACCGAGACCGTCGTCACCGCCGCACCCGAACTGTACGCCGCCGACGCCCCGTATCAATTAGCCATTATTGACATTGATGGCGGTGGCGGCCGCATCACCGCGCGGATCCTGAACCGCGCGCAGATTGGCGACCACGTTCGCTTTGTTGAAGAGCGCAACGGCGTTGCGTACTACAGCAAATAGAAAAAGGGGCACCGAAGTGCCCCTTTTTCATTCCTAAAACATGACCAATTAATTATTTGGCGGAGTGGTCGGTGCGGGTGTGCGTCGCAGGCGGCGCTGTCGTGGAAGACGGAGGAGCCGTCGTATCCGCCGGTGCGCCCGTCGGAGCCGAGGTAGACGTATTCGTCGTGGTCGTCGTCGAATCGTCCGGTGTATCGGACGGACGGCGTTTCAACTTCGGACGATCGCTGCCATCACCCGAATCCTTCTTCGAAGGATCAGTCTCATCTTCAATCGGCGTATTTGAATTGGGATTACGACGTAACGTCGGCTTGTTCGGATCTTCCGTCGTCTTATCCGGACGGCGCTGATTCTCCAACATCTTTAGCCGCGCTTTCACATCGTTAAACTCAGAAGTCGTCACCACGTACTCGGGCCGCGGTTTCAAATCCGCCAATTGCTTCTGCGTGCGCGCGATGCGGTCATCCGTCGGCGGGTGGGTCGAAAACGCCTTACCAATCGTGCCGGGTTTACGCTTCTCTAAGGTCTGAATCTTCTCAAAGAAATCGACGAACGCTGTCGGATCGTACCCGGTCTTGTACATATACTGCACGCCCAGATAATCCGCTTCACTCTCAAAGGTCCGCGAGAACTTCAACATGCCCATCGGAATTAAAATGCCCGACGCCTGGTAAATCCCGTAAGCCGCCGCGCCGCCCACAAAGATCAACGGAATCGTCGCCAACTGCGCAATCTCGCCGCGCGTCGCCTGGCGCGTGCCATGCCGGGCGGCCACGTGCGCAATTTCGTGAGCCATCACTCCAGCCAGTTCCGCTTCGTTATCGGCCTTCAAAATCAGCCCGGTTTGCACGAAAAGAAACCACCCGGCAGCGCAAACGCGTTCACCGTCGGATCTTCAATCACCTTGATCGTAAACGGCACCTTCGCGTCTGAATTCCGCACCAGGTTCTGGCCAATGCGGTTCACATACTCCGAAATCACCGGGTCATTGACGATCTTCGATTGACGCTCGACTTGCTGCGCCAGCTGCTTGCCCAGCGCAATCTCTTTCTCGAGCGAGAACCAATTGACTTTGCCGGCCACGTTCCGATCGCCAATCGCATCGGGATCGTCCTTTTTGTCGCTTTCGCTCTCGGCCTTGTCTTTCTTGTCTTTTTTGTCCTTCTTTGTGTCCTTGTCTTTCGAATCACTCGAATCTTGAGGAGCAGGAGGAGCGTCTTGCTGTACTCGCGCCGACGAGACTACGGGCGCGGCCAAAAGCAGCACCAAAGTCAGGCTGATTGCAGACTGGAACCGAACTAAACGCCGCATGTATCAAAAACTCCTTTTACTCGCAGACAACAAGTTGCCTGGAGGCCGGCGAATTCCTCGCCATAGACCCTCCTCCAGTATAAGGCCAAACAGCGGGCGTTGGACTGGCAGCGAACCGGTGAATTTGTAAACAAATACGAATAGAGAGCTAATTCCCCGATTCACTGCCGCCCAATCTACAGGAGACCTACTTCGAGTAACGTATCCTCTGAAGGATGGGTTTCGACAAAGTTGAAGATTTATTCATTTCGGACGTGAGCGCTGTCACCGCCCGCTACCGCGAAGAATTTCCAGTCACCAAAGAGCTAATCTACCTAAACCACGCCGCCGTGGCCCCGCTGTGCCGCAGATCTGCCGACGCCATTCGTTGGCTCGCGGACGATGCTTTGCAATTCGGCTCGCTGCATTACGACAAGTGGATGGGTTCCTACACCGGCCTGCGAAAAGCCACAGCCCAACTCATCAACGCTTCGCCGGAAGAAATCGCCATCGTCAAGAACACATCTGAAGGCATTTCCACCATCGCCCTCGGCATCAGTTGGAAGGCTGGCGATCGCGTCGTTGCCTTCAAAGAAGAGTTCCCTTCCAATTACTATCCTTGGCTTCGACTGGAAAAGCACGGCGTGCAAATCACCTGGCTCTCCATTTATGATCCCATCGAAACCATCGCCGCCGCCATTCCTGGTGCCCGCCTTCTGGCCATCAGTTTTGTAAACTATCTGAGCGGCTACCGCGTCGATCTTGAAACCATCGGCAAACTCTGCCACGAACACGGCTGCTTTTATTTCGTTGATGCCATCCAAGGCATGGGCGTTTTCCCATCGACGTCGAAACCGCTCACATCGATGCCCTCGCCGCCGACGGCCATAAATGGATGCTCGGCCCGGAAGGCAACGGTGTCCTTTATGTCCGCCGTAAATGGCAAGATTCCATCGAACCCGTAGAATTCGGCTGGACCACTCCCGCCAATTATGCCGACTACAGCTCGCGCGACATGACGCTTCGCTCCGACGCCGGCCGCTATGAATGCGGTACTCTCAACACCGTCGGCTGCTTCGGCCACCGCGCCTCACTGGAGTTTCTCCTGGAAGTCGGCATCCCGAATGTTGCCGCTGCTGTCATGGACCGCGCCAATCAACTCGACAAGGGTCTGCGCGCCCTCGGTTACGAAGTCATGATCGAACGAACGCCCAGCAACGGGTCTGGCATCCTCTGTTTCCGCCACGCCACTATCGAATCCAAGATGATCGTGAGCCAAATGCGGCAGCATAAAATCAGCGCCGCACCCCGCCAGGGTTGGGTTCGCGTTTCGCCGCACTTCTACATTAGTAATGAGGATATTGAACAAGTTCTTCGGACACTTGCTGACATCAGGAAATAACAACCATGAAAGCCTTTTACATTACCGAACCCGGCAAGACTGCCCTGCAGGAATTACAGCCTCATCCGCGCGCCGCCGCTGGCGAGGTCCTTCTCAAAACGCGCCTCATCGGCCTCTGCGGAACGGATCTAAGCACCTTCCGCGGCAAGAATCCGCTCGTTAGTTATCCGCGCATTCCCGGCCACGAAATCGCCGCCACAATCGTTGAGACGGGTGCCGATGTCCCCAAAGAATTTCGCGCCGGTATGGACGTCACCGTCTATCCGAATACCAATTGCGGCAAATGTGCCTCCTGCCTGCGCCAGCGTTTCAATGCCTGCAAATTCAATGAAACGTTAGGTGTGCAACGCGATGGCGCCATGAAAGAGTTTTTCACCGCGCCGTGGCAGAAGGTCTTCCGTGCCGATGCGCTTTCTCTGCGCGAATTGAGCCTCGTAGAACCTTTGGCCGTGGGCTTTCATGCGGCCGTCCGCGGACGTGTGACCGCGCAAGACACGGTGGCCGTTATTGGCTGCGGCACCGTCGGCCTCGGAGTCATCGCCTGTGCCGCCGGTCAAGGCGCCACTATCATCGCGATTGATCTAGACGACGCCAAGCTGGCCTTAGCCCAGCAGGTAGGCGCCCAACACGCCATCCATTCCGCCAAAGATTCCGTTCACGAGCACCTACTCGCTCTTACAGGCGGCCACGGTCCCGATGTTATCGTCGAAGCCGTGGGCGTTCCCGATACTTACCGCATGGCCGTCGAAGAAGTCGCCCATACGGGTCGCGTCGTGTATATAGGTTGGGCCAAAGAGCCAGTTAGCTATGAAACTAAGTTCTTTGTCCACAAGGAACTCGACATCCTCGGCTCGCGCAACTCCCTCACCGAGTTTCCCGCCGTCATCGAAATGCTCGAACGCAAGCAGTTCCCCGTCGAATCCACCATTTCCGCCACGGTGCCCTTAGAAGAAGCCGGCGATGCCCTTAACCGCTGGAACGCGGCGCCGCAATCCTTTACCAAGATCTTGGTGGAGATGGACGCTTAGAGCTTCATGCACTATAAATCGCTTGGTAAAACCGGCATCGACGTTTCGGTCATCAGCTTCGGTGGCGCGCCGCTCGGAAACGAATTTGGCGGCATTGATGTAGCCGAGTGTGACCGCGCCGTTCACCTCGCCATTGATCGCGGCATCACCTTGTTCGACACGTCTCCCTATTACGGCCGCACCCTCTCCGAAAGCCGCTTGGGTGACGCTCTGCAGGGCCAACGTAATCGCATCATTCTCTCTTCCAAATGCGGCCGCTACGACGTCGCCAACTTCGACTTTTCCGAATCCCGGGTCAAGTCCAGCGTTGACGAATCGCTCCGCCGGCTAAAACCGAACACCTCGATCTCCTCATCGCGCACGACATCGAATTTGGCGATCGCGATCAAATCATTCACGAAACCGTTCCGGCCATGCGCGATCTGCAGAAAGCCGGCAAAATCCGCGCTGTCGGCATCTCTGGTCTGCCCTTGAAAATCCTGGCAGACGTCGCCGTTCGTGCCAAAGTCGATTTCGTTCTCTCCTATTGCCGCTACAATCCCCTCATTCAAGACATGGACACTTATCTCACGCCTGTCTTGCAAAAATATGGAATCGGTCTTCTGAACGCCGCCCCTGTGCATCTCCGCTTGCTCACCAAAGAAGGTGCGCTGCCCACACACCCCGCGCCTGAGTCCGTCAAACAAGCGGGCGCTGCCATTGTTCAAGCCTGCCTCAGGCATAACGCCGACCCCGCCATCGTCGCGCTGCAATTCTGTCTCAATCATCCCTACGCCGCTTCCACTTGTGTCGGCATGTCGAACCAGCGCGAAGTGGAACAAAATCTGACGGCCCTCGATTCACAAATCGCGCCCGAACTGCTTGCCGAAATCGCGCGCATTGCAGAGCCCGTAAAAAATATCACCTGGCACTCTGGTCGCCCGCAAAACCAAGATGCTTAGGATCGACTCCCATCATCACCTATGGGAGTTCTCCGCCCTAGACTATAGCTGGATCAGTGAGAGTATGGGAGTTCTCCGCCACAACTTCCTCCCACCCGACCTATATAAGGAGATGACAGCCGCCGGCGTCAATTCCTCCATTGCCGTGCAGGCACGCCAGACACTGGAGGAGACTCACTGGCTCCTCAATCTTGCCGAGCAGAACGATTTCATCAAAGCCGTGGTGGGATGGGCGCCTCTCACAGATCCCACCGTTTGCGCATTCCTTGAGCAACTCGCATCACATCCCAAACTCCGCGCCGTGCGCCACGTCATCCAAGACGAACCCGACGACAACTACATCCTGCGCGCCGACTTCAACCGCGGCATCAAGGAATTAGCGCGCCACAAGCTTACCTACGACATCCTCATCTTTCAGCGCCACCTCCCACAAACCATACGCTTCGTCGATCAACATCCGAATCAGAAATTCGTCGTCGATCATATCGCCAAACCGCGCGTCAAAAATAGCTCGCTTTCTCCCTGGCGTGAGCAGATAACCGAACTTGCCAAACGCCCCAATGTCTATTGCAAAATCTCCGGCCTCGCCACCGAAGCCGATTACAATCATTGGACAGAAGACCAATTGCGTCCTTATATACACACCGTCCTCGACGCCTTCACTCCCAAGCGAGTCATGTTCGGTTCCGATTGGCCCGTCTGCCTTCTCGCCGTCTCGTATCAACGGTGGGTTGCCATAGCCGAAAAGATGCTCGCCGCGTTCTCAGTCGTCGAACAACAACGGTTCTGGGCCGAAACCGCCACCGAAGCCTACAATCTGTAGTGAGTTGTCCACGAATGGCGTGGACACAAATCGGCTAGTCTCACTCATTCACTCGCGCATCCGGCACTCATTGCCGTGAACAAGGGAACAGACGGCCAACCATCCACCCGGAAACGGCAAGCACTTCGACAGATTAGGCGTTACACGTCAACGCACCTTGTCGGCCGACCTATCCTCCATGTGTGCGAGTGTCGCGGTAACGAAACCCTGCCCTCTCATCGCGAAGCGGTTTGAAGTTTCACCGTGCGTTTTGTCTGAAATACGAACATGCTGACCTTGGCTGAGCAGATGGGCACCGAGCGCGACAATTTGTTCGCCCGGCTGAATTCCACCATTAAGGTAAGCGTCAGGGCTGAGGTAAAGTAACGCCCCGCTCAGGCGGCTCTTCTTTCTATTTGGTTGGATTTACCGGATGAGGAGGATTCAGCACCAGAGGAACACCCTTGGCGCCAAAGAAAACCGCTAGGAAGCGCATCTCGCCCTTACCCGTGTTGATGCCGCGATGCCACTTCGTTCTGGCCTGCATGAAGCCCTGGCCCGCCTTGAAAACCAGATGATGGCCGTCTTCAAATTCCACTGTCAACTCGCCTTCAAGTACATACAGGTAGCCGGGAACCGGGTGAGTCATCCAGTCCGTCTTACCGCCCGGCGGCAGAGATAAAATTGCAGACGTCACCTCCGGGTTCGGTGTAGCGATATAGGTGATTGGCTCGCCCGCATCATCGGTTGCGTCCTGCGAAACGACGGTCAAAGTCGCCTGACCATTTGTGGTCTGTTGTGTGTAGGCTGATGGTGTGAAAAACATAATGTGTGTCCTGATCCTTTCGATTCGTCCTATCGGCTTTTGCCGGAGACGATGAAAACTTCTAATGAGCGGGAGCGGAACTGCCGCGCTGAATTTTACGGATGAAAATTGTCACCACCGGTCCGGCAAAAGCAATAAGGCCAAGCAGCCAGAAGACATCGGCAAAGCTCAACATACTGGCCTGGTGCTCAGAAGTGCATAGAGTTGGGCCGTCGCATGTTGGGAAGCGCCGGTTGCTGAATCGCCCTGTAGCCGGAAATGTTCGGTCAATTGAACCAGCCTGGCGACATACACCGGGTTCAAACTCGATACGTGTGGAGACAAGACCGTCTCATGAAACTGGCTCCGCCGTTGAATCATAGTGGTGACAAAGGCGATGCCAAAGCTGCCGCCCTGATTACGAAACAGGTTAGTCATGCTCGACGCCTTATTGTTTTTGTTTTTCGGCAGGTACGAATAGGCGAGCTGGCTGGTCGGGACAAATAAAAAGGCCAACCCAAAGCCCTGCACGGCCCTCGCCAGAGCTTCTTTGCCATAATCGGTCTCCAGGTTGAAGCTGGCAAAGAACCACATGGCGAGTCCTAGCACGGTAAAGCCGAATGCAATTAAAGCTCCCACTGGAATACGCGTCACCAGTCGCACGACCACCGGTGCCATAACAACAATCACCAGGGCTCCCGGCCCCAGAACCAATCCGGCCAATGTCGCCGTATAGCCGAAAAGCGATTGCAGCATCTGTGGAACCAACACGGTGCTTCCGAAAAGCACAAAGCCGAAGAGAAAATAGAAGATGTTTGCTATGGCAAAGTTGCGGTTCTTTAGCAGCCTGATTTCAACAACCGGATCAGGATGCCGCAATTCCCAGTACACCGCCACCAGAAGACTGATCAGAGCCACGGAGAGAAAACCAATAATCATGTTGCTGCCGAACCAGTCTTCGCGCTCACCTCGGTCAAGAACCACCTCAAGGCACGCGAACCCGACGGCAACCAGCAGAATGCCAACGTAGTCGATGCTCAGCCTTCCTTCCGACCTCGCCCGCTGCACCTCCTTGACGAATTCAGGCGGATCGGAAACCACCCTGTTTGCCATATACAGCGAGAACAAACCCACCGGGATATTGATGAAGAAGACCCACCGCCACGAGGAATGGTCGGTGATCCACCCTCCCAAAGGCGGTCCAATGGCGGGTGCGGTCACGATGGCCATACTATAAAGAGCAAAAGCGGCGGCGCGTTTTGCTGGCGGGAAAGTGTCGACAAGGATTGCCTGCTCTACCGGAGCGAGCCCTCCCCCGCCCACGCCCTGCAATACGCGGAAGAAAATAAGCCATGCCAGACTAGGCGCAAGACCGCAAAACAGCGAACTCAGAGTGAAGAGAGCGACGCAGCCCATGTAGAATTCTTGCGTCCAAAGACCCTGCTCAACCAGGCGCTTAGCGGCAGGACCACGGCGTTGGCCACAAGATAGCTCGTCAACACCCATAGTGCTCTCATCGCCGCTGACCGCCAGCCCCCCGGCAATGTGAGGCAACGCCACGTTGGCAATGGCGGTATCCAGCAGTTCCATGAAAGTGGCAAGGGTAACCGTAATGGCAATAACCCATGGATTAATCTGCTTCATAATAGCGACCGTTCGGTCTCATTCACAATGCTAACATAAAAGAGACCGATAAGTCTTTTCGGCGGATGGGGAAACGGCGATGACAAAAGGTGAACAGACCCGGCAGCGGTTAGTGGCGGAGGCAGCCGGACTCTTTAACCGCCAAGGCTATGAAGGCAGTTCCATGCAGGACATCATGCAGGCGACTGGACTTCAGAAGGGCGGCATCTACCCGCATTTGGAACCAAAGAGGAGTTGGCACAGGAGGCATTTGATTACGCCTGGCGCGAAACCGTCCAAGCCCGGCTCAAGAATCTGGATCGGTCACCAACTCCGTAGACCGGTTAAGCAGTTCATCGCCAATTTTGTGGAGGTTCGTTCACCCGTCCCGGGCGGTTGTCCCCTGCTCAATACCGCAATAGAAGTGGATGACGGAAACGCCGTGCTAAGAAAACGGGCCGTTCTTGCGCTGCGCGGGTGGCGTAATAGGCTTGCGGCCATTGTTCAAAAAGGCATCGACCGGCATGAGATCGCTAAGACAACGCAGCCGGACACTGTCGCGACCATTGTGATCGCGTCCTTAGAAGGGGCACTAATGATGAGCCGGCTGGAGCGCAATGGCGATCATCTTCTCACAGTGCAGAAGCATTTGAACACCTATCTGGAATCATCAGTTCGAGTTTAGGTAAAGTCTCCCCCGCATTACCGATCGCCCCATCAAACAGTTTTTGGATTGCTTGACGGAATCTGCGCCCCAGTCGGCGCGACGCCGATTTGATTCGCTATAGCCGCTCAGCTGTTTCCGCCCGAGGATTGTTAAGGGTGCCTGAACCGCCTCCATTCCGAAAGAAATGGAGTTTGAGCCGGACGGGCGGGACCTGAGCTCGCTTATCAACGCTGGGTTACCATCACCAAAACAATGATCGCCGCATTCTCAGCGTTGGCACATTAACCACCAAATCGGAGATCCGTACGAGTGGCGCGCGATACGCCCGGAGCAGGAGTACTGGTAAACGCTGGCCGACTACTCGTGGACAAATCGACGTACCATTCGTCAGACATGCCGACGCTGCGCGGTTGTACCCATTAAGAAGAAGATTCTGCTCGGACGCTTAAAGTTGGCTACTTCGTTCTATCAAGTAATCGCCCGACGCTCAGAACAGCATCGAGCGACTATACCAAGAGGTGGCGCATAGTGTTAAGCACTTCGTCAACCGTTTTCTCGATATCGCCGCGGCCTGATGCATGCCACCTCAGCAGCGCGATTTCAAAAGCTGATGTCGTCAACGCCGCTATGATCTCAGGCGTAGGGTCACCTTTCCGGGAGTGCTTCATTCGGCGGGCGTAGGCTTGTGCCACAGCACTTTGCACCTCTGGAGTGCGAGAGGCTTGCGCTTGTTTCGCTGCCGGATATCTGGCCGCAATCTCAATGATCTTCTCCAGGCGGGGGTAGCTGGCCGCTTGGGCGAGCACGTGCACGATTGTTTCGCGTATCACCTGAGATGGTAAGTAGGCGGGTGGGCAAGCCTTGATCGTTTCGGTGAGCGCTCGTGCCAAGTTAGCTCCGGTCCGGCCCATCAGATCGGCCTTGGAATCGAAGTAACGAAAGAAAGTGCGTTGCGAAACACCTGCGGCTTCGACGATCTCGTCGATAGTGGTTCCGTCAAAGCCGCGCTCAGCGAACAGATCTATCGCCGTCTCCCAGATGGAATTACGGACAAATTCCTGTTTTTTTGCGTTCAGGTTTGGGCCCGCGGCCGAAAGTGAGCCCGATGATTTGACAGGACGAGTTCGAAGGCGAGACGGCACGTTCCTAAAAATAGCAACCTGGGCAGCAATAGTCAATAATGCTGTTTTCTGTTGACAATGACAGTTTCTGCCATGTAGACTTTTTCGTGAGGCGGGTTTCATTGAAGAACAAAATCGCACAGCATACTTGCGGAAACCATCTGGTGCATGAATGGGTAGGACGTCCTGGCAGGGTGTCGACTGCTGGGTTCGCGGCAATCATCCTAATGATGGGAACCGCTCGAGCACAGTCTTTGCGTGGCATTCATACTGACGGAACCGCATTTAAAGACGATCAGGGACGCACGCTCATTTTGCGCGGCGTCAATCTCGGTGGCACCAGCAAGATTCCGGCTAGAACATCGACGGATCCAGCAGAGATCTCATTTGTAGGCCGCCCACTTTCGCTAATGCAGGCAGACGAGCATTTCCATAGACTGCAAAGCTGGGGGCTCACTTTCGAGCGTCTGATCGTGCCTTGGGAAGCGATTGAGCACGCGGGTCCAGGCGTTTATGACAAAGCATACCTGGACTACCTGCACGAACTGGTGAAGCGAGCGGACTCCTATGGAATTCGGGTGATCATCGACTTGCATCAGGATTTCTACTCGCGAGCTTCGGGTGGCGACGGTGCGCCCTACTGGACGTTATCGAAAGTAGGATTGCTTCCTGACCGCACGAATGAACCTGGAGCGCCGCAGAAGCAACCGGCTCGCGGCCCCGGATACTGGCCACCGACCGCGGCACGCTTATCGGTCGACACAATGGAGACGCTCTTCTGGGCTGGCGACGACTTCGCGCCAGAGCTAAAAATAGACGCCACTCCGGTGCAGGAATGGCTCCAGAGTCACTACGTGAACGCCATGCGTCAGGTAGCGACGAGGCTGCGCGATCTTAATAACGTGGTTGGCTACGACACCTATAATGAGCCGGGTTCCGGCTTCCTGGGCGTGGCCGATCTCCGCTCTCCCGAATATTCATGATGGTGATGGGCCACTATGAGTCGCCCGGCAGTCCGGCGCCAAGCTATTGGGACTACATGCAAGCGGCTTCAGGATTCACACCTGAAAAACAAACAGTTCCTGCGAATCGGATATGGGCTCCCGGTGCCGAAGACGTATGGCGTCATCTTGGTGTGTGGGATGTAGTGGACGGGAAACCCACCTTGCTTAAGCCGGGTTACTTCGCTGCCGTGGGGGCTAAGAAACACGGGGTCAACTATTACGTGGCTGCGCTCCACCGCCGCATCGAAGCGGCAATTCATGAGATCTCGCCAGATGCTCTCATCGCCCAGGAGGCAAGCGCGTTTGATGGTAATCAAAAGGAACTGGCATTGAACAAGCCGGATGCGGTGAGCGAACCGCATTGGTACGACGCTGTTCCGATGCTTAGTAAGCGTTACGAACTGGATACCACATATCCGATCTTTTCGAACAAACCGATCACCGGCAGTGATGCCGTCCTAGCGGCTTACGTTAAGCAGATTGACGACGCAAAGGCGAAAGGTCAAGAGATGGGCCAGATTCCTACGTGGTTTGGAGAGGTTGGAATTCCGTACGACGTCAATGGCAAACAAGCTTATAAGACAGGTGATTTCAGCATGTTGGACGAGTATGCGCGTCTGTACTACGCAGCGCTGGACAGGACGCTATCCTCTTACGCGATCTGGTGCTATTCGGCGGATAACAGCAACGAAAATGGCGATCACTGGAACAATGAAGACTATTCGATCTACAGGCCGGATCAGCGTAAGAACCCAGAGACATCAACTCGGGAGACCGAACTCTTAACGAGGTGGTCCGGCCATATCCACTAGCAACTGCGGGTAAGCCTCTCTCAATCGAGTTCAATCCAAAAACGAAGGTCTTCCAATACAAATTCAAGGTGGACAAAACGATTTCTGCTGGTACCACATCTTTTTACGGAATTACCAATATCCAAAAGGTGCCGCAGTCACCGTGAGTGGCGGGACTTACAAGCTTGATCTTAGGCATTCGCAGATTCACGTTTCCGCGAAATCCGATCAGGTGACAGTTGCCGTCACGCCGCAATAGAGGCTCAGCGACAGTATGTCGGCTGGATCTTTGATTGTGTTT
>CAWJBS010000155.1:0-44369 GCA_963840845.1 Bryobacterales bacterium
GATTTCATTGGACTTCCGCCGCCGTGGGCGCTAAGCCTTTATTTTCGGATGCTTGGCTGCGACGATAGCCCTCGTAGGCGCCGAAAAAGAATGTTTTGTTCTTGCCGTTATAAACTTTCGGAATCCAAACCGGACCGCCGCCTGCCACGCCGAATTGGTTCTGACGCAACGGATTGCGCGACGTTACAAACGTATTGCGCGCATCAAAAATCTGGTTGCGCAAGAATTCCCAAGCCGTTACGTGGAACGAATTCGTCCCCGATTTCGTCGCTACATCGACGATCCCGCCGGGCGCCTGCCCGAATTCGGACAGATCGTTGTGGGACTGAACTTTAAATTCCTGCACTGCATCGACAATCGGCTCGACGTTGTAATTTCCGATAAAAGATCCGAGATCAACCACGCCGTCCATCAAAAACATATTGCTGCGGTTACGCTGGCCGTTCAAAGCGGGAAAAGAAAAACTTCCCACCGCATTTCCGGCAAATCCGCCCCCGCCGCCAGAATTTTGCGCGACGCTAATAGGACTCGCGCCCGGCGTCAAAGTCAGGAGTTGAGTGAAATTTCTTCCGTTCAGCGGTAAATCTTTTACTTCCTGCTCGTTAATAACAGTTCCGAGCTCAGCGGTGGAAGATTCAATCGCGATCGCGGCAGCTTCTACGGTGACCTGCTGCTGCGTTGAGCCGACGGTCAATGTAAAATTTAAAGTCGCCGTTTGATTTACTTCCAGCCGAACCGGTTGTTGGGTTTGGGTGCCAAAACCGGGTTTTGCAATTTTTAAGGAGTAAACACCAGGTAAGACGTTAACAAAAACATAATCTCCGGCGGCGTTAGAAACTCCGTTCCGCGAAACCGCTGTATCCAGGTTAGTCAGCGTAACAGTGGCGCCCTCGACCACGGCGCCAGTCTGATCCTGCACGATGCCATTAATAGCCGCCGACGATTGTTGAGAGTAACCAGGAGACGCGATAAATAACATCGCACTGGCTATCTGTAAAACTACCAAAGCACTGCAAAACTTGTATCGTGAAAAGAATCGCAACATGGTTCCCTCTTTTGTCGAACGAGACAACGACAAGGTCAAATTCGCAAATTACCGTTTACTTTGGCGGTAAAGTAATGCGATGCTATCACAGCTGATGCCAAGGCGCAAGGAATTTTCGAAGCGAAAGTCAATCGCTCTTTAGGTGGAGTTAAAACTAGGACTGCGGACGGATTTTCGCCACAATCGCCAGCGCTTTTGCGATGTCCGGGTCGTTCGGTTTCAATGACTTAGCCGTTACCAGGTGAGCTTGACCATGCTGAATGTCGCCGCTCTTACACTCAATCAAGCCTAAGTCCTTGAGTAGGTCGGCGCGAGATTCACAATCGCCGCATTCCTTCAAAGCTTGGTCGAACTGGGAGATAGCGCCCTGATAGTCGCCTCGATTAGCAGCGGCCAGCGCAAAGTTACCGAGTTGACCCGCCTGGCTGGTCATCTGCTTTTCCTTCTGCGCCCGCTTGAATCGCTCTTCATAAATCGCCGCTTCCGAAGAATTCAGCTTAGCCAGCGCCCGCCACAGGTTATAAAGCGCTTCCGTCTGATTCGCGTCAGCGGCGAGTGACTTCTTCCACGCTTGAATAGCTTCATCTGTCCGCCCCAGCCTTTGGAGATCCTGCCCTTGCAGAAAATAGGCATCGGCGTTATGAGAATCAAGCTGCACAAATTTTCCAAAAGCCGTCACAGCCTCGCCATAGTTGCCCAGCTTAGTCTGCGCCAAACCCAATAAATAAAAGGGTGCCGAAAATTTCGGACTCCGTTCACACGCAAGCTTTAACTCGGGAACAGCTTCATCGTAGCGATTGAGATCGGCCAGCAAGCGACCCCGACTGTAACGGGGGCCAGCCGTTTCTGGAGCCAGCGTTTCGGCTGTCGTAAATTCGGCAAGGGCTTTGTCTAGCTGGTATTGGTCGGCCAATACAATCCCGAGGTTCAAATGCGCTTCCGCCGAATTCGGTTGCAGAGCGACGGCCTTCTTGAAATCTTCCAACGCCGAATCGGTTTTCTTAATTTTCGTTTCCACCATTCCCAAAGCGTTCGCCGCCGTCGCATTATTGGGAGCGAGCGCCAATGCTTTCCGCAGGAAGGTTTCCGATTCTTCCCAACGATTTTCACTCGCCAAAATCAATCCCAAGTTTAAATACGCTTCGGGCAAGTCGCGAATTATTTTCAATCGCTTTGCGCAGCAAACCCTCAGCCTCTTTGTTCCTGCCGGTTCGTCCGTAAAGTGTTCCTAAATTACTTTCCGCCTCCGCAGACTGCGGATCTAGATCCACCGCTCTCTTGAAATTCTCTTCAGCGGCCGATTGGCGCCCATCTGCAGCGTCCAGCAGTCCTAATTGGTTGTAGGCTTGGGCGAATGAAGGATCGAATTCGATAGCTTTTTTTAATGCGTTGCGCTGCTCAACCGGATCGCCCCCCTCACCAAGGGCGATCGCCAAGTTGAACCAGGTTTTAGCGTTTTTCGGATCAAGGCTTAATGCTTTTCGGTAGCTTTCAGCAGCGCCCTTCGCATCGCCCTGCGCCAACTGTCTGTTGGCATCATTGCCCGCGGCGGCGGCCAAATTTTCATCAACTGACTGCTGCTTCTGCTGACGAAAATTACCGAGTTCCTTGTTCGCTTCCGCCGGCATATCAAGCGCACGGAGGACGTTGGCTAATTGAAAGTGGGCTTCGGCGGAGTCTGGCCGGATTTGGATCGCGCGCTGCAAATGCGGAAGAGCCTCTTTGGGCTTTCCCTCTTTCAGCAAGACGAAACCGAGGTCGTAGTGTGGTCCATACTCGTCCTCGCCTGCCACTGCCACCCGCAACTCACGTTCAGCGTTGGCATATTCGCCCGTACCGCGGTAGATGTTGCCGAGCAAATAATGCCCCTCAGGGTCTTTGGGTTTGCGCTTGACGTACTCGCTCGCTACGGGCAGCGCACTCTCAAAATTTGAGATGCTCGCGTAGGCTTTCACCAAGGCTAAACGCGCGACATCGTTGGCAGGGTCAAGCGCCAGCACGGCAGCATACTCGTCGGCCGCCTCCCGAAACTGCTTGGCGTTGGCGTAGACAGTGGCTAGATTAAAGTGGGCCTCAGGCAAGTTCGGACTGGCATGGGTCAGAGTTGTCAGTAACTCAATGGCCCGCGCAGGATCGCCGCTGTCCGAGAAGGCCACAGCAAGTTCGATCTGAAGATCCGAATCGTCCGGCGCCAGTTGACGAGCCTGTTGGTATTTTTCGATCGCCGCGTTGTAGCGCCGCTCACTCGCAAAGAGATCGCCCAGACGAGCGAGCGTATCGGCAGACTGCGGATTCATTTGCAACGAACGATTTAGTTCCGCTTCCGCCTCATCAGGATGACCACTTGCTTGTAGTGCCGAAGCCAGCGCGTTACGTGCCTGCAGGGAATCGGGCTTATAGTTGACGGCTTGGCGAAATTGAACGGCCGCCTTTTCCGGTTGGTTCTTACTGATGAGAGCCAGTCCGTAATTGAAGTGAGCTTCCCACGAGTTCGGACCGAGTTTGACCGCGCGATCAAAGGCCAAGATCGCACAATCGAGCTGGTTTTTCTGAGCGAAATAAGCGCCTAAGGCGCCGTACGCTTGCGACGTGGGCGATTTCCGAATAGCGTTCTCGATATTGGCGGGACCGCGGCATTGCGCCGGTAGAAACAAAGCGCCGCAAAGCAATAGGGAGAATAGCCGGATCATCGACTCACCCGCGCCAATATATTACGCATGAAGGCGTCTTCAGGAAACGTCTCAACATACTGCTTGATGAGCACTGTGGCGTCAGTATATGACTTCAAATTGATGTACTGGAGTATCAACGTTTTTTGGATCACCGCATTGTAAGGGTCGGCGGCGATGCCTTTTTTCAGATATTTTATAGAGTCGTCAGTTTGTCCCAGTTTGGCGAGTGCCTGACCCAAATCGAAGTAGACGGTTGAGTTGTCCAGCGGCAAAGCGAGTTTCAAATGGGCTACCGCGTCGTCGTTACGGTCTTCCGCCAGCGCTTTGTGCCCGAGCGCCGATTGCACGAGAGGTTCCTGAGAGTCGGTCTTACTCAATTCGTCCAGAAGAGCGGAGTAGCGGCCTAAATAAGTGGGATCTTTAATGGCTAGATCGCCGTAAGCACGCAACCGCAACAGAGGCGAGAGTTTAACGGGAGACTCCGGCACAGGATTCACAACAATCAATCCGGCGAGTTCCGTTTGCGGAAAGGGTAGAACGGGCTCGCCGCTTCGCGCGGGGATACGATGATTGGTCAACGCGGAATGGGAGATCTGCTCAATACTGCGCTTCGGCATATGGCACGCGACACAATCATTGGCGGGGGTTTGGGCCGCCCTCACGGCTATGGGAAGCTTACAGCTTTGGTCGGTGTGACAAGTAAGACACTTGGCGCGAAAATAGCCTGTCGCTTCGGCTTTGCCGGGCTGCACATGCGGATCATGACAAGTTAAGCAACCTAACTTCCCGTTGCTGGCGCGAAAGCAGCGACTGGCTTGCATGGCAGTGTAATGTTCCAGCAAATCCGCCTCTTTTTGTTCGCCCGTCCGATTCGCTTGCTTCACAATCACGGCCGTATTGAAAAGCCATTGCCCAGGCTTGAAATCGAGATAGTTTTTGCCCGGCTGAAGCACGCGCGTATCGCCCACCTGGTGGCAATTCATGCAAATGTTTTCAGCCAGCCGCGGCTGCAGCTTCGCCGGGTTCACGATGACGCCTGACTTCTTGCCGAGCGACTTGACATGGGCTTCTCCAGGACCATGACAGTTTTCACAACCGATGGCGAGTTCAGAAAACGGATTGTCCGCGTACTTTCCCGGCCGATTCGCCACCGGAGAGGAGCGTCCCGCATGGCAGTTAATGCATTCTTCAGGAACTACGCGGCCGAAACCCAATTCTGCTCGTTCATAACCCGGTGAGAAATCCCACTTCTGCGTCCGAGCATAGAAGGATAGCGGTGCCTGAAAGAGATAGTTCTCACGGCGAATCAAGAAGGTTACTCCGTTCGCGCCTGAGCCGACGCTGTACGCGAGTGGGTGCTGCACAGAAAACACGCCAGGCTCCGATTCGCTTTGTTGCCAGCCAGAGTCATCATGAAGGACCGAGAAGCTGTGCGTGCTGTCCGGCTGGCTGAGAGTCGCTTGGGCGGGAAGCGCGCCAGGCTTCCAATCGCTCGCCAAGGACATGGAGCGGCCCATATCCGTTTGGGTGAACGACCGATAAATCTCCGTATGGCACGCATAACAGGCCTTGGAGCCAACGTATTGGGCGCTCAGAATCCAAGGAGCAAGCACGAAAAACACGGCTAAGCGAACGTTTATTGTGGCCATGCTGCCAGTTCCTCCTTCGCCCATGCCACACCTTTTTCGGCGTGGCAACTCAGACAAACGTTGGGACTGTCCGCCTGGCCGAAACGCTCGGTCAGATCGGCGGTAGGAATCTCTATTTGATGTGAGCGCACCTTGAACAGTAGAGCATTGACGATGCGCGGCATATGACACGCCACACACTGACTCGCCTCGCTGCCGGCGGCATGGCGGCTATGTTCGACAATCCGATCGCGAAATTGGGAGTGACAAGACAAACACATTTCGTTTGGGTTGTTCCAGTATTTCAAAGACTTCTGATTGGTCTCAAAATTTGTCAAATGGGGCGAATGGCAAGTGCCGCACTGCGCCGCGCCTTTCAAATAACAGGCTGAACGAGTAAACGCTTCGACAATAAAAGTGGATTCCCGAAAGCGACCATCTTTGAAAAAGGCTTTGCGTGAGAAGGCGTCATAAGGCCGGAGCCAGGTCACAGGCACGAAATCATCTTTCGTGGAATAGTTCATTTCACCGTTCTCACCAAACTCGCGAACCGCACTTTGGCGGTGGCATTGAGCGCAAACACGAACCGACTGGCGGTTACCCGCTTTGCGAAAGTCGAAGGGCGGCTCAAGAGGATCAGCATGCGCAGTGTTTCCTTTCGCCGCTTGTTTGGCGTGCCAAGCCGAAGGGCCGTGACACATTTCGCAATCGATGCCCGGTTGGAGAAAGACAGCCTTTTGTAACGACTCGGAGGATTTCAACTGGCTGGTGTGGCAAATGGCGCAGTTCTGTTGATAATTCGTGGCGCTAGTGAGCTTGGGAAAATCGGCAATTACGGCGCGAGGACTTCCCAGCGGATCGATCATCTCCCAATAGTTGATCCACTGCTTGGCCGGCAAGTTGTACTCAATGGGAATCACTTGCATCCGCCCATCGGGCAGTTTCGTGACATATCCTTGCTGCCACTTAGAGCCGATCGTGAAATCGACGTAAAAGCGCTGGCGAGCGATCTCGAAGAAGGGGCGTTTGTCAAAGCCCATGCGGATTTCGTCAGAAGAGAAGCGGGCAGCAGGAGAAAAGTCTCCTATCAGGTTTTCGCGCTTGTACGGCTGCAACATGCGCGCCATGCCGGTTTTACGCCAAGCGGCATACTCAATGGTATGGCATGGTTTACAAGCATCCGCACCGGCATAACCTTGCGACAACGCCTGAGGATAGCCGGCTTTTTCAATCTCGTGACGAAGGCTAACATCGATGGCGGGGTTGGATAAACGATCAGCAAAAGCAAGCATTCCAAGCAGCGAAAGAACGCGCTCCGCTTTTTCGCGCAAGAGCGGCGAATGCTTACGAACGAACGCTAAGTCTTGAGCTGCGTCCTGCTTGTTCTTAAGACTTAACTCAACTAGGGCGCGCAAGTAGAAGATCTCAGGATCTTCCGGATTCCACGCGGCAGCCTTATTCAGATCGGCAAGGCTCAGCGACGACTTTGAAACCTCCGCTCGTGCCTTGGCGAAATAGGCGGAAGCTTTTAACTGAGGCTTGAGCACATTCCACTCGCGCTGGTTCATGTTGGGAGGTCGCTCAATCTGGTCGAGGTAGTCAAGCGCGGCCGTGGCATCGGCCATCGCTGGGGCGAGAAGTTCTCTCTGTGCTTCCAGATTGGCCAGCAAAACGAGGAGTGAAGGATTTTCGGGCAGGAGGCGCAAGGAAAAGCGGCCCGCTGATAGTGCTTGGTCGTACTTGTCCAGATCAATCGCGCTTCGCGCTACGGCATCATAAGCCTGCGCGAGCAGCCAAGACTGTGGATACTTGCTCACAAAACTGGTCGCTCGTTGATAACGCGCCGACTGATCCGCTGCGTTGACGATGGCTAGAAAAGCCGCCGCTTCGTCGCGGTTTTCGATTTGCGAAAGGATGGTGAACTTCTGGTTGTCGTTCTTGAGAACAATGGTATCGGCGTCTTGAGCCGGCGATGAGAGCGCGGTTAGAAGTAGAATCGCCACGCAAAACGAAAGAGTTTCAGTGGACTTCTTCATGAACAACCAGAACTTGATCCGCCTTGACATTGCTGAGGGTCTGCTTCGTGCCGCTAGGCCACTGAATCTCCAGCAATTTTACAAAGCTATTTCGACCCAGGCCAAAATGAACCCGTTTATCACTGGATGACAAGTAGCTGCCCGCGCTGCTGACCAAGCCATATTGCTGTTTACCGTCAGCCATTACGATGTGCAACTGAGCACCGATGCCATCGCGATTGCTGCGCGTTCCCACAGTATCCACGGTAAGCCAGTGGTTGCCGTCACCAGCCCATTCCAGCAAAATGGCGGGCTGTTCGTTGCAGTTCAGGACAATATTCACATGGCCGTTGTTAGCCAGATAACCAACGGCGGCTCCGCGCGCGGCCAATGAGCGGGAAAACACTGCGCCGCTTTGCATAGAGACGTCGCGAAACAGCGGCGGAGCGTTTTTCAGGAGCAACGCAGGCTCCAGATACCGGACATCCGGCTGCGTGAGTTGAATGTTATCCATCACGTGACCCTTGCGCCACGAACAAATCTTTTAAACCCTCGTTATCGTAGTCAACAAATTTCGCACCCCAGCCAGAGTGCGCCACACTGGCAGCACCCAGCCCGATGCGTCCTGATACATACTCAAACATGCCCGCCCGGTTATGAAAAAGCGCGTACTTCTGCTTCGCTAACGCATTAACAAACACATCGGGCCAACCGTCGTTATCGTAATCGGCAAAATCCACGCCCATACCGGAAAAGGCGTTGCCGTCTTCGTCGTAAGCCACACCCACGGCCGTCGCCACTTCTTCGAACTTGCCGTTTTTCAAGTTGTGAAATAGCTGCTGCGGAACAGAATCATTGGCCACGAAAATGTCGGGCCAGCCGTCACGGTCGTAATCGTTGAAGGCAACGCCCAAGCCTTTGCCAGGCGATTTGGCGATGCCGCTTTCGACAGACACGTCATGAAAATGCCCGTGTCCATCGTTATGAAACAACAAGTGAGTGATAGGAGGAAATTGATCCGGGTGACAGTAGGCGCGGTACCCCGGCTTAGTTTGTCCACAGAAAATGTCTTTCGAAAAATCCCAGGTGAGATAGCGCGAAACAAAAAGATCTAAGAGGCCATCGCGGTCGTAATCGACGAACATGGCTCCGGCCGACCAGCCAGCCCCGCCCACTCCCGCGCTCAGCGTGACATCGCTAAACGTGCCATCGCCGTTGTTGTGATACAGAGTGTTGCGGCCAACGCCGGTGACGTACAGATCGGGATAGCCGTCATTGTCAAAATCTCCCACGGCAACACCCATGCCGTAACCTTCGCCGCGGAGGCCCGCTTTCTCCGTTACATCGGTGAAAGTGCCGTCGCCATTGTTGCGATAAAGCCGGTTCCAATATTGCCGATCCGATTTATCGGGAAGCGCGGCGGCCGGCATAGGATCTTGCAAGCGAGCTCCGTTCACGAAGAAAATATCGAGCAAGCCGTCATGATTGTAGTCAATCAAAGCAACGCCGCCCACCATCGTTTCCGGCAAATATTTGTGGGAGGTGTGGCTGGAACGATTGACGAAGTCTATTTTCGAACGTGGCGTGATATCGGTGAACTGCTGATTTCCGGCCAGAATAAAAGCACAGAGCGCACCGGCGAGAACTCCCGCTGAAAGTAAAGCAAGCGGCCCGATGGGAGGGTTTACGGGCATTGGGTCAGAGCTTAGATTATCACCGCTTGATTAAAGGTCTGTGGAGGCGCGCATCACCAGTTCAGGACGCATCCGTTCCTCGCGCGGCTCTGTCTTAGCGTCGCTGTTCACCAGTTCCAGCACTAACTTGGCCGCCCGTTCGCCCATAGTTTCGCAATCTTGATTGACGCTGCTGAGAGGCACACGCAGCGCGGAAGCATAAAGCACGTTGCCACAGCCAACGATGGCCACATCTTGTGGAATGCGCAAGCCGTTTTCGAGGATGGCTTGCATGGCTCCGGTGGCAATGGGGTCGCTAAAGCAAAAAATAGCGTCCGGCCGCGGCTTCAGTTTGAGGAGCCCTTGCGTGGAATTGTAACCGGTGGCCACGGCGGCATCATCTAACTGGGTACGGTGGCAAATGTATTTTGAGGAGACTTCGAAGCCATGCTGCGTGAGCGCCTGGCGATAGCCCGCCAGACGATCGGAGGCCGTGCTCAGATAATCGCCACCAATATGCGCAATGCGGCGGCACCCTTTAGAAATCAAGTGTTCGGTGGCGAGCATGCCCGCGCGCACGTCATCGGTCCCGATAAAATTCGCCTTCCAGCCTTCCAGCTTGCGATCGACCAAAACGTAAGGGATGCGGCGCGCGGTGATTTTCTTAAACAAATGCGAGGTCTTCTGCGTGGACGCGATGATCAACGCATCAACGTGGCGCGCCAGCATCTGATCAACCTCGTCCTTCTCAAATTCCGGGTTCTCTTCCGACGAAGCGATGATCAAGCCATACCCCTGTTCGCGCAGCGTGCGCGATACGCCTTTGGTGACTTGCGCAAAGAATTGATGCAGCAGATCTGGCACAATCAAGCCGATGAGGTGCGTTTTGCCGGTGGCCAGCGCGCGGGCGTTCTGATTTGGCTGATAGTTAAGTTCTTTGATGCGCTGTAAAACCCGTTCGCGGGTTTCAGGGCCAATGTCACGGTGATTGCGCAACACCTTTGATACAGTGACCGCGGAGACACCGAGATCACGCGCAATATCCTTCATTCGAACTGACATAACGGATCAGACGCTCCGAAAAGCAACTCCGAATTCATTACTATAGCGAGTTACTGTTTGTGGATGACTTATAAAGACTCCGGAACGGGAGTGATACGAACGCCGACCGCATAGCTACTCTGCGCAGAGTGTGGGCCGGTAGAGACAACCAGTTCTTGCCCTTGCTGCTTGAATTCGCTATCGTGCCCAGCGCCCAAAACGCGCACTTTAGCCCCTGCGCCAGCACGTATACCGGCGATATTAATGGAGTCTTTTCCCGGCCTGGGCTGCACGAAGGCATAGAGGCTATTCCCCTTTTGGGTAAAGCGCACGTCGGGAGTGCTGGCCGCCTTCACCCACGGACGGCTATCGAAAATACCTTCGCCGTGGATCGCCAGCCAATCTCCCAATTTATTCAGGCGATCCATTTGAATCTCCGAAATTGAGCCATCGGGCTTAGGACCGATGTTCAGCAGTAGATTGCCGTTCTTACTCACAATGTCTACTAAGAGCCATACCAATTGGTCGGCGGCAATCACCTGCTCCGGTCCTTCCGCTTGGTTGTAGCCGAAGCTATAGCCGAGGCCGCGGCACGACTCCCATTTCTTCTGAGTAATCTTGTCGTACTTGGCATACTCGGGTGTTGTGAAATCGGCGAACTCCACGCCGAAGCGATTATTGATCACGCCCTCTGGAACGGAGTTGTAATAGTGCGCGAAGAGCTCAGGAATTTTTCCGGCTTTGGGATAGCTGATGTCGTTCCACATAACGGCGGGCTGATAGCGGTCGGTCAATTCCGTCCAATGTGCGTCGGCGTAACGGGCATATTCTTCGGTCTGCGGAACGCGCGCCATCAGGTCGGGCATGGTCACGATGGGTTGATCGGTGAAAGTCCAATCCAGGCCGCCCGAGTAATAGAGGCCCATTTTTAAACCGGCGCTGCGTATGGCGGCTGTCAGTTCGCCGGCCAAATCGCGAGTGGCGGTAATTGTGGCTGAATCACGATGCGGATTCTTTACGTTACTGGGCCACAGACGGAAGCCGTCGTGATGTTTGGTGGTAAGAACGGCGTAGCGGGCGCCGGTTTTCTGGAAGACACTGGCCCAACGATGCGGATCCCACTTCCGAGTATCGCGATTGAAGATGGGCGCGAACTGATAGTAATCGAAATCTTTGCCGTAAGTGGCGATGTGGTGTTCGTAACCCGGTGAACCTTTGATGCGAAGCGTGTTGAGATACCACTCGGCGTAGGCATTGTTGGTGAACCACTTACTGGGATCCACTTTGCCGAGTTCGCCTGACGTGCTGGCCCAGGCAGGAACAGAGTAAAGGCCCCAGTGGATGAAGATGCCGAGCTTAGCGTTCTGATACCAATCGGGAACTTTATGCTCGCCGATGGATTGCCAATTGGGCGCGAAGCGTGCATCACGTGCAGACGCCAGCGACGGAAGGGTGGCGGCGGCAGCAAGGCTTGCGGCGAAGGATCTGCGGGTCAACGTGTTAGCCATGTCGGGAACACTATATCGCAAACTCGCCCTCGCTTTAGCGGTTAAGTGAACGGATTTTTGGAAAATGCGCGGGAGAGAGCGGCGACAAAGGGCTGACTAAATAATGGTGGCCGAGATCGGGGTCGAACCGATACGAGGAGTGAACCTCGCTGGATTTTGAGTCCAGTGCGTCTGCCAGTTCCGCCACTCGGCCACGAAAGCCATTGTAGCTCATTGACCAAATTTAATTGAAGGCCAGCGAGCGAGTCATCGTGAAAGCGGACCGTTAAATCTCTTTCATTTCCAAGGCTAGCTCAACGAATATAGAGGGATTTGATAGCGGTCTGCCGTCTAGTCCCGGCACTGAGGGCGTAGGGAGGCCAAGAACAAGGTGAGTATAATAACCGGCCGATTTTGCGTCATAAGACTACTGGCACTATAGTTGGATATATTGGGGTAAGGATGAGCCGCATCACGACGCAAAGCATTTTCCACACTTCCGTTCATAAAACGTCATGGCAGAGCTTTACGATCAGCACAATTGTGCATGTGGGACTGACGGTTTTGGCCCTTTTTGTTGTCATTCCCGTGGCGTATGAACAAGTTCATAAGTCGTTGGATCATATAACTTATGTAGCGCCGATACCGGAATATAAACCGAAGCCGCCGGAGCAGCATTTGGTAGCGCCGAAGATCATTCCTAAACCGGTGGTGATGCCAACGCTGGTCAAAACTTTCGTACCCCCGCCCGTAGTTCTGCCCGTGATCAAACCAAAGCAGGTTGTCGAAGCGCCGGAAATTAAGCCGCTGCCGCCGCAGCCAGTGCTCAAAGTTGAACTGCCGAAAGCGCCCCCGGCGCCGATCAAAACCGGAACGTTCCAGCCGACGGTTGAATTAGCGAAGGGGCCGCCCCCGCTACCGCAGCAAAAGGTGCAAGTGGGCGGTTTCGGCGATCCGCACGGTGTTCCTCCTTCAGACAACGCGCGACCTTCCGCAGCCACTCTTACCAAGGTGGGCGGGTTCGATATGCCTGAAGGCGCGGGCCACAGCGGCCGCAACGGGAACGCGCAAGGCGGTGGCGAAGTCCGGCAAACCGGCTTTGGCACAGCGGGCACGGAAGGACGCCCGAAACAGACTCAGCAAACCGCACAAGCGATTCGCTCCACCTCTTTCGGCGACGCGACTTTGGCGCCACCACCGTCCAAGAAAATGGAGAATGTGGCCGAGAATGAGACGAAAGTACAAATCTTGTCGAAACCGAATCCCGTCTATACACCGGAAGCGCTCCGGCTACGTCTAGAGGGTGAGGTCGCGCTGCAAGTAGTTTTTCAAGCGGACGGAACCATTCATGTGGTGCGCGTCCTCCGCGGCCTTGGCCATGGATTGGATGAAGCCGCCGTCCAGGCCGCCACACGCGTTCGTTTTAAGCCAGCAACCCGGGCCGGTGTCCCAATTGACACAGCCGGGACCATGAGAATCAATTTTGAACTTACATAAAAGGAAGACCGCGCAATGACTCGGCAGACAGCATTCATACCATTCGTACGCATCGTAATCGCCACGGCGTTCCTCGCGAACTTGCCGGCGACGGCGCAGACTGGTACTCCCTCCGCAACCGATCCGAATAAAGAGATGGATCAAGTAATTAACCATCCAACCGGGGAACGCGCCAGATCGTTTGAAGAAGTGATTGACCGAGCCGTCAACAGCGAACGAATGCTGATGCGCCGCTTGCGCGACAAAACTCCGGTGATTGAAACCTACATCCAGGAAATGAAGATGGATGAGGAACTCGGTCCCGTGCCGAAAAACGATTATTATTTTCTGGGCCAGTTGAACATGAAAGACGGCCTGGTGGATATGTCTTACCTGCCGCCGCGTCCCAAGCTCAAGGCTACGCAGCATTTGCTGGCCACCTTGTTCACCACGCAATACAATTCGCGCGGCTTTGCGGACGAACTCTTCATCGACGTGCCGGATTTCGACCGGGCGCATTACACCTTCGAATACCGCCGCCGCGAATTTCACGGCGAAGTGCGCTGCTTCGTGGTGGACGTGGAACCGCGGCGCGAAGCGGGCAAACGCAAATTCAAGGGCACCATTTGGATTGAAGACCGCGATTACAACGTTGTGCGCTTCAAAGGCCAGTATCTGCCGTCGAACGATCATGAGTATGTCCACTTCGATTGCTGGCGCGTGAACGCCGGCGGCATGTGGGTTCCGGCTTACATCTATGCGGAAGAGGGCGAGTATCGGACAGCCCTCATCAGAACCGCGGGCATGCGTGCGCAAACGCGGCTTTGGGGGTATGAAAGAGAATCGCAGAAGAGCGACGAAGCGTTCACAAATTTAACGGTAGATATTCCGCAGGGCGTTAAAGACGAGACCGATGCGTCGGCCGATAATTCGCCGCTGCAATCGTCTCGCATATGGGAAGAAGAATCCGCCCAAAACGTCATTGAACGGCTGGAGCGCGACGGCCTTATTTCGCCGCCGGGCGAAGTGGATCAGGTTCTGGAAACCGTGGTGAGCAACCTGTTGGTGAGCGCCAACATTAATTTGGATTTCAAAGTGAAAGCGCGCATTCTGCTGACAACGCCGCTCGAATCCATGTCGCTCAATCACACCATTCTTTTGAGCCGTGGATTGATTGACGTACTGCCCGATGAGGCGAGTTTAGCGGCGGTTTTGGCGCACGAACTATCGCACATTTTATTGGGCCATTCGATGAATACGAAGTATGCGTTTGAAGACCGGCTGTTATTTGACGATCCGTCGATTGCGAAACACATCCAAGTGGGACGCGATCAAAAAGAAGAGGCCGCGGCGGACGCCAAAGCGGTTGAGATCTTGCAGAAATCGCCTTACAAAGACAGCTTGCCCAAAGTAGGTTTGTTCTTGCGGATGCTTTCCGAACGCAGTGACGATGTGCCGCATTTGATTCGGCCTTTGATTGGCAACAAGATGGCTGACACGCATAAGAACCTGCGCATGTCAGGCTTGATGGATCAGGCGCCGACTTTAGAACTGCGCGATAAAGACCAAATTGCGGCGCTGCCCCTGGGTTCGCACATCCGCATGGATCCGTGGTCGGACCGTTTGCACCTGATCAAGCCGACGGCGGATCAACGCTTCACGGCGAAAGACAAGCTGCCTTTCGAAATTACGCCGTTTGAAATTCACTTGGTGCGCGAAGACAGCAAGCCGGCAGTCGCAGCGGCGGCCCCTCCACCGGCGGCTGGCGCGTCTGGCACGGTGACGGCGCCTGCCGCCGACGCGCAAACGGTTACTCCGCCGGCTGCTTCCACGGCGCCGGCCGGCCCTCCGCAAAACTAGAGATGAAACTCTTGGCCAATGGAGCGCAGACAGATGCGCTCCGTGGCCGAGCCTACCGCCGCTAGAGCGCGTTCCACCGGTTCCCATTTGGGCTCGCGGCTCAGTTGGAACGTCTGGTGATGCACAGGCAGAATAAATTCGGCGCCCGCGTGCGTCGCCATTTGGACAGCTTGCTCGGGATTGCAGTGCACTTTAATCCAAGGGTTGTACGCGCCCACGGGCATGATGGCTAAATCAACGGCCTGCGATGTCTTCACCTTTTTGAACGCATCTGTGTAAGCCGTGTCGCCGCCGAAGACGATGCGCCGCTTGCCGATATCGATCACGTATCCGTTATAGCCGCGATACGTATCGCCGCGCATACGCGCTCCCCAGTGTTCTACCTGAAACGCGGTCACTTTGGCTGGTCCAACCGTGACACTCGTATTCCAACGCACCTCATGCACGAACGCGTAGCGGCGAACACGCAGCAAGTCCGCGGTATGAGCAGCCGTCACCACTTGTGTTTTGAGGCTCTCTAACGTGCGCAGACTTGGCAGATCGAAGTGATCCATGTGGGCATGGGATAGCAGGATCATGTCGATGGGCGGAAGATCTTCTGGTTGTAGCGCCACGTCGATCAGGCGCTTGATTCCCACCGTGAGCGGACCCACGGCCACCCCGACGCGCGAACTGAAGACCGGGTCGGTAAGAATGGTAAAACCGTCGATTTTGAGCAGCACGGTGCTGTGGCCCAGCCACGCGGCGTGCAAGCCCTCGGCCTTCCATAGCTTGGGATGGGGCGTAAAATCGGGCTTGAGAATCTCGCGGGTGTAGTCTTTCGAAACTTCCCGAAAGAAAGCAGGCGCCGCTTGGCGCAGGAAGCGTGCCGCCCCGGGCGCACGGCGGCGAAATGGGGGATGGTTCACCAAGATAATTAGTTGCTCAACCTGCTTCAATAGTCTCAAATGAAAACGAACGCAGTGCGCATGTTGGACGAATTAAAAGTGCCTTACGAATTACGGGAATACGAAGTGGACCCGGAAGACCTGAGCGCCGAGACGGTGGCGCGTAAAATCGGCATGGATTTGCAGCAGGTTTTCAAAACGCTTGTCGCTCGAGGCGACAGAGAAGGCGTGTGCTTGGCGGTAGTTCCGGGCAATGCGGAGTTGAACCTGAAGGCGCTGGCGAAGCTGACGGGCGATCGCAAGATGGAGATGGTGCCGCTCAAGGAAGTGCAGCCGCTCACTGGCTATATCCGCGGCGGCGTGACTGCGCTTGCTTGCAAGAAAGATTATCCGGTTTATATTGACGAGACGCGCCATTCTGTTCGACCAGATCTCTGTTTCGGCTGGGGTGCGGGGGACGCAGATTCTACTGCATCCCGACGATTACATCAAAACGGTGAAAGCGGTGACCGGGGATATTGCTCAGGCTTGAGCGCTGGCGTCGTTGAGTTGTCGGATTGCTTCGGGCGAGAAGCTTGAGATAGGCCGCTTCCGTCAGGTCTTTCAGTTGTTCAACGCTGGTGGCACTGGCAATGGGCGCGGTGATGCTGGGGCGCGCCATGAGCCACGCGAGCGCAACACGCGTAGGATTAGCGTTGTGCTCTTTAGCAACCGCATCGAGCGCGGCCAGAATGCGGAAGCCGCGGTCATTCAGGAACTTCGTAATGCCCTGCCCTCGTTTGGCGCCCACGGTGTCTTTCTCTGAACGGTACTTGCCCGTGAGAAACCCGCTGGCTAGCGAATAATAGGGAATGACCCCGATCTTCGAACTTAGACACAAAGGTTCGAGATTGGTTTCAAAATCGGCACGTTCGTACAAATTGTAATGCGGCTGCAGGCTTTCGTAGCGCGGCCAGCCATGATCGGCGCTCACTTCCAGAGATTCCGCCAAGCGAGCGTTGTTGTAATTGGATGCGCCGATCACACGCACTTTGCCGTCCTTGATGAGCTGTGCATACGCCTCGAGCGTTTCGGCAACCGGTGTGTTGGGATCGTCACGGTGGGATTGATAGAGATCGATATAGTCGGTTTGCAAGCGCTGCAGCGAGGCTTCCACCGCGCGCAGAATATACGCTTTAGAGAGCCCTTTATCGGTCGGGCTCATATCCAAGCCGACCTTGGTGGCAATCACTACTTTGTCGCGTTTGCCGGTTTGCTTGAGCCACTGGCCGATGATCGTTTCCGATTCACCGCCTTTATTGCCGGGCACCCAAGTGGAATAAATGTCAGCAGTGTCAATGAAGGTGAAGCCCGCATCAACGAAAGTATCCAGAATTTTGAAAGAAGTAGGTTGATCGATGGTCCAACCGAAGACGTTGCCGCCGAGAGCCAGCGGAGCAATTTCGATGGATGAGTTACCCAGTTTGCGCGTTTTCATGGTTTGTCTAAGAACAGTCTGCCATGAATAAACGAGCGGCTACACGTGTATGGGGTGTGCGCCGGTCGGAATATATGGGCAAA
Source organism: Bryobacterales bacterium (assembly GCA_963840845.1). Taxonomy (GTDB): domain Bacteria; phylum Acidobacteriota; class Terriglobia; order Bryobacterales; family Bryobacteraceae; genus Bog-105. The sequence continues at coordinate 17,345 of CAWJBS010000155.1, forward strand.
ACGGATCGCTCTCAAACGGCGAGCCCGTATAAGCGAACGCCCGTGCGCGTGAGCCGCCGCAGATCTTCCGGTACTCGCAATCGCCGCACCGGCCCTCGAACTGATCCGGGCTGTGGAGGCGCTGAAACAACGAACTGTTGCGGTAGATGTCCGATAGCTTTCCTTCGCGCACATTCCCGGCCACAACCGGCAAAAAGCCAGACGGATAAACGTCGCCTTTCTGCGAGACGAACACGATGCCGTGCCCATCGCGAATGCCGAAGCCTTGGAATACGGTGTTACGGCGCATTTGTTCAGGCTTATTGGCTACCGCTTTCATACGATTCAAGGCAATGCGGCGATAGGAGGGCGCTTCCGTGGTCTTAATAGCAAACGGCGCAGACCCCGGCCAGATCGTAAATCCAGTTCATCAATCGCTCGCCATGTTCGGGCGAGATCGGTTGCAATAGTTTTCCCGCGCCCAATGGCGATGAGAAAGAACAAGCTCCAGCGGTTTATGTTTAAACCGCTGAGCAATTCGTAGATGGCAGGCAGATCGTCAACGGTCTCTTGGGAAACGAGTGTATTGACTTGAATCGGCATGCCCAGCGCGGCAGCGTTCCTCGCCGCTTCAACCGTCAACTCAAAACAGCCTGCCACGCCGCGCACGGCCTCGTGACGCGCGGGTGTTGATCCGTCCAGGCTTAGCCCTAAGCTCTCCACTCCGTGCGCTTTCAATTTGACAAGCGTCTCGTTTGTCAAATCCGGCGTGGCGCTGGGCGTGATCGAAAGGTGCAGCGAAAGGCGCACCGCTTCGTCGATCAGTTCGTAAAGATCGGGACGTCTGAGCGGATCGCCGCCGGTCAAAATTAAGTGCGGCAGCGGTTCGCCAAAATCGGCAATCTGTTGCAGCAATTGTTTGCCTTGCTCGTGCGTCAATTCTTCCGGGTGACACTGCGGCATGGCCTCGGCGCGGCAGTGCCGGCACGCAAGGCCACAGGCTTGCGTCATTTCCCAATAAACGATTAACGGGTTTTTCGCATAATCGCCAGCGCCATGATGGTGAGGGCGAACGGCTCCGGTAATGGGCATCGATATTTCTGCGCTACGTTCGACAATCATTGGGCGTCCATTCTGGCGGCGCAAAGAGAGCGCCTGCTCGTCTTCGGCTGTCAACTCGAGCAAAGTTTTTTCTGCCGCATCGATTCCGCTCTGGATGCAGTCTGGTAAGCCGGCACCGTGATACGCTGCGCCCGCCAAGTGCAATCCGCGATGCAGCCCGGCCAGCTTTTCAATCTCGCTCACGCGTGCCGCATGGCCCACTTCGTATTGTGGGCTGGCGTTCTGCCAGCGGTAGGCTTTTGCCAAGAACTGTGCTTCGCGCTGATCTGCATGGTGATTCGCGAGTTCGTCCAAGGCGATCTTTGATCAACTCTTGCTCGGGAAGACTTGCCAATTCGGGCGAACGCGGCCACCCATAAACACGCGCAGCAGCACAAAGCCCTCGGGCGCGCGCTGATTGAATTTTTGCGAAGACCAGGTACAAGCAGTCATTTTCCGGTTCTCCTGCTGCGGCACAATAAACCCCGTGCCATCCAGGCTATGCGGAATATCGGTTCGTTTAAATGCCAGTGAGACCGTAGCCGTGGAAGCATAGCGAATCGCATTTGAGTCTTTCCGCCAGCGGCCGGATCGAAATTCTTCAGTACCTTGGCAGTCACATGCGTCGGTGTGGCAAACAGCAATGCATCGGCTTCGAGCAAACGGTTATCTTGCGGCCTCACTTGGAATCGTTCGCCAAGGCGCGCCACGCTCTGGACACCCGCTCCGGTCATGACAGCGTTCACAGGGAGTCGCCTCACTAACGAATCAACCAGCGTTTGCAGACCGCCGTTTTAAGGTAAGGAAAGATGTCGCGGGCACCCTGCGACGGTTGTTGCTTCTGCCTCAGAAATCCGCGGATCAGGCTGCCATGTTTCCGCTCCATCTCCGCAAAAAGGGGAAAGGTGCTTTGGAGACTCAGCGTTTCCGGATCGCCCGAGTATATACCGGCAAAGAGCGGCCCAGCAATTTTGTCGAGCGCTTCCTGTCCCAAACGCCGGCGCACAAAGCTTGCCAGGCTTTCGTCCTCGCGGCTGGCTCGCGGCGGAATGAACACTTCTAATCCCATCCGCATTTTGCCCGGCCATGAGATCAACCGTGATTCGAGAAACGGCAGCACCTTCGTTGGCGCCATCATCATCAACCCTTCGGGCATGGGCACCAAACGGCCATGCGTCCAAACGAAAATGCCGCCGGTGTTAGCGGCCATCAACTCATCTTGCAAACCAAGCGAATGGCACAGATTCAGAACCGCTCGCTTGCGCGGCAGAAAGGAATCGGGGCCACCTTCCACAACAAAGCCCTGCTCGTAATCGGAACGGATTTTGCCGCCCAGCTGGTGCGACGCTTCCACGATTTGAAAATCAATAGAACCGCGAGCTTTGGTCTGCACCTGGTAAGCGGCAGCCAGTCCGCTGATACCTCCACCCACAATGATCACGGTTTTTCTCATTCGCTAGAGGAGACTTGCGTGCATGTGGAGGACCAGAATGCCAGTGCATTCATTGCCTGTAAAACACGCGGCTAAACACACCGAGCTAATCGATTAGGCTTAGCTCAGTGCGTGAGATCTCGTCAAGATCTGGGTGAAAACACCCAAGTCGTTTCAATCGCTCAGTCTGTATTTCACACCAAAACGCCCAATTTCCAGCGCGGAATGTTCGCTCGGAGGCGAGATACGAAACGAGGCAATTCTACCCGCGCGGTTGAGCCGCCCTGCCTCGACGGAGCCAATCAGCTGTCCGGAACGAGAGTCGTAAAATTTCACGGTCAGCGTGTCTTCATTCTTCTTTTGAAAGCCAAACACGTATTCTCCCGGCGCGAATTTGATGTCGCCGATTTCGATGGGGCTTTGCACGATCAGGAAGTGCGAGTATTTGCTGGCAGCGGCGTAACCGGCCGTGTTCAAGGCGACTCCCGCCACGTACTTGCCGCGTCCATCGGTAATTCCCGAAGCCGTGCGAAGCTCTGTCTCAATGCGTTCTTTTTCTACTTGCGCAGGCGCCGGAATCACGGGTACAAGTTCCTTTTCGTTAGCGGCCCGCCACTCACCTGCACGCGCTTCCGCACACACCAGAGAGCTGAAGAGAAGGCAAATCAAAAGCTTTTTCATAATTTAGATATCCGCGGAGATGTTGCATTTGGCAGGCCATTCGGTATTTAATTCGATTTGCAGGTTTTTAGGCGATCACCCGGTATTGGACTCTCGCGATTTGACCCACGCCGCCGCAAAACACCGCTCAATCCCAACCATGAAAGGCAAGAGTGGGAAAATCAGGGTACCAGGATTTGAGATTGACCCCATATCCCGCAAGTAGGTGTTTTGCCCGGCAACTGTTGCTCTTCACGTTGCCGCTTTTGCTCGGCCGAGTCGCGTTCGGCGGTGCAGATCAACCTGGGGTAAAAGTAGTATCAGTCGGCAAAGAATCAGCTGCGGCGAGAGCTGGTCTGCAAGTTGGTGACGTCGTTTCAGGTTGGGTGCAGGACCGCACCCGCGGAGTGATATCCGACCCTTTCTATTTCGATTTCGTCGCCCAAGAACGCGCGCCTCGCGGACCTGTAACGTTGAACGGTTTTAGGGGTGGCAAAGCCGCGTCCTGGACGATCGCCAACGACGATTGGAAAACCAAGACGATTCCCGCTTCGCCCGAAGCGCAGGCGGTGATGGATCGTCTCAACGATCTTGCTAAAGCTAAACGATTTACCGATTTAGACGCCTATTGCCGCCAGGCGTGTTCAACGCTAGACGCCCAATCGGCAGCCCGCACCTTCGCCCTTTTTGAAGCGGGCCGTCTACTAGGAGGTTCCAATCAACTGCCGCAGGCCGCTTTCTTTTTCAATCAGAGTTTGGAAAATAGACCGCGTAAGAGCGATTGGATCGCGGTGGATATCTACTCGAACTGGGCTGACCTGTGCGAGAAATTTCACGATTGGTCATCGGCCGAAAGCCTCTATAAGAAAGGATTGGAAGAGGCCGGACGACTGAACCCGCGGTCTTTGCTGATGGGACTGTACCTGGAGGATTTGGGCATCCTAAAGTTCGAAACTGGAAAGCTTCGCGAATCGCAGCGCTTTTATGCGCGCGCTCTCGAGGTGATCCACGCTCTCGCACCGGAGAGTGTTGCTGTTACTTCGTTGCTTGGCCAGATAGGCGCTGCCGCGGGTGAGGCGGGCGATCTGGATCTTTCCGAATCTTATTTCAAGAAGCAACTTGCCCTGGCCATCAAGCTGAACATGTCCGATCGCTATGTGGCAAGGATTTACAACATACTCAGCGTACCACTGGAACTCGAGAGGATTTCGCAAGCGGAAAAATATTCCTGCATGCTACTGCAACCCTGGCTGACAGAGCCCGGTTCGAACGTATCCAGTTTCCAGCCTCTTCGGGCAAATATTCAGGACCTCGCGCGGCACCAGGCAACGTACCGCGAGCCGAGTACTATATGCGACGCGCCATCGCGCTGCACGAAGCACGGGGCGGCGGGTGAGTTCGATCTGGCTTATGACTTAGCGACGCTAGCGTCCTCAAATTGGATGGCGGGGATACGGCAAGCAGCCATTCAATGGCGGCGGCGAGTACACGGCCAATCATACCGAGCGGCTCCATTCCCAACACCAGAAACTGGTCGTCGAACTGCTCTGCCTATCGCGACGCTCTGCGCAAGCAAAGTCGATGGAAGCGGCGCAAGAAGATGATGACGGGAAAGCGTTTGGATAGTGGCCAATAACGTCGATCCGCAGGGAACTTTGCCGCACAGGCTAGATATTCGATCTCGGACAAGTTTATGCGGACGAAGGCGATTTGATCAGGCCCTAAGCGAACACCGCCTCTCGGAGCGAATTAGCGAGCGGATTTCGCCGCGTGCCCTTTGGGAAGCGAAGTCTCTGGGCGCCATGGCTTTGATCGAAGAACGCCTCAACGAGCCGCAGTTAGCCATGGAGCATTACGCGCAGTCGATTAGATCTTTGACCAGCAACGCTCGAATCTAGCGCGCGCCGACGGTCTCGCCTTCGACAGAATGTACCCGGATTACAACGCCCGCTTTGCGGCGTTGCTGCTTGACCGCAAACAAACCGTACGCGCGTTTGAACTGGTCGATCATTCACGGGCTCGAACACTGTACGGCACGCTGTCCCAGAGCCACATCGATCTGCGATCACGCATTTCGCCGGCGCTTTTAGCCAGAGATCGCAAGCTTGAGACAGCACTCTCGGATCTGGCGGAGCAACGGATTCGCCTGCTGAGCGACCAGAAAGGCAAAGGCCTAGCCGACATCGACAAAAAAATTGCCAACACATCAACTGAACATGAGGTGGTCGAATCGCAAATGCGCCTTTCGAATCCCCGTTATGGCGCACTCACGCAACAGACGCTTCCCACCTTAGCGCACATACAGTCCACGCTTGAACCGGATACGGTGTTATTGGAATATTTAATCCGGCATGAGCATAGTTATGTTTTTGCGGTGGATCAAACGCGCATCCGCTCTTTTGAAATACCCGCCGGAGCGGCAAAATGATGGACAAGTTGGCACAATCCACCTATGCGCTGTGGTCCCAAAAACTTCAAAAGCCTGAAGCGCAATCGACGGCGCAACAACTGAGCGAAGCGGCGCTCGCCGCTGTTTCCTGGTTTCATCAAAGGGCATCACCGGTTACTCATCGCGACTGACGGGCGCTTGCAATATATCCCTTTCGCCGCTCTTCCACTGCCAAAATCTTTCGCTGCACCCGGACAACCTCTGGCTTCCCAGTTTGAGGTGGTGGGTCTTCCCTCGGCTTCGCTTCTTGTCATGCTGCGCAAACATCCAAATCTCATTCGTACGGGGGCGAGCGCCGCCATTGCGGTTTTGGGCGATCCCGTTTTCTCTAAAGACGACCCACGCGTGCAAGGCAGTCTTCAAACCAAGGCAAATAGCATAAGCGCGTCCCGTGGAACGGAGGAACAGGAGGGCGACACTGCAAACGAAACAGCGCATCGCGGCCTGAAGCTGGACCGGCTTGTCCATTCGCGCGAGGAAGCGGAGGCCATTGCCTCTGTCACTCCGCCCAACCGTTTATTGATGGCTTTAGATTTCGACGCCAATCGCAACACGGCGCTCGATCCGAAAATCACCGGTAGCCGCATCATCCATTTCGCTACACATGGCACCTTTGATTCCGCCAACCCGGCAATGTCTGGCTTGGTGCTATCGCTCGTGGACAAACGCGGCAATCCCCAGAACGGGTTTCTCGGGTTGAATGAAATCTACGGCTCGCATATTTCAGCCAACTTAGTAGTCGCGAGCGCTTGCGAAACCGCCTTGGGCGAGGAAGTGAACAGCGAGGGCTTAGTGGGGCTGACCTGGGGGTTCATTTACGCCGGAGCGAAGAGTGTGGTTGCCAGTTTGTGGCAGGTGAACGATGCTAGTACCGCGGAGTTGATGCGCCTGTTTTATCAAGGCATGGAGACGCAAGGGCTTACCCCGGCCGCTGCCTTGCGCCAGGCACAGATCGCTATCTCCCACAAACCGGAATGGTCGGCGCCCTATTATTGGGCGGGGTTTGTCATTGAAGGCGAATACGCAAAGTAAGCGCTATTGACGCAGAATCGGAAACGGATTCGTAGGGCTAATCGGAATCGACCGGCCTTTCGTGCGAAGCTGTCCCACCCGCCGCGATAAATCAAAAATCGGCTTGAGCGGTAGTAGACCACCCAATTTATGCGCGCCCACCGCCGCCAAACCCATGGACGCCGCACAGCCGCACTGTGAGCAATCCGGCTGGCCGCCAAACTGGCAGGGTGTGATCAAGCTTTTTAGATCGGCGGAAATGCTGGTCGTGGTTTGTGCGAAGATGCAATCTTTCGGAGAGTCCGGCGGGGTTGCAAACTGGCGAATCATCTCTTGCGGCATATCGATCTTCGGATATAACTTGCGCAATTCAGTGAGATCGGAAATAACTTGAGCCCGCTGCTCGGTCGAAAGAATCTCCGGAAGCTCGTCCCCTATCTGCGGTGTGAAAATGCTAAACCAGATCTTATTGATCTCGTGTTTGGCGCTCCAGAATTCCACAAACTCTTTCAGGTAATCCGGCCGGTTCATCATTTGCGCCGTGATGGTGCAGTGGACTGTGATTTTTTGGCCGGCGATATTCGAAATAATTCTTTGATAAGTGGCGGGTGCGCGGCGTACATCGTGCTCAGGTTGCAGGCCGTCGATGGAAACGACTACATTGACGCGCGGATTCTGCGTCCACGACAACGGGAACGGACGAAACGCACTAGTGACTATCTGGACATGGATGCCGCGTTCGGTAATCAGCGGGATTAATTGTTCCAACTCGCGATAACGTACCAGCGGATCGCCGCCCACTAAAGAGAGGTGCAGCGGTTTAAAATGATCAACCGCTTGCATGATGCTGTCAACTAACTCCTGACCTTTATAATCGCGCAGCTCACGCAACGTGACGCCGCCGCCCAAATGATCCGATCCATATGCATAGCAGCCAGGGCAGCGCAGCGGACATTCACGAGTGATTTCGATTGAAAGCGATGGGGATTCGCCTTGTAGTATCTTTTTCCACGCACGTAGAACTTCAGATAGCCGCACTCAAAAGACTCCTTAGTATTCAGACGCAAAAGGATCGGTCGGGGCTATAAAAATCTAGTGATGTGTTTGTGTTACGTACAAATGATAGGGCCGCATGAACGATACCGTTTATGCGGCCCTGGTTTTAGTCGAAGAGTGTTTTATTGTCCACCGAAGGTATTGCAGGCGGAAACTTGGCCAGTGGTAAAGCCTTTGGTGAACCACTGCTCGCGCGATGCGGAACTGCCGTGCGTCCAGCTTTCCGGACTCACGCGCCCCGTCGCCATTTTTTGCAAGTGGTCGTCGCCCACCGCAGCAGCCGCGCTTAACGCGTCTTGCAAGTCGGCCTGATTTAGCTTGAACTTCTCTTTGCCGGAAAAGCCCCAAACGCCGGCATAACAATCAGCCTGGAGTTCGAGAGCGACAGAGAGCTGATTCTTTTGGCTGGGATTGCGCTCCTGCGCCTCTGTCACTTTGGCTTCCGTACCCAAAAGCTTTTGGATGTGGTGACCGAATTCATGCGCGATCACGTAAGACTGCGCAAAGTCACCGTTCGATCCGCCAAAACGCGTCTTCAGTTCGTCGAAAAAGCTGAGATCGAGATAGATTTTTTCATCCTCAGGACAGTAGAACGGGCCGGTGGCCTGCTGGGCTTCGCCGCATCCGGAGGTCGTTTCTCCGCGATAAAGAACCAACTTTGGGTTGTGATACGGCGTATTTGTCTGTGCCGGAAGTATCGTCGCCCAGCTGGTTTCGATGTTGTGGAAAACCGTTTCGATCAAGCCGTAATCGTGCGCTTCTGCTTGATCTTGCTGCGGATTAGGCGCAGATTGCACCTGCTGTGACGGATCGACGGAGGAAGCGGACCCGCCGCCCGAAAGCAGTGCAAAGAAATTCTGGTGAAAGACCAGGCTCAAGAGGCCGACGATCAAAATTCCGCCGATGCCCAAATGTCCAAAGCCAAAGCCGCCCAAACCCGAACCGCCCTCATAACCACCACCGCCGCTTGAATCTCTACGGTCTTCAATATCCTGATTGCTGTTGTCTGGCGTCCATTCCATTTAGCAGGACTCCTCCCATTTCTAATATTTAAGAACTAACGGACCTGTCCCCATAATTCTACGCTTTGAACATTACACTGGCAGCGGGACACAAACGATTGTAAACTGGCGTTCAAGCGAATTGTTCAGGCGCGAACTTGTTTTGAAATGGGTTGCATGATTCCAGCGTCTGAAGTAGTGGTCTTGAGAGGAGCAGATTTGTCGCAGATTCTCGAAGAAGTTCTGAACGCCAATGAATCTTACGCCGCCAGTTTTGGGGCGAAAAGCAAGCTACCGATGCCCCCGGCTAGGCAGTTTGCCATTCTGACCTGCATGGATGCGCGGCTCGATCCGGCGAAATTTGCAGGGCTGAGCGAGGGCGATGCTCACGTGGTTCGCAACGCCGGCGGCCGTGCCAGTGACGATGCTATTCGTTCGTTAGTTATTTCTTACAAGCTACTCGGCACTCGGGAATGGTTTGTCATTCACCACACCGATTGCGGCATGTTGACGTTTACCAACGAAATGATGCGCGACCTGCTATCGAAGAGCTTGGATACAGCCAGCTTTCATAATGGGCAGTGGCGCGACCCTGGTAGCGGTGGCGGCTCACCAGCCGGCGACTATATTGAATGGCTCACGATCAAAGATTTGGCCAAGAGCGTGGTTTCCGATGTGACCCGGATTCGCAATCATCCCTTGGTGCCAAGCAGGATCACCCTGCACGGTTACATCTACAACGTTTCCAGCGGCAAGCTAGTGGAGGTACCAGAAGCTACGAGCATCGGCGAAAACAACGGCACCAAACGCGCAGCCGCAGGGCGCACATAGCCCCGCTGTTTTACCTGCTTAACCGTTCGTAGAAGAGGTTATGCCCGCTTGCGTAAGGGTGTTCATGATTATGGACATCGGGTTGAGCGAGCCGTTCTGACTCGACGATGAACTATTTTGGCTGGAGAGCGATTGGAACGCAGCAAGAATTTGCTCAAGCGCCTGGTTCGACGTGCTGCTGGCGCCGCTCGATCCGCTGCTGGTTGATGAACTACTTGAAGAATCGCTGCTTGAACTGGACGATGATCCCCCGCCGCCATGATGGTGGTGATGGTGACCGCTACTGCCGCCCACGGCCTGCGCCAGATCTTGAATGTTGGGGAGTTGTCCGCTAGTTGACGCCTTCGTAAAGTCGGTAGCTAACTGGCTTAACTGGTTAGCCTGCGAGGTGTCGCCATTTGATTTGGCTGTGGCAGCCGCATTTTGCAAATTAGTGGCAATCTGCTGAGTGACCTGCTGATATTCAGTCGGGTTGGATTGCTGCATCTGCTGCAAGGTGCTTAGGAGTTGAGCAAACGGCGAAAGCTGGCTGCTATCGGAAGCGCTGCCGGTGACGCTGCTCGCCGCGGTAGAGGTGCTGCTGGAGGAAAGAGCCGAGGCACCGGAGCTTTGCAGCAGACTGCTCAGTTCCGCGGCAATATTGTTATTGGAATAGTCGTTAATTGAATTGATGCTGCTCATGACCACCCTATTGGCACGTGTAGGCCCACACTTAGAAACGCGCTAAAGCGTTGAAACCAAGAGAAGGACGTATCCTTTGCCTGTTGAGGGTTCGACGAAAAGCGGCAAATTATCGACGGTTAACGATACGCTTCCGCTTGAATCGCATATAACGTGGAGTACTGTCCGCCCTTGGCCATGAGTTCGTTGTGCGTGCCGACTTCCACCAAGCGGGCACCGTCAAGAACCACAATCAAATCGGCCATGCGCACGGTTGAGAAGCGATGTGACACCAAAATGGTGATGCGGCCTGTCCGGTCTGCGTTCGTGGCGTGCGCAGCCGAAGCGTACTGTTCGAACAAAGCATGTTCCGTTTCGGCGTCGAGCGCTGCGGTTGGTTCATCCAGCACCAGCAGCAGTGGTTCCGAACGCATGAATCCACGAGCCAACGCGAGCTTTTGCCACTGGCCGAAAGATAGATCCACACCGTTCGGCCATGTGGGCCCTAATTGCGTATTCAAGCCAGCGGGCAGACGACCGACAACATCATGGGCACCGGCGCGTTCCACCGCAGCCTGCACCGCCGTTTCGTCGTCTAAATGTGGAAGATCTCCCAACCCCACGGTATGTGCGGCGCGGAACTCGAAGCGGAAGAAATCCTGAAAAGCACCAGCTAAGCGATGACGCCAGCCGTCTGCAGACAAGCGCGCAAGCGGGGTATCGTCTACCAGTATCACGCCGGCCGACGGCTCATACATTTTGGCGAGAAGTTTGACCAACGTTGTCTTCCCTGCCCCGTTCTCGCCAACGATGGCAATGACCTTGCCCGCGGGTAGATGCAAAGAGACGTCGTCCAAAACAACGCGCTCGGTGCCGGGATAACTGAATGTCACGTGCTCAAGGCGGATACCGTTTTTAAGCGTCTGTGGAACCGGCAAATCGGCCGAAGCAGCAAGCGCGGCGGCATAGTCTTCGAGCCAGGCGAGGCGGCGTGAGCCATCCATCCAGAAGCCGCGCAAAAAGCCGATCTCGCCAACAGTCGCGCCGATGTACATGGAGAGGCGCGCGCCCGCGGCCAAAACCAGCAACACTTGGGCGGCGGCGGAGTGCAAACCGTAAGCGACGAAAACCACGGCAGCCGCATAGCCGCAGCCGAAGATGGCCCACGCGAGCGCTTGCCAACCGGCTGTCCCCCAGCGAGCGCTCGCTACCGGTCTAAACCACTGTTCCCAAGCCGAACGGCGATCGCGCACCAGCATCTCGCCTATGCCCGTCACGCGCACTTCTTTACCGGGCGGCGCGGTAGTGGCGATGGTGAAGAGGTGACGTGCGAGGCGGTTCATCTGAGCGCCACGTTCTTGGGCCGCTCTTTCCACATCAGGACGCCAGCCAGACACGAGCACGGTTGGAACGGCGAAGAGAATCAGCAGCAGTAAAGCCGGATGAATCGATGCCAGAAGAGCGAGCGTGACCGCGAGCCGCAGAATCCACCCCAACGTGGAAAAGAGCGACATGTACATGTGGTCAAGCACGAACACCTGGTTACGCAGCATGGACAGCCGGTCCAGATATTCGGGCCGTTCCTGATGAGCAATCGTGGCGACGCTGGCTTGTAGCCGGGCCACATGGGATTCCAGCGCGATGGTCACTTTATCGCGGAAACGGCGTTGCACGCGCGTGCTTATGGTGCGCAGGAACCAAGTGCCGGCGGCGGAAACGGCCAGGCCGATGGCTGCCCCTTGCAACAAAGCATGATTGTGTTCCACCACCGCTTTGCCTAAAAGCATCAGCCAAAGCGCTAATAAGGCATCGGGCAGAGCGGCGAGTTGCGAAAGGACAAACGAAACCAGCATCAAGCGCGGTTCGTTGCGGTAACCGAGCTTGCACAAACGCCACATAGATGAGAGCGCGGGCGGTAGCGGCTCAATGGCCGGTTTGCGGCTAGGAGAGGACGTCATAAGTAGTTCCCTCCTCTTCCGGCACGTTGAAGCGCTGCGCTTGCAGATCAAACATGGTGCGATAACGGCCACCTAAGGTCATGAGTTCGTCATGCGTGCCCAGTTCAATGACCTTGCCGTGTTCCAAGACGCAGATGCGATCGGCGTGCCGCACGGTCGAGAAACGGTGTGAAATCAAAATGGTGGTGCAATGTTTTGTGGCGGCCAGCAGGCGTTCAAAAATTTCAGCTTCGCCGCGGACATCCAGTTGGGCGGTTGGCTCATCGAGCAGGACAACGCCAGCCCCCATCTTGACAGCGGCCAGCGCGCGAGCCAAGGCGACGCGCTGCCACTGGCCGCCGGAGAGATCGGTACCGCCGTCGTAGCCGCGCGCCAGAATGGTATTCAGCGACGTGAGATTGCCCGCACCAGCCGACTCCAACGCGGCGAGAATGACTTCGTCGGGCGCCCCTAACGGAGCAACGTTATCGCGCAACGGCCATTCGAGCTTGATGAAATCCTGAAACACCGCGGCCACACGCGAGCGCCAACCGGCGATATCGAACTCGCGCAAGTCAACGCCATCAATCTCAATCGCTCCTGATTGCGGATCATACAAGCGGCACAAGAGCTTGGCCAAGGTGGTCTTGCCCGCGCCATTTTGTCCCACGATCGCAAGTGATGAACCAGCCGGGATACTGAGGCTGAAGTCTTTTAATACCGCAGCCGCATTGTTGTTGGCAGATGGATAGGCAAAGGTCACGTCACGGAAACGAATTTCCTTCGACGGAACGCCATCCGCGGAACGGCCACCGGAACGGAGTGCGCCGGCCGGGCGCATGGCCTTCTCTAAGCGCATCACTGCGGCCACCGGGGCCGCCGCGCCATCCAGCGCCCAACTGAAGCCACCGAAAGCGATCATGGATACGCCAATGGCGCTCTGGACGTAGACAACCGCTTCGCCCAAGCTGAGCCGGCCCTGAGCGGCGGAATTTGCCAAGAGCCAGAAGACGGCGACGTTGGCCGCCACAACAATGAGCACGCTCCAAATCACGGGGCGCTCGCGAAGCCGCGTGGCGGCGTATTGAATCTCGTGCAACTTGGTGCGCCGGGCAATGAAGCGGTCAATGGTCCAGCCGGCCAAACCGAACAGCCGCAGTTCCTTGCTGGCGGGCGGGTCTACAGCCATGCGATAGGCGTAGTCGGAATCGCGTTCCGCGCTGCGCACTTCATCGGTCTCGCGGTCTCGCCAGATGGCACTCTCGCGTAAAAGCCAGTGAGTCGCCAGCCAAGCGATGACCAGAAGCAGAGATGCCCACCACGCGTAACGGGCCAGGATGAACGCCGAGGCAACGCCGCTAATCATTTCCACCAGGCCGCTGCCGATGAAATCCATCGATATCGACAAGGGCGGACCGGTCATACCGAGATCGAAATCGCGGGCGGCGGTCAGGTCGTTGGTCAGGCTTGGATCTTCCAGATGGCCCATGCCCGGCGGCCGGACGCAGGGTTCGGTGAGCCTATCGTAGAGCCAAGCGGCGGTGCGGTCACCCAAGTTGGAACTGAGGGCATTGTGGATCGGATTGACCACTTGCAACGAGATGAAAATCGCGCTGGTCACAATGAGCGGAACCAGCAATGATTCGCCGCGCTGCACAGCGCCCACTAAGAAACCCATCGCGATAGCGAAAGCTGCCGGCAGCAAGCCGCGCAAGAGGAGCGCCAGCCACCAGCCTACCGCCAACCGCGGGTCGGCTTTGGGCAGGACGCTGAAGAAGATCCATTCTTTACGCGCTTTGAGTCGTTGCACCACCCTTGCATTTTTCCATAGTTTTTTTAAAGATCGAGCGATTTTTCCAGCGAATCGGCAACGCCTTTGCGGACGTCGTCAGCATCGAACAACACCGCGTAATACATCTTGTAGCTATCTATCAGACCGATCTGTTCGTCTTGCAGATAACTACGAACCGAGGACTTGGCAAACTTGTCGAGTTCGCCCTGATCGTTGAGCATGGCGCGGATGATGCCGATCTTAAACGGGTGGCGCTGAGCCAGAATTTCCAGCGAGTAGGGGATTTGCTCGGCGATCTTGTTCTTGGCTGCGTCGGAAACGCTGCTTCCGTCCTTCAGCGGGAGCAATAGGGCCAGGGCAACGCATCCAATTCCGATTAATTTAAACATGTTGAACACTCCTTCATTCACTTAATGCGCAGAAAATGTTCAAACTTGCTCAACTTTTCATTCCACTGATCAAAAAATCACTTTCAATGAGAACTGGATTTGGCGAGAGGTGCTGGCCGTGCGGCTGATTTCGCCAAAGCCAGGGCCGAGAACGATGTTGGAGGGCAGGCCAAAATTCACGATATTGAAGACGTTAAAGAATTCGGTACGGAATTGCAGGGAGGCGCGTTCGGCGCCGTTACGGGTGGCAATCGGCGTGTCTTTAATCAGAGCCATATCGAAGTCTCCCAAGCCGGGTCCGCGAAAGGTGTTGCGGCCCAACGTACCGAACTGACCGTTCGGGATGGAGAAGTACGAGGTGTTGTTGACGCCGAGGCCGAAATAATCTTCGCGCACGGTGCGACTGGTGGAGAGCACGGGCGTACCCACCATATCTGGACGGTCGGCCCCCAGGGAGCCAAGGCCGGTCTGCTGGGTTCCGGAATAAACGGTGAACGGGAGTCCGCTGGTGAAGGTACCAATTCCTAAAAGCTGCCAGCCGGCGGTTAGTTTCTTCCCTAAGGGACGAAGAAAGGCGACGCGATCGGCGTGCAAATCCTGGAAGAGGCTGAACGACAGCGCGCTTCTTGATATCGAAATTAGATGGGCCTTTATCGATGCGCGTGTCGAAGGGATTTTCCGGCACGACTTGAGCGACGGCGCCTGAATAGCCGGAGACGAAGCCACCAACGACTGCGCTGGTGTCATCGATCGATTTCGAGAAGGCATAGCTGGCTTGAAAGCCGAGGCCCGAGGCGGTCAGATCTTTTTGAACCGAGATTTGCAGCGAGTGATACGTGGAGTGGGACCGATTTGTCATGAGGAGCACCTGTCCATAGCCGCCGATAATGGCGCCGGTCGAATTGAATTGCGTGTAGGGAGAGTACGCGGCGGTCGCTCCAGGAAACGCGTTCGGATAATCGATCACAGGAAGTTTGATGCCGGCAGTGCCGACATACGCGGCGTCAATGGTTGTGCCCAAGAACTTATGTTCCAGACCAGCGGTCCAAGTGCCGATGTAGCCGTTCTTGAAATTGCCGACAAGACCCGCTGCGCTAATAGGCGTGATTTGGTGGGTTGGGGTTACCGCCGCCAAGCTTTGTTCAAAGCGATTGACATCCATGAGGGTATTGGCGGGCACTTGCTTGGAATCCCCGGAGGAGTAGATGAGTTGACCGCTCGGCGTGTAGACAGGCGGGAGTTCTTGCGCCGTAAAGGTGAGACCAAAAGGAATGAGTTCGCCGGGCGAAGCGGTCAATCGGGGATAGAAGACATAAGGAGCGGCGCCGGTGAGAAGGTTGTCCTGATAAAGGTTCACGAGTAACGTGGTGAGCCCGCCACCAGCGCGGAAGAGCGTATTCTTGGCAACGTTCCATTCGACAGCGACGCGCGGTCCCCAGCCGTTCTTATCGACTTTGTAAGGCGGTTGCGGATTGATGAGCAACTCCGAACCGGGCAAAGAGGAGCCGCCGAGTACGGGCGCGGAGGTCTGCTTGTAAGTGTTGCGAATGGGCGACTCAATTTCGTAGCGCAAACCGTAGTTGAGGACGAGATTGGATTTGACCTTCCAACTGTCTTCGAGATAGGCGTTATAAGCGTCGCGATGGATACTGGCGTCGCCGATTTTTGAACCCTGTGGGAAGAGCGAGGGAGCCACGGCGGTGTTGTAGCTGAAGGCGCTGGCAGTCAACAAGCCAGTGAGGGCGTCGGGTAGAGCTTCGCCGGCTTCGATGTTGTGAGCACCGCTGAGCGAAAGGATATTGACCGGCGAATAGGCGGTGCCACCGCCGAACTGATACTGGCCGTTGGGATTGATGCCGAAGATAGAGCGTATCGCGGTTTAACCGGACTTCCCCGCCCGCTTTAATGGTGTGCTTTCCTTCGATCCAATTGAAGCCTTGCCGCGCTTGGAACAAGTTGCCGAACCAACCTTGTACCGAGCCGCCGGCGGCGTTGAAGGCTTCGTACAAGCCATTGCCGAAGGTGAGTGAAGGATCGGTGCGGTCGAGCGTGGGGAACTGGGGAGTGGCGCGGGTGAAGCTGATAGAGGATTCGGCGACGGAATTAGCGGATGTGGTATGGGTGAAGTTGATAACGGCGTTGCGCTGCTGGTCAGTAAACTGGACGGCGAAATTCGGGTCTATCGCAGTCTGGCTGGGGTTGGTGGTTGGTCCTTCGGTGTTCTCCATGGTGAAGCGCGCATAGAGTTTCCACTTACTGGAGACCTGATGGTCAAGACGCGCGGAGAATTGGTCGGAGACGGTGTCCACTTTCGAGGAAGCGGCGTAGGTGCGTGCGCCGTATGGTCCGAGAGGATCGTTCGGCAGCGGATAACGGTTGAGCAGTTTGGACATGGCCGGATTGACGGGCACGATCAACGTGTCGCCAGGGAAGGCGGTAGTGTCCAAGCCGGCGCGTTCGGCGACGGTGGGAACGGGAATGCACTTCGGTGGCACTCAGGACTTGGCGGAAGCCTTGATACTCGACGAAGTAGAAGGTTCGATCTTTGAGCAGATGTGCCGCCGTTGGTAAATCCAAATTCGTTGCGGCGGAACGGCGGGATTCGGGGGTCGAAGAAGTTGCGGGCGTCAAATCTGAGTTGCGCAGGAACTCAAAGGCCGAGCCATGGAGGGCGTTCGTGCCGGAGCGCGTGATGATGTCGGTAAAGCCAGCAGCACCGCGGCCGATATCGGCGGCCATCCAGCCGGAGCTGGAGCGGATTTCCTGGACAGCATCTACGTTGAGATTGGTGAAGGTGGCGCCGCCGATTTCGGGATCGCTGATATCGGCGCCATCCATGGCGAAGACGGCCTCAGTGCCACGCTGGCCGTTGATGGCGAACTGCTGGGTGAAGTTAGTGGAGCCATTGGTGTCGGTCATGGTGCCGGCGGCGAGCAGGAGAAGCTGGCTAAAATCGCGCTTGTTGAGGGGCAGTGAGGAGACGGCTTTGCCCGAAAGCTGTTCGCCACCGGTACCGGCTTTTTGCGGCTGCAAGATGACGGCATCGTTCGAAAGCTGAAGGACAGAACCGCTACATGCCAGGTGCAAGGGGCTGGCGGAGGCGACGGTCTTGCCGTTGAACTGAACGCTGATTGGGTAATCGGCAGCGGCTGAGAACGCGAACTTACCATCGGGCGCGGTGGTGACGGGCGAAGGGCCAATGTTGATGACGGCAGAAGGAAGCGCCTCGCCATGGCTATCGAGCAAGGTACCTTGACACTCGGTCTGGGTATGGTCTTGCCCAGCCATGGCGACTGCCGCGAAGCTGAGAGCCACGAGTAGTTTGTTGGGGAGCAATCCCCAGGATAAACGAAGCGGAGCTAATTAATGTTATCGATGCCGTCGTTGTTGACGGGCGGTTTCTTGGTGGCCGTCGCCGGCGACTTAGTCGCGGTGGCGAGCGGCTTGGTTGAGGTCGCAACCGACGGCTTATCGCGGTAACTGGTTTAGTAGACGCTGCCGGAAGGGTGGCCAGCGGGGCGGTCACCGGGGGCTTCTTAGTGGAAGCGAGGGAAGCAGCGGGAGCCGGAGTTGGGGCAACAGGAGCGATGGCGGCCGGTACCGAGGGAGTCTTCTTCGGCTTGGAGGAGCCGGGATCACCAGAGGTGACCTTGAGAATAACTTCTTCCTGAGTCTTGAAGCCTTCGGTAGAGACGACGTCAATCCAACCAGATGTGCCTTTGGGGCCGGTAAGACCGACAGCTTCGGGATCGACTCGGACTTGCCAAGTGCGGTTAGTGGGCTCGTCGCTTTCGGGCGTTACGGTCAACCACTGTTCGTCGCTGCTGGAGGCGGTGAACGTAGCGGACGCGGGGCCACCCTTCAGGCGCAGAATCTGTTCCTTCGGTTTAGGCGTGCCTTCTTTCCAGGAGAAAGTAAGCTTGTCGGGCTGAAGCGTGGGGGTGTTGACCAACTTGGGCGCGGCCAATGCCCACATGATAAGGGCGGCAGCAGCCAAGCCAATCATAAGAACGAACCCGACGACAGCCCAGGGGAAAGATTTCTTGCGCGGCTTTTTATCGGAGAAAATTTCGGAGGAACTGCGGCGTTTGCCCTTGGAATAGACCTCTGAAGGAGGCCGACGCATGGGGAGATTTTCACTGGAGGGCCGGCGCCCTTCGCTAAACGTACGGGGCGGCGGGAGCGAGCGATTCGGCGGAGGCGCCGTTGGCAGCACGCGAGACGCTGGCGGGAATGGCTTTTGTCCCCGGCAGACGCGTAGGCGGCGGCGCAGGGGGAGGGGTGGCGACCGCAGCGGTGAGAATCGGCCGATTTCATGCGCTGCGTCATGACGGCGGTGGCCGGACGTTTGACGACCAGCGGGTCGTCAGTCAGGAACACACCGGAGCCGTTGTCGCGTTTGAGGGCCGCAGCAGCCGGTTGAGCGGCGGGAGCGACTCGGGTAACGGGAAGCGCCGAGACCACAAGAGGGGTAGCCCGGATCGCGGGTAAGGACGGGCTCTTCTTCGGGTTGATTTTCGTGTTTAGTTTTTTCCTCTTCGGCCTGGCGCGCTTTGGCGGCAGCAACGGCAGCGGCAATGGCAGCGGCTGCGCCCCCAACGCCCATGTTGGGACGGAAACGTTGGGTGGTGGAAGGCGACGGAGTGGCCGGACCGTTCGGCGAGGCGGAGGTCTTCAAAAGAGCAGCCGCGGCTGGAGCAATATGGTGCGTAGTGGGAGGCGGTGTAGGCGGCGCAGGAATGGCGCGGACCGGCACGGGCGTAGGCGTAGGAGGAGGCGCTGATACAGGCATGGGCGCCGGAGGAGCCGCGGGAACTGGGGCGGCGACCTGAGCCGGCACTGGGGTAGCGGCGGCATCCGGGAAAATCATTTCCGGCAGGTCTTCGTCAACGACGACCGGCGGCGGGGGAGGCGGCACTACGCGAACCGGTGGAGGAGGAGGCGGCGGCAATGCTGCCGCGACTGGTTCCGGCAGCGGTTCTGGAACAGGCGGAGCAATCACTGGAGCGGGCGGAGCAACGGCGGCCACTTCGTCGGGAGCGGCAAAACTTTCCGCCTGCATTTCGTGCTGGATGGATTTGAGAAGCTGCTGCGCGCCGAAATTGCTAGGATCGATTTCCAGGGCGCGGCGGGACTTTGACGCGCGGCGGCGAGTTGGCCACTGTTGCGAAGAATTGCGCTTCGCTCACCAGTCCGCTGGTTTGTTCGCGCTGTAACAGGGCGAGGATAGGGTTGGTATCAACCAATACCTCTTCAATGCTTTGATAACGGCGGCGGCGGTCTTTGGTCAGAGCGCGGCGAATGACTTGCGCCAAGCCCTCAGGGATGCCACGCGTGAGGGAGTGGACGGAAGGCGGATTAACGATTTGAATGTTGCGAATGAGGCGCGTGTTGTCTTGCGACAAGAACGGATGCTGGCCGGTGAGGAGTTCGAAATAGAGAACGCCAAAAGCCCAGACGTCGCAAAGGGCATCGGCGTCGCCACCTTGCAACTGCTCGGGACTCATATACAGAGGAGTGCCCACAAGATAGCCGCTTTGCGTGAGGCGGCTGACTTCGCCCGTCATGCGAGCGATGCCAAAATCGAGAATTTTGACGGTGCCGTCGAGGAGCACCATCACGTTGGCCGGTTTGATATCGCGATGGACCACGCCGTTCGAGTGGGCGCAGCGCAGGCCTTCGCCGACTTGCGACATGACCTGCATTTTTTCCAGCAGGCTCATCTTGGGGCCATCGCGCATAATGTGGTGCAGATCGCGGCCGTCAAGAAGCTCCATGACCAAGTACGGCACTCCATCGTCATCGCCGTAGTCATAGACAGTGACAATGTTTTCGTGGCGCAAATTGCCGGCGGCCGAGGCTTCGTTGCGGAAACGGCTGAGGTGTTCGGGATCGCTCTCTCTAGTGGAGACCTTAATGGCTACAGGGCGATTGACATTAGGATCAAAGCCGCGATAAACGCGACTGAAGCCACCTCGACCTATTTCCGCGGTAATTTCGTATTTCCCGATTCTTTTGGGCATAACAGCTTTCCAATTCCTTTGGCTTTGTTACCGATGGAAACGGGTAACAGCCTTGTAAACTACATCCTAGTCCATTATTTCCACACGCGGATTCGGTTGTCGAGAGTCCGGAGCGTGGCAGCAGACTAGTGGCGATTTAGATCCCTTATTCCCGTACTGCCGACTTGTTATCCCGTAGGAACTCAGGTGCGGGAAAAGCAGGCGCTGGCGGGCGAGACCCGAAGCGAGGTGGAGTTGACTGGCCACCTGGATTCATTGCGTGTTTGGGGCAGAAGCAGCGACGTGCTTGTCTGAAGAGTTTCGCAAAATGACGAACGAAAATTCAGGCCCTTTGTTGCTTTCTCGACGAACTCAGTACTGCCGGTACGAAATCTTGAGTTCAAGAGGAGAGGACTCGGCGGAGTGACTGGTTGTTTCAATGTTTTTATGGTGTTGCAGGGCGATAGATCGATAACGCATGGGCGAGGAGGCGAAAGCGATGCCAGCGCGACGAAAAAGGTCAAAGTACGGGAACCTGCCCTTTGCCAGGAGTACAGGCTAGAGTGTGGGACATGGTTGCGGCGATGTTGAGCCAAGGTGTGGTTGGGCTCGCGCTTCCTCCGGTTTTAAAGAGATACCCCTATCGTACCTTGGGAGGGGTATGGGTGTGTTTGGAGCGCGGACACACTACGGGCGCGTGCGTGAAAAACAGTTGAAGTTGGAGGCGGTTAAGCGGCCATTTCGAGGCCGGGATCGGTCAGATCCGGCTTCGCGACGGGCGGATTTCGCCTTTCTTGCGCCTCCTTTTTCATTTGCACGACTTCCTTTTTGAGTTGGAACTCTTCTTTCTTCAAATTCAGCGCTTCCGAGGCTCTGGATTCCGCCGCCTTTTTGAGGCCGTGCGATTCGAACCCAATTTGCGAGTTTTGTTTTTGTTTTCTTAGGTTTTGCAGCTCGTTTACCGCCTTGTAGAAGGCGCGTTCATGCGTGGTTTCGTAGCGGATGAAGAGCGCGAGTCTGGAGACGTCTTATCTTTGAGGCCGAACACCAGGCAGTCGGCTTGCAAGCGGATGGCGCGGGCGCGCAACCAGGCGGATTCGGCCATGTGACGAACCATGATGAACTCGGTTTCGCAGGTCGGCTGGTGGTCGTGGCTGAGTTGGTTGAGAAGTTCTTCGAATTCTTCTTGACTCTCGTCCATGAGAAAGCCGAAGTGTTCGTGTGTTTTGACAGCCAGTCCGTGCCGCCAGTTATTAAAGGCGGCCTCGTCAGAGGAAATGGGGCCGGTTGAGTGTTGCGCGTTTAATTTGTTTGCGGCTTTTTGTTTTTCGGTAGCCATGATTGTGATTCCTTTCAACGGATTGATGGTTTGATGCGCGCACGACGGCGGCACAGGGGGCGTAAAGAAGGCCTTTTACGCCATCTACTTTTTTCAGGGTAATTTGAAGAGCCTTGCGCCGAATTGAATTTTGGCGGGAAGTGGTTGAAAACAAAGAGGCAATTTATTTTGAAGTCTTGAACTGAGATTTTCGCGCGCGCCGGGTGGTGACAGAATGAAAACGGACCCATGTTGACAGCAACTGCCTTCGATAATCACGTGGAACAACTATTTGACCGCATCAAACAACTGCACTCGCTCTTGACGACGGCGGGAATCCCTTACCGAATTGTGGGCGGCATGGCAGTGTTCATGCACGTGTCGGAACGTGATCCGCTGCGGGCGCGGCTGACGGCTGATGTCGACGCGGCCTTGGAAAGGCGATACCTTCCCTCGGTGATAGAGGCGGCGCGTAAGGTGGGATGGGTTTACCGACGCGTGGCGGGAGTGGATATGCTCGTCGATGCGGAGCAGCCGAAGGCGCGATCGGCGGTGCATTTGGTGTTTCTGCACGAGAAGGTGCGACCCGAATATGAAGAGGCGGTGCCGGCATCGAAGGCGGTTGAAACAAGGGAAGGGATTTTGTTGGCGCCAGTAGAGGACCTGGTGCGGATGAAGCTGACAAGTTTCCGGCTGAAAGACCGGGTGCATATACAAGATATGGATGCGGTGGGGCTCATTGGTGCTGAAATGGAGGCGGGGTTGCCGGAGTTGCTGCGGGCCCGGCTCGCTGAGGTTAGAGCGAGTGAGTAAGTGGTTTCGGCTAGCACGACCTCTTCACTACCAGTTACCGCTTGCGCTCCGAGGTTCGGAGGAGATTAGCCGTTCGCCTAAATCCCATCAGCAGGTCCATAGGTGTCTGATGGTTCCACGCGGGGCCACGCAGAGATTTGAGATTCGCTTTGACATATGGGTCGGCACCGCGGCGAAGGAGTAGTTCCACCATAACTGGATCTGGCATGGCAACGGCCGCGTGCAAGGCGCTCCAGCCAAAGGAGAGCGCGTTGATATCGGCGCCGTGGTTGAGAAGAAGCTCCGCGATCTCATACCGCACGAGGCAGATGGCCATGTAGAGCGGACGCGTTCCTTCGCAAGCGTCCAGCAGGGGCCACTGGTTCTCGCTGAGGAGGCGAAAGAACAACCAGGAATTCTTGCTGGTTTCCGCGTTCACGTCAGCTCCCAGGCGCACGAGTTCACCGACCGCCTCGGCGCTTCCCTCAAAGATGGCGTACTGTAACGCTGTGCTGTCAAAATATCCGCCGCGATGCTCAGTGTTCGCGCCGGCCTCGATCAGTATTCGGATGGCTTCTTTGTGATTCATTTTGGCGGCGCGCAGGAGAGGAGTTTGTTGAAGCCGGTCAAGCGCGTCCACCGCGGCTCCGTGATTGAGCAACACCTTGATGACGCCCCTGTGTCCTGATTGCGCCGCTATATGCAGGGGATAATCTATCTCGTCACTGGCAACAGTGTTAACGTCTGCGCCATGATGAATCAATAATTCCGCCAGCTCGGTGTGTCCGTAAAACGCTGCTAAGCGAAGCGGCGTTACTTCCCCACTGGGGATGTTTGCCAAGCTTGCATCTTCCTTCAGGAGCCTGCGAGTCACGCTCAAGTTGGCAGTAAGGCAGGCGTTTAGAAATTCTGCGTGAGTGCCCCCGCGCGCGAACCACGGAGCCAGGTACAGGCGGATCCTTTTGTCGTTGATCACTTCTGTAAGAGCCTCTCGACGAGTTCTAGCGTGTCTAAATACGGCTGAGTCAATTGCAAGGCACTTTGACCGTTACTGTTGACTTTTGACGGATCTGCGCCCGCAGCCAACAGAAGTTCGATCATTTCAAACGAGCCTTGGCGAGCGGCAGCGTGGAGAGCGGTGTGCCTCCGAAGCGACGTCAGGTTTGGATCGGCACCCGCGGCGATCAGCAGACGAGCCACACCAACGCAGCCGAGGGCGGCCGTCCGGACTATAGGAGGGTCTTCATCCTCCCTGCCGCCCAGGTTGACCTCCGCGCCATAAGTTAGCAGTGTTTGAATGATCGGTTCGAAGTCGAGGTTCCAGGGATGCTCGAGACGCATGGCCACGGAGTCGAGGAGAGGCGTCCGTTCTTTTGAATTGGCGAGTTGACATTGAAACCGTTTGCCAGCAGATACTCAACAATCGGCCACCAATCCTTGCGGCCAAACACCCGGATGTTACTGGAGGCACCGTGGACATTGGCTCCGCATTCGACTAAGAAGCGAATCAGCTCCACGTCCGCCGCCTGCTGATTGAGAGCGAGCTGCAGCGGAGTGCGATCTCGGGAGACACCGTTCACTTCAGCGCCATGAGTGACGAGCAGGCGGGCCACCGCTAGTTGGTTGTGACGAACGGCAACATGAAGCGCGGTCTGATTGCTAGGCGGGTGCACTTTGGCAGATTTGTCGCTCAAACCCGAGCCGACTCGTTCTGGATGTTGCTCCCGGAACATCGGAAAGTTGGGAAGCGGACGGGTGCTGATGGCATTTGAAAGGGCTGGGTCGCGCGCAAGGTAGCGAAGCACAGTGGCTATTTCGCCTGCTTCAATGGCTGCGAAGAAATTGTCGTGGGGTGCTTGGGAGACTTCTGAATCAGCTGGCATGCTTGTGGGCGTTGCCGCCGTTCACAGGTTAGATTTTCGCATGTTCGTAGAGGAAGCGCGGATGAGCAACATTCAGCCGCGCTTCCCGGAGAGTGAAAACGGACTACGGCAGCGAACCGGGAGAACCGGCGGTGGTGGTAATGGCTCCGAAGCCAAGCGTGCGCAGGATTTTGATCCCTTGACGCCAAGCGAAGGTGTAGCTCAACGAGAGCGAGGGTTCGACGGCGCGGAAGTGGTTGTTGAGCACTTTGTTATTGAACAGGATGAAATCGACTTTCGGGGTGAGGAAATACCGCCGTAAAGCGGAATGGTGAATGAAGGTGCGAATTTGTCGAGCAAGCGAGTTTGCGTGGCCGTGTCGCCGCGGTGGTTGAAATACAAGTCGCCTTTGTTGGCCAGGTTGAAGTACCAACTTTGATCGACGTGATTGGCATCGAGGCGGCTCCAGAGAGGAATTTTGATTTTGAAGTTCAGATAGGCGCCAGAGTTGAGGAAGGCGCCGGTAGAGAACTTGGGAGCTGCGAGACCGCTCAGCATCAAAGAGGGGTCTTGGATGGAAAGACCTCCGGTGCAAGCCAGCGGCGTTTGCGGGGCTGGGCTGCAGGTTACACCATTGGAAAAACTGTACTGCTGAAGGATATGACGGGAATCAATCTCTTCCACACCCGTTTCAAACCAAGTATCGGCGTGGTCAAAACGAAGGCCCAGGCGACCGTAGAGGGTATTGCTCTTGGGAACTGAAAGATAAAACGCTGGCGGCCGAGTTGTAACAGCAGCAGTCAGGTCGGAGTGACAGCCGTTGGCGGTTGTGGCGTGAGGTTCCCGGGAAGCGAGTGGCGTATTGGAAGGAGAAGAGCGATGGGCGGTGTGCGTGATAAATACGAACGGTGCCGCCGCCTTCAAAGCCCAGCGTATTGGCGCTCAGAGCGGGGACCGAACTACCGCTGTTGGAAGTGCGCATGTACGTGGAGTCGTTCACAAAGTAGAACGTGAAGTGTCGGAGGTCAAGGATAGCGCGCACGCGGTGATCTGAATTAATGGCATTGGTGCCGCTGGTGGTGATGCCGGCAGCGGAGAGCCGGGCAAAGGTGAGGGCAGAGCTAGCGACGTGGTTGATATAGGTACCGCTGTAGCCGAGATCGAGATCCTCGAGGTTGATGGACAAGAAGGCGCGTTGTTGAACAGTGCCGTCGACTCCCGAGGTTGGGGCTGCGTCCGCCAAGAGCCGACGCCAAAGAGTGAAGTGCTTTAGCGTGTTAAAGCCCCGAGTTTCGTCGAAGGGGCGGAGACTCGTGCGATCGAAGTAGAGCGGCAAGACTTGCTTTGTGGGCGTGGAAGCGGTTTGGGCCGCTGGGACTGGCGCAGGCGCGGCGGTGGCGGTGGAGACGGCGGGAGGGGTGGGAACTGTTGAAGGCAGAGTCGCGAAATCGCAGGTGACGCCGGGCATATTGCTGGCTGTCTTCAATGGCGTGGCAAACGAGAGCGCCAATGGGTTTGAGCGATTTCAAATCTTCGATGTGATACGGCGGTGGGACATCGGGAGGCAAGGACGCTATAACCGGTATCGCCGAGGCCGAGGTATTGGCTGGAGGCGACGCTATACAGTAGGGTGTCGACGAGGGGCGCGCCGTTTACGTAGAGCGTAGACGGATCGAGAGGATCGGGGGAGACGCCCAGTGTCAAGAGTTCACGATCTTTGTCATTCTGGGAGGCGAGAGAATCGTGATCGAGGGCGGCAAAGGCGGCGGACTGCTTCAAGATTGCACGGAGCGTTGAGCCTTTGACGAAGAAGGAAGTGGCGAAATCGCCTTTCCAGAAAATTTTCTGCAGTTGGCTTTGCAGATCGTGGTTAGCGATGTATTCGGAGCTGAGCGCTTCGACGTCAAAGAGGTCGCGTTTTTGTAGGAGAGCGATATCCGTTTTGAGAGCGCGACGCATGACGAAAAGAGCGAGATTCGTGACATCTTGAGAGGCAGGCGTAGCTAAGGCCTGAGAGTTCGGTTTCGGGGCGGGGCTTAGTGGGTGCAGAGATGGAGGACAGCGTGGCTGGCTTGGGAAATGCTGAGGCAGACGGTTGGAGGACAGGGCTTTGCGGGAGATGAGATCTCCTCAATTGACTCGGCGGAGAGCAGCGCTGTGTTGAGCGTGCGCCGAGTGCGCCCTGAGTCGTTCTTCTCTGCGATGGTGGCGGTAGAGAGAATGGGCTTAAATGCCGAGGACTCCGAGGCAGGCGCGGCAGCGGTAACGAGCAAGGGCAGGTGAAACTTCGCCGGATCAAAGGAATCGGAGAAGGACGCATCGCGGCTATCGTGGTCGGCGTCGGATTGAGAGATGACGAGATCAAAGTCGGAACCGAAGTGCGCCATGAGCTGGCTCGCCTTGGCCAGTGGCATTTGAGCCATCAGGACCTTGCGGGCAGAGCGGCACGCCTCCGTTTTGTTGCAAAATTCGAGAGCTTGCTTGAGCAATAGTCTGGGGCAGCCACGTTCACAGCGGTATTGAGATTGGCTTGATCGTTCCAATAGGCGTAATTGATGCGTCCGACGTTTTTCAGGATATCGGGATCGACCACGCCGAAGACGGCCATCGCGGGTTGACCGGTCTTGTCATCGCCTTTGACGAATGCGAATGGGGTAACTTCGGGATCGTCGGGATTGCGGCCCCAAGAGAAGAAGGGCGTTTCCACTTAGAGAGGCTTATATACCATTTTCCGGGGGCGGGGGCGGAATCGC
>CAWJBS010000156.1:0-11535 GCA_963840845.1 Bryobacterales bacterium
GTCCCGCGAATGGCCACACCACTCAAGAGATAGACCAGCGCGTCGATGATGTCGAGCGGATTGATACCGCGAACGACAGGCCCTAGGATTAGGGAGTTCGCCATCAGCGAATCCACCACGGAGTGATCGATCAGAAGCGTGAAATGTTTGCTCACGGCCATGCCGGCCGCGTGGAAGCTAAAACCAGTTCCCGGCGAAGTTGGTCATGTAGTTATTCAGCAGCCACACCAGGAACGCGGCCTTGATTGAGAGCCACGCAATTCGAGGAAGCGGCAAAGGGTAATGAGCATGATGCGCGAAAGAAAGCGCCCTCTCTGCCCCCCAGTCGTACCAGGCTTTGAAGACCATCAACAAGTAGATAACGAGCACTTCCCAAAGGCCCGTATTGACCAGAGCCCCGCCGTATCTCGTCACCATGTTGTTAGTCAAGTCTTCAAGGTCCGCCCCCCAGTTGAAGCCGGTTCCGGTACTTTGAGCCGATGCCACCGAACAGAGCAACAGAGACAGTAAAAGCACATTTCTTAAGCGCATCATTTTGGTGTTTTCTCCTTTCGTGCTTAGTTGAAATCGGCGGTAAACATGTCGCCGATATTGGTGGGCGCCTGCGGATTGCGCGGCAATCGTGGCCACGTTGGCCACGCTGGTTTGTTGAGCGTTTTCGTAGTCACGGTCTCGATGCAGCCTCAGCAATTCGAGCTGCAATTGCTGCTGCTGCAGGTTGTGTTGGCATTCCTGAATCCGCAACTGCTGACTAATGCCCATGTTGGTTCCGCCACCGATCGCCGCCCTGGTGTTGTCGAGCGTATCCGTCGAAGCGCAAAATGCTCGAATTGGCCGATCGCGCTATCCGTGTCGATCGCCGCGGCGTTACAACTCCCGAGCGATGTAATGACCGATTGCGCAAAGCCATCGGCCATCTGCACGCGCGCCATCAACGTGGCGCCAGGCGCCGTGAGCCGTTGCCATACGCCCGCCGCTTCAAGGCCGCCCGTTGCCGAGCGCAAAGCGTTGGTTAAATCAGGGTTGCCCGGTATCGGGCCGAGCTGAGACAAGACGCCGGCGGCCTGCATGAAGTTTTTGTTCTTCAGCGCCGTGGTTTCCTGCATGGCCAGGTTGAAGAGTTTCAGCCCCTGGCTGATCATCGTTACGCCTTGCGTAATGGTTTCTTGGATCTTCAGCCCGTTCGATACGTTCGAAGACCAAATCGTCCCGTAGTACGCATACGCGCCAGGATCGGTTACCGTCCATTGCGCCTGAACAGGCGCGCTCATTGACGCAAAGCCGATCACTCCTAAGAGCGCCGGCAGCGGCAATTTGAATTTAAATTTCATTTCGTTTTTCTCCAATTCGGGTTAGTGGTTAAACAGCCAAAAGGGAAACACCAGCTTGAGTACGAACATCACAAAAGCGGCGATTACCCCAAAAATCATCGGCGCGCAGGCAAAGCCGAGCACGCCGCCGAATATCAAAAGCCAAATCTTCGCCTCTTTCCTTTGCACGTTGGCGAGGTACCGCACATTTCGCGCCGCCTCTCTCTGCTCTGCATCGCTCAACATAAAAATGAACCTCTCTTTCTTGTTTGAACTTGCCTACAGCGATGAGGAAACCGTGTGGTTTTCCACCGCCGGAAGCAGTAAGTCTTGCAACACCCAAACATTCACGAGCGTGCCCTCGTAAACGGTCACAGTCGGAAGCGTGTTATAGGTCTGCTGCAAAATCTGGGTAGCCTCTTGCCCGGTTGTCGATCCGACACCCGCGCGAACATTGCTCCATCCGTTGGTGGCGGCATTTACTCCGCCGATCTGCGAAAGGCCGCCGATAGCGCCCACCAAAGCCGCCGTACCGATAATCTTGGGCCAGTGGGTGTTTACCTTGCCGGTGAGGCCCGCGGCCCCTTGTTGATCGAGACCGATGAAGTCCTTCAAGGGCACTGCGTAGCCATCCGGCATAATCATGCGGTCGAAGTTCACCGCCAACCGCCGCTGGCCATTCGTTGAAACCTTGCTAGAAGTTCCGCTGATCACCGTTCCTCGCGGAATCAGCACGTGTTGGCGATCCCATGAGTAAACAGCCGTTCGGACCATCACCACCACCGGCCCAGTAAGTTCGCCCTGCATGCGATTCATGCAGAACGCAATCAATCCAGCGCGGACCCCCAAAGACGTGATAGAGCGGCCCCGTGAATGTGTCCCATGGGTACCCCTTTGTTTGGTCTGCTGCGGTTTGAACCGTTCCAGGTTCCGCGCCTGGCAGAGCACCAGGAACCCCCGGTAAGCCTGGCACCGGCGGAACCGCCGGCGCTTGTACGGCCGCCACTGCTGGCGGAGCTGGTTCGGCAAACTCCACCACTGACGAAGACGCTAAAGCCGCGTTTAAACGGTCCTGGCGCGTTGGTCCGCTCGCCCCGCCACCGCCAGGGCGCCGCCCTCCGCCCCCTCTTCTTTGTGCGTCTAACGCTGCGCGTTGCTCGGGTGTTAGCCCCGGTAAATCCTCCGCCGTCTTCGGCAAAGCGTGCCAGGCGTCATCCGTACCGCAATCGAGCTGAACCCGTTGCTGTAGCTGGGCATTCACCATGTACATCGTTTGCCCGTTCAACGTTCGCCGCTCATTTGCATTACAGGGCGGCATCGTGGCGGTAATAGCCGTGAGCTGCTCGGGAGTGAGGCCCGCGGCCTCCGCCTCCGACTGCAGCATGATTTTCTTGCGAAGCAAACTATCGACGTTGCGGCTCGTGAGCGCCGTGAAAGCCGGGAACATCAACTTTCCCTAGTCTGCTGTTGGCTTGCTGTTGCTGCTCGGCCTTCTTCGTGGCGGCCGCCGTTGGACTTGGCGCTACATCGTGCATCAGGCTATAGCCGAGATACAAGACCACCAGCAAAACCCCGCTCAACGCGCCCCATTTGCCGATCCGTAGCGGCTTCACTCCAACAGTGGGCGCCGCGGGAGTATTCCCGGCCGGCGCGCCTCCCTGCCCTGGCTGAATCGGAACCGTCATTAGTTCACCGCCTCAACTGGCACCCGGTGAAAGTTCAGCCGCTCTTGATGCTTGCCGTTGCCGGTCCCGCCGATCGCCAGATAGCCGTCATCGATCACGGTGTCCGCCGTGTAGAGTCCGTCTCTGAAATCGAAGTGGATTGGGTCGGGCTTGCCGCCCTTCAGTTCAAACAGTGCTGGCGTATCGTGCGAGACGCTGGAAACATAGGTAAATTGGCCATCGTTGAAGATGCTTTTGATACCCATCTTTTCCGCCATCTTCTGATCGAACTTGTATTCAAACTTGAGCTTTCGCGGATAGGAAGACTTGAACTCGTCCACCTTTGCCGTAACTGAACCCGCCGCCGTTTCGGCCTTATTGTTCGCTGCCTCCAACTTGGTGCTTCATATCGTCTACTTGCTCCGGACTCGCCCATGGCCGCGTATCCGCGATGTGTTTGGCGAGCTGCTCATCCGGATCGATAAACACCTTGGAGTCACAGTGCGAATCGTTCAGAAACAGCCGGAATGTATACGTAGAATCGTGATCGGTGATCACGTTCAAGGTGGTTTGAGGCACGAGTGGCTTACGGACCTTGATCGAAAGGAACCGGCTCGCCTGCTTTGCCTGGTTCGTTTCGAGCAGCCAGTTATCGGTATCGGCCACCTGCGTAACGCGCGTCAGTTCCTTATCTGGAAGCACCAGCATCGTGCTCATGAGCTGGCATACGTTGATCGTCACCACTGAGCGCTCGCCAACGCGAACACTCCGCGGATCGTCGATCTTCATGGAAGCGGACGGAACCGAATCCGCCGCAAATGCAGTAACGCCGGTGATGCTGGCGGCCGCTAAAATCATTGAGAGAAACAGCTTGTTCATAAGAGATTTGCCCTTTCTTGAAAAACCCAACTACTTGACTTGCTCACTCGCCGCGGCCAATTGCTTGAACGCCGCTTCATAGCCGTGTTGCGCTATGGCTTCGCTCCTGCGTTGTTTGTCCGCCGCGCGTGTTGTGTACCGCCAGAAGCTTTCCGCATCCACATCTAGCCGTACGACCTTGCTCCAGTCCTTCCTCGTGAGCAACGCTTCGCCCAGTTCGAGAGAGCCGATTAAATCCATTTGCCGTTCGTTCAGCTCCAATAGATCGGCGTATAGCTTCCGATCTATGGCGCCGCCCAGTAACAGCGCGTCCGGGCAGTTCGCGCGAATCACCCGCGCATACTGTTTGAGGTCTTCCGGCGATTGCGTGCTGATCACGATGCCGCCGCGATGCTTGCGCGCCGTCTTGGACGTGCTGAGAATCATGGCGCCCATTTGTTCGTC
Organism: Bryobacterales bacterium; assembly: GCA_963840845.1. GTDB lineage: Bacteria > Acidobacteriota > Terriglobia > Bryobacterales > Bryobacteraceae > Bog-105. The sequence goes on from CAWJBS010000156.1 coordinate 4,298, forward strand.
TTCGATGTGCCGGTGAGTCTCTTCGTAAACTTCCAGCTTCGGAACCCCGATATTCGCCGCGTCATGTGTAAACGCGTTAATGCGCCAGCGAATCCAGGAAAGCAACGGCTCCATCAGGTCTTTTTGCTCTTGCGTGTTCTCGCCCAACGCTTCAAAGTCAAAGACCGCGATGCGCGAAAGCTGTAGCTCGTCTTCAACGTTGTCGAAGATGTTGCCGTACACCCCGCCCTCGATCCACTTGTTCAAATACGGCTGAATCGACTGAGGCAAAACCAGGTACTTCAACCGCCGTACCTCCGGTTCCATGCCAAAGAGGGCCGCCGTACGCGTGGCGATCTCCGCTTCCTGCTGCGGTGTCACCTTTGCGCCGCCCTTGCGTAAAAGCATCATGACCAGGCGAAACGCGAACCGCCGGTTCTCATCGGTATTCGGCAACGAGAAAGGATTCAGCCGCGGGCCGCTCAGCCCGAATCGAGCCACCGCGCCGCCATACTTGCGAACCGTGTGTTCAAAAGAGCCGCCCACATCGAAGACATAGATGAAGCCCCCGTACTTGGCTTCCTGCTCGATGAGGAAGTTAATCCAGTAGCTTTTACCGCGACCCGATTCCCCGAAAACAAGCAACCCGCGGACACCGTTCGGTGTATAAGCGTCGTACCAAAGCTCCGAACCGTCACGCGTTCCTAACAGCGCGTGAGATTCATCTTCAAGCGTGGGCGAATAAGCCTCACCGCGATAAGGCGCGTACAAGCCGATCGACATGTCCGCCACGTGATCCTCACGCAGCCAGCGCCGCCGTACGTTCGTTGGATGGCCGGCGAGACGAGCACCAGGAAAGAACGAACAGAACGCGCTGAGCGCCCCGATACCTTCCTGCTGGAACGTTCCACACTTGCCGGTAACCGCCGCCTGGTGAACCTGGCCCATGTGGTCAACTACTTCGGCGTAGCTGTCAGAATGAACTAGCCCAATGAGTGACGTTTTCGTGTAATAGAGGCCGGCGTCAAGATCGGCATGAATTCCGGCCACGCCCGTTAGGCCGATCGACACATCCGCCGCTTGACTGGCGGCGCTTTTCGGCTTCGCCTGCAGCGCCTGCGCATTGCCCAGATAACTCACCATCGTCATGATGCGTTCCCGAAACAGGTTTCTGAACGTCTCTTGAGAATTGGCCGCGCGCTTCGTCTGGGCTACGCTCTGGCGTTGCGTTTCCATCACCAGCACCATGTCAACGTCGAGCCGCAACAGTTCCCCGAGCTGGTTAGGCCGCGTCGTTGCCGGTCTCTTCAGAAGCGAAAACACTTTGGCGTACCGCTCGCCGATCTTCAGCCCATCGTCATTCCACTTGATGCGCTCGATCGCCATTTGCTCGTCTAAGTTGTCGGCTGTTTCCACCGGCGGCCGTCCATCGCGCAATGTGGCCAGATAGCCGTACATGTCGAATAGTTCTTCCGCGTTCAGCCGGCGCAAGCCGAAACGTTGCAGGTTTGAGCGAAGCATGCGCTCGGTATCGGCCAGTAGCTGCAATTGCTTCTGAGTCTTGGCCGCGTGACTGCCGAACCCCTTTGAGTTGGGCGGCCCAACGTACAGGGTTAGGAAGAGTTCCAGCGAGCTAAAGCCGATTTTCCGGAGATGAGCCTCGCGCGCCCGTTGCGTTTCGGCCACCACCGGATGATCAGAGTTTGTATAGATCAGCGACGGCACTATCGCGCGCCGGCGCTTGATGGCAATTTGAAACAGTGTGACTTCGTCCGGTATGTTTCGCTGAGCTGCCAGGATGCCATCGGCCAGGGCGATCAGTTGCTCATCGCTGAAACATTCCGTATCGACGCCGGCCACGCGAAAGCAAAGGCCGTAGCCTTCTTCCTTTGTCGCGAACATTTCTTCAGTGACGAAACGCGATAGCGAGACCAGCTCCGCCGGATTACCCGCATCTTTGAATAGTTCTTCGCCGCTCGTGAGCGAATCGGTTTTCTTTGTAAACATCGTCAGAGTCTCCCCTTCGCCGGGTCGTAATAACTCCGCTGAGCCACTGAGCAAAGCGTGAGCCCTACGATGTCCGGATCTTGCTTAAACCACGCAATGAGCAGCATGGGGACCAGGACCAGAATCCCGAGCCCCACCACCACATCGATCTGCGCCATCACCGCGCCCGCCAACACGATCACCACTAGCCAGAGTTGCCAGGGAAGGCCGCCCTTCCACTGGCTTTTATTCAGCACGTCATTTACAGGAACTTCCACGGTTTGGCGCATGAGATCCCCTGCTACGAAATGGTTTGACCCGTCAGAGCAGAGCCCCAACCCATGGCATGACCGATCAGGCCGAACACGACGAGCCCCATACCGATCTCTAAAATCCCTTCCAGCACTCTTCCGCCAAATAGCCGGAAACAGCCGAAAAAGAAACAGATCACCGATGCCGCCGCCACTATGTAGAGCACGCCGTCAACGATGTTTTTCACGATGCCCTGCGCTCCCTGCGTAGGGTCAACCGTCGTTGTTCCGCCGGTGAATTGCGCCATCATCGGAGAGCACGTCAAGACCAGAAGCAACGTCAACGCGATGCCCCAGTGAAACGACTGTGACCGCGCCAGAGCGCGGCCTTTTGTCATCAGATTGTTCATAAGATTTTTCATCCCTTTTCTTGAATTGAATTGAACTGCAACATCAGAGAACCCCTGCGGAATCCTCTAAACCTTCCTGGCCACCGATAGGCGGCCGGGAATCCTTTCGCGCGCTGGCAATAAATTGAAGCCCAGCAAATACCAGCCCGATTCCGGCGCCGATCATCAGCGCCACGCCAAAACGAAACCGTGTGTACGGCGTGTACTTGGAATACTCAACCAGCAGCACCGGCAAGACGCAAACGCTTGCCAGCAAAAACGCCTTATGCGCGGACTCTGAAATCGTTCCGCGCCGGTGCAGGCTACGAGAAAGCGCGAAAAACAGAGACACAACCAACAGAGGAAATAAGGGGAAACTCTCGCCCAAGTAGATGGCCGAAAGCACTCCCCCCAAAAAGCTGCCGAATGAAACTACACATTCGCCCGCCGAACGCACCAGCAAGACTCCGCTGGCGATCGCTATCAGCAAACACAGGAACCCGGCTGACTGCCCGGCCCCCTGGCCGCCCGGCGCTGCCAATCCCGCCGCAATCGGGACGAACCAGCCACCGCAAAACTGACGAACAGCCCCCCGGCCTTCACCAACTCAAGCGCTGTGAATCGGCGTATAATCGAATTGAAGTCAAGTTGTCTCATAAGCAATTTGCCTTTTCTTGATAGGTCCGGCGGCACGCCTCGCTTCCGCAAAAGTCAAAGCGCGTCGCCGGGTCTTTTACATTGACTTCCTCCGCACAAACACCTCTGACGCTGCAGCCGACAAGCGGCGCCGCGCCTTCAGAATTAAGTAGCGAACTAACCCATTCGTGAAACCACCCGCGCGGCATCGCTCGGGAATGTCGCCTGTTTGTGTGGCCGCGCATGCTCGAACATCCCTCGTTGTCTTCACCAGAATGCTGCGAGAATCGATGGCCACAATCGCAAAGCCATTCAGCCCTCAAACCGGATCGAACGAACAGCCGTCTCGTTTTCATTCCGTTTCCCCTTTTGTTGGGTTGCCAATCGACAAGCCCGCGCCGAATGGCGAGCGTCAAAAGTTCTACTGAAGTGCTTGCACCGAGTTTCTTCATTGCGCTCTCTTTGTGGTTTTTTGTTGTGCCGACTGAGATGCTCATCTCTATTCGCGACAAGCGTCCAGCGGCCTAATTCGTTGTACAAAACGATAGCCTCGGTTTCGCGAAACCGAATAATCTCCACGTGAGCAGCACCCGGCCGAGCCTCATCGAAAACGACGCACGCCGGCCCTGCACGTTCTGCGGATCGTGGCAAGTCGTCAGAATCTTTCGCTCGGCAAAATCCTCAAAAGCGTGAACCTTCTTCGCCTTTGTTCGGATGGCAAACGCCGAATCCGTCACCACCGGATGAATCAATCCCTCAATGCGATCGCCTGTCAGCGGAAATGTAGTTTCGAGAACCGGGTGAGACGCATTCAGCTCACACCCTTGCTCGGTCGCAATGCCCGACAGCAGCAGAGCGATGTCGGAAGTTGACATGACGCTTTCTTGCTCGAATCCGCGCCCGAGACGATTCACCCAAAGCGAGCCATCGGGATTCACACAAACATCGAATGCGCTCTCGTCCGTCAACAAACACGTAATCGGACTCGCATAATGCGCGATGATGTCTAGCGGACTCACGCTCATTTACCAGCACTCCTTTTCGTTGCGATGTAGCCAAACGCGATAAAACACGGCTGTAGGGTTTCCTCAAAGTTCTAGTGTTTTTGTGCTCGTGTCTCGTGCGCATGTCATGCTACCGTCAAAAATGTGAATTGGTCGCTCGCAGATATCCCTTACTTTTTGAAGTCAAGGATTGCGCTGAACAATGAACGATCAATCAAAGGCCAAAGCTCGCTGGCAAAACTTGCCGTGCTTCTCGTAGTCCAAACTGATGAGTGCGGCGGCGCGCGCCTGCTGGGAACCTGCCAAGAAACCCACACGCAAAAACGCGGCCGCCTCGGCCGCATGGCGCTGGAGCGGAACAACTGCCGAACAGCGTCAAAAAATCATGCGGCTTTTCAGAAGGAGCCAGGCAAAACCCAAACTTACGAAATGAGCCGCCCCAAATCAGGGCACCGTGTGCGACGAGGTTCAAACGTTCGCTGGTTGGTTTCTGATCTTCGTCTTTGGGTTTCACTTTTCCCCTCATTAACTAAGGTGGTGAGAGGGGGTCCGGGACAAAAATCGTAAAATATTTTGGCCCGGCTTTATTGGCATCTATGGGATTCATAGTCATTCCGTCTGATTTTGTTGAGGGAGTCACTCCTGTCGTCCCGATCTTCGTTCGAGATGAAGACGCGAATCGGGTGCGCATTGCACAAGGGTGGATTGATGGCGTTGTTACAGCTGCCGACAAGCTGCGGACTTTGGCTCGTCGCATTTTGTTGGATGAGTGGCGCGTTTCGGAACTCGCCGACGAAGCATTGCAGGTGCTTTGGCAGGAGCACGGCGAGGACGTCGGCCTCAGCCGCATCGTCGGATCTACCAGTATGCCCGATGGAAAGCGCTCGATAAAAGTGTGGGCGGCATTCGTCAGCGTCAAGGGTTAGACGTCGTTCTCTTGGAACATATGCTCGAAGCTCTGCGTGAGCCAACGGATTTCGCGAGCCACCTCGAAGCGAAGCAGTTCATCGAGCGCTTGACGGTTCGTCTGGCGGAACTGGGTGAAACTGATGTCCTAACGACGCTGGCGTTGGCAGTCCGAAACGGAGATATCGCTCACATCAGCGAAGTAGGAAAATCAACGAACACCGTTTCCAAGCGCTTTTGGCGTACCGTCCGCAAGGTGAGTCGCCTCATCTGAACTCCATCTTTCAAACTTGACATAATAATGTTGTCAGATGAAAGATGAGTCCGCTGCCGAACCGTTCCACCGCGCCCAAAGGATGATGCAGCAGGCAACTCTTAGGGCCTATCCAAATCCAGAACGCCACGGCTGCCCAGGCGACGCGGTACTGAGGCGACTAGCCTCATATAAGTTGCCATTGACTGACGACCCAGCCTGGGACCACGTCACACATTGCTCTCCCTGCTACGCAGAATTCCTTGTTCTTTCAAACGAGAAGAAGGCAGCGAATCGCCAGACCCGCCGTCTACGCAGGCGAACAGTGCTAGCGGCGGCGGCGTTGATTTTGATGAGCTTCTGGCTATTTTTCCGGCTTAAGCCCGATCAGGGCTCTCTTAGGAGGCAAGGGGGAAAACGCCCATCATTGACGCCAGAGCAACACCTAGGTCGGTCTATCTTGAACTTAATCACCGCTTGCGCGGGGCGCTTCGCCCGCCTCTGAGAACAAGGACGGTGGCCCCCTTAGGTTTCGGCTCACGGATCTAGATCTGACGGTCGCGTTGCCGCCCGGGGTAGCATTCCTGGGCAGTATGAATTGGAGATTCGTCAGCAATTGGCCAGTGCCCCTCTTGTTTCCGCAAATGGCTCAGCAACCGTAGAGCAGCGAACGTGTCCTTCTTAAAACGCGTATCAATCTGACGGCCTTGAAACGGGGAAGCTATTTCATTGCAGTTCGATTGGCCAATGCCGAGTGGAAACGGCCTCCGGTGGATTTGGAATAGCGAACGCCAACCTCGCTACAGTCCTCCTTTTTTATTGCCTTGTTCTTCCTACATTTCCGAAAATTTTCCGAAAGCGTTTGACTTATATTAAAAATATTTTACAGTAAATAAATCTTCGGGAATTTGTCCCGCACCCCGCTTTGTCACCACCTTAGAGGTAGAGGGTCCTGTACAGCATTGCCAATCATAAAAATAGATCAACAAAGGATCGCGGTTTTTGACTGTTTCGGTTGCGAAGGGCGAGAGTGGTCTGTTTCGCTCACAATATTGAGCGCCAAAAAACGAACTTCCAGCAAAGACCTTCTCAACCGCCACAGCTGGCTTGAGATTGCAGGCCGCGAATGGCTTGTCGATCCGGCCCTTTCCGGCGGCGGCCCGCTTTACGACATCGCCTCGCATCGCATTGACGCCATGAACTTCCTCTTTGGCAAGCCGGAGCGAGCATGCGGACTGCTGTCAAACGCTGTCCATCGCATCGCCGTCGAAGATTCCGCGACCGTGCTCATGCAGTTTACCGGCGGTGTGCACGCGGTGGTCGACGCTCGCTGGAACTCGCGCGTACCGCGCGATCAATTTCGCATCATCGGCGAAAACGGCGGGATCAACCTCGATCCTCTCAACGGCCCCGAGCTTCGCTTGCGCTCGGAGTTACCTGCGGCCGACCGCACAGAACTCCTGCCGCCTCACGCCAATCTTCATTTTCCCATCGTGGAAAACTTCGTTGACGCCGTGCTGGCCAACGACCCCGCGCGCCTGGCCTGCCCGGCCGAGCAGGCCGCGTGGGTCGACTGGACCATTGAGCAGGTGGTTTCGGCGCAAGCCCGTCCATCCTGACCGGCCATCCCCAATTTTTCTTGATTCTTCTGAAACGAAGTTCATTTAGATTCATCTCATCAGGTGAGGGCGCTTCTTCTTTCGCGTTCACCTCGCGGAACCGGGCGGTTTGATTCCCCGGGACACCGCAGTTTGGATCGATTCATGGCGCTGCCGACCGACATTCTATTGGTGTACGGCTACCTGCTCATCTTTGCCTGGGTGCTGGTTCGTAG
>CAWJBS010000157.1:0-11090 GCA_963840845.1 Bryobacterales bacterium
CTTTTTTCAGCCGGGTCGCCAGCATGGTCATCCTCGGACTCTCCGACACCAAAATCGCCGCTTTACTCCGCATCCATCTAACTACACTAAAACGCTTTTTCTCGCGCGCACTCGAATTCCGTACCGTGCCTCAACCCAGACCGGCTAACCCCAACGCCAAACCAAAGGAAACCTATCGGACCGAACCCCCGCCGCCCGGCAGCATCATCATCTGTGGCCCGAACGGCCAGGAATTTAAAAAATTCTGAACACATCCCCCAAAGTCATGCGATAGAATCTTCCATCGCGCCCTTAGTGTTGACAATCACTTCATTCTGTACAATGCTGATAGGGATAAGGGAGTATCAAATGAGGCTTGTCGTTCTTCTTCTAATTTGCGGACTCGGGCTTTCCGCTCAGTCTATCGGCCGCATCAGCGGTACCATTGTCGATCCTTCGGGTGCCGTCATTCCGGAAGCGCCGGTCGCTTGCACCAACGCCGATACCGGTCTGCGCCGCACCGTCCAAACCAATCACGATGGCATCTTTGTTTTTCCAGATCTGCCCATCGGCAATTATTCTCTGGAAGTCTCCAAACAAGGCTTCTCCACGCAAAAGCGTGACGCCATCACCTTGCTCACCGGCCAAAGTCTCGATTTCACTCTCACCCTCCGCCTGGGCGATTCCAAGCAAACGGTAGAGATCACCGAAGCCGTGCCTTTGGTGCAAACGGAAACATCCAGCGTGCAAACTTCTGTTGACCAGAAACAGATGCAGGATCTTCCGCTCAATGGCCGCAATGCGTTGCAGCTCACCACTCTCACGCCCGGTACCGTCTTAACCAACGTCGGCACCGAGTCGGGCCAGCAAGATAACACCGGCCTCTCCGTCAACGGTCTGCGCGCCACCCAAAACACCTTTCAACTCGATAATTCGCTTTATACCAACCGTTTCTTCGATTCCGTCCCCACCATGCCCAACCCGGACGCCTTGCAGGAATTCACCATTCAATCGTCGAACTACAGTGCCGAATTTGGCGGAGCCGGTGCCCTCGTTCAACTGTCCACGCGCTCCGGCGGCAACGAAATCCACGGCACCGCTTTCGAATTTGTTCGCAATACAGACCTGAACGCCCGCAATTTCTTCAGCATCAAGAAGCCTCCCTACAAGCAAAATCAATTCGGCGGCACCATCGGCGGCCCCATCGTGAAGAACAAAACCTTTGCCTTCTTCTCCGCGCAAGATACCGAACGCCGGTCCTCGCCCAGCACCGTTTCCCTCACAGATCCGAGCGCTGCCGAACGGGCCGGCGATTTCTCCGCGCTCTCCGGAATCATTACCAATCCCGCCACAGGCCAACCGTTTGCCAACAAACAAATCCCGGTAAGTTTGTTTAATCCCGTTTCCGTCGCCGTTGCAAATGCCCTCATTCCTCTTCCCAATCTAGGCTCAAAATACATTACAACCACCAACCAGAATCTGGACGACACCCAATACCTCGCCAAAGTGGATCACGTCTTTCGCGAGCAAGATCGTCTCAGCGTTCGTTATTTTTACGACGAAAACAATTTCCAGCGGCCCTTCTCCGCGCCCCTCGGCTTCTATGCCGAAAATCTCTTTCGCAACCAGTCGCTCACCGTCAACGAAACTCACATTTTTGATCCAACTCTAAGCGCCACTTTCTACGCCACGGCCAGCCGCTACGCTCGCACCCAAATCCCTGAAGATCCGGGCCTTCAGACCCTGCAAAGCTTTGGTCAGCAAGTGCCCCTCGGCACTGGAGTTCCCATCTTCCCCGGAATCCGTCTCAACATCTCCGGCTTTATCGACGTCTTCTCCGGCGGCGCTCTCCGTCAAGATCCCACCACCTTCGAATACCGCGCGCAGGCCGTGAAACTTTGGGGCGCGCACACTGTCAATTTCGGTGGCGCTTTTGAGCGCACCCGTATCGATGCCAACGATTACTCCTACACTCCCGGCGACAACACCTTCAACGGTTACAAAACGGGTTCGGCCCTCACTGACTTTTATCTCGGCTATGAGTCGCAATTCTTCCAGGACAACGGCCGCTCCTTCGCGCTCCGTGGCAACAGTCCCTCCGCTTACGTCAACGACGATTGGAAGGTCAGTCACCAATTCACTCTCAATCTGGGCCTTCGGTGGGAGCCTTGGTTACCTCCCTCCGATCTGAATAACTCCCTAACGGCCTTCGTCCCTGGCGTTCAATCCACCGTCGCGCCCAACGCGCCTTTGGGACTGCTTTTCCCTGGCGATACGGGCATTCAGAAATCCATCTTCGAGAAAAATTGGAAAGACTTCGCCCCGCGCGTTGGCTTTGCCTGGAATGTCGGAGCTGATCATCGCACCGTGGTCCGCTCTGCCTATGGCATCTTTTACAGCTTTCCCGAAGGTCTCCTCTATCAGCGCACCGATGCCACCCAACCCACCGACCTTTATCTCAGCATCCCCGCGCCCCAAAGCTTCATCAATCCCTATCTCGGTCAACCCGGTGGCGATCCCTTCCCGCGTGGTCACATTTCTCCTTCCGGTTTCGCCAGCTATCAATTCTTTACTCCCGTCTCCGGCGGCATGCTTGATCCGGCGTCGAAGGTCGGGTATACCCAAAACTGGAACTTCACCATCGAACATCAGTTCACTAAAGACACTGCGCTCTCGGTCGCTTACATCGGCAATCATGGTGTCGATATCATGGGTTCTCGCCAATTTAACCCGGCCATCCTCGCTCCCGGCGCCACTGTGGCCAACGAAAATTCGCGCCGCGAATATCCCGGCTTGGGCGCCGTCGAACTCGCCAGTTCCTATGTTTATGCTGAAACAAATGCTTTGCAGGTGAACCTTACGAAGCGCGCCGCCAAAGGGCTCACGCTTCTCTCTAACTTCACATGGGGCAAAACGATTGACGATACGTCCAGCGCCACCGAAGGCAACACCGGTCCTCCCAACCCCTTCAATTTCGCCAGCGCGCGCGGCCCCGCCGATTTCGATCAGGAGTTCCGCTTTGTCACTTCCGCTGTCTACGTCCTCCCACATTTTGGGAAGTCCCGCTTCGTGAGTTCGGTGATTGGCGACTGGCAAATCAACACCATCTTCAGCCTCTATAGCGGCCTGCCGTTCACTGTCTTAAGCGGCACAGATCGTTCACTCTCTGGCATCGGTAACGATTACGCCAACATCGTCGGCAATCCGGCGCTCACGAGCGGCAATCAGATCTCCGAATACTTCAATACCGCCGCCTTCACCCAGGCCACCCTCGGTACCTTCGGCAATGTCGGTCGCAACACCCTCCGCGGTCCCGGTTTCTTCGACGTCGATGCTTCCCTCGTCAAGAATTTCCATGCAACCGAACGGTTGCGCTTTCAGTTCCGCGCGGAATCGTTCAATCTCCAAAACCGCGCCAACTTCTCGAACCCAACCTCCACGGTGTCTAGCGCCACCTTCGGCCAGATCACCGCTGCCGCCGACCCTCGCGTCCTCCAGTTCGGGCTGAAGCTCTTCTTTTAGAAGTAGAACTTCAACGCTAATTGCAATGCTCTCGGCGTATTGAGTTGGCTCCCTGAGCCGCTCAATACGCCAAACGTCTGACTCTGAAGCTGTGTCGATCCAGTACCGAAGCGCACGCGATTGAAGGCGTTAAACGCCTCCGCGCGGAACTCCAGTCTCATGGCTTCGCGAATTGGGAAGCTCTTCGTGGCCGACATATTCTCGGTCAAGTTCGGGAACAGCCGCAGCTTCGGATTGAACCGCGTTTCATTGCCCAAGTGGTTGCAAGACGCCTGAAACGACGCGCTGTTCTTATTGAAGAACGTATCCACTGAAGGATCGAAGCTGCCGCTGTAAGACTGCCAGCCTGTATACGAACTGATGCACGCCGGCGCTCTCGTTGAGCCCACGTCGCCGGCCGCATAAATCGGATAAGTGGCCGAAGTACTAATGCCTACTGGCGTCCCGCTCGCATACAAATTGATGCTTGTCACGCGCCATCCGCCCACAACCCACGCTGCTGGGCCATGTGTCGCGTATTTCCGGCCTTTGCCAAATGGCAGATCGTAAACGGCGGAAAACTTGAAGTCGTGTGTGACGTCATACTCGCCGATCGATTTCTCCAAGCCCCGATTGTATTGGTCCACCGCGTAGGCCGTGCCCCACGACGAGTCCGAGTCAGTCAGCAGCTTTGAGAACACGTAGGAGGACTGCAGAATCAAACCATTGCTATAACGCTTCTGGAACTTCAAAATCATCGCATGATACGTCGAATGTCCGCTGTGGTCTCCTTGGCCCGCATACGTGTCAATCACGTTGTATTGCGGGTACGGACGCAGCGCTTGCGCTACCGTTCCACTAAAGCCGGCATAGGGCGCCGTGATGCCCGCCGCGTTAGCGGTCGCCGATCCAACCTTGCTGTTCAGCACGACCAGGCTCTGCGCTAAAGTTCCAAACGCCGTCAGATAACTCGGGCTGATTTGGTTGTAGTCGAGCAACTCCGTTTGCAGATGCTCTCCCATCACTCCGCTATAACCGATCTCGGCAAACATCGAACCGCCCAGTTGCCGCTGGATCGAGAAAGCCAAATTATCGTAAGCCGGAAGCTTAGTCGTCTCATCTCCTTGGAACCATGCCACGTTTGTCCCGTTTGAAACGGACGGATTGATAAACGGCGGCGTGATATACGCCGGAAAGCCGCCGTCCATCGTGAACGTCGGAGTCAGTCCCGAATTCTGTGTGCTGTCGGTCTGCGTCAAAGTAAACCCTGAATTGTGAGTTGATCCGCTCACTGACACCAGCGCCCCGTAAGATCGCGCATACGCGCCTCGAATCACGGTCTTTTCGTCCTTCGAGTACGCAAAACTCACGTGCGGCCCAAAGCCTTTGTTCCAGAAGTCCGCCAGCGTTCGCGATCCTACACAGCCCGTGCAATTGCCCGCGAACAACACCGCACCGGGAATTCCGCCCGCTCCTGGATTCGGAGTTGTCGGGCTGAAGTCGCTCCACCGGTTATTCAGTCCGGTCGGCGGTAAATTGCCGTCCCATCGCAAGCCCAAGCCAAGAACGAGTTTGCGCGTCACCCGCCAGTCGTCTTGGAAGAATCCGCCAAAGTAGTAAAACTGCTGCCCGATAAACCGCGGCGTATCAATTTGCCCGCTATCCGCATAACCCAACAGGAACGACGCAAACGCATTGCCGCCTAAGTTGGGGTTGGTGCCCAGCGGAACCCCGGTTTCCTGGTAACTGAAACCAACGCAGCCCGCCTCGCACTGTCGTCCAAATCCGTTGTAGTGGTTGATCTGATACATGCCCCCGAACTTGAACGTGTGGTTGCCATGAATCCACGTAAAATCGTCGTTATAAGCGTAGACCGTGTTTTCCGATCCGTTGTCGGCTTGGCCGCCCCAATCGCTGTACGGATCAGTCGAACCGGTGTTGTAGAACAGGTTCACCAGGTTCGCGTCGCAATTCGGCACGTTTCCTAAACAGAACTTGTTTTGCCAGTTGCCAATGTATTCCTGCGGCGGTTTGTGGTCTTGATTCCAATCGTTCCCGCCCGCGTAGAAGTGATTCAGTTTGTTAGGACCAAAGTTCCAATCCCAGCTCATGCGAATCACATAGCTCCATTGCAATAGGTCGTTGTAATTGGTGTACAAACCGGGTAAAGTAGGTGGACCGTCTGGACCGGCTGTCTGGCGTTCGTGGTCGTCTCCGAAATATCCCGAAATTCGCTGTTTGTCATTAAAAACGTGATCGCCCTTGATGCTCCATTTGTTCACGGGGTAAACATTCGTGCCGGTAGTCTCCAAATAGTTGTTCGCCACGTAACCAACGGTGCCAGGCGCAGCGCCAGTATTAGGTACCAGATTTCCGCTGCTTTGAAAAACGCTGAGCGCTTTGATCGACGCCGCGCTGAAAAGAGATTTTGGAACTTGATTGCCGGCAAATTGCGTCCGTGTCACCGTCCCGTTCGCGTTCGTCACTTGCGTAGTCGGATCGTAAATTGGAATAACCGCCCCGGCCGATGTCACCCATTTGCTGAAATCGCCGTTGTACATTTCCGGCGTCGGAATCGTGAACACTGAGCCGTTCGCGCCCGCCCGGTTGCGGAAACCTTCGTAAGAGAAAAAGAAAAATGTTTTATCTTTACCGTGATAAATCTTCGGAATCCAAACCGGTCCGCCCACCGCCACGCCAAAGTCGTTCTGTTTGTAGATTGAGTTGGCAATACCAGAACGGTTGCTGAACCAGTTGTTCGCGTCAAAATCGTTGTTGCGCACAAATTCATACAGCGCGCCGTGAAATTGATTAGTGCCCGACTTCGATACATAGGTCATGTTGCCGCCGCCCGCATGCCCGTATTCCGCTTTGTAGCCGTTTGTGTCAACCGTAAACTGGTCGATCGCCTCCACGGATGGGGAATTCGAAGCCACCCAGCTTTTCGACAACGCGCGGCTCGTGTTGGTTGAAACCCCATCAAGCGAAGTTCCATAGGCGGCCACCTGTCCGCCGCCAATGCTGAACCCGTTATCGCCTCCCAGATTCTTCGCGTCCGGAGTCAGCGAAGCCAGATCGAAGGGCGTTCTCACTGTGCTATTGACCAACAGCGGCAGATCCGTCACCAGCTTGTTCTGCACAGAGGTGCTGTTCTTGGCATCCTCAGTCTGCAGCTGCACCGCTGCGGCCGCCACCTCAACCACCTGCGTGGAAGAGCCCACTTCGAGCGTGAGGTCGGCGCGCACCGTCGTGCTGGCGGCAACCGTAAGCCCTTTCTCTTCAGTCGGCCGAAAGCCCTTTTTCTCCGCGCGCACGTTATACAGGTTCGGCTGAAGACTCGTCACCGTGTACTCGCCACGGTCGTTTGTCTGCGCTTCCAAATTGACGCCCGTCAACGAATTGGTGATCACAACTCGCGCGCCCTGAATCACCGCTCCCGAGCTATCCCGCACTTCGCCGGTAATGGCCCCGCGCTCGGATTGACCGTACAGAAACGCGCTCGAAAGGAGCAGACCGAAAAGAACTTTCTTTACACAGATCATTCGTGGCTTCCTCTGACTTAAACCCCGTCTCGTCTTACTGGCGAAAGAGCATATCACAACCTTGTTGAGATCAGACCGCTATCATTCAACCGCAAGATCCGGATGGCGCCTTGAGTGACAATCGCCCTGGCTTGGTCAAATGTCGCAAACCGCCGCCAACCTGATTCGAACTCGCGAGTGTGTGATCAATCTCCCATCCGCTGCGCTGGTGTCGAACTAGATCGGTTGGCTTTGACCACCGCAATGAGCCGTCACGCCGCCGCGCGTTCTAGAGTATCCCGTCCAAATGGAAGGGCGCATTCATGCATACCATCCGTTTGGCAAGAACGTGAACGCATATGCCTTTGAAGTGCATATCGAGAAGCTGCACGTCGAAGAGGAACTGCTGATCGAGAATGGTTCCCGGCCGCATATCGACGCCGCCCGCTGGCAACCTTTGATGATGAGCTTCTGCCGGTTCTTCGGTCTCGGAGGCGACGTGCACCCCTCCCGTTTGGCTGCATCAAATTTTATGAAGTTTGTGCGTCATTAGATCGCTTTGGCAGCGTGAATAAGATCACCACCACCACAAGCACGAAGATCACCAGCAGGTAGATGCTCCCTTCCGGTCCCGTCGTCCCCCCGCTCAGCAGGGGTTGCCCAACGGGGTGCGTGCCCAGCAGCCGGTGCTTAATGAACACCCCGCTGTCGCCGACACCGTAAAGGAACGATTCACACCAATCCCACGCCGCATGGAAGCCGATGGCCCACCACAGCGAACCCGTGCGCCAAAGGCTCAGACAGAAACACCATGGCGAACAGTGCCGCCGCCATTAAGCCGAAAGGCGATTCGCCCGGATTGTGGCTATGCCCCAAGCCAAACAGAATCGAAAGGAGCAGTGCGGCCGTCCAAAACCCAAGAGCGCTGCTCTGACTCGATTTAAAAGCCCAGCGATAAAAGCCCGCGAATCCGCGCGTCAGCGTATATTGCAGGTAGCCGCGCGTTAGATATTCCTCCATCAAGCCGACAAAAAGGAAATCGATAAACCAGAGCAAACCCCATTCCGCGATATCTCCTCCCGCTAGCAGACGCCGGTCAATCATCAGCAGTCCCAGCTTCCAGAGAATGCCCACCAGCAGCGATAGGCTCACCACGCCCCACGCAAGGCCCGTCAAAAAGCGCAGAAACGGCCGGCTTCCACCCAATCCGTAAACCGCGTTCGCGCGCCGTTCAATTCTCGACATCAGCCAAGTGCACAAGAAAACAACGGCAAACCCGCCGGCCTCGGCAATCAGATTGACTTGATAATCAAGGGTCTCCACTTTCCCGGGCCGTAGTTTGTGGATCACCGCATTAAGCGCGAACGAGACGCCAGCTACGAAGACCAGAAAGATAAGCACGCTCCAGCCCGCGCGCAATCCGTCCTTTCCCATGAATATCTGGTGGAGCATCGCAGGCTTGGATGCCGTTATAATCGGCTTCTCGTCTTCAATTTGTGGGTCCAAAAATAATCCTCTCTACCTTTTATAGCCAAACTTCTGCAGTAGCCCGATTCGCACTTTTGCCTGTTCGTCGTTCTCGACGCCTTTCGGCGAGCTCCCGTCAATCACTCCCAAGATCCCACGGCCTTGCTCCGTCTGCGCCACAATCACTTCCACCGGGTTCGCTGTCGCGCAATAAATATTGGCCACTTCCGGCACCGCTTGAATCCGTCCCAACACATTAATCGGAAAGCCATTACGCAACGCCACCACGAAAATATGTCCAGCGGCAAGGGCTGATGCGTTCGCCACGGCATTGGCCTTCAGTTCGTCATCGTTGCCATCCACCCGCGTTAAGCAATCGCCGGAGGCTTCGTTGAACGCGATCCCAAACTGCAAATGCGGCGACGTATTCACCATCGCTTCGTAAATATCTTCCACCGTTTTGATGAAGTGACTCTGGCCCACGATGATGTTGCCGTTCTCGGGAATCGTCAAGCGAACTGCTTTTAGGTCCATGCTCGACAATATAGAACAGTGGCCAAGCACAAATCTCTAGCCCCGCAAACTTTCAACGACGCCGCCCTGCTCGACCATGTGCGCAAACTCCCGCACGCGCGCGCCACCTATAAACAACTGGTCAAGGAACTGCACCTCCAGGGCGAGAACCGCGACGAACTGGAAGCGGCGCTCGACCGCCTCTGCGACAAAGGCCAGTTAGTGGAACTTCGCTCGGGTCACTTTATCGCCGTTGGCAACAACCCCGAGTATCTGGCCGGCCGCCTGTCCATTCACCGGGACGGCTTTGGCTTTCTCATCCCGGACACGGCCGTCTATGGTCTTCAGGGCGACATCTTTTTGCCGCCTCCTGAAGCAGCCAAAGGCATGCACGGCGATCGCGCGTTAGTTCACATTACGCACCGTGGCGGCGAGGGCAGGGCAGAGGGCGAAATCATCCGCATTCTGAAGCGCGCGCACATCACGGTGGTCGGCGAGTTTCGTATCAAGAAGCGCGGCAACTACGTGATCCCGTCCGATGAACGCGTTCAACAGTGGATTGAAATTCCCGAAGGTATGGAAATTCCTCCTGCCGAAGTCGTTTCAGTTGACCGCGTGGGCGCCGCGCCGCGCGTCTTCAAATCGGTGGAAGATCTCGACGGCATGATCGTCAATGTCGATATTCTAGAATTTCCCGCCGATGGCGAACAAGGCGTGGGCCGCGTGGTGGAGATTCTTGGCCATCCGGACGACTTCGGCGTCGATGTAGAGGTTATGATCCGCAAGCATCACTTGCCGCATCATTTTCCTCAGGAAGCCGTTGATGAAGCGCGTGCCATCTCTCACGAAATACCGGCGGGCGAATATGCCCAACGGCGCGATTTCCGCTCGTTCGACATCGTCACGATTGATGGCGAAACGGCTCGCGATTTCGATGACGCCGTCTGGGTGGAGCGCTTGCCGAACGGTAATTACGCACTCCAGGTTCATATCGCCGATGTCAGCCATTATGTGACACCGGGGTCCGCCATCGACACGGAAGCATTGCTGCGCGGGACCAGCGTCTATTTCCCCGACCGCGCCGTGCCCATGCTGCCCCTCGAACTTTCGACCGATATTTGTTCGTTGCGCCCGCAGGAAGATCGTCTGGTTCTTTCCGCGCTCCTGGAAATTGACCATAATGGCGAAACGGTGGCGCAAGAGTTCTGCCGCGGCGTAATTCGCAGCAACGAGCGCATGACTTACACGAACGTTTTCCGCGTGCTGGAAGGCGATTCCGCCATGCGCGAGCGCTACGCCAAGTTAGTAGACCGTTTCGAACTCATGCGCGAACTGGCGCTGCTCCTGAACCGCCGCCGCGTGAAGCGCGGGTCGATTGATTTCGATATGCCGGAATCGAATATCGAACTCGATACCGAAGGGCAGATGACCGGCGTTTCGCGAGCTGACCGCAACATCGCCCACCGGCTGATCGAAGAATTCATGCTGGCGGCGAATGAAGCCGTGGCCGGACATCTGGAAGCCGCGTTGATTCCCAGCATCTACCGCATCCACGAAATGCCCGATGCCAAACGCGTCATGGAGTTCGAAGAAATTGCCGCGCACTTCGGTTATTCCTTGGGTATCGGCGCTATCCCAGTGAAGAAGTTCGCGGTGGCCGACAAACGCCGCGACGGCCGCAAGGTTCGCAAAGACGTCGTGATGGCGCGCGAAGATTTTGCCATCTCATCACGCAATTATCAAAAGCTCATCGCCAAGATTGCGGGTAAGCCGGAAGAGCGCATTTTGAGCTATCTTATGCTGCGTTCTTTGAAACAGGCCCGTTATTCGAACCGCAACGAAGGCCACTTTGCGCTGGCCGCACGGGCGTACACCCACTTCACCTCTCCCATTCGCCGTTATCCCGACCTCATCGTCCATCGCATTTTAGGGCATTATTTGGATACGAAAGAGCCGCTGTTAAAAGACCATTTGCTTCGCCAGTTGGGCGAGGAAACATCTTTCACCAAACGGCGGGCGGGCGATGCGGAACGTGAACTCATCGAATGGAAAAAGGTGAAGTTCATGCAAGCCCGGGTGGGCGATGAATTCGACGCGCTGATCATTCAT
>CAWJBS010000158.1:0-66972 GCA_963840845.1 Bryobacterales bacterium
ATGCGCACATTGATGGACTTCAGCGATGCTGAGCTGACCTCACTAGCGCAGATCATCAGCGTGATGCGTAAGAAGTACGACAATTTGTATGGCGCACTGATGCCGCTGATGATGGCGGTGAAACAAGCACCGCTCCAGCAGAAAGAGACGCCGTATCATTTCCATATTCAGTTTCTGCCTTTGCAGCGCAGCGCGACGAAGTTGAAGTATTTGGCCACCATGGAGACCGGCTATGGTGTATTCCTGGCGGACACCGCACCGGAAGAAATGGCTGAGCATTTGCGGAACTCGGAGCCGAGGACGGTTTAAGCGTCCGTCAGGCCGAACGCAGAACGGTTTCCTGGTATGGCTTGTAGTTGGCCCTTGTAAGAACTTCGCGCGCGCGCGGAATGTCGGAAGGCCGCACGTAGAAATAGGCTCCGGTGAGTTCGCGAGTAAACAGAAACCCGCCCTGGTAAGGGCCGGGTTCCACATAATATTCCACTTCGGCGTGGCTCAGAACCATTTCCACTGCCAAAGCCTCGCGCAGTCGACGCGCCAGGTAGAGAAGGTGCAGTTCCGTCCCGTCGAAAAAATCAAGCTCACAGCGCATGTCAGTGTTTGGCAATGGTGGCATGAACGCCTTGATCTTCGCGCGGTTGGGTTCCAGCCACAGTGACAATGTTACCGTGAATTTCCGAGGGATCAAGCGTCCAGCTCACCACACTGCTTTCGCCGGGCGCAAAATGGACGCGCCGAAAGCCAGCGAGCCACGGTGCGGCCTTTTCGGTGCCAACGTAGAGTTGCGCCACTTCATCGCCTCCAACGGTGGACGTATTGCGCACGTGCACGCTGATCCATAGCTTGCCATCGGACGCTTTCTTGACCGTCAACTTGGAGTATTCAAAAGTGGCATAACTCAAACCATACCCAAACGGATAAAGCGGTTTACCGGTGAAGAAGCGATAGGTGCGGCCTTCCATCGAATAGCTGTCGAAGGCTGGCAACTGATCGGTAGAAGCGTAGAACGTAACCGGCAAACGGCCGGCCGGGTTGTTATCGCCTGCCAGCGTATTCGCAATGGCCGCGCCGCCCTCCTGGCCGCCATACCAGGCTTCGAGAATGGCGGCAGCACCTTGCTGAGCACGATTGACGGCCAGCGCGCTGCCGTTCAGCAACACCACCACAACGGGCTTACCGGTGGCGAGAACGGCGTCAAGCAATTTTTCCTGGGGATCGGGCAGATCAATGCTGGTGCGGTCGCCATGCGCGAAACCCGGAATCTGCGTGGGCGATTCTTCGGCTTCCAGTCGCGAGTTGAGTCCAATACAGACAATCGCCAAATCACTTTGCTTAGCGGCTTCGACGGCTTCAGCTAAAGCCGCATCCGCGGGCGGCGTCCAGATCAATTCAACACCGGAACCACCCTCTTCCTGCACATATTCGGCGCGCACTTGATACAACTTCCCTGCCTCCAAATGAATAGCCTTGGTGAGCGCGCGATGCCCACCCGCGCTGCGGCGCGAATCTTCGACGAGCTTTTCGCCGTCTACGCTGAGACGCCACGTGTTCGTTCCAACACAGCTATCGCATTCCTGACGGCCTAAGCCCAGTTGATAGTCGCCACTGACTGGCACGTGCAGTGAGAAACTCCAACGAACCGAAAACGTAGGCTCGGGCAGGGCTTGCACAACGGCCGGATCGTGCATCGCCCATACAAAATAGCCGCGTGGTTCGACGCGCTTGAGCACGGGCTCACCGCTGAAATCGGTATTCTTGAAATATTCGGCAAGCACACCTGATTCGCCCGCAGCCCCGCCCAAAGGCGTGAGCACCGAAGAGGGCACGAGAGCCGTGGTGGAACTCGCATACACACTGCCCAACGCCCAGCGGATTTTGGCTTGGCTCCCAAATTTAGTTTGGATGCCCGCCAGCGGTGTAATGAGATGGCGCGGCGTGCCGTAATAATTACCAAGCATGACGTCGGGATCGTCAGAAGCGGGACCAATGACCGCGATACTGCCAGGAACTTTCGTTAACGGTAGGATGTGGTTCACATTCTTCAGGAGCACCATCGATTTTTCAGCCGCTTCCAGTGCTAGTTTCTGATGGCCTTCATTCGCCACTTGATCCATACCAATATTGGAAAACGGAACCTTCGACGGAGCATCGAATAGCCCGAGGCGGAAACGCGCTACGAAGAGACGGCGCAGACTCTGATCGATTTCCGCTTCAGTAATGACATGCTTCTGCACGGCTTCCAGCAGAGACACATACTCGTTGCCGCAAGTAAGGTCTGTGCCGGCCTTCACCGCTTTGGCCGAAGCTTCGGCCAGCGACGCGGTAAACTTGTGGCCGTGGAAGATGTCGCCAATCGCGCCGCAATCGCTAACCACATACCCGGGAAATTTCCACTCAGTTCGCAATTTGTCTTTCAATAAAAAATCACTGGCGCAGGCGGGTGAACCGTCCAGACTGTTATACGCGCACATCACGGAATACGCACCGCCGGGCGACAAAGTCTTGCGAAACGCATAGAGATACGTGTCGTCAAGTTCTTCCTTGCTGACGTGCGCATCGAAAGAATGGCGCGACACTTCGGGGCCGCTATGCACGGCGAAATGTTTAGAAGTGGCGATCGTCTTGAAGTACTTCGGATCGTTGCCCTGCATGCCATGGATGAAAGCCAACGCCATTTCAGAAGTCAGATACGGGTCTTCGCCAAATGTCTCTTGGCCTCGGCCCCAGCGTGGATCTCGAAAGATATTGATGTTGGGAGACCAGAAGGTCAGTCCTTGATAACGGCGATGGCTGTCATGTTGGACAGCGTCGTTATATTTAGCGCGGGCTTCGGTGGAAATCGTGTCGGCGATGCGCTGTTCGAGTTGCGTGTCCCACGTGGCGGCCAATCCGATGGCCTGAGGAAACACGGTAGCTAAACCAGCACGCGCCACACCGTGCAGACCCTCGTTCCACCATTCGTACGCAGGGATGCCTAAACGCGGAATCGCGGGCGCGGCGTTTTGCATTTGTCGGACTTTTTCATCAAGGGTGAGGCGCGAGACGAGGTCGGCCGCGCGATCTTCCGGCGAAAGGCGTTCATCGAGAAATTTTGCGGGTGAGTCTTGAGCCGAACTCACTGTCGGGAAACAGGCAGAGAAGGTGACAAGCCCCAAGAGGAGGCTACCAGTCATTTTAATCATTCTGGGCCTAATCTATCACTGGGGCAGAACATGTCCCAAATGTGGGACGGGATTTCCCACGGGCGGCGCAGTATCCCTGCCGAAACCCCCATTTTCAGGCACCTTTCATGGCAGCAGACTTGCAAGACAGTTACCCCGGAGGCAGAGATGCGCCAACTCAGAGATGAAATAGCAAATCCGGTTTCGCTCGATTATTTCCATCAACGCACGGTAGCCGGTTGGAAGCTGAAAGCGGTGGAATGGGAGCGCGCCGACGAAGGCGCCGCCAACGAGCCGCCCGAAAAGCTGGCCGCTCCCTATGGAATCGAGGTCGTGCCCGATACCGCGCGCTTGCAGGCAAAACCCGACGAGGTGGAAGTGCTGCAAACCATTCTGGAAATGATTGTGGTGGAGAAAGGCGTTTCGACGATTGCCGAAGACTTAAACCAGCGCGGGTTCACCACTCGAACCGGCAAGCCATGGACGTCAAGCGCAGTGTTTGATTTGCTGCCGCGTTTAATCGAAGCTGCGCCCGACATATTCAAGCGCGACGATTGGCACCAACGGCGGAAAAAAGCCGCTAGCTAGAAAAGCGTTTCAGCGTCCACTTGCCGCTGGCGGCATCGTAAACAAAAGTGGCGCTCGCATCAAATTCCAAGGGTGCCGGCCGGCCTTGGCACTGTACGATGTGGCCTAGATCAATCTGTGTGAGCGGCGGCACCTGATCCGGCAGCGTCATGCTGAATTCGCAGCCGGGATTCTGCTTCTTCACGTGCGCAATGAACGTCTGCGCGCGGTCGTCGTAATTCAATAACTGCGCGGCCAACTCCGGTGTAAGCGCAGGCGTAGTCGGTTTAGGCGGCTCGCTGCAAGAAAAAAGAAGGCACACGCCAACCGCAGCGGTTAGCGTTTTGATTTTTGTGATTTTGATTTGTTCCATCACTTTGCAGCATAGTAGCAGAAGTGCCGCCCGTTAAATCGTAAAATAGGGGCGGGCATGAGTAAGCTATATACGCGCACGGAACTTGCCGAGCAACGGCGGACTTGGAAAGCCGGGGGCAAGAAGGTGGTGCTGACCAATGGATGCTACGACATTCTGCATCCGGGCCACATCCGAACGCTGGAGCGGGCGCGGTCGTTGGGCGACGTGCTGATACTGGCACTGAACACAGACGCCAGCGTGCAGCGCATCAAGGGGCCGACGCGCCCTTTTTTCGACGAGAAGACCCGCGGGGCGCTAGCCTTGCAACTAGAAGCGGTAGATGCGGTGGTGTTGTTCGATGAAGACACACCCCGCGAACTGATTGCGGCGGTGCTGCCCGACGTGCTGGTAAAAGGCGCCGATTGGGTGCATTTTGTGGCTGGCCGTGAGGAGGTGGAGGCGGCGGGCGGCGTGGTGCAAACGCTGGCGTTGGAGCCTGGCTTCTCCACGACCAACATTGCGGAACAGGTGCTCCACACCAAACCGTGATACATCCCGCTACACGCGAACTCTTACAGTCGGCAGGGCGCCAGCCCGATTTCCAAGCATTACTGCAACAACTCACGCGCGGCGAGCACGGGCCCTTTGCTGTCTCCGGCTTGGTGAATACGGCCAAAGCGCTGTATCTGGTGCTGCTGTATCAGGCCACCGAAAAGCCGTTGTTCGTCATTGTGGATGGCAACAAACAAGCGGAGACGTTGCTAACCGCGGTGGAAGTGTTTTTCGAGATGCTGCTCGAAGGGCGCGAACTGCCACCGCCGCAATTGATTCCGGCGCTGGACGTATTGCCGCACCAGAGACTTTCGCCGCATAACGAAATTGAAGAACGGCGCGCCGTGGGGTTGTGGCGTCTTTCCACACACCGCATTCCCATTACGATTGCGCCCATCGCGTCCGTACTGCTCAAGACGGAAGCGCCGGAGTTTTACCGGCAGTTGGCCGTGGTGCTGCGCCAGGGCGAAGAAATTCCGCTGGACGATCTGGTGAAGCACTTGGAAAGCATCGGGTATGAAAAGCGCGAGCCGGTGGAAATGGTGGGCGAATATTCCATTCGCGGCGGAATTTTCGATGTGTTCCCGGCGGAAGCAGATCGGCCGGTACGCGTGGAGTTTTTCGGCGACACCGTTGAATCCATCCGCCAGTTTGATGTGGAATCGCAGCGCTCGGTCTTGAAGGTCTCGTCCGCGGCGCTGCTGCCGCTGGTTGAATATTCGCGCTCGCGTTCCCTGCTCCGACAATTAGCCGACGCCGCCGAAGAGGCAGATCTGGATTTGTCAAACCCGGGCGAGATTTTTCCAGGCTGGGAATTTCTTGTACCGCTAGTCCGGCCGCGAACGCATAATTTGCTTTCGTTGAGCCGCGATTCGCTCATCGTGATGGATGAGCCGACGGCCGTTTCATCGGCAGCGGAGCGGCTGTGGACGCGCCTCGACAATCCAGACCGGCCAGCGCCCATTGAACCGGAAAAAAATTACCTGCGTTGGGAAGAACTGGATCAGGCCATGCACGGCCGCACCCAGATCTCGCTGCAAGAACTGGAATTGATCACCGCTGATTCGCTCGCCGCGGGTCAGCGGTTCCACATCCCTACCCGGCAATCTCTCACTTTTCAGGGCAACATGCCCGTAGCGGTGTCAGAGGCGAAAAACCTCATTCAGGCTGGCTATCGCGTCGCCTTCTTTGCCGCATCGGTAGGCGAGTTGGAACGGCTCGCCGATGTTCTCCAGGAGTATTCCATTCCGTATCAGCTTGGTCTGGAATCAACGGTAGGCGCACGGCCTTCACTGGTTGAGCGCGCTTATCACGCCGGGGTCGCTTCCAGTGCGTTTTTGGTTAAGGGCGGCGTGCAGCGCGGAGCGGTACTACATGATTCGTTCATTGCGATTGTCGGATCGGAAGATCTGTTTGAAACCTCCGATCTCATCGCACGGCAGCCTTCGAAATCGCAACTAGCAGCGTTCGCAACAGACGTGGCCGATTTAAAGCCCGGCGATTTTGTGGTACACGCCACGCACGGCGTCGGTTGCTTTCTAGGCATCAAGGAACTCACGCAAGGCGATCAGAAAGGCGACTTCATGCTCATTGAATACGCCGCGGATTCGAAACTATATCTCCCGCTCACCCGCCTCGATCTCATTCAGAAATACCGCGGCGCCGGCGAGGCCAAACCCCATCTCGACCGCTTGGGCGGCGTTACGTGGGAAAAGACCAAATCGCGCGTCAAGGCCAAGATGCGGGACATGGCCGACGAGTTACTGAAGCTTTACGCCCAAAGACGCATGAGCAAAGGCTTCTCTTTCTCAACCGATAGCAACTGGCAGCGCGAGTTTGAAGATTCGTTCGAATACAACGCCACCAAAGATCAGCTCACCGCCATGACCCATATCAAAGGCGATATGGAGAGCGAACAACCCATGGACCGACTGCTCTGCGGCGACGTTGGCTTTGGTAAAACCGAAGTGGCCATGCGTGCGGCTTTCAAAGCGCTAGGCGATGGCAAACAAGTCGCCGTGCTCGCACCCACCACCGTGCTCGCCTTCCAGCATTACGAAACGTTCCGACGGCGCTTCAACGCCTTTCCGGTGCGCATCGAATTAGCCAGCCGTTTCCGTTCAACCAAGGAAGTAAAAGCGACACTGGAAGAAGTCGCAGCCGGCAAAGTGGACATTCTCATTGGCACACACCGTTTGTTGTCTGCGGATGTGCAGTTTTCCGATTTAGGTCTTTTGATTGTGGACGAAGAGCAGCGCTTTGGGGTGAAGCATAAAGAGCGACTGAAGCAGATTCGGCATGACGTTGATGTGCTAACCATGAGCGCGACGCCCATACCGCGCACGCTTCACATGTCGCTGCTTGGATTGCGCGACATGTCTGTTTTAGAAACGCCGCCGAAAGATCGGCTCGCCATCAACACGGTGGTGGCGCACTTCAATCCCGACCTGATCAAAACGGCGATTGAGCAAGAACTAGCTCGCCAGGGGCAAGTTTATTTCGTCCATAACCGTGTAGACACAATCTTCATGCGCGCCGCATCCATCCAGGAAATGATCCCGAATTGCCGCATTGGCGTGGGCCACGGGCAGATGGGTGAATCGGAACTGGAAAAGGTTTTGCTCGGCTTCATGAAGCACGAGTACGACGTTTTTGTTTGCACCACCATTGTCGAAAACGGGCTCGACATACCGCTTGCCAATACCATCATCATCGAAAACGCGGAACGGTATGGATTGAGCGAACTGTACCAACTCCGTGGCCGTGTAGGGCGTTCAAACCGGCGCGCATATGCGTATTTATTGGTC
Source organism: Bryobacterales bacterium (assembly GCA_963840845.1). Taxonomy (GTDB): domain Bacteria; phylum Acidobacteriota; class Terriglobia; order Bryobacterales; family Bryobacteraceae; genus Bog-105. Next base: position 7,443 of record CAWJBS010000158.1, read on the forward strand.
CCGCCCGACACGCAACTGAGCGAAGTAGCGCGCAAACGCCTTGCGGCTCTTAAAGAATTTAGCGATCTGGGTGCGGGCTTTAAAATTGCAGCGCTGGATTTAGAACTGCGCGGCGCAGGCAACTTGCTGGGCGGTGAACAGCATGGCCACATTGAGGCCGTCGGCTACGACACCTACGTAAGACTTCTGGAAGAGACTGTCAAAGAATTGAAGGGCGAAGAAGTGCCCCTTGAGATTCACTCCACCCTCAATCTCGGCCTCGACATCCGCATTCCACCCGAATACATTGCCGACGAGGCGCAGCGCCTGCGGTCTTACAAACGAATTGCGGACGCGAAGGACGAAGAACAGGCGCAGAAGATCGCCGACGAACTGGCTGACCGGTATGGGCCGGTGCCCGGTGAAGTCTCCAACCTACTCCGATTTTCGCTGCTGAAGACGATGGCTCAGCGGGCCGGTGTGGAATCGATTGACCGCCGGCAGAACATCGCGAACATCAAATTTCATCCTGGCTCGAAGATTGATCCGCTGCGGCTAATGGATCTCGTCCGCAACTCGGCTGGGGCGCAATTTACGCCGGCCGGCGTTCTCAAATGGCCTTTGAAAGCCTATACAAATCCCTCAGAATTGATAGACAATTTGCGGCAGATGCTGATCGCGCTCAACCCCGATTTAAAACCCGAAGAGCCCAAAGCGACGAAACCCAGCGGACGGCAAGGGCGTCACTTGCAATAATGTAAAGGAATCAATATGAAAGTTGTTTTGCTGTCGTTGTTTGCCGGAATGTTGGCCCTAGGTGCCGATACCCCGAAGCCTGCCACCGGGCCGCCCGTTGTTATCGATCAAATCGTAGCGAAAGTGAACGGCGATATTGTCAGTCAGGATGAACTCGATCGGCTCGTGCGTGAGCGTGTGGCGGAAGCTAAAGCGCAGGGCGCCTCTGGCATGGAACTGCAGCGCGCGCAAGCGGAGATGGAACACAATCTTCTGCGCGATCGCATTGACCAACTGCTGCTGGTGCAAAAAGGCAAAGAGCTCAACATCACGGTCGATTCGGAAATCAGCAAATACATGGCGAGCCTACGCCGCCAATCGGGCATCACCGATGAAGAAAAGTTCCGCGACTATGTGCGCGAGAAATCCGGCATGACGTTTGAGGATTTTCAGGCGGAAGCGAAGAACAGCGCGCTCACGCGAGAAGTGATTAGCTCGGAAGTGGGCCGCCACATTCACGTGAGCGACAAAGAGGTTGAAGACTACTACAACGCGCATCAGAAAGACTTCATTCGCGACGAGAAAGTCTATTTGAGTGAGATTCTGATTTCCACACAAGGCAAGGACGCCGCCGGCGTGGCTGCGGCTGAGAAAAAAGCCAATCAGATTTACGACGACTTGAACAAAGGTTCGCGCTTTCCTGATTTAGCGCGCGACAATTCCGACGCCACTACGGCAAAAGACGGCGGTTCGTTAGGCGGCTACAAAAAGGGCGAACTAACCAAGGAAATCGAAAGCGCCGTTTGGAATTTGCCGAAGGGTTCTGTCACGAAGCCCATGAAGCTGGCGAACGGCTACGAAATTTTCAAAGTGGACGATCACACCAAAGAGGGTTTGGCCCCTTTAGCCGATGTAAAGGGCGATATTGAAAACGCATTGTACGGCCCGAAAATGCAGCCGAAGATTCGCGAGTACCTCACCCAGTTACGAGCACAAGCGTTTCTACAGATTAAGCCAGGGTTTATCGATACGGGCGCGGCGCCCGGCATGGACACGAAATGGCAAGATCCCGCCGTGCTCAAACCCGAGACCGTTTTGAAGGCGCAAGTGGAACAGAAAACACGCATGAAACGCCTGTTGTGGACCATCCCGGTTCCCGGCACGTCGGTGGATGTTACAGGAAAGAGCAGTTCGCGTTAGGTATACATGAAGTCTCCCTTCGTAGGGACGCTACCCATAAATGAGCCGGTAACGGCTCATTTTTTGGTTTTGTCCAAAGAAATTCGCCAGAAGAAAACGGGCGAGCCGTATTTGTCTCTGCACCTGTCAGACCGCACAGGTGAAATTGAAGCCAAGATGTGGGACAACGTCGCGGAGGTTATGGATACCTTTGAGCGCGACCACTTCCTGAAAGTGAAGGGAATTGTTCAGGTTTACCAGAACCGGTCACAGTTCACCATTCACAAGCTGCGCAAGCTCGAAGATCACGAAGTCGAGTTTGCCGATTTTTTCCTAGTTCGGAAAGAGATCCGGAAGAGATGTTTGCTGAGTTGCGCGGGCTTGTCAACGGCTTCACGAATCCCCATTTGAAGGCGCTGCTGAACTCGGTGCTTGAATGACGAGCCGCTAGCTGTGATGTATAAAACAGCTCCCGCGGCGAAGACCATTCATCACGCCTACCGGAGCGGGCTTTTGGAGCACGTGCTTTCGCTTTGCCAGTTGGCGAAGATGACAGCCGCGCATTACAAAACGATTGATCTTGATCTATTGCTTACTGGCGTGGTGCTGCACGATATCGGCAAGGTGGAAGAGCTTTCCTATGCGCGCGGCTTTTCTACACGGCCGATGGGCAATTGCTGGGGCACATTATTCAGGGCTTGCGCATTGTCGATAGCAAGTTTGCCAAATTGCCCGATTTTCCGCCGAAACTGCGTTCTTTGGTGGAGCACATGATTGTGAGCCACCACGGCGAACTGGAATTTGGCTCGCCGAAGGTGCCGATTTTCGCCGAAGCGATGCTGCTTCATCATTTGGACAATTTGGATTCGAAGATGGACGCCATCCGTAGCGCGCTGCAGCGCGACCGTGCAGTGGAAGGCGAGTTCACCGGTTGGATTGCACCGCTCGAACGCGTGCTGCTCAAGAAAGACAAATATCTGGACGAGGCCAAGGCCGCCCCGGTGGAACCGGACCCACGGCCGTTCCCACGCCGGCCAAACCGGCAGCTAAGCCTTCCCCGGCACCCCAAAACAGCTTATTCGCGGAGAAGCTGCAGGCCGTGCTTGAACCGCAAAAGTAGCTAGCGCTGCGGGTGCTAACATGGTCAGTTGTCAGGCTCCGGGCTTCGTGCAATGGGCGGTCGCAAACCCCGCTAGGTCCGGAAGGAAGCAACGGTAGTGATTTAGCACGTGTGCCGCGGATCACCCGGGGTCTGGCAAACTGAACTCGCCTCGCAAAAGCACTCATGTATCAGGTCATCGCGCGGAAGTACCGTCCCCAAGGATTCGACGAACTGATAGGCCAGGAGCACGTCCAAAAGACGCTCTCCAACGCTATTTCCAGCAGCCGGATCGCCCATGGCTATATCTTTAGCGGACAGCGCGGGACCGGAAAAACAACGGTTGCGCGCATTTTTGCGCGTTGTCTGAATTGCGTGCAAGGGCCAACGCCCACACCCTGCGGCGTCTGTTCGAGCTGCACGGAAATCACGGCGGGCAATTCGGTTGACGTGATTGAGATTGACGCAGCATCGAATCGCGGCATCAATGAAATGCGTGAGATTCGCGAAAACGTGCGCTACCGGCCAGCGCGCGACCGTTACAAAGTCTTCATCATTGACGAAGCGCATCAAATCACCAAAGAAGCGTTTAATGCGCTGCTGAAAACACTCGAAGAGCCGCCTGAGTGGGTGGTGTTCATTATGTGCACCACGGAAGCTTACGAGATTCCGAACACGATCGCTTCGCGTTGCCAGCATTTCAGCTTCCGCTCGGTCGATTTTGTGGAAGTGATGAACCGCATGCGGTACATCGTGAAAGAAGAAGGCATTGAGGCGAGTGACGAGGTGCTTTCGGTAGTCGCTCATGCAGGCGAAGGCAGTGTGCGCGATTCGTTGTCGGCGCTTGATCAAGCCATCGCGTGCTGCGGCAAAACGCTGCATGTCGATGAAGTGCGGGCGCTGCTCGGTGTGTTTGCGGTGGGGTCGTTGCGTTCGGTGGCAGAGGCGGTCATTCAGCAGAATGGCGCGCGCATGTTGGATATCGTGCAAGAGCTGGAAGCCACCGGCCAAAGCTTGCAGCACTTTTCACGCGAGCTTTCGCGCTATTGGCGAAACCTACTGGTGGCGAAGCTTTCAGGCAAGCCGACTCGCTTAATTGCGGCGTCTGACCAGGAACAGGAATTACTACTCGAAACGGCCGCGCAGTTCAGTGAAGAAGATTTGACGCGCTATTTGAATCTCACGCTCGATCTGTACAAGGCCTTGCAGTATTCGCTGCAACCGCGCTTGCATTTGGAATTGGGTTTGATCAAGCTGGTGCACGCGGGACGTTTACAATCGATCGAATCGGCATTGGCGGGCTTGGGCAAAGCACCGCCGCCGGCGTTAAGCGCTACCGCCAAGGCGACTGTCCCCAGACCGCCGGCCTTTCAGGCTCCCGTGGAGACGACGCCGCGGCCGATAGCCACAACCATGACGCCGCCCCCGCCGCCTGTTGAAGCGGCGGCCGCGCCCACCGGCGATTTGCGTACCGACTTGCACGCGGCGCTGACGCAAGAAGGATTGAACTTCAGCGCGGATGCGGTGCTACAAGCCGATCTTTCGGTGCAAGGGTCCGATCTGTTAGTGCGCGGCGCGAAGACGTTATCGTTCGCCCTGAAAGATCCAGCCATCACGCGCGTTGCATCCAAGCTATTGGGCAAGCCCATACGGGTGAAATTCGAAGTAGGCGAAAGCAGTAACAAGGCAGCGGTAGCGGTACCCGCGCGAGCGGCGGCCGGCGAAGATACAGAGTTCCGCGAGAGGGCGTTGTCCCATCCAGGCGTGAAGCGATTCCAGGAGCTTTTCCCGGATGCGCAAGTTCGCACCGTGCGAAATTTGAATGAGTAAAGGATTGAACCTATGAAGATGCCTGGCGGCAACATGCAAGCCATGATGAAGCAAGCGCAGCAGATGCAGGCGAAGCTGCAAGAACAGATTGCTGCGATTCGGGTAGAGGCCTCGGCCGGCGGCGGAATGGTGAGCGTCAAGATGGACGGCCAGAAGCATGTGCTGGGCGTAAAGATCGATCCGGAAGTAGCGGGCGACGTGGAAATGCTGCAAGACATGGTAGCGGCGGCGTTCAATGAAGCGGCCAAAAAAGTGGACGACGAAGCCCAAGGCAAGATGGGCGGCATGCTGGGCGGCATGGGCTTGCCTCCAGGCCTCTTTTAGATGGCCGATTTTGCTGAGCCGCTGGCGCGCCTGATTCAAGAGTGCAAGCGACTACCCGGCATTGGACAGAAATCCGCGCAACGGATTGCGTTTCACCTACTGCGCGTGCCGCGCGAAGAAGCCGAGGCGCTGGCGCAGGCAGTGATCGACATCAAGGACAAGCTCGGTATTTGCGTACAGTGTCAGAACATCAGCGATGGCGAATTGTGCGTGTATTGCCGCGACCCGCATCGCGATCCGCAGCACATTTGCGTGGTGGAAGAGCCGCACAATATTCTGCCGGTGGAAACTACGCGCACGTTTCACGGTTTGTATCACGTGCTGCATGGCGCTATTTCGCCGCTGCGCGGAATCGGGCCGGAGCAATTGCGCATCAAGGGCTTGGTAGACCGGCTCGCCAAGACCGATGTGCAGGAAGTCATTATAGCCACAAATCCGACGGTGGAAGGCGAGGCGACGGCGGTTTATTTGTCACGTTTACTCAAGCCGCTTGGGCCCAAAGTGACGCGCATTGCCATGGGAATTCCGGTCGGTAGCGATTTGGAATTCGCCGACGAAGTGACAATGTCGCGCAGTTTAGAAAACCGCCGGGAGATGTGAAGATACACTAGAGGGAGTGCTTGTCGGCATTTCCCCCTCCCAACCTGAACGTCCCAAGTGGCTGCGCGCGCCTGCGCCTGTAGGCGACAACTATCGGGATCTCAAAGAACTTGTTACGCGGCTCAAACTGCATACGGTTTGCGAAAGCGCCGCTTGCCCAAATGTCGGCGAGTGCTGGAATCGCCGGACGGCCACGTTCATGATTTTAGGCAATGTGTGTACCCGGCGATGCGGTTTTTGCGCGGTGCAAAAGGGCGGACCTCTTCCGGTCGATTACGACGAACCACGGCGTGTGGGCGAGGCCTGTGCCACTCTCGGATTGAAGTATGCCGTAGTAACGAGCGTGAACCGCGATGACCGTAAAGATGGCGGAGCTGAGTTGTTCGCGCTCACCATTGCTGCTATTCGCGAGCAAGTGCCAGGTTGCAAAGTAGAGGTGCTGGTGCCCGATTTTCAAGGCTCACATCCGGCTATGGAAATCGTAATGAATGCGGAGCCGGATGTATTGAATCACAATACCGAGACGGTGCCGCGCCTTTATCGACAGGTGCGCTTGGGTGCGCAGTATAAAAGATCGCTCGACATGCTGAAGTATGCCAAAACGCTACGGCCGAAGACGCCCGTGAAGTCGGGATTGATGCTCGGCCTAGGCGAGACGATCGAAGAAGTTCTCGAAGTGATGAGCGACCTGCAGCGGCACGGCGTGGACATCTTGACGCTCGGCCAGTACTTGCGGCCTTCTGCCAAGCATTTGCCTATCATCCGTTACGTACCGCAGAGCGAGTTTGATGAACTTCGCGATGCGGGCAAGCGAATGGGGTTTGCGCATGTGGAGGCGGGTCCACTGGTGCGGAGTTCGTATCATGCGGATAGCTCAGAGCGCAGCGCTGTTCAACACACGGCCTAATTGAATTTCTTCACCCAGATGTTGCGCACAGACACCTTGGTTGTCGCTTCGATTTCGATGCCGAACAAGCCTGGTTGATTGTTGGACGAAGCAGGATCATCGTCTACCATGACGGCCATCAATTGACCGTTCAAAATCTGAATCATGGTGCCGCCGCGGGCGATGACGATGTACTCGTTCCAGTCGTCTTTCTTGACCAGCGTGCCGAGCTGCGCACGGTCGCCAATGTTGCCCATCAACTGCTTCTTCGCTAAACCCGAACCTTCGACTACTTGGCCGCGCCATGCTTGAATGCGCATCGGCGTATTTTCGGAATAGAACTGGCCCGTCCAATCGCGCGCGCTGGGCCAAAAATTGGCTTGGGGGCCGGTGAGCATCCAATTCAAATTGACCGGGCCGACGTTGGCGGTAACGTTAGGAGCGATGTTTGCGAGCCACGGCACGCCCGTCTTGCTGCGGTATTGAAAGCCGCTGCCGCCGCTGCCTTCCACTTTGATTTCGAATTTAAGGGTGAAGTCTTTGGCCACCATGTCGCGGTAGACAAGATACGTATTGCCACTCGGGTTCTGCGGAGTGGATTCGCCAATGATCGCGCCGTTTTCGACTCGCCAAAATTTCGGGTTGCCATCCCAGCCTTTCAGCGTCGAGCCATCAAAGATTGAGGTGTAGCCATCGTGGTCGGCGAAATTATATGGGTCGGGCATGGTGAAGGCGAGGTTAGCGAAAGAGCCGCCCAAGGCGACGAAAGCAGCTACTTGATCGGGTGAGAGACGGTTCGGGGAGTTTTGGATTCTGGCGAAGGAGTCTGCGCGGGCGTAAGCGAGAGCAAGTTCGGCATCTTTGACGGCTTGAATTTTGGAGGAATCCGCAGAGACGCCGCGCCGCGCGGCATTGAGCGCTTGTGCCAAAGGCAAAGAGTCGGTAGTGAGTTTGGTCAGTGCGTCAACCTGAGCTTGCGTGATGTTGGGGATCGTTCCGCCAGTGGCGTAATTTCCTGAGCGATTTGCGGCGCGCGGTGCGCCGCCGGCCTGCGCGGCAGCCAGTTCGGCGGCAGCGATCGCGTCTGCCTTTGCTTGAATCGCGGCGTTATCGCGCGGCTCCGCGTAAGTAGCTTTCACTAGCGCCATACGGGCGTCGTTCAGAGTTTGGCCAAGGATAGAGATAGTGGCGAGCAACGCCAGGGCAATGAAACGTAGGGACATAAGCAGACGCTATGATAACGTGACGGCAAGCAAGACCATGGGCGCACAAGACATTGTCGAAGGTGGCAACGCAGCAAACGCGGCAGCGTTTAGTGAAGCAGTGCTAGCGGATCTGCGGTGCGCTGGAGCAGATGCTGAATGCGGACGCTTTGCAAAGCGACACCGTGCGCGTGGGCGCTGAGCAGGAGATGTTTCTGGTTGACCGCGCGTACCGTCCTGCCCCAGTGGGCGCGCAAGTTCTGGCGCAGCTTGATGACTCGGTTTTCACAACCGAAATTGGCAAGTTTAATCTGGAAGCAAACTTGCAGCCGCGATTGTTTCAAGGCTCTTGTTTACGAACCTTAGAGAACGATGTGCGCGACGTGGCAGGGCGAGCCGCTGCGGCGGCACGGGCAAATGGCGCGGAGATTTTGCTTACCGGCATTTTGCCCTCGTTGCGTCTGTCCGATCTGACGTTAGAGAACTTGACAGACAAACCTCGCTATCGCGAACTGAACCGGACGGTCATGAATCTGCGCGGCGGCGCTTATCACCTACACATCAAAGGTTTGGATGAGTTACAAATTACCCACGACAATGTGATGCCGGAAGCGGGCTGCTGCAGTTTCCAGGTCCACATGCAACTCGATCCGCGGCGCTTTGCCGCGCAATACAACGCGTCGTTACTGGCAGCTGCGCCGGTGCTGGCGGCGGCTGTAAACTCCCCGCTTCTGCTGGGCCACCGTTTGTGGAAAGAGACGCGCGTGGCGCTCTTCCAACATTCGATTGATGAACGAACGCATGCGAACGTGGCCCGGCAACATCCCACACGCGTGACGTTCGGTGATGGCTGGGTTGAACATTCGGTGCTGGAGATTTACCGAGAACAGATTTCGCGCTTTCGGATATTGATGACCAGTGCCCTACCCGAGCGCGAAAGCAATGCGAATGGCATACCCGAACTTAAAGCACTGATGCTGCACAACGGCACAGTTTGGCGTTGGAACCGGCCTTGTTATGGGATCACCGAAGGCCGTCCGAATCTGCGTTTGGAATTCCGCTGTTTGCCTTGCGGCCCAACTGTGTTGGATGAAATCGCGAACGCGGCTTTCTTTTTTGGGCTCATGGTGGCGATCCCTAATGAGTATGGGAACGTCTCCGCTAAGCTACCGTTTGATGACGTAAAAGAGAACTTCTTCGCGGCAGCACGGCACGGATTGAAGGGACAAGTGACCTGGCTTGATGGTAAGCACTATGCCACCGGGCGTTTGATCTTAGAGCAACTGTTGCCACTCGCGCAAGAGGGCTTGCAGAAGGCCAACGTTGATAGCGCGGATATTGAGCGGTATCTGGGAGTGATTCGCGAGCGCACTAATCGAGATCAAACGGGCAGCGATTGGACGCTGAACGCAGTGCATGCCTTGACCGGTAGAGCCTCGGCCGATTCACGGGATAGGCGGATTGTGGGCGCGTTGTTAGCGCGACAGAAGACGGGTGATCCCGTGCATACGTGGGATGGCTTGACTGAGGCGGAGATGGAAGGCAGCGCGCAGCTCTATCAGAACGTGGCAGATTTGATGTCCACCGATCTGTTTACGGTCTCACCCGACGATCCGGTGACCTTGGCAGCCGGCACTATGACATGGCGTCATATCCGGCATCTGCCGGTGGAGGATGCGGCGGGCAACTTTGTCGGGCTGGTTTCCAGCCGAGAGATTTTGCGAGTGATCGCGGAGCGCGGACTGGAGCAGCATGGGAGCCAGCCGACTGTGATTCGTGAGGTGATGGATGCGCAGCCAATCACGGTAGGGCCGGACGTTTCGACCATCGAGGCGGTGCGGCTGATGTTAAACGAGAGGTTGGATTGTCTTCCTGTCGTTAAGGATGGCGAGTTAGTCGGCATCGTGAGCAGCCAGGACATGTTGGTTGTGCTGGCGTGTTTACTGGGCCAGGGTGGCGAGAAGACTATGGCTGCTGGAGGATAAGCTTAGCGGCGACGGCGAGTTCGTCTGCAGTGATGGTGTGCGGACGGCCTGGGTAGCGGCGAAGCGTGACGACGCCGCCCATAGCGCTCACAACTTGAGCGGATTGCTCGACGCGCGACCACGGCACATGCGGATCAGGATCGCCAGAACCGAAGAAGGCGGGCATGCCCTGTAAGTCGCCTTTATGGGTGAGGTCGGCATCAGGCGGCCCGATGAGTCCGCCCGTGAAAGCGAGAAGAGCGGCATAGCGGCGCGGATGGGTGACTACGAATTCACTCGATAGACAGGCACCTTGTGAGAAGCCGCCGATCACGATTCGCTCACTCGGAACACCGGCGTTGATGGCGGACTGAACGGTTGACTCTATCTGCTGTAACGCGGAGGTGAGCCAGGGCTCGTTCGTCTCTCGCGGCGCCATGAAGGAATTCGGATACCAGGTATTGCCGTGCGCTTCAGGCGCAAGATAAGTCAGATGCGGCGCATGGAACTCGGGCACCAGCGAGAGAATGTCTTCGGCAGAGCCACCGCGCCCATGCAGCAGAATGACAACTCCTTTCGCTTCCGCTAATGCCGGTCCTATTCGTTTCAACGACTGCTCACTAGAAGGCTTTTGTGCAAAGTGATGGGCGCAAGTGTTGCTTCGATCTGCGCGCGTTGTGGTTCCAACCATGGCGGAATGCGTAGGGCTTCGCCGAGCGATTCCACTGGCTCATCGAGAGCAAAACCGGGCGGATCGGTTGCCAGTTCAAACAACACGCCGCCGGGCTCGCGGAAATAGATGGAGTGGAAATAAGTCCGATCCATCACGGGGGTGACGTTCAAGTGTTTGGCCAGTTCCTCACGCCATTCTTTTTGAGCCGCGTCATCTTTGGCGCGGAACGCAATGTGATGAACGGAGCCTGCGCCGGAACGGCCGTGAGCGGCGTCGGGGTCGATCAGCAGATCGATATGGTTTCCCAGAGCATCACCTTTGGCGGCGAAGCGCACACGGTTGCCTTCGCTAGCGATCTGGTGGAATCCCATTACGTTGAGAATCGAGGCTGTTGTCTCAGCATCTCGTTCGAATAAGGTGACGCCGAAAAAGCCGCGGATGGCGTGTTCCGGAGGGACCGAAGCAAAGCGCGGGGCTCTGGCCTCGCCCGCATCGGCGTGGCCGACAATTTCGATCTGCATACCGTCTGGATCGGAAATTGTCAGAACTTCTTCATTGAAGCGCTTTAAGGGCGCTGACGTTTTGAGACGTTGCTGCCAGTAGTTGAGCGAGGACAATGGCACGCTAAAAGCAGTTTTAGTGACTTCGCCAACACCAGCCCTGCCTCTTGAAGCGTTGGGCCATGGGAAGAACGTGAGGATCGTACCGGGTGAACCAACATCATCACCAAAGTAGAAATGATAGGTTCCCGGATCGTCAAAGTTGACTGTGCGTTTTACGAAACGCAAGCCTAAGACTTCGGTGTAAAAATCTAGATTGCGCTGAGGATCAGACGCGATCGCCGTAACGTGATGGAGACCGACAATCGGACTTGGCATGATAGATAAGCTCTGTCTATATAGATGCAAGAAAGTAGGAAAAGACTCAAGGGGGATATTGTGCTAGAACCGTTGATCGCCGAGGCGAAACAAGCTTTTGGAACGGAGCTACTTTCGATCACGCTCTATGGCAGTGGGGCCGAAGGAAGGCTGCGTAAGACTTCGGACTTGAATCTGATCTTCGTCTTGAAGCGCTTTGATCGGGAAGCGGTGAAGAGCTTCTCGCCCAAACTGCTATTTGCGCATGCGACGCAGCGGATTGACGTGATGTGGGTTTTGGAGACGGAACTCGCGGCGGTGGTTGAAGCGTTCGCCCAGAAGTTTTCGGATGTGCGGCGGCGACACACAGTGTTGTACGGCGCGGATTTGTTTGGTAATTTGATGCCGGGCCGGGCGGCGACGATCTTCCGACTGCGTCAGGTGCTGCTGAACGCGCAGCTCAGGCTTAGAGATGCGATGGCGCGCAATATAGAACAGCCGGATCAGCTTGTGCCGGTGATCGCGCGCTTTGCGGGTCCGCTGCGAGCATGCGCGGCGACGTTACGAGAGTTGCGTGGCGAGGCGGCGCTGCCGCCGAAAGAAGCATTCGAGCACTTTTTGGGCAAGGCCGACTGGCTTGCCTCCGTGTCTGCGGCGCGAGAGAAAAAGCCGCTACCGAGCGAAGCGGCGATCTTAGCGATAGAAGGTTTGCAGGCTGCGGCTTGCCAGATGCGGGAAGAGGCGGAACGACTCTGATGAATCCGTTTGATTTGCGTGGGCCGGAGTTTCTACTCTTCTTGCTCTTATTGTGCAGCCTCATTTTGGGCTTGCAATATGTGGCCCAGAAAGTGCTGGAGTCAAGCGACGATCCGCCGCCACGCTTGACTGATCCTTATGCGATCGCATTTCTGAGAGACGGTCACCGAGGGGTAGGGCAAGTGGCGGTCTTATCGCTGCTTGATCGGGGGCTGCTCGTTCTTGAAGGCAACAAACTGGCGCTGGCTGAGAATGCCTCCTCGGATTCGGTAAATATCAACCTAGAGAAGATGATCTTGTTCCGCTCATCGAGCCACCCACTGCCGTATGAGCTACCGAAAGACCAAGGCGTGCAAACGGCTTCCCGCTCTTTCGAACATGAGTTGAGATCGGGGGGCTTGCTGCCGGATTCGAGCAGGTGGCTGCGCCGCTCCCTGCTGTGCGCGTTTTGTGTGGTCTGTGTGTTCGCTTTGGTCTTGACGAAGACTGAGATCGCTCTGGCGCGCGGTCATACGAATATCGGGTTCATGTGGGTTTTGTGCATGATATTTTGCTTTGCCTCGATCCAGATCGCCCGCAAACACCGGACGACGGTGGGCGATCAGACGTTAGAGAGTCTGGAGGGGCTTTGTGCCGATCTATCGAGACGGTCGAGCGATTTTCTACCGGGGCGGCAGACACGCGAACTAATGATGCTGGCGGCTGTTTTCGGAATCTCGAAGGTGCCACCGGCGGCGTTTCCTTATCCGACCTCGCTCTTTGTCCCACCAGCGAGTTCGAATGGTGGATCGAGTTGCGGTGGCGGCAGCAGTTGTGGTGGCGGAGGAGGATGTGGCGGTGGCGGCGGATGCGGGGGATGTGGATCATCATGAGCACACAGGACCGCGTGGGGTTGGGCTGGAGACCACCATTGGGCGCGAGCATCTTAGCGAATTTGGATCGGATCGACATTGTAGAAGTGATGGCGGACGATTGGTTCGGCGCGTCTGCGCGCAAGCTGCATCAGTTAAGGACGCTGGCGGCGCAGGTGCCGGTTGAGCTACACGCGGTTGGACTGGGCATGGCTTCGAGCGCGCCGACAGACCGTAAGAAGTTGAGTGCGATGGCGCGACTGGTGGAGGCATTGCGACCGGAGAGCTGGTCTGAACACTTAGCGTTTGTAAGGGCGGGCGAGATTGAGCTTGGACATTTGGCGGCGCCACCGCGGACGGAGGAGACAGTGGCGGGGACAGTGCGCAACTTGCGCGAGGCAGCGAAGGTAGTGGGCGTGGCGCCGCATGTGGAGAACATAGCGACGATCATCGATCCTCCAGCGAGTACGTTGAGCGAGTTCGAATGGACGCGCCAGATCTTGGATGCTTCGGGTTGTCATCTGCTGCTTGACTTACACAACGTTCACGCGAATGCGCATAACTTCGGGTCGGACGCGGGGCGACTTTTGGAGTTCGCAGGTGCTGGCCAAGTGCAATACATTCACATTGCTGGCGGCTATGAAGCGGCGGAAGGGCGGATTGTGGATGATCATCTGAACGATGTTCCCGATCCGGTTTATGACTTATTAAGGCAAGTGGCAGCGGTTGCACCGGGGCCGTTGACGGTGATCCTGGAGCGGGATGGGAAGTATCCGCCGATGGAGAGTCTGCTCAAGCAGCTTGATAGGGCGCGCGAGGCGATGGCGGCGGGGCGGGCTGCGTGACAGCACTGGGCATGGAAGAGTTTCTGGCGAAGCTCTATACCGACGAAGACCTTCGCAGGATGTTCTTGTCGGACCCCGAAGCAATAGCGCGGAGGGCGGGCTTGAGCGACGAGGAAGCAAGGGCCGTTGCCCGGATCGACAGAGTCGGGCTGGAGATGGCGGCTCGGACGTTCGCGTTTAAGCGACGGCGAATCTTAACGAGTAGATGTGCATGGGTGAAGCGGTTGTTAAGGCCGCTTCACCCAAGAGCTTAGACGCTAGGCACGAAGAGCGGTCTCCACTTCTTTCCAATGTGTGCCCGAGGCTTGCGCCAGTTTGATCCACTCGCCCACGGGAGCACTGCCTTTGCCGGCTCGTTGGACAACTCCCGCAATGATCTGTTGATGTTCGGCAGACAGATTTGTCAACGATTTCAGGAATGAGACGAGCTTGGCGACGTGAGAGCGGAAGGCGCCGCTGGTGGTGGTGTGGCCTTGGGATAGGAAGGCGAGTAACGCGATGAGAGTTGCGCTGGCGCGGGATTCCAGATTCTTACCGGGCATGCCTCCATCGGAATCGATACGCGAGGCCAGTTCGAGCAAGGCGTCTTCTGGGGATTGTGGAGGCAAGGGGCCTGATCCGAAGCAAGCTGTGTATTCGCTCGGAGGCGCAGGCGCCTGCGGAGAACGAGGACGTTGCGAGCCAGGCCTGGCAGGATGCATTCCCAAAGGAAAACGAGGGGCTGATCCCGCGGGAAGCGGGGCCGCCGCCATAACGGCACGCCTGACGAGATTTGGGACCGCGAAGTAGGCGTTAAAAGCAGTATCTTGCGGCATACCCACTGCAACGACGCGAGTATCCGGCAGGTCACCTTGACGGTCTCCTACGCGCTTTACAACGGACACGAGCGACATCTCGCGGCTAGCCAGTCCGTACGTCTCGCTTAGCGCTGACAGACGGGCGCTGACGCGATCTTCTTTGCGCTTTTCGAGAGTGCCTCCCGCGGCGGCGATAGGATAGCGGCTTTCCCAATCGGTGATGAGGCGTGCGCCTTGCAGCAGGAAAACCGTTTCGCCGATAGCGCTGTCTGTGAATTCGACAGGGAGATTCAGGCTGCCACCTTTCCACGTTAGTTCGAGCTGGCTGTTTTCACCGAAGAGCAAAATAGGCGTACCGCTGAATACCATGGCGGGCGGCGTGGGTTGAATGTTGGCACTGGCCTGCAGGTCGTAAGCGACGGGACGGCCAATGGAAGCAAACAGATCGACCGCAGAAAGATCGACTCGTTCACGCGGAGTGACGAAGCGGCTCACGCCGCCGGTTTCGCGAGAGAGCAGAGTGAGAAAACGATCTTGACTGGCGCTGCCGATGCCAAGGCAATGCAGACGCACGTTTGCGGAACGAGCCGCCGCGAGAATTTCTTCTGTGCCGGACACTTGACCGTCGGTGAGAATGAGAACGTCGCCGCCTTTGCCGTCGAGTAACTTGGCTGCAGCGCGGAAACCGCCGACAAGTTCAGTGCCACCGCGCGCATCCACATTGCAGTAAGAATTTCTGCGCTTCATCGCGCATGGCGCGTGAGCCGGGCACGAGCGCGGGCTTGAACGTCTCTGTTTGATTATCAAAAGCGATGAGACCGAAAGAGTCGGCGTCGGAGAGTAGACCGAGGCAGGCGGCGATGGCTTTGCGGGCTTGGGCGATAGGCACACCTTGCATGGATCCGGAGCGATCCAGCAGGATGACAATGCGGCGTGCCGACTCGGCGGTTTCGCCGAAAGATGTGGAAGGAATGATGGCGGCGAAGTGGCCTTGGCCATCGGCGGCGCGGCGACCCGCGAGAACCTGGGGCGCAATTGAGTTCCAGCGGGCATCGAGAACGAGGTCGCGATCGGGCATATCTTTTTCCGCATTCAAGGTGACTGAGGCAGAGGAGCCATTCGCCTGCTGGCGCACGCGCACGACGTGAGACGGGGAGCCAATTTCTTCAAAGCCTAAGCCCCCAATGAGCGAAAGATCGAAGCCGACTTGATGCAGGGCGGAGGCGTCTTCGTGAAAAGGAGGAAGCAGCATGTCGCCAAATTGCGAGGCGGGCAGTTCCATTTCACCAACGCCGGGAGCGGTTCGGGCGGTTTTAGCTTGGCTGTGATAGGTGGGCGCGAGCGTGAAGGGAAAGCGAAAACGGAAGCCTTGATCGTTGAGCTCGACGCCGCAAAGGATTTCCAGATGGACCGTGACGGTCTCTTTCGGGCGGATGTTGCCGACGGTGAGATTGATGACACCGTCCTGGTGTTGGCGCGCCAAGGTGGAGAGCGAACCGCGCGCGACGCCTTCTTCGTACTCTTTTACGGCGGATTCGGTGGCTTTGAGCGCGGATTGCGCTTCGAACCCATCGCCAGTGATGCGAAACCGGTGGAGCGAGGCATCACGCGGGAGCGGAAACGAATAGATCACTTCGAGGGGGTGATCTTCCTGTGAACGAAAAACGTGCTCGACGACGAGGCGTGCGCCGGCGGGCAGAACTTGCCCGGTGAGCCAGAGGCGCTGCATGGCGAGATTGACCGGTTGACCGGTGGTGGCGGCTAGAAGTGTGAAACAGGCGGCGGTGCTCATTTAATTTTCCCTTTCGTTGTTGGTTATTTTGTCGGGCTCCCGCAGGCGGGCGGCCAGGTCATCTACCGCGGCGCGAATCTGTTTCATGCGCCAGGGGCTTATTTCGCTTCGAACCCAAACCGTGACGTCGTCCTGGATGGCGAATTGCAACCAGGGCGACGGCGCGACGGTTTTGGCCGCCGCACTGGGGCTTAGATCATGCACAATTTCCGAAAGCATTCGGCCGCTGGCTTGCAGATCTTTGATCGCTTCCAGGCGGGCCAGATGCTCGTCGGTGTAAACGGCGCCGCGGCCGGCTTTCACGGGTCCGGCGAGCAGGCCGCGGGCGATGTAGAAACGAATCGTTCGGGCCGGAATACCGGAAGCGGCGGAAAGGTCGGCGAGGGTTTTGCCGTTGGACATCCTAAAGTTCAGGGTACGCGGATATTATGACAGTGTCAAGTACTGTTTCTATGAAATGGGGACACATCCGTCTGACACCTCTGGCCCTTTTGCGGAAGGTGGAGGAAATGGCGGCAATTAGCAGGTGGCAGTGATTTAAGTTGGTTGGCGCGGCGCGAGCGGGTCGTGAGGGTAAAGAGTTGCATGTTCGAGGACAGGTTAGACCCTGAGGGGCCTCGGACGGTTTGGACGGCAAGTTGGGGACAGGTAAGTGGTTAACAGTCTAGGAGTTAGGAAGATGAAAATATCGCGAGGGTTTGTTGTGAACGGCGGAGCCTTTAACGTTGCAGGGATTGGAGAGATTGTCGCTGATTAGCGACAAATCTCGGCTTCGCGATCTGGTGCGAAGTAGTCAGGATAGGTCTCAGGACATTGCCAGCCCGGATGGGTCTTCGCAGAAGAGAATTCGAATTTTTCGCCGTTCCAAGTGATCCAGCCTTTGTGGTGAAAATGTTCCTCGTTGTCTTGGCTAAGGATGCGCGCAGTCCGACCATATTGGGGTAGGACGAGGAAATTGTCAGATGTAAGCTTGAATGCGCCGAGATACTTTTGCGTAACATCCTGCCATTTGCCGTTTTGATAAGTTAAAGCCACAGTGCGAAAGGGGGCACTGCCGCCACTTGCGTAGATCATGATTCCGGGGCGGCCGTCTTTTCCGGCAAAGTAGGTGATCGCGTCATTCGTAAGATATGGCTCGAGCGCGACTAAGATGTGCATAAATTTGTTCTTGGCATCAAAGACGGCGATGTTCTCTTCAGTCTGATTAGAGATGAGCGAGCATACATGGGCTGACCCTTCGGCAGCAGAGCCGCTGAAATCCGGCAAGACGATTGACCAGTTATCCATTAGGGCCACGCGGGGGTCCGTTTTGTCGTTACGGATTTGATGATATGTGGTCTCAAACGAGCAAGGCTTATTGTCGATTTTGCGGATCGCGTCGTTAGGGCCTACTTGTTTCAGATGTTTGCGTTGCGCGCTGAGGTGAGAACTGGCGACAATAACGACGATTGCGACGCAAGCGGTTACCGCTCGACGCATCATCTGACAGTCACCAGGACGTAATAGTAATGAGGTTGCGGCCGTTTTAGTGCATGGAAAAACCGCTTGTGCTCCGCTGGCGGTAGCGTTTGGCAACCAGCTGACCATGTGTTTTTCTCTCCGCCGTAGTGGATGAGAATTGCGATCTCGTCACCTCCGCGAGTCTCTATGATTGTGTCGCCGTCTTTCGTATGCCAAATGTCATCCTTAGTAAACCAGCCGTCATGATTGGTATCTCGCTGGACTGTTTCAGTCCCAACGGGACGGAGCACTTCGTGCCGAAGATAGATGGGCCGTTTGGGATCGATGTGGAAAGCGTAGGTACCTTCAACAAGCCTTCCTAGATCGTAGCGTCCATCACCATTGGTGTCGCGCCCTTCGCGTTTTCGAAGTTGGATCTCTTTACCATCAAGATCAGTGATTTTCGAAGCAACCTGTGGGGTAACAACCTTCCCGGGTTTCCGTTTGCAAGAGAACTGCTTTCCGGGATCTTCATACTGGGCAGACGGTTCGGTGTTGGCGCGGAAGTCAAGACCGTGCTTCACAGCAGTCGCTGGAGCTTGAAAACTGGCCGGAATGAACGCTGGCTTGGCACTCAGCGCGGTGACAGGAGACTGTGCCTTGGGCACATCCTGCCAAATGAGCGCCATGCGGTCGTCGTATATTCCTAAGCCGTGGTTGGCTCGCGTATTTGTGGTGATTCTCAGACCGACGATGACTTGCTCGCCAGCTGCTAGAGCGTCTTGCGCAGCTCTGCTGCCGTGACCACGAACATAGGCGGCGTAAGTGTCGAAGAGTTGGGCTTCGCTAAACCCGTTGGTTTTCGGGAGTTCTTGCGGTTGGGCGTGGCCACTGCCTTGGAGATGGGCGGCTAGTTTTTCTGCGTCCTGCCAATCGAGAGGCGGGGGGACGTGGAGCATCGAGGTCTTGGGAAGTCTGTACGTTCCGGTGACATAGATGCCGAGCTTTTCAAGAACTGTGAGGTTCGAAGACATAACAAGGTTACCTTCCGAGTGAACGACTTTCAGGAGATTAGCACGGTTTGCAAAGCTGACGCAATTAAATAGGCGATAAAAACTGAGCTACAGCGCTGAGTGTGAAGTCGGTTACACTCATATCGTCAAATGACGTCGATTGGCACACCAGACACAGAAAGACCTTGGCGTTTTGATGAAGGCGGACGCCGCGAAAGCCAAGGCGGTCTTTGCCGACTTTGTGCACCGCTCGAAGGGCTTCGATAATCTTCCCGAGATTCCCGGCGTCGATTTTGACGCGGCCACTGGTCAGGCGAGTGTCATTTCAGTCGACAACCTCATAGTGTCGAAACTAGCAGCCTGCGGACCGTGGCCACGGTGACGCCGTGAAACAGCCGTAACGCTTGCGAACCGTAAAAGGAAATATCCGGAAACCGAACGGGGCGAAACAGTAATAGTTTTTCGCTAGCGCCTAGTAGCAAAGGGGAACATTTTCGGATTCATCCTCGTACCTTCGTTTTATTATGACGACGACGGTTAGCTCCCGAACAACTGGTTCTGCGTTTCTGCTCTATCTAGCGGCTGGAATTACGACGATGCTTTTTGGCCCAGCAACCGGCAGCTTGGATACCGCCGCAAAGCTCGTGGCCTTTTCCACGGCATGGGCAGCCGTTGGAATTCTGTGTGCCTTCGTGCCTGGTGTGACGGACGCTACGCAGCCTGCCACAAAGCGTAGACCGGAATCTAGCGATGCGCGCACTTTGTTGGCGCGTTGCTGAAGGGGTTTTGGGCGCAGTCCCTATCCTGGCGACTTTGTCTTTTCTTGAGCTCAGCAAGATTCCTTCGCCAGTTGGCGCGTTAACCGATCTCTTATTCCGCGTGCAAGGGTGGACCACTCTCATTAGTGCAACGTTTTTTGCAGTCGGAAGTACAATCTTTTCATATCTTCTATTGCGTGGCCACTTTAATTCCTTTGTTCTTGTCATGGCTGGGCGTCTTTGCCTCAAGCATACTTGTGCTGGCACTGCCGCTTCAATTGGCTGGATTCGTTGGCGGAACGGTCACGTCCATTATCTGGAAACCCATGCTGCTTTTTCGAGATTCCTCTGGCTATTTGGTTGCTGGCGAAGAGTGTCACCGCAACAAGTGCGATTCCCGCGTCTCAAGACGGGTAGGTCTGTGAAATACGGTTACGCACGGGTCTGGTGGGAGGAACACAACGCCAGCATGAAACGCACCGTGTTGAGAGGTTCGGTAGCCAAAAGATTTTTGGGCGATGATGGACAATCCGGCACCTGATAAAAGTGATTCCCAGACCGCTTATTTGCACTCATCGTCTTCTTTAGCGTTGATGGTAGTTTCATACTGCATCAGGTAGTCCGACTGACAATCGGTGCCGACTAGAAAATCCTGCACTCCGGCAATGCGGAAGCCGCATTTCCTATAGAACGAAATGGCGCGCTCGTTGCCGGAGAACACGCTGAGCCAAAGTGATGATCGTCCAGGTCCTTCTGTAGCGATCGCGAGCACTTCCTTCATGAGGGCGTTGGCGACCCCCCGGCCATGGTAAGCGGCGTCGATGTAGAATTTTCGCAATTCAGAGCCAGCGAGTTGGCTGTGGGGACATGTGGCGCCAAGTGCAATGAGGGCGTAGCCGGCGAGACGTGTCCGCTATGTTCACGACCAAAGTCACATTACGATGATCTTCGAGCAGTTCGCAAAATCGCGCGGGCGATAGTTCCCGCCGGATGTATTCGGCCAGATCCTCCGGCTTGGTATTGGCGGGACAACCCAACGGAAACAGAGCGGCCGATAGACGTGCCAACGCCGGGGCGTCGCCAATGTTCGCCCTATGAATCGTTGTCACGGCGTCGCCTTGGCACTAACACGATTCTTAAACGGTCTGTTGTCGAGGTGTGGATCGACTAACATCATACTATTTATGCGCTCTACTTGGTGGAGCGAGGTGCAATAAAGCTCTTGCGGGCGCGGATATGTTTACCTGACTGGGAGGTGACGACTTTGAGCTGATGAGAAGAGCCGTCGGCGCGGATGGCGGAGAGCGGGATGTCGAGGAGGTAGAGAAGCTCGGGGTATTGGGTGAGGCTGGCAGGTGGGGAGGGGCCGGGGAAAAATGAGCCGCCGGTGGCGGCGCTGAGATCTTCGAGCACGGTATTGTCCTCGCTGCGAGTGACGGAGTCGGAGTCCTGGGTGTTGAGGGAGTTGAGGACGACGCCGGAATGAACGATAGTGTCGATGGAGACGGCTGCGGCAGAGCGAATTTCGGGGAAGTCGCTGTAGAAGCCGGGTGAGAGGAGGACTAGTAGCCGACGGCCGGGCAGTTTGGACATCTGGGTGGCGAGATCAGCCAACGAAGAGTAAGTACCGATGAGGTCGAAGTTATGGGCACCGGTTCCCTGGGCGGCAAAGGGGGTCGCGTGGATGGAAGCGAGGGTCTGGCGGAGATGATTGGGATCACGGGAGAATCCGCTGTTTGCGGAGCCGGTGCCTGTGACGATGGCAACGAAACCATTGGAGTCGAGCGCGGCAGGAAGTGCGGCGACGATGTCCTGCTGGGCGCTGTTCATCTGGTCTATGGGAAGGCGCCGGTCGTCGAGGAAAAAAACGGTGAAGTGGGGTGCGGCGGACGATGGAGTGGAGAGGGCCAGGAACGCGGCGATAGGTGCGGGCTTTCCGTTATCGAAGATTCTGAAGTCATCTACGTGTAGGCCGGAGACGGGTTTGCCCTGTTTGTCTGTGACAAGGACGGGGATGCGGATGTGGTCCGGGGGGACGTCGAGTTCGGGGTCAGGCGCGGTCTGCGCGATGGCGGCTTGGGCAACAAAAAGCCAGACGAGAGCAAGGAATCGCAGGACTAGCATGTAGATCCTAAAGGTTGGAAGAGTCGTTGAACAATGTTAACAAGGCTGGCATGTTACGGGGGGCTGGTCCTTTTAATGGATGGGGAGGGTGATGATGGCTTCGCAGCCGGGGGCGTCGGAGGCGTTGCGGAGGGTGAGGGAGCCGCCGTGGGCTTCGGCGATTTGGCGGCTGAGGACGAGGCCGATGCCGGAGCCGCCGCGCTTGGTGGTAAAGAAGGGGACAAATAAGTTGGCGGTGTTGGCGAGGCCGGGACCTTCGTCACGGACGGTGATTTCTAGGGTGTTGGGGAGTTGGCGGTAGTACAAGAAGACACGGCCGTTGGTGGATTGAGAGGCGTCTACGCCGTTTTGGATGAGGTTGATGAGGGCTTGTTCGAGTTGGTCGATATCGCCTTGGAAGGTGAGTGGGGCGCCTTCCTCAAAGAATACACGCTGGCGGGTTTCGAGACGGCTGGCGCGTAGGAGGAGATCGTTGATTTCGATGGCGGAGCGTTTGGGCGGCGGGAGTTTGGCGAGGCGCGCATAGGAGCTCATGAATCGGCTGAGTGATTCCGAACGGGTGGCGATGACGCCGAGGCCACGAGACATGTCTTGATGCCAGTCTTCGGGAGGCGGCTGCACGTTTAGTAAGTCGGCGAGGCTTTGGGCAATGGACTTAATGGGTGTGAGTGAGTTATTGAGTTCGTGGCCGATCACGCGCACGATGCGCTGCCAGGCTTGTAACTCTTCTTCGCGCAAAGGGCGGGTGAGATCCGTAACCACTAACAACTGGTGTGGCAAGCCGCCTTCGCGGAACTGGCTGCGGCGGATACCCCAACGGCCGGTAGTGCCGGGAAATTCGCGCTGGATCGTTTGCTCGGCGGCACCGGTCAGATATTCGGCTAGGCCGAGAGAGGTGGCGTCGCGCGCTAAGAGGCGTTCGGCGGGCTGCGCCAACAAACGTTCGCCGGCGCGATTGACTAGGCGGAGTTGCTGGCTCGGGTCGAACGCGAAAGCAGCGACGTCAATCTCTTCCATCACCTTGCGGAGGAGCGCGGTGGCTTCGAGAGCCCCCAACCGCTGATCGCGCAGAGTGGCCGCCATGGCGTTCACTTGCTGCATCACTTCACCGAGAGGTTCTTTGGGATGGTCTACACGGGCGCGAATGCTGTAATCACCTTCACGCAAGGCCTCTAGTAAGTTGGCCAAGGTGCGCAGGGGTCCGGCAATGCGGCCACGGGCGGCGAAGCAGAAGCTGAGCCAAAGAATAATGACAAGCGAATCAACACTGATTTGCAGGCGGGGCGGCCGGGCTTCAACGGCGAGAATAATTACAACGGCAGCGACGGCCGGAAAGCCACCGGCGAGTGCGAGAAGCAGGACACGGGTTTCGTGACCGAGTTTCATGACGAGCCGCGCAGCAGGCCGCTAGAGCCCAAAACGCTGAAGCCTTCGGTAAAGAGCGCTGCGGCTTAAACCCAGCGATTCAGCGGCGTGACTCACGTTGCCATTGGCGCGGCTGAGGGCTTTTTTGATCAGGAATTCTTCCACGTCGTCGAGACTCATCTCCTCCAAGCGGGGAGACGCCACGGGGCCGGACCGCAAGGCCAGATCACCTGCTTTGATGCAGTTGTTCTGGGCCATTAAGACGGCGCGCTCCACCACGTGATTCAGTTCACGCACGTTTCCCTGCCAAGGATGATCGTACATCGCCTGCACGGCGGCGGGATCGAAGCCGGTGATTTGCTTGCGATAGCGGCGGGCGTGGGTGCCTAAGAAATGATTGGCGAGCGGGACCATATCTTCGCGGCGTTCGCGTAAGGGTGGTAAGTGAATTTCGATGGTATTGAGGCGGAAGAGCAGATCCTGACGAAAACGACCGTTGGCCACTTCATCCAGCAGATTGGCGTTAGTGGCGGAGATGACGCGCACGTCCACCTTCTTTGTTTTAGAGGAACCGACGCGTTCCATTTCGCCGATTTCCAGAACGCGCAAGAGCTTAGCTTGCAGGTTCATAGGGACGTTGGCGATTTCGTCGAGAAAGAGAGTGCCGGTGTCGGCAAGTTCGAAGCGGCCGACGCGATCGACCTTGGCATCGGTAAATGCGCCTTTGACGTGGCCAAAAAGTTCGCTTTCGAAAACGCCTTCGGCTAGGCCGCCGGCATTAACGGTGATCATAGGCTTGCCTGACCGCACGGAGATGGCGTACAAGGCGCGCGCGACCACTTCTTTGCCAGTGCCCGGTTCACCGGTGATGAGAATGTTGGCGTCTGACGGGCCCACGCGTGAAATCAAATCCATCACTGGCTGCATGGCGGGGGATTTAGCAATCATGGTGGGTGCGTTGTCAGCACGCAGCAATTGATTTTCGAGTTCTAGACGCTGGCCGTGACGCAAGGCGTGGCTCAACTCGAGTTGCGTGCGAATGATCGACGAGAGGCGCTCGTTTTCCCAAGGCTTTTGAATAAAATCGCGGGCACCACGGCGCATCGCTTCCACTGCGAGATCGACGCTGCCCCAGGCGGTCATCACTACTACGGGCAACATGGGATCGACGGTCTGGAGCTTGTTGAGCAGATCCAGACCTTCTTGGCCGGAGGTGGTGTCGCGGGAGTAGTTAAGGTCGATGATGGCTAAATCGTATTCGCGGCCTTCAATCGCTTGCAGAGCCTGCTGGGGAGACTCGGCGGAGTCGGCCCGCGCGCCCTCACGTTTGAGCAAGAGGCGTAGGGCTTCTAGAACGTCGGGCTGATCGTCGGCAATGAGAATTCGCGATTGGCTGGCCACAGACTTCATGCGTTATTTCATCCAACCGTCTTCAATTTGAATGATGCGATTACCGTATTCGGCGTTTTTTTCGTTGTGTGTGACTTGGACGATGGTGGTGCCGGCGTCGTTCAATTTTTTGAACATTTCCATGATTTCTTTGCCTTGGCTGGAATGAAGATTGCCGGTGGGTTCGTCGGCGAGGATCAGCTTTGGGCTGGCGATCATCGCGCGGGCGATGGCGACGAGTTGCTGCTGGCCGCCGGACAACTGATTGGGATACAAATCTTTCTTGCCGACCATGCTGAAGCGGTCGAGCGAATCGCAAACGATGCTTTCGCGTTCAGACTTTTTAATGTTGCGGTAAGAGAGCGGGATGTCGAGATTTTCGTAGACGGTGAGCGAATCGAGTAAGTGGTAGCTCTGAAAAACGAAGCCGATGTACTTTTTATAAACTTCGGCGCGGTCTTTCTTATTGAGGCGGTGGATGGGGAATTCCAGGAAATTGTATTCCCCGGTCCAAGCAGTATCGTGCATGCCGAGCAAGTGGAGAAGAGTGGACTTCCCCGCCCCCGAAGGACCCATGATGGAGATAAATTCGCCTTCCTTAATTTCGAGGTTGATCCGGCGGAGAACATAAGTCTTGGTGGGACCGTGTTCGAAAAACTTTTCGACGTTCCGTAAGGTGATCATTAGATTCTCTATCAGGGTAGCGAAGGGGCGCGACGCACCCAGGCGCGCCCGTTTAAACGCGCGGAAACTGGGGGAGACGGGGCAGATGCGGCACGGCCGGCGGCGCGATGACCTTCGGGTTCATGGTGCGAATGCGCATGAGCCCCAGGCGACTCTGTCCGATATGAAAACTATTGTGGACGTGCGCGGCGAAGGCGAACCCTAACAGGAGCGCACCCACGGCAATCAGATCAATGTGCCGAGACATTAGACCGCAACCTCTGAGTTTTCCTCCACCACGCGGCCGTCGAATAAGTGGATGGAACGGTCGGCATAACGGGCGTAGCGCGGATCGTGGGTGACCATGCAGATGGTGGCGCCGCCGCGGTGTAATTCGCGCAACAGATCCATCACTTGTTCGCCGTTTTGCGAGTCGAGGTTTCCGGTGGGCTCATCAGCGAGCAGAATGGAGGGATCTCCGGCGAGGGCTCTGGCGACAGCGACGCGCTGTTGCTGACCGCCCGACAGTTGCGATGGATAGTGCTTGATACGGTGAGACATACCCACGCGTTCTAACGCTTCGTGCACTTTCTTTTTGCGTTCGGCGGCGGCCATACCGCGATAGGTGAGCGGCAATTCTACGTTTTCGTAGACATTCAAATCGCCGATCAGGTTGAACGCCTGGAAGATGAAACCAATTTCGCGGTTGCGGATGCGCGCGCGTTCGGACAGCTTCAAGCTTTGCACCGGCTTGCTGTTCAGAATATAGGTGCCGGTGGAGGGCGAATCGAGCAACCCAAGAATGGCCAGGAGAGTGGATTTGCCGCAGCCGGAGGGCCCGGAAATCGAGACATACTCGCCGCGCTTGATATCGATGTGAATGCCCGAAAGAGCGTGGGTTTCGACCTCATCGGTGACGAAAACCTTGGTGACGCCGTCCAGATGGATCAAGACATCTGCAGTACTCATATTTCTAAAGTCTCCCTGTTGACTCAAATAAATTACGTGGAAGCAGCCTGACTAGTTCAAACGAATTCGCGAAAAACTGTCATATTGGGACATGTCGGAGAGTATGACGCGGTCGCCGACTTTCAGACCGTCCAAAACCTCGATCGTATTGACCGAAGCACGGCCGAGCTTTACATTCACCCGGGTAGCGCCTTTGCCATCCGGATCAATTTTGAAAATACCGATGGTGGAGCCGGGTTCGCCAGACACTGGGCGATCCATATAAACAACGTCGGCTAAACGTTCGAGTTCCACGACGCCATCGACACTGAGTTCGGGACGCGAACCTTGGGGCAGCGGGCCCATGAGCTCGACGTCCACGCCGACGGTACCGTTGAGGGCGGCGGGATCGATGCGAATGACACGGCCTGGAATAATGCCGTTGCGGGTATCGACCGTGGCGTCCATACCGACGCGAACATCTTTCATCTGTGTTTCGGGAATTTGCAGAACGGCCTTCAACTTTTTCGGGTCGGCCACTTTAGCTAGCAGCGTACCAGCGGGCACGCGCTGGCCTTCTTCGACATCGACCTCTTGCAAAACGCCGTCGATACCGGCGCGGACTTTGAGTTGTTCTACTTGATCGCGCTTCAAATCCCAAGCCGCCTTGGCGCTTTCGACGACCACTTTCTGCGCATCGATCTGCGCTTTGATCGATTCGTCACCGATTTCGAGGCGCTGCTTTTGGAGGGCGACGCGGTTTTCGTACTGTTTGGCCGAATCGACGGAGAGGCGCGACGTGAGATCGCTTTGCAGATTCAGGCGCGTTAGTTCCAGGTCGCGATCGGCGGTGAGTTTGGCTTGGGTATATTGCGATTCGAGTTGAGCCAAGGTGGAGCGCTGATCGAGCTTATCGGTTTCGAGCTTCACTTTGAGGTTGGCCAAGTTCGCTAATTCCTGTTTATAGGTCCACTCCGCCTTTTCGGCGTCGAGGAGCAAGTCTGGATCGTTGAGGACCAGAATGACGTCGCTCGCTTTGACAGGATCGAGGCCGGGGCGGCGAACGATTTGTGAGACGCGGGCGTCTTTGGCGGCGGCAATCCAGTGAATTTCTTTAGGCGTAAGGCGGCCTAGACCGCGTACTTGCCGCTCCATGGGGCCGCGCTTGACGGAACCCGGGTACTGGCCACTCATATCAACAGAAGGTGCTGCCGGTTTGAGGCGGGCGAGAGCGAAGGTGGCGCCGCCAATCGCGAGAACGGCGAGTGAGATCCAAACGATGCGCTTGACGAGGCGTTGGCGAGCGACTTCTTTACCGCGAGGGACGTCCATAAGTGTTTTCCGAACGTAGGGGATGCAGTTCGAGGGCCAAGCGGCGATACTAGCTTAAAATATTGATTCTAATGTATTTTTTCAAGGAAGGATTGGCCAGGGACTGTCCGTTATTGGGACGAGAGCGTCGCGAAATCAGATAAAGAAGGGAGTTTGGCAGCGGCGGGGTTACAAAAAAACATCGCCAAGCGAAACCCCAAGGCTTTTAGCATGGGGTCCGCCTGACGATGCTGTTTTACAGACGACGTTCGAATTGCCGGCAGCAGGTTTTAAGCCGACAGACGCTGACGGGATTTGGAGCGCCAGAAGAGCAACAGAGTGGCCAAAGCGGCGCCAGTTGAAAGCAGAGTCGATGGTTCCGGTGTCGCCGTCACGCTGACGTCGTCAAATGACCAGTAGTTGTCGTCATTCTCAAACGAGAATTGAATGGTGGTGGTGGCCGAAGTTGCCATTTCGTCGAAGGTGTATTCGACAAAGGATCCGACCGTTCCGGGCACGGTTACCGTAGGAGACAAGGACAGCAACGTGGTCGAACCAAACACGGCACCGAAGGCGTGGTTATAGCCAGTGGTGGGCGCCGTATCTTGCTCAAGCCAGAACGAGATCACATATTCGGTGCCAGGAGTGGTAGTGAGCGTTTGGCTGAGGGTGACGGGAGACGTGCCCACTAAGAAATCCTGGCTCAAATAGGCTCCATAGTTCCCGCTATGTGCGTCGAAAGCATCGACGCCATAGTAATTGCCGCCAGGATTCGCAGTGTTGCCGCCGACTGTCCAACTGCTGAAGCTTCCCGACTCGAATCCGCAGTTATTCACGATGTTCTGATGACCGTTGACCAGTGCGCTGCAGACATCGGCATTAGCCTGCAGTGCACTAGAGAAAAGGCCGCCGACAATCAAAGATAAGAAAGTAAAAAGTTTCCGCATATTCATGTTTAGTAAGTGTCCTTTTGGGTCGCTATGACTATTGCTACTGCTGCTGCGCCGCCGATTCCGCTGTCGTCCACGCGCTTGAAAAAACTAAGTTGTAAGCGTTGACGGTGCCGAGGCCGGTGGCGAAATCCCAACCAGTTCCCGCAGGGTAAGCTTGCGGAGTTAGGCTGGTGACGCCGTTAATGATCGATGCGCAGGTGGCTGCGGGCGATCCGCCGCCGCCCGTGAGGGTGCAAGTCGGATCGGAAGTGTAGCCAGAGCCACCAGCGGTGATAGTGATGCCCGTGACGCCGACGCTCTGAGCTGCCGAGCAGGTTGCGCCAGTTCCCGAACCGCCGGACAGAGTGCACGTCGGCGCAGAGGTGTACCCGGTTCCGGGGCTTTCGAGAACGATACCGGTAACCGCTCCTGCGCTGCTGATCGAGCTGTACGCGCAGGTGGCACCTGTTCCACCGCCGCCGGTCAAAGTGCAGGCCACGCCCGTCGCGCTGGTGTAGCCGGAGCCGCCGGCCGTCAAAGTGACGGACGAAACAATCCCGGAAATTGAAGTGGTGCAGGTAGCGCCGCTACCGGCGCCGCCCGTGAGTGCACAGGTAGGGGCAGAACTATATGGGGTAGTGCCACCGCCAGGGGCGGTTACGTTCAGAGCCGTCACCGGGCCGGGTCCAGCAAGACCCGGGAACGTCATGGGCGCGGCAGACATTACACCGTAGTCGGCTGTTTTGTCAGTAGCCGAGGGGCGATAGCAATCGTACAGGCGTGCCGAAGAGCCGGAGCCAGTGGTGGCGCAGGGTAAGAAGATGGAACCTTGGGTTACATCGTTGAACACGCAGGAGGAACCGATGGCATTGCCCAAGCTGGAGTTGCAGCTCGGGTTACCGGTGGCGCCGTATTCGGTATTCGCAATAGAGTAATAGACCGTGTTAGCATTGCCCCAGCGTTCGCCAGTTTTCTGATTGACAAGGGCTTGGATGCCAGCCCAGATGGGCGAGGATACGGAGGTGCCGCCGTAACCCGGCCAATCGTAGATGGGGTTGCTGCAGGAACTGGCAGCACCCTCACTGATCTCAGCGGGGTTCGACATGCAAATAAGGTAGAAATGGTTCCAAACGCCGTTGGCGGCCATGAGAGCCACATCGGGGATATCACGCACTCCGTCACTCGGATTGCCGACGACGGACTGCCAGGAGGGTTTCGGCGTAACCGGCACAAGTGCCCCCTGAATGGGGCACTCCGGAAGTTGTGGGCGATCCGGTGGCGCAGTTACTCGGGCCACCGCTGCCGGAACCTGTTGTGAGGAGGTCGGAAGTACTAACGAACGGCCAAGTATTGCAGACGCCTGCACCGCTCGGCCCGAAACCGTTAGTGAGGGTAGACCGGTCATAGGTGCTCAGAAAATTAATAATGAGATTGTCGGCACAGGAATCGTTCCAGGGGATCTCAGGGATGTAGGACTTCGCGGAGCCATAATTAGCTGTATTGGTGGCGCTCCAGTAGGTGCTCTCGGTACCGGCATAGGAATCCCCAAAATCGGTACCACCGACGGAGATGTTGTAGGGGGTGGATGTGAAGCCGCTGACGGTAATGCCTCGAGTGGCGTCTGCGCCATTAGCGTTGGAACTGGCAGGCCCTTCATCGCCTGACGACACGAAAATCGATACGCCCTCTGCGACACCCTGCTGATAAGTGTTGTAGTAAGCGATGTTTTGCGTTGCGCCGTTCTGGGACTCTGACTCGCCGTAACTAATGCTCACAATAGCCGGGCCAGTGGTGTTGGCACCCGGAGCGTTGAGAAGATTTTCCAGAGCGATCAGACCGCCAAAAGTGGCACCGGAGTCTTTACAGACGGCGACTTGAATGGCCGCGTTCGGCGCGGAGGCGGAGGCCCATTCCATGTCGATGGCGACCTCGTCGTCGGTACCGTCGCTCAGGTCGCCAGGATCAATACAGTTGTTGGTGCCGCTGGGCGGTGCGGGGTGAGTCTGGCTGATAGAACCGTATGGATAAGCACGCGCCAAACCGCCTACTTTGCGGAAGGTACTCCAGTCTCCAAGACTGTAGGCATCCTCATCTTCAATGACGACGATGGTTTGGCCTTTGCCAGTGATCCCGGCGCTGAAGAGCGGATTGATGTTATAAATAGTTTCGAGATCGGCGGGCATAAGGGCTTCGCAATTCGTCGAAGCGTCGCGGAGACCGGTCAGGAAGCCGCAATCCGGACCGATTGTGTACTGCGTGCCCGGGCGTTTGAGGACGCGCTTTGCCATTTGGCGCGGTCTAAAGTCATTCAATGAAACGACGCCGCGTACGACGTTGGCTAGTTCGGCCGGAATTTCGGGATCGCTCATGTTCGAAATGTGGCTTTCGCCATTGACGGAAAGCCGATGAATCTCGGTGCGGAAGCTTTCGCGAACCTGGCCAGAAGTGCCGGAGAAATCGACCAGCATGCGGTTCGGATAGACGCTATTGACGGTAAAGCCATGAAATATCAGCCACTGGGTGACTTTCTGAACGTCAGATTGGGCCACACCATAGTTCTGGCCGAACTGTTCGGGCGTCATCCAGTGGTGGAAATTGGTCGATTTGGGGTTATGGAGTTGGTCAATCATGGTCACTAACGCCGCTTCGCGTTCGGGAGAACGTTGGAGTAGAAGAAGCATGTGATCGATGGGGTAGGAATCATCAAGCCGACCGCGATCATTTTCGGCATTCGCTTCCGGACGCGTATTGCCGTGCAGCGTCACCATGTTGTCTTTATTTTGCTCGATAGTCTGGGCCGCGCCCGCGCTGACGACGAATATCATCGCAGCGATCAGACTGGCTGTACGAAAATCAAAACCACGCTTTGCCATCACCATATCTCCAATGCTCAGAATTGAACGAATTGCGTAAATTAAATAAAACTTGTTGAGACAGAAACCGGAACGTACTACGGAAAATGCAGCCGATGAATAGGCCACGCCCCTGTGCGGGGAGGACACACCTAAAGCATAGATAAACTTGGACTGCCGCCTAGTGTAACAGAAGTATGCGCATAGCGGTATTCCGGTTTAGTACTAGTGGTGTTGCAGTACTAAAGTCAACGGACTTAACAACTTCGACGAAGCAGTTGATCGGCGAGCGGCGTCCGCGAACATTTGCCGTGAGTTTTTGCTGATGATGTTTCGGTAACACCGTCACCTAAACCAGTGACAGTGGCTTTGGTTCTCAGCGGGGGCCCGTTGTTGGGCGGCTTGGTCAGATACAGGTGCGCAGGTTAGCGAAGCGTAGATTGTTTAAAAAAAGCGGCGCCGGGGTGGCAAGACACCGGCGCCGTTTTGATTGGGCACAGTGATAGACTCAACAGCTTCGTATGGATGAAACCGTAAAATACTTGCTCACTGAAGACAGAATTCCGAAGTTCTGGTACAACGTGGTGGCGGACTTGCCGTCTCCGCCGCCACCTGTTCTGCACCCCGGCACGAAGCAGCCGGTGGGTCCGGATGATTTGTCGCCTTTGTTTCCGATGTCGCTCATCGCGCAGGAAGTTTCGAGCGAGCGGGAGATTGAGATTCCAAGTCCGGTGCGCGATGTGTACCGGCAATGGCGCCCCACGCCCTTGTTCCGGGCGAGGCGGTTAGAGAAGGCGCTGGATACGCCGGCACGAATTTACTACAAGTACGAAGGGGTGAGTCCGGCGGGCAGCCACAAGCCGAACACGGCGGTGGCGCAGGCGTTTTACAACAAGGAAGCAGGCGTTAAGCGGATCACCACGGAAACGGGAGCCGGACAGTGGGGATCATCGCTGGCGTTTGCGGGCGCGTTGTTTGGCATAGAAATCGACATATACATGGTGCGGGTTTCTTACAATCAGAAGCCGTACCGGCGGGCTTTCATGGAAGCGTATGGAGCACGCTGCGTGGCGTCGCCTTCGAACGAAACGAATGCGGGGCGGGCAATCTTAGCGCAGCGCGCGGATCATCCGGGCAGTTTGGGGATTGCAATTTCGGAAGCGGTGGAGATGGCGGCGCAGCGCGACGATACCAAGTATGCGCTGGGTTCGGTTTTGAATCATGTGCTGCTGCATCAGACGGTGATTGGCCAGGAAGCGATGGCGCAGCTAGAAATGGCCGGCGATGATCCGGATGTGCTGGTGGGCTGCACGGGCGGCGGCTCTAATTTTGCGGGGATTGTTTTTCCGTTTCTGGGGCAACAATTGCGCGGCGGCAAAAAGCGGCGGATCGTGGCGGTGGAACCAGCGGCTTGCCCCAGTTTGACGCGCGGCAAGTATGCGTACGATTTTGGCGACACAGGTCATTTGACGCCGTTGACAAAGATGCATACGCTCGGTTCGACTTTTACGCCGCCTGGATTCCACGCGGGCGGACTGCGGTATCACGGAATGGCGCCGCTGGTGAGCCACATTAAAGAGCTGGGACTGATCGAAGCGAAGGCGTATCATCAACTGGCATGTTTTGAAGCGGGTTTGCAATTTGCGAAAGCGGAGGGAATTTTGCCGGCTCCGGAAGCGAACCATGCGGTACGCGGAGCGATTGACGAAGCACTAGATGCGAAACGCGATGGCAAGGCGCGGGTCATTCTGTTCAATTTATGCGGGCACGGGCATTTCGATATGCAGGCTTACATGGATTACAAAGAAGGCAAGTTGACGGACTCAAGTTATAGCGAGAACGAGTTGGCGATGGCACTGGCAGGATTGCCAAGCGTTGCGTAGCGGCAGTCGAGAGCTATTTGGCGCGGTTTAGCGTGGGGTGCGTATGCGCCGGAGGTGGCCCATTGTCTAGATTATCCGGCAAATTTTTACGAATCCACCAAGCCGGGCAGCCGGTGACGACGCGATTGTTAGTGATCCAAGAGGAGCGTGACCGGGAGCCGATCGCACGCGGGCTCGGAATTACGGATGCGTGGGATTTTAGTCAGCACAAGATCGATGGGAACAAGATTGATTTCGCGAGCCTGCGGGCTTTGTTCGATACGTTTGATGTTTGGAGCGGGTCCTTCAGGAAGAGCTGGAGCGGCTAGAGCATCTGCAGAGATTCGGCTTTCAATTTCTCTTCGTACCCACTTACGCGCCTTAGCAAATGCCACTTTTTGCGGAGATTTGGGCGCTAGGACGATACAAGCCGGAACTGGCGCCGCATCTGAATTATGCGGCCGAGCGGTATCAAGCAACCAAAACAGGTTCGGCGGTGGTTGCGCAATTGTTCGGCATCTTGGAGGGCTCACACGCAGGCCGAGATTTTGCGCGATGTTTGGACATTAGCGATGTGTGGGATTTCAATCAATACCGGATTGACCCGGAGAAGATGGATTTTGGCGAGCTGACGGCGTTCTTCGGAACGCTCAGCGAGAACAAAGATTACAAGAAGGGTCTTAAGGGGCTTAGGTTCTGAGCAGCGCTGGGTTTCAGATGTTCTTCCGGCCAAACGGTTGAACCGAGGTATCAAATTTCCAGAGCGACCTGCAGCATGGCGCGAGCGTAGCCGACGCTAAAGGCGTATCCGGCATAGGAACCTCCGCCGGGATAGGTAGATTTAAACATGGCGGATGTGTTGGCGTTTTCATCTTGATCGACATCGAGCGCACGCGGGTGTTCGGGATAGATGAGCCGGGGGTATTTGCCGTTGACGAGAGCTCGCATGACGCCGAACATATCGACTTGACCTTCGTCAATAAAGACTTCGGCGTAATCTTCGTAGGGCTTGCGGACGCGCACGTTGCGGAAGTGGACGTGATTGATGCAATCGCGCTGCATAAAGTAGCGGCAGACTTCGACAGGGTTCTCGCCCATTTCGCGGGTGACACCGCAATCGAAGGTAATGCCGTTGTATGGGCTGGGTACGATGTCAACTAACTTCTTCCAACCGGCAAGGGTGCCCATGATTTGCTGGGAAGCGCGACTGAGCGGCGCGGGCGGATCGTTAGGGTGAAGGGCGAGACGGACGTTGGATTCCGCGGCGACAGGAACGATGGCTTTCAAAAAGTAAGTGATGTTGGCCCACATTTCGTCGAGAGAATGAGCGCCCTCGTTGGGCAAAGGGGGAAGATCTCTCATGCGAGCGTAGTCGAAAGCGGTGTAGCCGGCACCGGAGCGGCCCGGTTCGGCGTAATAGCCTTCCATGGCGCGGTGGGCATAAAAGTTGTATTCGACAACGGGCAATCCGGCGCGGCCTGCGGCGCGGATGGATTGCTGGACCTTGTCAATTTCTTCGTCGCGCCCAGGACGGCCGTAAATGGCGTTGGGAAAACCACCGATCATGAGGTTCGAGAGAGAAAGGCCGGCGGCTTTGACGGTAGCCATGATGGAACGGAGCTCGGCTTCGCGCCAGGGGAGGACACTGGGACCGCCGCGCAGGACGTGATCCACACCTAGTTGTTTAACTTTGCGCAGACCGACGAGATCAAGCTGGCTGATACCCAGGCATAGCTTGGGCGTGGTGGCGGATTCGGTCAGCGGCCAAGAGAACTCCGGATTGGCGCGAGAAGCGGTTTGGGCTGAGGCGGGGGCGGCACTGACGAGCGCGGAAGCACCGAGTGTCCGCGCGAAAGTGCGGCGGGAAAACGCGGAAGACATGTCGAGCGTGATTATTTCAAAGCCCGACGGTGAAAGCAAGCGGATCGATAGGCTCTGCGGCAGCGGGCGGAGGAGTGGCGATGTCCAGCCAAAAATAGGCGGCCCAGCGGATGATCTGAAAAAAACCGTCGAGGTCGGGCGCTTTCGTGAGGTAACAGTTAGCGTGGTGGTCGTACGCCTCAGTGATGTCTTTTTCGGAATCAGACGAGGTAAGGATGGCGACGGGAATAAGGCGCAGGGCGGGATCGGCCTTCATTTGGCGCAGGAGGTCGAGCGAACCACCGCGCGGAAGGTTGAAATCGAGGAAAACGAGGCGGGGGCGAGGAGCGGAGAGATGCTTGCCTTCGGCGCGCAGAAAACATAAAGCATCTTCGCTATCGGATGTGGTGTGAACGGTGACGGCGGGTTCGAGAGTGCGCAACGCTTCTTGCATGAGACGCACATCGGCAGGATTGTCTTCAACAACTAAGATGTCGCGATTCAACTGCTTCCCTTCCTCAGGCCCAACCGGTCGAAATCACGGGCGGGGTGAAATAGCCAGCTGGCATCGAGCGAATCGCAGTTACTTCCAGCGGCGACTTCTTCTACTCTAACGCGAGCGGCGAGTGAAAGAAGTTAGTGCAAAGAAAATTAGTCGGCGAGATCGACGCTAACGCCAACGCCGGCTGCATGGGCGAGGCTCTTCATCTTGGCAAGCAGAGTGGTGCGCTTAATTTTCAGGAGGTCCGCCGCGCGAGCTTTGTTGCCGCCGGACGCGGTTAAGGCTTGATTGAGTAGCGACAATTCGAAGCTGCCAACGACTTCATCGAAATTGAGGCCTTCCTGGGGAAGTTGAATGAGGGGTGTGGTAGCGACAGTGGGCTCGCTGGGGCGTGGCGAGGGCACAGGACGCCGGACCAGAAAATCGTTCGGGCCCAAGACGCGGCGATCGCCACTCAAAGCGAAGGCCATTTGCACGGCGTGTTCCAACTGGCGGATGTTGCCTGGCCAAGGAAGCTGTTGCAGGCAATCGATGGCCTCTGGACTGATTTGTTTGGGCTCGGCGTTTTCAGCGGCGCGAATTTTATCGAGAAAATGCTGCAGTAGAAGCGGAATATCGTCGCGCCGGTCGCGTAAGGCCGGGAGATGGATGGGGACGACATTGAGCCGATAGTAAAGGTCTTCGCGAAAACGGCGTTCGCGGACGGCTTGTTCTAGATCGACATTGGAGGCGGCGATGACGCGGACATCGACGCGGACGGTTTCAGAACTGCCAACGCGCTGAAATTCTTGTTCTTGCAAAACGCGCAGAATTTTGGCTTGCGCTTCCAAGGGCAAGTCGCCAATTTCGTCGAGGAACAAGGAACTCCGATTCGCTTGTTCAAAACGGCCGACGCGGCTGGAAATCGCGCCGGTGAAAGCGCCTTTAGCGTGGCCGAAGAGTTCCGCTTCAATGAGCGTGGCGGGTAAAGCGGTGCAATTAACCGAAACCATAGACTGAGAGGCGCGCGTGCTGGCGGCGTGTATCGCTTTGGCAATGACTTCCTTGCCGGTCCCGGTTTCGCCGCTGATGAGGATGGTACAGCGCTTGGCGGCGACTAGTTGAATAATTTCGCAGATCTGCAGCATGGAGCGACTTTGACCGATCAGGAAATGACGCCAAGGGGCGGTTTGCACCACTTGTGGGATGAGTTGAGACTGGCGAGCGGCACTGGCAGCGGCATCGGCGAGTGTTTCGGGATCAACCTCACCGAGGATCACGTGAAAGGCGCCCTGCCGGGTTAGCTGGATCACATCGTTAATGTTGCCGGTGCGGTGATGGACGATTACGGGAAGATGGGGCGCCGAACGGAAAAGCGCACCGAGGGCTTCCTCGCCTGTGGCATCGAGGGCAGCGAGGCTTAAGACGGCGGCGTCACAATTGCCGGTGCGCAGCCGGTCACAGGCGATGGCCAAGGAGCTTTCGGCCACAATATCGGTATTGCGGAGCGCCGCCCGCACACTGGCATCCATGACAGCGGGATCGGGGCCAATCCAAAGTAGGTTAGTTCGCACGATTGATCTCGGGAGACTTATCGGTGCAAAGTGGCAAAAGATTGAGGGGGCAGAGGCAAATTTTTGCCAGTTCGGGAAGATGCGGGCGGTATAAAGGCAAAAAAGGATT
Organism: Bryobacterales bacterium; assembly: GCA_963840845.1. Taxonomy (GTDB): domain Bacteria; phylum Acidobacteriota; class Terriglobia; order Bryobacterales; family Bryobacteraceae; genus Bog-105. The sequence goes on from CAWJBS010000158.1 coordinate 44,493, forward strand.
AGGAATCGCGTTCAAAGTGGACAGCGTTCCAGGATTCCTGGGCCAAAACCTCCAATTCATGATCGGCTTCGACCTGCCATTCGGCGCGTTGCTTTTCCTTCAGCTTGATCAGAAGGCGTTCGTCACGGTCGGCGACGACCACACGCTTAGTCTGTTCGGCGGCGCGCAGGCGCGCCACTTCCAGATTCTTCCGTAGTCCGGCAAGACGAGCTTCGTAGGCGAGCAGGTAGGCGGAGAGAGTATGCAGCTCCGTATTTCCTACGCCCGGCTCGTTTTTTACGAACTCGATGGCTGCGGCGCGCTCCGCGGCGAGTGCGGCCATGGCTTGTTCCAGACGCGAAACTTCGGCGAGAGCCTGCCGCAACTTATCGCGCTCGGTGGCGAGACGCATGGCACGCAGGCGCAGAACGGAATCAAGACGGAAACGAAATTTCTGCATGTTAGAGCGCGGCGGCAATCTCCGTCATGGCGCTGACAGTCGCTGGTAGCGGGTTTGTTTCTTCCGGACGCTGACGCAGGAAGTTCATCATGCGCTCACGTGCGCGGATACTAGCGTCGAGTTTGGCATTGGTGCCGGCAACATAAGCGCCCAGGGAGATTAGATCTTCCGACTGCTGATAGCTGGCGAGCGCCTCGCGCAATTTGCCGGCAGCCTTGAGATGTTCGGGTGGGGCGACGTGCGAGGCGACACGGGAAATGGAACTGAGCACGTCGATGGCGGGGTAGTGGCCGGCAGCGCCTAAGCGACGCGATAGAACGATATGACCATCGAGGATGCCGCGCGCGGCGTCGGTGATGGGTTCGTTCAGATCGTCGCCTTCAACGAGCACGGTGAAGAAGCCGGTAATGCTGCCGCGCTTAAAATTTCCGGCGCGTTCAAACATCTTGGGCAGAATGGCAAATACGGAAGGGGTGTAGCCTTTTTGGCTGGGTGGTTCGCCGGCTGCCAGGCCGATCTCGCGCTGGGCCATGGCGAGGCGGGTGACGGAATCCATGACCAGCAGGACGTTCTTACCCTGATCGCGGAAGTATTCGGCGACAGCGAGCGCGACAAAGCAGGCGCGGACGCGTAACGGTGCCGGGCGGTCGGAAGTGGCCACAACAACAACGGAGCGTTTCATACCCTCCGGCCCGAGTTCCTCTTCGAGGAAGCCACGCACTTCGCGGTTACGTTCGCCGATGAGAGCGATGACGGTGACATCGGCGGAGTTGTGACGGGACATGGCTCCGAGCAGAGTACTTTTGCCGACGCCGCTGCCGCCAAAGAGGCCGATGCGTTGCCCGAGGCCGCAAGGCAAGAGGCCATCGATGGCGCGAATGCCGGTGACGAGCGGGATTTTGATGTGTTCACGTTCGAGCGGTCCCGGCGGCGTGGCGAAGAGGTCATACTTGGCGACGGGTTCAATGGGCGGGCCACCGTCCATTGGCTTACCGAAGCCGTCCAGTACACGGCCTAGAAGGGCTGGAGAGACACTGACTTGCGCATCGTCCGAGCGCGCAAAGATAGGATCGCCCGCTTCGAGACCGTCAATTTCCTCCAGCGGAATGGAGAGGACGCGGCCATTGCGGAAACCGGCCACCTGGGTACGAATGGTGCGGCCATTGGTGGTCTGTATTTCACAGAACCCCCCGATGGGAGAGGCAGGGCCCTTTGATTCGATCAGGAAGCCGGTGACATCACTAACGACCCCGCGCCAGCGCAAAAGATCGCACTCCTTCAAGGAAGCGAGATATGGCGCCAGGTTGATGGCAGGTTCAGAGAGAATGGCGGGCGTGCTCATCGAATAGCCAGGCGGTCGGCAAAACCGCGCTGAATCTCCTGTAGTTGGGTATCAATGGAGGCATCAAGGTCGCCAAGCGAGGTCTCAAACAAGAGGGCGCCGGTGGCGAGCCCAGGATCGGCGACGATCTCAATACCAGATCGGGAACCAATGCGTTCCAAAGCGGTACGCACGGCGGGCACGGCGGCCGGCCAGACGCGGACCTTTGAGGCTTCGCGCTGTTGTAATTTTTGGAGGGCGGCGTGAACAATCCCTTCGATGGAAGCAGGATCGGTGGATAGCTCGCGGTACAGAATGCGGCGCGCGACGGCGAGGGAAAGCTTTACCAGTTCTTGTTCGGCATCCAGGCGGAGTTTGCGCTTAATTCTGGAAATCTCCTCTAGCGCGTGCGCGACTTGGTCAAACGATTTCTTAACTTCAGCGGCCGCTTCTTCGCGTCCACGCCGCAGGCCGTCTTCGACACCGCGGTGATGCGCTTCCACTTTTTCCAATTGCCGCAGACGCTCCAGTTCAGCCAAACGCCGCTCGTACTCAGCTGAATCGGGGGCACTCGCCTCGGCTTTTGGAGGCGGTTTGCCAGGGCTCAGTTCTTTCAGCACCGGCGCGGCAATATGCGCCACCGGCTTGCCCGTCGTCGACAAATTTTTTTCACGCCCAGGCCAGACGACGGTTTCGACGGTCAGCGTCTTATCGGTGATGCGGCGAATCACTTATTCTTCCTCCATCCAGCCGCGCACGACGCCGGCAGCGAAAGCCGGATCTTTGGCTACATGGTCTTGAATCTGCTGCAGCAGAATCTTGGTGGCGCTGTCCATTTCCGGGAGCGCCAGCCTCGGTTTGTGAGCAATGGCTTCGGTGGTTTCCGGATGAGCGGAAGCCTCAGGCCCGGCGATTTGGTGACCGCGCGGCGGCGCCGTCTTTGGCCGGCGCGGTAGCGCTGTTCGAACCCTCTACGCCGGCGGCGGGGAGCGCGGCTGCGGCCTGTTCGAGCTCGACTTTTGCCGCTTTCTTTTTGCGACCCATGAGGAACACGAGCGCGGCAATCAGCAGTAAGACGCCGACTCCGGCACCAATTTGCACGCGCCGATCAGCCAGCAATTTGGCGTAAGGCGGCTGCGGCGCGGCCTTACCAGGTTTGGCATTGGCCGTTGCCGCAGCGGCGGCATTGGCGGTCTCTTCCTGGGCGAGCGTTTGTTCAAAGGGCAAGCTCTCGATGACGACTTGATCGCCGCGCTCGGTCTGAATACCAAGGACACCGGCCACGATATCGTGAATTGCTTTGATTCTTTCAGGCGTTGGTGGCGCGAGAACATTCTTGCGCTGGGCACCCTGCCCCTGCCAGACGAGATCTTGATCGAGGAGAACAGCCGCCGAGATCCGGCGGATGGTGCCACGCGGCATCTTGACTTGCCGAACGCTCCTTGAGGTTTCAAAGGCCATACTTTCGGTACGGCGCGAGGTGCCGCTGGAAGCGCCTATGCCGAGCGGTTTGATGGTTGAGCGCGGAAGATTGGAAGGCGTGCCAGGGACGCCGCCCGGCTGGGTATTGTTCGAAACGTCCTCCGTCTTCTGGGAAGTGGACATGACCGAGCGTGTTGGATCGTAGGTTTCATCCGTTTGTTCGCTAGTCGAAATGTCGCAATCGGCAGAAACGCCTACGCGAAATCGCGCCTCGCCAAGAAGCGGCTCAAGAGTAGCTTCGACCTTCGCTGTTAGGTCTTTTTCCACCTGATGCCGGTAGTCGAGCAAGGCATCTTCGGAATCGGCGCCGTCGCCCTGCCTCTTGCGCTTGCTGAGCAGGGTACCGTTCATATCGACGACAGAGACGGCATCGGGCGAGAGACCCTCGACCGCGCTACCGATCAGGTTGCTGATCGCAATTACGTTCTGTGGATTTAAGACGGCTCCGGTCCGCAGTTTCACCAAGACGCTGGCCTTGGCGGGCTCACGGGAGTCGAGGAACACCGAATCTTTGGGGAAAGTAATGTGGACGCGAGCCGATTCGATGGCGTTGATGGCTTTAATTGAGCGTTCTAATTCGCCTTCGAGGGCGCGCCTGTAGTTCACTTTTTCACCGAAATCGGTGACGCCCAGATTCGTTTTGTCGAACAACTCAAACCCGATGCGGCCAGACTTTGGTAAACCGGCGCCAGCCAAGTCAATGCGGGCATCGTCTACTTTTTCAGAGGAAACCAGCACCGTCGTGCCATTCTCGGTCAAGCGGTGCTCAACGCCGCTTTCCTTGAGCTTGGTGACCACGGCGGCCGCATCCTCGGGGGCCATATTGGTGAAGAGCGGCTTGAATTCGCGTTCATGCTGCCAGCGCGTGAAAAGCGGAATCCCCGCTGCGACGGCCACCAACACGGCAGCCAGCCCGATTTTCTGGGTGAGGCTGAGTGAGGCAAAAAGTTTTTTGAGCTGATCCATTACTTGTTAGTTGCTACTTCATATCTGGGCACTGCATATTCGGCTCCGGCCCGTCAGTCAGATCTGCATCTTCATGATTTCGTCATAGGCTGAGACCACTTTGTTGCGCACTTGCAGGAGCAGTTCAAAATTCAGCGAGGCATTTTGCGTTGCCAAAATCGTTGAGTGCAGTTCCTGATTCCCGCCCGCCAGATAATTAGATACTGCATTATCTGCCTCGGCGCGAGACTGCGCCACCTGTGACAACGCACTGGACAGAACCTGATGAAACCCCGTCGCGGGAGCAACGCCGGCGCCGGGCATAGCAATCTGCTCGATCGGACGCGGGAGCGAAATGGGAGCAATAGGTGCGGCCATAAATACTACCTAACGGAATAAATCCATAGATCGGCTAATCATTTCTTTCACGGCGGAAATAGCGGATACATTGGCCTGATAAGAACGTGAAGCGCCCATAAGATCGACCATATCTTCCGCCGGGTTCATCTTAGGGAACGAAACGTAACCATCTTTATCGGCATCCGGATGACCAGGCAGGTAGCGCCGGTCCGGTTCGGATTGATCCACCACCATCTGACTGATGGCGACGCCTTGCGGCTGATTATCCATCTGCGATTGAAACACGGAAGAGAAAGGCTGCGATACGGATTGCGCTTCAAAAACCACATCCTGCCGACGGTACGGGCCGCCATTCGCGGTGCGCGTAGTATCGGCGTTGGCAATGTTCTCCACCAGCACTTCGGCGCGTTGTCGTTGCGCGGTCATACCAGACGCGCTCACGGAAAGAGAGTTAAATAAGCTCATTGCGTACCACCCGAGATGGCCGTGCGGATATCCTTGAGTTGGGAACGCAGAAAATTGGTCGCCATACTAAACCGCAAAGCATTTTCCGAAAGCAAACGGGCCTCGCGGTCTAAATCGACATTATTTCCGTCATTCTTCACACGTAGGCCGGGAACTGGACTGGAAGTAGGTGAAGCGGGCGTGGTATCGGACGACGCTTGAAGTGCGGCATGCAACTGCGCTTCAAAATCGAAATCTTGGGTCTTATAACCAGGCGTATCGGCGTTCGCAATATTGGAAGCAACCAATTTTTGCCGCTGGCTGACGAGCGTCATATAACGGTCTAATTGTGTTGAAACTGGATCGAGCATGGCTTGCAGTAGAAACATTGCAAGTCAAAGGCCATATTGCGGAAAGCTAGAAGTGTGGGGAATAGGCCGGAAGCGGCAGACCAGGGAGAGAAGTCCAGTGCCACTTTCTTGACGGGTTATCAAGAATTTGACGCGGTTCCATGAGCGCGTTACCCTTCAGGCGTCGAAGCGCCAGGAATGGCCGCGACTGGTCGACTGATGATAAAGAGAAACCGCGCTGTTGGCCTGCAGATGGTTAGCAACGTGTGCACGGAGCACCCGCGCGAGGCTCATATGTTCCCTGAGACGACTGAGTTGTTCTTCAACCAACCCTTTACGTTCGCCGGGAGCGGCAGCCTTGGCTTCCCGGATGATCGCCTGACCCAGCGCGCTGCTCAATTGCCGCACGGTGTCAAAGTCCCCAGCGTCGAGCGCTTTACGGATATCGGTATGCAGCGATTCGCAATTTTTTTCGGGCATAATCAGACAAAACTAGCTGCCGTTTAGCGACTGCGACTCCGTCGTTTCGGCGGCAAACAAATCTGTAATTTGCGTCTCCTGACTCTGCAGGGATGCGATGGCAGCGTCGGCGGAGGCCATCTGTGCCGTTAAACTCGTCTGAAGCTGATTTACTCGGTCCTGATCGTTGGAGATTTGCGTTGTAAGATTGGTGACCGACGTGCCTACGGCGTCAATCTCGGTGGTAATGATGCCGCTCGTTGGATCAACCGCTTGTGTCATGGCTTGGCTCGCGGCGCCCAGGAAGCCCGACAGAGAGCTCTCCGATCCCAGAAAATTCATCACGTCAGAGGGCGAAGAACTAGCCGCGGCGTCAAAGGTGGACTGATCAAAGTCCAATTGACCATTTTGGTCGTAAGTCAAGCCTATGGCAGCGAGGGAATTGACGCTGCCGGTGCCGCTCGAATAATTGCCGAGGCTTTGCAAAAGATTGCTCAACTGCCCAACGATGGAATCTCCGGACAGTGCGCCTCCGTTTTGCCCGCGGTTGTTCGTTAGCTCATTCGAAGCGGCGTTAAAGCTGGTCACCAGCGATGAAAGCGCGCTTGAGACGCCATCGATATTTTGGGCCACTGTCACATTGGCGGTGCCCGTGGACAAAGCCGTTACCGTTAGCCCAGTCGAGATATCCAGCGTCCGAGAAGTGCTGGTGGCCGGCGTGGTAGCGGGTTCGCCATTCACCTGATACGTGACATAAGCGCCATTTGTCAAAGTGCTCATCAGATTCTGAGTGCCATCGTTCAGTTGAATCGTAGTAGGCGCGTACTGCGTTCCTTGAATGGACAACTCATAGCTGGGAGAAGTTGAGCCACCCACATTGACCACTGTGGCCTGCACCTTGGCGCCGCTGGAATTAATAGCGTTCACCAGGCCGTTAAGATTGTCGGCCGTCGGTTTAAGCGTGTAGTTATTTCCGTTGACGGTGAGCGTGAAAGCCGAACTAGTAGAGATATTTCCAACGGTAGGGTCTGACACTGTAGGCAATGATGAGTTACTTAATGCCGTGGCCAGCGAACCCATACTGGAAATGTCAACCGAGTAAGTCCCCGCCAGCGCTCCGGTTGTCACTGCAGCGCTCGCCACAGTCGTCGCGTCAACCGTGGCCGCCATGGAACCGGAACTGGCGGCCGAATCGACCGCACTAAAGGCGCTTTGCAAATTCGAGAAGTCGGTGCCCAGCGTTTGTAACTCAGATTGCTGGCTGGTCAGCGTGTCTTCATCATTCTGCAACTGAGTAATAGGCATGGAGGCAATAGCCACTGAGCGCGTGATGACGGTTTGGAGCTGGCTGGCGTATGTACTCGTGCCCGTAAAGCCCGGGGTGGTGGTCGCGCTACTACTACTGCTGCTGGTTGAACTGGTGGACATATCGAATCCAAATCAATAGCGGGACCGGAGCGCTTTGGCGTGGCCGGCCCCGCTAGGTTAGGGGTTAAAAGTTAGCTTTATTGGAGCAACTTCAGAATCGACTGCGGTTCGGAGTTGGCTTGCGCCAGTGCCGCCACCGAGGTTTGTGTGAGTACTTGGGCCTTGGTTAAGTTGGCCGCTTCGGCAGCGATGTTGGCATCGCGGATTTGGCTCTCGGCGGCCGAGTAGCTGCTGATCTGCGACTGTGCCAGGTTAGTCGCGTAGCTAAGTTTGTTTTCGCCCGCGCCAACGCTTCCTTGCACCAAGCCGAGTTGGGCGATGGCTGAATTGATGGCCGAGATGGCGTCCGTTGCATTGCCGGTGACGGCGGTGGTGGGAGCCTGCGCAGAGGCAGTCAGAGCAGAAGTCGTAGTGTTGGCGCCATAAAAGCCCTGAGCCGCCACACTGTTAGTGTCTGTCATGGAGAAGGTGTTCGCACTTTGCAGTGAAATTCCCGTGCCTGCGGAATTTTCCACCGCATAAATGCCAAGGCTGGCGGTTTGAGCGTTAATGGCGGATATAGCCCCGCTCAGCGTGCTAACGCTTCCCAGGCTCACTGTTGCATCTCCAGCGCTCGTGCTGAACTGCATGGTTTCGGTTCCGGTCGATGCCACCCACGTGCTGGCGCCGTCGAGTGAGTAGTTGGAAGTATTGTCGGACCCGCCGCCCTTGCTGGAAGTAATAGCGGAAGTACCGGCAAACCCAGCCGTATTCGCTACACTCGGTGTAACCGTAAAGCCTGCCGTGGCACTGACTAAATTAATGCCAGTACCTTGCGAGTTTGCCACCGCTGTAATACCCAAGGCGGTTGACTGCGCGTTGATCGCGCTGATCGCCTGCGTCAGGCTTTCGCCCCCTTTAAAAGTGACAGTCGCCGAGGCTCCCCCGGCGTTTGCCAAGGTCAGAGTTGAGTTAGCGGTTGGCGAGCTGAAGACGTCCGACCCTTTGATCGTGCTTTCATTCGTGAGGAGATTCGTGCCTGTGGACGCGCCCGCGTCGTTCACCGTGAAAGCATTCGTACCGCTGAATTGCAGTGCGCCATTCTGATCGGTTCCGGCGGTGATACCGTACTTGTTCAACTGACCGTTCAAGCTGCTCAGCACGCTAGAAAGGCTAGACCCCCCGGCGGTAGCAGTCACTGTCGCGGTCACACTTTGTGCCGAGCCGCCCGAGAATACGTTGAAGCTGAACGATTGGTCGTTGGCAGCCGCGGTTCCGACAACAAAGGTCGCGTCCGGCGTGGTAAGGTTTTCGGTGTTTCCGGCCAGGCCAACGCCGCCGCCGCCCAATACATTGCTGCCCGCCAAGCCTAGGCTCGTGGCATCAACAGCGTTCGCCGCGCCGCTCAGATCGATATTGACCGAGGCGTTGGCTTGCTGGGTTGCGCCGCCAATGTAAACGCTCAAGTTGGCGTTCATGGAGCCGCCGGCATTCAAATTGATATTTGACGCCTGGCGATTAATTTCTGTCAGCAGCCCCGAATACTCTTGATTCAGAGTGGCGCGGCTGCCGGTGAAGGTGGACGAGGCAGATTCGGTGGCCAGCGTCTTTAAACGGTCCAGAATCGTCGAAATATTGCTCAATCCACCGTCAATAATTTGCAGTTGGCTGGTGCCGTCGTTGGCGTTCAACACGCCCTGATTGAGTTCCGCTACGCTCGAACGGTAGCCATTGGCGATGGCTAGGCCGGCGGCGTCGTCACCACTGGAATTGATGCGGTAGCCGGAGGTTAATTGTTGGATGGTGTTGCTTTGAAACTGGTTATCAACATTCAAATTCTGCTGTGCCATGAGCGAATCTACGTTAGTTTGAATTGAAATCATTGTCTTTTCCTTTTTCCTTTTTTCCGGCCTTCGCCTCACGGCTTTTATTCGGCCTGCACAGAACATCTCGCACCTTTTGGGCCAAATTCTAGTTTTTCTGCAAAAGCGAAGGATTTTTGCAAAATATTAAGGCCGCCAGACCTAGAACTGAGCCGCACACCCCCGTCAAAAAACCAGCCATGCGCTCACCTATCCTTGCAAGAGCTTCAGGATCGCCTGCGGTTCCGAGTTCGCCTGCGCCAGCGCTGCCACTGACGTTTGTGTCAACACCTGCGCCTTTGTAAGATTGGCCGCCTGCGCAGCCACGTCAGCGTCGCGGATCTGGGATTCCGCCGCCGAAAAGCTCGATATTTGCGATTGCGCCAGACTCACTGCGTAGGAAAGAAGATTCTCGCCCGCCCCTACGCGGCCTTGTACCAAACCCAGCGTTTGGATGGCCGAATTGATGGCCGAAATCGCATCGGTGGCATTGCCGGTTACGGCCGCTGTCGGTGTCTGCGCGGTGGCGTTGGCGGCCGTTGTCGTGGTATTCGCTCCGTAGAATCCTTGCGCCGCCACCGAGTTTGTGTCCGTCATTGAAAACCCGTTGCTGCTCTGCAGCGAGATACCCGTGCCCGCGGCATTTTTAACCGCGTAGATACCCAAGCTGGCGGTTTGCGCATTGATTGCCGTAATAGCGGCGCCGAGTGAAGCCACGCCTCCGAGATTTACCGTCGCATCGCCGTTGGCGGTGGTAAATTGCATCGTTTCGGTGCCAGTGGAGGCTACCCAGGTGCTGGCACCATCGAGTGTGTAGTTTGCGCTGTTGTCCGTAACGCCACCGGCAGTGGAGGTGACCGCTGTCGTCCCAGCTATTCCGGCCACGTTCGCCACGCTGCCGACAGCCGAAACAGTTCCGCTGGCACTGACCAAGTTAATGCCGGTGCCTTGCGTATTCAACACCGCGGTAATGCCCAAAGCACTGGACTGCGCGTTGATTTCGCTAATCGCCTGCGCCACGCTTTCACCACCTTTAAAAGTGACCGTAGCGGATGCGCCCCCGGCATTGGTGATCGTGAGGGCGTTATTCGCTGCGGGAGGCGTGTAGACATCGGCACCCTTCAACGTGCTCTCATTGGTGAGCAAACTGCTACCGCTGCCCGGAGTATCAGCAACTGTGAAAGCATTGGTGCCGGTGAATTGCAGCGCTCCATTTCCGTCGGTCCCGGCCGTGATGCCGTACTGGTTCAACTGACTGTTCAGGGTGCTGAGGACATTCGTAAGAGTGGATCCGCCCGACGTGGCTGGTACTGTGGCAGTCACACTTTGCGCCGTCCCACCCGAGAATACATTAAATGTGAACGTCTGATCGTTGGCCGGCGAAGTACCTACTACGAAAGTGGAGTTGGCAGTCGTCAGGTTCTGCGTGTTGCCGGCCATGGCTGCGCCGCCGCCGCCCAATACATTCGTTCCCGCTAATCCCAAACTCGTGGCATCCACTGCGCTGTTGGTGCCGCTCAGATCCACCGATACACTGGCGTTCGTCTGGTCTGTCGCGCCGCCGATGTAGACGCTCAGCAGACTGTTAAAGGTGCCGCCGGCGTTAAGATTGATGTTCGCCGCCTGGCGCGAGACTTCGGTCAAGAGCTGCGAATATTCCTGGTTCAGGGTGGCTCGGCTGCCGGTGAACGTCGTCGAAGCCGATTCGGTCGCTAGCGTTTTCAGCCGATCCAAAATCGTCGAAATATTGCTCAACCCACCGTCAACAATTTGCAGTTGGCTGATGCCGTCGTTGGCATTCATCACGCCTTGGTTCAATTCCGCGACGCTCGACCGATAGCCGTTCGCAATCGCCAATCCCGCCGCATCGTCGCCGCTTGAGTTAATCCGGTAGCCGGAGGTTAATTGTTGAATGGTATTGCTCTGAAATTGATTGTCAATATTCAGATTACGTTGCGCATCGAGGGAGTCTACGTTTGTAACAAGTGAAATCATGGTTGCTCTTTCCCTTTACCGGCGTTTCCTCGTTGGGCTCATAGCCGGGTTTCTCACGGGTCCTAAGAGCACGCCGTGTGCCAAACGCCTTAGTGGAGGCGCAACAAAAGGGTAGGGTATGCCCTAAGCCAAAATTGACTTAGGGACTAAGGCGACTCAACTATAACCAGCGAAGCGAACAGTCAACCGTCTAAGAGTTAGTGACTCGACTGGTGTTCCGCGGTTAATCGCGTTTCGCTCACAATAACTATATCGACGCGGCGGTTACGCCGGCGTCCCTGCTCCGTATCGTTTGACTCGATGGCGGAAGTGTCAGCGTACCCCACGATCGCCATTCGTTCAACCGCCACTTGACAGCGCTCGTTGAAAAAATGCAGCATTGCAATGCTGCGCGCAGCCGACAGTTCCCAATTACTCGGAAAGCGCTGCGTGTTTATCGGTACGGAGTCGGTATGTCCTTCGAGACGGAGGGCGTTGGGCAAGCGATTGAGAATCTCGGCGACTCCCTTGAGTGTGGGATAGACGCTGGGATCGATCGTGTCTTCCCCCGTTGAAAAGAATACCGCCGAATTGAGGCCAATAATGACGCCGCGTTCTTCCACGCGAACGTCCACCGCCCCGGCTTTTATCTCTTTCTGTAAGCGATCGCGCAAAAGTTCGGCGGCGGCGGTCAAACTCTTCATTTCGTCTTGCTGTGCTTTAGACGGTGGCGGCAGAGCCGGACCGTGCAGCATGGCATTGCCGCGGCCTTTGTCTTCTACAGTCCCGCCCAGAATGGCCGCGATTTTGGGAGGCGTTGTACCGGAGGTGAGTGCTTTCTCCACACCCTCCGAAATCTGCTTAGCCCGCGTGTGGTCGGTTTGGGTGGAGGCAAACATCACCACAAAAAAAGCGAACAACAGCGTCACCAAATCGGCGTAGGATACGAGCCAGCGCTCATGATTCTCTTTCGGTGCTGCTTTACGGCGCGCCATGCGGGTGGCCTTACGGTGCGGCGACCGGCTGCTTCCCGGCTTCCTGTACAGCGCGAGAAGACGCGCCCTTTTCAGCCGGCGCGCCCACCGGCGTTTCGCCCTTCAAGAACGCATCCAGTTTGCTCTCGAGCAGTTTTGGATTCATACCTTCCGCAATGCCGATCACCCCTTCGAGAACCAGTTCCATATCCTCGAGCGATTGTTCCAAGCGAGCCTTGATCTTCGCACCCGCCGGCAACAAAACCAAATTCGCCAGCGCCACACCATAAACGGTGGCCACAAACGCTGTCGCAATTCCGTGGCCAACGCGTTCCATATCTTCCAGATGTTTCATCACTTGAATCAAACCGAGAACCGCGCCAATAATGCCGATCGTCGGCGCATATCCGCCCGCAGTTTCAAACACCTTAGCTTCAGCCTCGCCGCGCCGAGCCGTCGCTTCAATCTCCAGTTCCATAATGCGCCGCAGATCTTGCAGGTCGGTACCATCTACCGCCAGCATCAATGCTTTTTTCAGAAAGAGATCGCCCGTAATGTCGTTGGCCTGATCCTCCAAGGAAACGATGCCCGATCGCCGCGCTTGACGGGCAAAATGCAGCAGCTGCTCCATCAAGGCGGCTCTGGAGGGCGCACTGTCCCACAATACATCTTTCAGACGCCGCAGCGCAGAAAGCAGTAACGCATGCGGGGTGGTCACCATGACCGCGCCTGCTGTTCCCGCTCCCACAATCAAAGCGGCCGTGTACTGCGCAACATCGCTGAATCGGCCGCCCTCGAGGATCAGTCCCCCTAAGATCCCGCCGATAGCCATTACCAAGCCAGCCAGCGTGGCAAAATCGACTTTTCGTTTGGCCACTACGCCTTTTGCCTGATCATTGGCCATGCTGCCCTTCGTCTATTCCGGGAGCACGCGTAGTCACGCTCGCTAAGGCCGTGGCGCACGGCAACCCTTCCAAAACGCTACGGCGGAAGCGGACTACTTTTTCTATGATTTCGTCGGCGGTTTCGCGGACTAGGATTTTTTGCCCGGTCGTCAGCACAATGACGGTGTCGGGCGTCATCTCCAGATGTTCAATTAGATCCGCATTGACTACCAGAGGTGCTTGGTTTAGGCGCGTCAAATGGATCATATAAGGCTACCTTCTTACTCATCGGCATCATTGGCGATCACAAATCATCCGCTGGCGCGATTCCAAATGGGGAAACATTTGTGGGTGCAATTTAACACTCGCCAACCTCCCCTACTGCCTCCCATCGAGCGGCAACTTCTTCATAGTGTCTTCAAAGATGTCAAGCGGCAGCCCGCTGCCGTAAATGCTCAAGCAAGCTAAACCCGGCATGCAAACTCTGGGGAGTACAATAGCTCTGCATTTTTCCTGTGTTGCTGCGCTCTGGGCGTATTAGGCGCAGGCGCTCCACCACGCTAGCGAGCACTTCCCGTTGTTCGCTTTCGAAATAGTTCGCCGGCTCAGAGCGCTGGCAACACCGCATCGCATCGTTGAGTTCCTCTTCAAAACTCGCCGCGTCGGCTCTCTTCCATGCCGCCAGTATCTGCTCTGCGTGCTGCGCTACGTTCATTTCTTCAATCTCCCTGCCGTCTCTATCGCAACGTTTCCCCTTTTTTCGAGCCAACCTGAAACTTTTTTCCGAAACAGGTCTACCCTAGCCTTTGCCCTGCGCCTGTTCGGCGGCTAAGAACTGCGCGGCCGCAAAGTCCAACTCGTCCGCTGTATGGCCCGCTGAGACCTGCACGCGAATCCGCGCTTTGCCCTGCGGCACAACAGGATATGAGAACCCCACCACATAAACACCCTTCCCTAAAAGAGCCTCCGCCATTTTCGCCGCCTTAAAGGCATCGCCGAACATGACCGGAATAATCGGATGTTCTCCCGCCAGTAACTGAAATCCATTCGCGGTCATGTGCGCTCGAAAGCGGTCCGCATTGGCAAACAAACGATCACGCAATTCCGTAGATTCCGCAATCAAGTCAAGCACCTTCAACGACGCCGCCACAATCGGCGGAGCCACCGAATTAGAAAACAGGTAAGGTCTCGAACGCTGGCGCAGCAAATCGATAATCTCCTTACGCCCGCTGGTGTAGCCCCCGCTCGCCCCCCCGAGCGCTTTTCCCAATGTCCCGGTAATAATGTCCACCCGGTTCATCACTCCGTGGTGCTCATGCGTCCCGCGTCCCGTTTTTCCCATGAAGCCTACCGCGTGCGAATCGTCCACCATTACCATCGCGTCATATTTGTCCGCCAGATCGCAAATCTCGGGCAGCTTGGCAATGTAGCCGTCCATCGAAAACACGCCGTCGGTGGCGATCAGTTTGTGACGCGCCGTCGAGGCTTCGCGCAGTTTCGCTTCCAGGTCGGCCATATCGCCATTCTTATAACGGAAGCGGGCAGCCTTCGACAGACGAATACCGTCAATAATGCTGGCGTGATTGAGTTCATCGGAAATTACGGCGTCGTTTTCTTCGAGCAGCGTTTCGAATAATCCGCCATTGGCATCAAAGCACGAACCGTAAAGAATGGTGTCCTCAGTCCCAAGGAAAGCGCTCAGCTTGCGTTCCAGCTCTTTGTGGATGGACTGTGTACCGCAAATGAAGCGCACGCTCGCCAACCCATAACCCCACTTGTCTAACGCCTCGCGCGCCGCGTTCACCACCGCCGGATGATTGGCTAGGCCCAGATAATTGTTCGCGCACAGATTCAGCACGCCCGTCTTCCCGCCCACGCCAACCTCGGCTTGCTGGGCGCTGGTCATCTCGCGCTCGCGCTTGTAAAGGCCCGCTTGCTCAATGCCTGCGATCTTCTCATTCAGAAACGCCGCTACGTTCTTATACATAAATCCTTAGCAATCCTTCACGTTCACCGCCAACCCAGCCAAAGCGGTTTCCTTATACCTCGATTGCATATCGAGTCCCGTCTGGTACATCGTGCGAATCACCTGGTCCAACGAAACCTTGTGGCCCTCGCCCTCCTGCATCGCCATGCGGCAAGCGTTGATCGCTTTCACCGCGCCAATGGCATTGCGTTCAATACAGGGAATCTGCACCAGGCCCCCAATCGGATCGCACGTCATGCCCAAATGATGCTCCATGCCGATTTCGGCCGCATGCTCCACCTCATCGTTCGATGCGTTCAACGCGCCCGCCAGTCCAGCCGCGGCCATTGAACACGCCACGCCCACCTCGCCCTGGCATCCTACCTCCGCGCCCGATATCGATGCGTTCTCTTTATAAAGAATGCCGATAGCTCCCGCCGTGAGCAGATAGCGCAATAATCCTTCATCACTTGCCTCAGCAATAAACTGACGGTAATAGCGCCCCACCGCCGGCACCAGTCCCGCAGCCCCATTTGTCGGAGCCGTCACCACCCGTCCTCCCGCCGCATTCTCCTCATTCACCGCCATGGCAAACGCGTTCACCCAGTCCATGGCCACCAATGGATCGCTCTCGCCCTTGGCACGCGCTTGGATTCTGGCCAGGATTCGCGGCGCGCGGCGCCTCACCTTCAAACCGCCGGGCAAGATTCCTTCGGTCTTTAAGCCCCGCTCGATGCACTCGTTCATCACCGCCCAAATGCCCGCTAAGCGTCCGCGCACTTCCTGCTCCGGGCGCAAAGCAGATTCGTTTTCTAGGATGATCCGCCATATCGGCAGGCCACGCCGTTGGCCCAATTCCAGCAGTTCCGCCGCATTCGAAAAGGGGTTTGGCACGGGTAGCGCGTCAGCCTTTTCCGTGCTGTCGGCCGCCGAGTTTTCGCGCACAATAAATCCCCCGCCTATCGAGTAAAACACCGCGCTGCACAGCATCGCACGCTCCGCATCGAAAGCCGTGAATCGCATCCCGTTCGGATGCGCGGGCAGCACTTCATCATTCAGAAAGACCAGATCCCGCGCTTCGATAAAGCGAATCCGTCGCGTTCCTAAAACTGCAATCTCTTCTTCCGTGCGAATCTCTAAAACAATTTGTTCAATCGCCTGCGGATTCACCGTTTCAGGCTTCTCGCCCGCCAGCCCTAACAAGATCGCCCGGTCGGTGGCGTGCCCCAGCCCCGTCAACGCGAGCGATCCGAACAACTCGGTCTTAATGCTGGCGGTTTTTCCAAGCACGCCCTCTCGCTCCAGACCGACGGCAAATTCACGCGCTGCCCGCATGGGCCCCACCGTATGGGAACTCGACGGTCCTATGCCGATCTTGAAAAGGTCGAAGACACTCGTCTTCATACCTGCCAGCTCAAAATCACTTTGCCGGAGTTGCCCGAACGCATCGCCTCGAAGCCCTTCTCAAAGTCCGTATAGGCGAAGCGGTGAGTGATCACCGGCGAAATATCCAGACCTGATTCCAACATCACCGTCATCTGGTACCACGTCTCATACATCTCGCGCCCGTAGATTCCTTTGATTGTCAGCATGTTGAAAATCACCTGCCGCCAGTCGATGGCCATCTCTTTCGCCGGAATGCCGAGCATCGCAATCTTCGCACCATGGCTCATATTGCCCAGCATCTCGCGAAATGCCGCCGGACTGCCCGACATCTCCAAGCCGATATCGAAGCCTTCCCGCATTCCCAGTTGCTTCTGGGCCTCCGCCACCGGCGTTTGGCGGGGATCAACTGCCAGCGTGGCGCCCATCTTGCGTGCCAAATCCAGCCGGTAGGGATTCAAGTCGGTCACCAGCACGAAGCGCGCCCCCGCATGCTTGACCACTGGAATCGCCATCAATCCAATGGGCCCTGCGCCGGCAATCAGGACATCTTCCCCTAAAACCGGAAACGACAGCGCGGTGTGAACAGCATTGCCAAAGGGATCGAAA
The DNA here is from genome assembly GCA_963840845.1 of Bryobacterales bacterium. GTDB lineage: Bacteria > Acidobacteriota > Terriglobia > Bryobacterales > Bryobacteraceae > Bog-105. The sequence goes on from CAWJBS010000158.1 coordinate 61,352, forward strand.
ATCGCCGCAATCTCGCGGTTCACGGTCGATTCGTGCCGCCAAATGTTGCTCATCGGCAGAGCAATGTACTCGGCAAAGGCGCCGGGTCGATTCACACCCACACCCTTGGTGTGCGCGCATAAGTGCCGCCGTCCCGCCAGGCAATTGCGGCAGCGTCCGCACACCACATGTCCCTCCCCGCTCACCACCTCGCCCGGATGGAAATCATTTACATTCGACCCAACTTCTACAATCTCTCCCACAAATTCATGCCCGATCGCCATGGGCACCGGAATCGTGGCGCGCGCCCACTCGTCCCACTCATAAATGTGCAGATCGGTCCCGCAAATTCCCGTATGCGTCACCCGGATCAGCACATCGTTAATGCCGATGGTCGGTTCGGGCACATCCATCAAAGTCAGTCCGGGAGCGCTTTGCGCCTTCACAAGAGCTTTCACATTCGTATGGTAGAACGCTCACGTCCGGGCGGCCGCAAAAACGAAAAAAAGCCCGGATTGCTCCGGGCTTTTTATAGCAGACAGATTATGCGACTGAAACTACCAGCAGCGAACCGTCTTCACGTTGTTGATGCTGCAAATCACAGTATTGTGGTGGCAGTTGTTGGCATGGCAAGTCGGATCGGTGCAACCGACGTGCGAACAAGATGCATGGTTACCGGCTTTGCACTGAGGGCAGGTGCAAGTGCAAACCGGAGGCGTGCACTTTTTAGCGGCAGTGCAGCTGCCGTGGTTACCGGCTTGGCACTGGGCGCAGGTGCAAGAGCAATGCACCGGGTTTTGGCACTGGTGACCGCTCGGATTGTTGCAAGTCGGCTGTGTCGCGCCGCAAAGCTTCACGCTCAGGCAAGCCTTCGCGCAAACTACTGTTGAGCAACCGCAAACTTGCGCGGTGAAATAAGCCGTGCTGTTCACAACCGCGCCGTAAACTGAGGGTGTGTAAGTGGCCGAACGGGCAGATCCGCATTTCCCGCTATAGCCAGTCTCAGTAGCCGCGAGGTAATCCTTCTGCACAACCGCCGAACCGAAATTCGACAAACCGGTCAGACCGAAGATACCGGAGTACACATACACTTTGTAAGCGGAATTCACTTCCCAGTTGGCAGAGCCAGCCTTCGGCGAGTTCACCGTGTCGTTGGCAACCGGAAAGTTGTTCAGATTGTCGGCCAAGGTCGAATCAACGCCAATGTAAGAACCAGCGAAAGAAGCCGTATCGTTCGCGGCGTAACCAGACGTCGTGCTCGCGCCACCCTTCAGGTAGTTAGCAACAATCGTCGAGACCAACGTACCCTTTGGGTTATAAAGCGCAAATTGCGCGTAGCCCGCTTCCAGTTCATCAAACGTATGTCCACCATTGCCGGCCCAACCCGCCGAAGCGCCCGTGCCGTAAGTGTTGTCCGAAACGTCCGAGTCAATCAGGTAGGTCAATTCCAAGAAAGGCATGCCGCCACTCGTACCGGGAATCACTTGCGGAATCAAGGTATCGAAGGCCGCTTCCGTGCCGCTTTGATAGAACAACGAGATCGGCAGATAAACCGTGCTTGTCACCGAATAAGAAGCACCCGGCGCCAGTGTCGTGGTAGAAGGAATGGAGATTGTGACATCGTCTCCGGTATAGGTCGGCGTACCGTTGTCATCCACAATCGAGAGGTTTGACAACGTGGTGGAACCGGTGTTCTTGATCGTGTAGGTGTAGGTCACCAACTGGAACGCATTCGCGCCAGCTGCGCCCACATTCACGGTCTTCGTCAATGTCGCACTGCCCGTCGCGCTGCAAGGAATCGGAATCGGAATGATGAAACCCTGATAGGTCGGGCTGCCGGAAGGAGTTGTCGGAGCCATCAGAACCGCAACCACTCCGCCCACGCCGGGGAAATAGTTCGAACCGTTGGCAATGGCCGCTTGATACAGAGCCAGCGCGTCGCCAGTGGTGCCAGGAGCTACCACGTAGCCATATTGTGCGTCCGGATGCAGCAACTGCCAGATCACAGCCTGCTCATCGGCCGTTGCCACCGGGTGACCGAGGAAAGCGGGATTGTTCAGAACCCAGTTCACTTCGCTCCATTCAGTAGCGAGAGACTGCGACGCTGTCGTCGATCCATAGACCAAGCCCGGTTCGCCATAGTTCGCGCTACCCGCGCCGCTGATCGTGTAAGAGTTTACCGGGGTGTAGGTCGCGATACCAGTGGGGTTGTTCGGATCGACCGACGAAGGGATCGTCGTCGAGCCGTTTGGATTGACGCCGCCGCCGGGCTCAACGCCAAAAGAGTTGGTACACCAGACACCCGAATAACTGGTCCCTTGCGCGAGCAGCCCTGAAGCGGCACCCGTCGTGACCACGAAATTAAAAGTCGTCGGCGTATAAGATTGAATGCCCTTTACACTGCCTGGCAACGTCAGGACAGGAGCAGTTGTGCCACCCGCGCCGCTGCCGCCAGTACAGGTGCTTCCTGCCTGCAGAATCATTGCAGGAACCAGGAGAACGCTCAACAAATTGCTATATTTCTTCACTAAAAATTCCTCCTAACGTAACAGAATAAAATTTCAGAGCGATTTATCTCACTCTTCAACCAAAGTTTTTGACTAGAGGTTACTCTAAAGATAATCTGCTTGAAGGAAAATTAAAACACAGTTCGGTACTGTTGCCATTGGAGTACCATTACTGAGCGCGAATTTGCCGTTTAGTTTCACCAACTATTGGTACAACGAGGCGTTTTCACCCCCGTACTGATAGGTCTAAATCGGCGTCCTAAGTACGAAAAGAGAGCCCGCTTACGCGAACTCTCTTTGACCCCCGGGTCGGTCTTTCCCCTACCAGGTGTACGTGACATGCTCCGACCCCACCACGCACTTCACTGTGTTATGTCCACAATTGTTGGCGTGGCAGGTTGGATCGCTACAGCCCACACGCGAGCACGAACCGTGATTCCCCGCTTTGCACTGCGCACAAGTGCAACTGCAAACCGGCGGCGTACACTTTGCAGGCACGGTGAACCAACCCCATCCCGTCGTATTCGTGCACAGACCGTGGTTCCCCGCCTGGCATTGCCCACAACTGCAGCCACAATGAACCGGATCTTGGCAGCGGTGGCTGCTCGCGTTATTGCACCCTGGTAGAGGCGGTCCGCATAACTTCACGGTCAAGCAAGCCTTGGCATGAATCACCGTCGAGCAGCCGCAAACTTGCGCACAGAGATAAGCCGTGCTGTTCACAAGGTTGCCGTAAATACAGGGCGAGTACGTGGTGGATCGCGGAGACCCACACTTACCCGTATAAGCAGTCTCGGTCGCCGCCAGATAGTTCTTCTTCACCGCCGCCGAGCCGATGCCGTACATCCCAAAGAAGCCTTCATTCACCAGCACCTTATATCCCGCAATCGTTTCCCAATTCGGCGTACCTGCCACCGGCGAATTCACCGTATCGTCGACGAACTGCGGATAGTCATTCAGGTTGTCCTGCCAATGTCGAGTCGAAATAGTAAATAAATTTCGTTCCACCCACACTCACCGTCCCGGGGGTCGAGCCGTAGCCCGAAGGAATGCTGCTGGTCACTCCGACATTCTTCAAATAGTTCACGTCGAAATCGGAAATCAACGTCCCCTTGGAGTTGTACAGCCCAAACTCGGCATAGCCACCCAGTTCTTCAGCAAACGTATGTCCGCCATTGCCCGACCATCCTGCTGAGGCGCCCGTGCCGTAAGTATTGTCCGTCACGTCCGCATCAATCAAGTAGGTCAACAGCAAGTTCGGCAGCGTCCCGGCAGGAGATCCCGCCGGCACCGGCACCACTTGCGGTATCAAGGTATCAAACGCCGATTCGCTTCCGCTTTGATAGAACAGCGAGATCGGCAAATAAACGGTACTCGTGACACTGTACGAAGCCCCAGGCGCCAGCGTAGTCCCTGCCGGAATAGGAATCGTCACGTCATCCTCTGTATAGTTCGGCGTACCGTTGTCGTCCACAAGCACCAAATTCTGCAAGGTCGTAGATCCAGTGTTCTTAACCGTATAGGTATAGGTCACCAACTGGAATGCGTTTGCACCCGCCGCGCCCACATTCACAGTCTTTGTCAACGTTGCACTCCCCCCCAAACGCCAGGGCACGGAAGCGGAATCGGAATGATCAATCCCTGATACGTCGGACTTCCCGCCGGCGTCGTCGGCACCATCAGCACAGCAACCACTTGCCCCGTTGTTGGCACAAAATTCAAGCCGTACGTGATCGCATCCTTATATAGGGTCCAAGCGTTGGTCGTTACGTTCGCCTCCAGCAAATACGCGAACCCCTGATTCGGCAAGAGCAACTGCCAGATCGCGGCCTGCGTGTCCAACGTGCTCGGAGTTTCACCCGAAACCCCCACCGGATTGTTCAAAATCCAATTCACCGCCGCCCATTCCTGCGCCAGACGACAGAGAGGTCGTAGTATAGCCAGGAATGGTTGGATCATAAGTAAAACCCGGAGCTCCATAGTTCACTCCCCCCGCACCGCTGATCGTGTATGAATTCACCGGCGTGTACGTCGCTACTCCTGTAGGATTATTCGGATCTGGCGGCGGCGTCACCGTTCCGTTTGGGTTTTTGCCCCCTCCGGGAACGATCCCAGTGGGGTTGGTGCACCAGACATCGTAAGAGGTTCCCGCACTGATCACCCCGGGAGACGATACGGAGATCACGGCGAAATTAGCAAACGAAGAATTCGTGAAACCGTAGGTTTGTATGGCGGTAACGGAAGCCGGCAAAGTCAAGGAGGGGGGCGTTGACCCACCGCCACTTGTACAGGTGCCCCCAGCCTGCAAAACCATCGCAGAAACCAGGAGTGAGACTAGAAAGCTTTTATGATCCTTCACCTAGGGAATCCTCGCATTGAATGGGAATCGAATTGGCACTGTAGTCTTATAAAGATAATCTGCCACGATCTAAATTGAAACTAATTTCTGGTACTTTATACCCCCAAAGCAGTATGGTTAGTACTAGTACTACTGCAAACGACGGCATCTCCTTCTTCTAACCATCTTGATCCTGAGTCCGCCTTCCTTCCAACACCGGCCCCAAGCCATTCCTTCGGAGAACCCGTAAAATACCTACCAGGGCTTCTCAAATCCTCGGTCCAGAACTACGGCTTTCTCGTTTTCTTCGCCCGTGCGTTTGGCTTGAGTCGGCCACCGCTAAAAAGCCTTTCCGTCTAGTATCGCTTTAAGATAAACAATAGAGTGAAACCGTTTAATCGCTATTCGATACGACGCTCTCTTCCGTCGCCAAGCAGTTGTAATGCTAGGTACGTACAGTACCGACACCTGATGAAGATTGTTGACTCAGCTGTTTGTTGCCGTTATCCTGAAAGAGCGTTAAGAGATTCCAAGTAGGAAACAAGAAAATTTGGGCGATATCGGAGGATATTAGCATTGACAATTAATAAGAAAAATTTCCGCAGCACTTTGGTGGCACTAACTTTCGGTGCGCTAGTGACTGTTCTCCCGGCGTCGGCCGATACCATTTCGACGTCAGTTACTACCACGCCGGACAACATCTTGGTCGGTGGGTACACGTTCGGCGTTAGCACCGCCTTCGGCACATCGGCTCGCTCAACTCGAGCACACTTAGCAACAGTAATCCGATCAACCTG
>CAWJBS010000159.1:0-7073 GCA_963840845.1 Bryobacterales bacterium
GTGCTATTATGGAATTTTCGTTGAACAATTTTATTGAGCACCTTTTCCAGAGCCTCTTCGTTCATGCCTTTTAAAGCGGCATGCTTTGCAACCACGGCTTCCTTTGTTTCTCCAAAACGCAATCCAACCGGCGAAGGATAGTGAATGGTAGAATCACATCACCATAATCCGACTGTTTGTAATCCCCCCTAAGCACATCAGCCACGGACCATAAAAAATTCGCTAATTCTTGAACGTTCATGTTTCCTCTGGAATTTAGTGAATATAATTGACAATTCCAATATGCTGAATAATGTTTACGTTTTCGGATTTACCCTATTCCTGACCCGCAGCGGTCCCTAGGGCTCGGCTCCCCCACTCCGGGGCGCTTGTTTCCGCGCTTTATGGTGCTCCCCGGCACAACTATCTTCATTAGTTTTTCCCGTTTGACAATCCTTTTCCTCGCGTAGTTCTCTTTCGATGCTTTCTTGATTTTATCCCTATAAGCCTTATTCCGCTCTTTCGCCTGCTGGTATGCATCCCGACGCTGCTCTTTGAGTTTTTCCTTCATGGCGATTTGGCGAGGATCGGTCTTGCGGTATTCCTTGGCCCGCAAATAGGCCTCGTGCCGAAATTCCCGAGCGAGTTCCTTTTTGGAAAGCTTCTGAGACTCTTCGTGCTCAGATTCTTCGGCTGGTTTTGTTTTAGGAATCATTACCCCTTCATTATCTATCCCGGTACACCGAGACTTTATTTCTCGACAACTTCCCACCGGCCGCCCTTGTCCGGTCCAATACGGCGAATGTTTCCATTCTTCTTCAATTGAGCAATGCTTCTTTACGCCCCAGATACTGATTCCCAAGATGCCGGCAAGCTCCGGTGTGGGTAACCAATCCGTTTTCTGAAATAATTGCAACTATTTTATCCTATTTTCAGTGTACCTTTCAGTGTAGTTTTCAGTGTACCATCAGGTTGTTCCCTGGTCTGTTTCGACGGACGGTGAAGAGTCGCAATGAAGAAGGCATCATATTCGAATTTAGGTTTTGGGAGCCCGACCTTGTTCATTCCGGATATCATCCGACTTATTTCGGTACCGGTATTCCTTGGCACGCAAATACGCCTGATGAGAAATTGCCGGGCGAGTTTCTTTCTTGAAAGGTGGATACATTAAGTGTCGCCTTCGGAACAACCACAGCCTGACGACCTCTATCGGTCCTGTCACGGGTACTAATCTTATTAATCTGTCTAGCTTGGCTTCCACACAAGTGAAGGCCTCTTTGAGATTACTTCTGGTGGGGGCAACCCCACGTTTACAGCGGCAGTGGGCTCGTCTACGCCCGAACCCGATTCAGGGGCTTTGCTCGGGCTAGGTTTAGGTGCTGCAATAGCCTTTATTAAGTTGCGGAGGTGATGAAGTGCAGGTGGGCGAGAGTGGGTTTCATTCAGGAGTGGGCCAGAGTCTCTCGAAGCCCGCCTTCTTGCCAGTGAAGTACGGGCAGGAGTTGTTGATCATCTTGTGGGCCGAACTTGTGATTAAAGAGATGCTGCGACTCGAGGGTAGTGTGAACCACGCGATACCCTTCTCATCATTTCCGCGCTCCGCAGCGACATCTGTTGGTCAAAGCAGTAAGATGGCTGACCCAATGAGTCCGGGTGGGCCGCCGCTGACGATGGGTTCACGCGTTTGGAGTAATCTGGGAACATACCAGATCCGGCATATCCTGATGGATTTGCCAGACAGTGGGCCAAGCGCCAAAGCCCGTGCGACATCCGTTTCCGGAAACACGAAGAAGGCGAACGGGAGCCGGAAGGGAAGCGGCGGCACTGGTAGTGAGGGTTCGATGCGGGGCCGAAGCCCGACGGATTATCCCAGTCGAGCACGGCGAGGCTGCCGCCGTGGAACTCATTGTTCGTTCCCCCCACCATGAGGAAGCGGCGACTGCCAAAATGCGCCAGCGCAACGTCATAGAGCCGACCCGCGCTCCAGTATTCTCCCAACAGCTGGCCAGAAGCCGAGTATTTTTGGACGACGGCAGGGAACCAGGTGGGATCATATGAGATGACGAGAACGGCTTTTTGCCTGGGAGGATCCTCAATCACAAAGAACTGCAAAACGGCGAACGGAGGACCGAAAGTTCGATCGCCGAAACGGACAGGGTGAGCGATTGTACGGCCCGGTACGACAGAAAAACGGACGGAGCCGTCAGCATTAAAACAGTAGAACGATCTTTTGTATTCGTCGGTGCTCACAGCAAGGAAGAGAAGCTCCTGGTGTCCGTCGTTATCGAGATCAACGAACCGACCGATGTCGGGCTGCACCCCGGAGCCGCCCTCCGCTGGTAGCTAGAGGGCTGCAGCGCGAAGGCGAAATCATGCGCCCACACGACTTTGCCAAGCGAATCGATTGTTAGGAGCTTGTTGATCGATTCTCCAAAACACAGGTTCGGGGTGGGAGAAGAGCGTGGGGAAGAAGTAGGATCGCGATAGCGATAAAAGCGCTAAGAGTAAAAGTAAATGCAATGGAATCGTCCAGACCGCCAGCGAGGCGGAGGAAGAAAGCTAAGCTCGTTTGGCTCGCATGTGATGGCTTCGCGCGGGAGTGGTTCACGTGCGGTGGGTTGGGATTTGAGAGTTGGACCACCAGTTGCCACCCAGGCATTGAGTTCGCTACGTGAGGCGTAGATAATTGTTCCCTTGGTTCCTTGTTTGCGGCGAACAGGAAGGCCAAATTCTTTCTCGTAGCGTTGTGCGGTTTTGACAGAAACCTGAAGAACTGCTGGCTGATGCCGTCCCAATACCGAATAAGATCATCCTCTTGCCGCTCAGAGGCCGACCTTTGGTTGGAGTCCACGTAGTCCTCGCAGTGCCTAGCTCTTGTTAATCTAACACTGCGGAAACTTGCTCTATCCTAGATTGCATGTCGGTTTGTCTTCTCCGAACGTTTTAAAAAATCACGGGCCATCCGGAAGTTTCCGTCAGCAGAAAATAGTGGAGGGATGGCCGACCATCCAGGAAATGCTGCGACTCTGCTCGACACTAAGCCGTTACTCATGCTAAATCCATAGCCGTGGCAGGAATTGCCATCGGTTTACCGGGACAGTATAGCCAATGTCGGGAGGTCGGCGGGGGCGCAAAGGTAGCCCACTCAGTAAGCTTTCGTTCTCGTGAACATTGGCAGATTTGAGATGGGACAGATGCCAAGCGTGTCTAACAAATATTGAAAACGCCCGTTAAAGCGTCATTTTAAGTTCGGTTTGGCTGCCGGCAGTTCTTGCCAAATCGCAACGCCGGCAATCAAACTTCCATTCGGCAACTCAAGATCTCGCGTTTCGACGAGACCCTCTTGCCAGCGATAGATGACCTGCCTCGTCGGATCAAAAACGAATATTTGAGAAACGCCCGCCTGTTGGTAGTTTCGGCACTTTTCGATCAAATGTTTGGTTTGATCGTCAGAAAGGATTTCGATGACCAACGACAGTTTGGCTGGGTAACGTTCGTCTCCTTCAGGAAGAATGGCGACATCGGGTCTAGGCTGCCAATCACGCCTAGCTTTGAAGTCGAATTCCCTCCGGATTCGTAGCCTGCTGCGTCGAGAAGTCGCATCAGGATTTTCTGCAGCAAAGCATGCAACTTATCAGGCACAGGCTTGCGCAGCGCTTTTCCGTACCAATATTCCCATCCGGATTCACTGCCGTATCGCTCGTCAAATTCTTCAACTGTGAGGAATTGAGGAGCGGTTGCCATGAATCCAATATACCGGAGGGAGTGTGGGGCCGCGTCAGCATCGACCCACATTGTTCTGAAGGCCGCTGCGCGTTAGGCGGCCGAGTGCCGGACAGGCTTCAGGTCCTGCGAGACCCTTTCGCGCGTACCCACATCATCTGCCGCGTCAAGCCCTTATCTGATCACTTCTCAACTCATTATTGAAGGGCGCCATCTCTTGAAGCGTATGCGGAAAGCGTTTTGCGTGAGCGGGTAGAAGAATCGGCGGATACCACGCTCACCCGTTCACAAATTGCCGGTGAAGTTAATCGGGAACTGCGCAAAGAGTGTAACTCTTAGCGGTATGTCCACCAAGGAACTGATCGAAGAAGGCCGTGAGTGAGAGAGTTCGTCCTGGAGGGCATCTTTCGCCTTGCGCTGGCTGCTTTTCTGAGGACGAGGCGACGAGCCAAACAGAATCATTAGTAACGACACTGGAGAATCAAACTGCCGTGGCTTGGGTTCCTGAAATCTGGCGTTATGAAATGCTCAACGCCTTAGGCAAGGGCGTCAACCGCCAACGTATAAGCAGCGACAAAGTGTTTCTGCTTTGGCAAGAAATACAAGCGTTGCCGATCCGCGTTATGGAGTTACCCGGCGACGAGAAGCTTCTGGAACTGTCGTTGCAGCGTAATCTGGCAGTGTATGACGCCTGTTATCTAAGCCTTGCGCAAATGCGCCGTTTACCGGTGGCTCCTGTCGATGGAAAGCTGCAACAGGCCACTGTGCGTACAGGGCTTGAAGTTATCAAGCCATAGCAGCGGATGGCGACGTACTCACGCGACCGGGACGTTCCTAGCATGTCGATGGGTCATCGAGCATCGTCCGCGAGCAGCCCTGAAAAGAACCCATTTGCCATTCAGCGACGAAGAGATTTCACCTCAAAGGCGGTCGCCGTTTAGGCAAGCAGGATCGGCGGGAGCTTGACGTGCTTTACGAAGACGATGCCGTTGTGGTCCTCAATAAGCGGGCCAAACTGCTGGCGGTGCCCACGGAGGCATTGAAAGCAAGGGGGAGCGCGCCTTTGTCATCCATCGCATTGATCGTCATACTTCTGGGATTCTGCTCTTCGCCAAAACCTGGCCAGACAGAGAAGCACTGGAGCAGCAGTTTATCCGGCACACCCCGGTGCGGGAATATCTCGCGTCGGTTCGCGGTCACCTCCGCTATAAAGAAGGCACTCTGGTTCAGCACTTTCGGCAAGAAGGACTGTTTCAAAAGGTGACCACAGAAAGCGATCCCGAAGCGGCCCGCGTGGAACATCAGCTCAAGGGCGCCTCGCTGGTGCGAGCCTCGCTCGTGACCGGATTGCAAAATCAAATCCGCGTTGAGCTTTCAGCCATCGGTCACCCGATCATCGGCGACAGAAAGTATAATCCGTCCGAGAAGTTGGAGCGGCGCATTACTCGGGTCGCTCTGCACGCGACGCGGCTTCAGTTCGTTCATCCCCGTTCGGGAGAGAGCATTTACGTTGTTTGCGAACCGCCTCCAGACTTTCAGTCGCTGCTTCGGGCATTGGGGTTGCCTATTCGTAGAGGTGGTGCGGAATGAATGACTGGGAGGTTTGTCAGAGTCGGCGAAAGTTCATCGTGATCTGGGCTGCGCGCGTTGCGGGGTGTTGGAAGGCGTAAGGCAAAGGCGAATTGATCACTCAGCTGACGTTCTTGTTTCTCAATCTTTCGATAATTTCTTCCAATCCCACATAGCGGAAGTCACTTTTGCGGGCAGAGGGAAACCGACTTGGTGGGCCAGCATACAAGCTTGGCCGCGATGGTGGGCGTCGTGGGCAAGCATGTAGGCGAGCATTGACGAACCAGCGGGCCAAGGCTGGGACCAGCCGTCGCGATGAAAGAACTTGACGAGTTTAGGCGAGGGCGAAAGGGCGTCAGCGAGCATTTCGGAGCAACGGGCGGCGCTTGCTTGAAGGGCAGCGCGGGTCTGGTCGGCCGTGGCGGTTGCGTAGTGGAGGGCGGCGGGGATTGGCAAATGAGGTGCGGATAGACGGAGCCACTTGCGACGGGTATTGTGGACGTGGGAGAAGATGGCGGCGATGGTGCGGAATTTACTGCCGGGGAGGGTGGCGTGCAAGGCGGCGGGGTTGAGGTGGTCGATGATGATTTGGTTCATGCGGTCGGTGAGGAGGTAGGGGTTGGTTTCGAGGAGGGCTGGCTTCGGGCGCGGCATGATGGGTGGGCCTCTCATGGCTACGTTAGCAATGCTGGCGGAAAGCTATGGAAGCAGAGTTGACGTTCGTAAATTCCCGAGAAAACGTTATGGTTCCATAGCGCTCCGTCCCCGCGGGCTCGATTCGGTGGGGGAGACGAGAACGGCGATGGTCTGGGCGATTTCGTCGGCGGGGCAGCGGTTTGGGGTTTGGAGCCATTCTTTGGCGGCGCCGTAGATGGCCCAACTGATGGCGGCGGCGAGGAGTTCCGGTGAGATGCCGCCGGCGGGCGGATAGCGGCGAGTGCCTTCGAGGATCAGGGTGCGGACCACGTTGATGAGGGCGGATTCGGTATGCGGTTGCAACGTGCCGGAAGAACTGGCGAGATAGTCGCATAAGCTGCGTGCAATGGCTTGTACCACAGCTTTGCAGTCGCCGTCAAAGCGGACTTGGCGAGTGGTCAGCAGTTCTTGGAAACGTTCACCGACCATACACTGGAGCAGGGCGAATTTGTCGGGGTAGTGATCGTAGAAAGTGGCGCGGTTGACGGTGGCGGCTTCGGCGATGTCCTGCACAGAAATTTTTTCAAACTCTTTGGTTTCAAGCAGATTACCCAACGCCTGATGCAACAGGTGACGGGTGCGGCGGACGCGCGGATCGAGAATCTCTGGACAGCTTTCGCTCATCTCTCCTTTCTAGGATACAGGATTCCCGAAGAGATGTCGCCTAGACGACAAAAGTCGTGTAGACTTAATTTACACCTGTTGTTTAACCTTCAATTGTTGAAAAGGACGATTTAAAGAGATGAAAACTGCTGCTATGATTGCCCGGTATCTACTGGGCCTAGGTTTTGTCGTGTTTGGTCTGAATGGGTTTTTAATTTCAACCGAAACCGCCGATGCCACCCGGGCCTGCGTTGAATTAATCTAATGGCACTGGGGGGCAGAGGTAATATGTACCCATTTTTGCCCGGCAGTTCTTGGTGGGCGTGCTGTTGTTGATCAGCCGATACGTGCCGTTAGCGTTGACGATCTTGGCGCCATTTTATTTAATATTCTGCTGTTCCACTCTTTGATGCAGCAAAGCGGTTCGCCTCCGGGGCTCGTCTTCGCGCTGCTGTGGTTCTCGGTGTTCGCCGACGCGGCGGGACCGTTGGTGTTTCCGTGGC
>CAWJBS010000160.1:0-105615 GCA_963840845.1 Bryobacterales bacterium
ATGCGGCGTTTGAAGAGTTCTTCGCGGATAAAAAAGTCTTGGACGAAGTGGAAAAGATTGGGCATGGCCGTTACCGCGATGTGGATTTTGATTCGCTGGCAGCTTTGCTAGAAGAGCGTTTTGCGTGGGCGGAGTGCGCGGATTTGTTGCCGAAAGATGTGTATGCGGAGGTGGAAGCTTGGTTTCAGGACCTGAGGGCGCTGTTGGAGGAAAAGGCGCCGCTGCCGGAGCCGAGACAGCCGCAACCCGGATTTGAAAACGATTCACTGGCGCGAAAAGCTTATTTGGAATCGGTGGTGCGGCAGCACTGCTATATCCGGTTTTCGGGGATGGCGGTGGTGGATAAGCGGACGGAAGTGGAGATGGCCCGGGTGTTTGTGATGCCGCGGGTGAAGGAGCGAGGAGAACTGATCCGGCAGGGCGACAAATGGACCGAGAAAGTGCAGACGGCGTACAAACTCTTTGCCGGAAAGAAGGCGGCGCGTCGGGTGGTGATTTTGGGTGGGCCGGGCAGTGGGAAAACGACGCTGTTGGAAGCGTTTACGCTGGCGTTTGCGAACAGGAAGGAATTCGCCTGGGCGCACGGGTTACCGGACCTGCTGCCGATCTTCTACCGAGTGCGCGATTTGGAGCAGGATTTGCAGACGCACCAGACAATCTGGGATTGTGTGCAGCATCAATGTTCGCGGCGGTTGGGGCGCACTCTGCCGCGGGAGTTTTTCAGGAGGCAGATGGCGGTGGGCGGGCTGTTGGTGCTGTTCGACGGCTTGGACGAAGCGGGCACGGTGGCGCGGCGGAACGAGATGGTGGATTTCATCGCGGAGTTTGCGGAAGGGCTTTCGGCCGAGAGCCGGGTGGTGATTACAAGCCGGCCGCATGATTACCGGTACCGCTTTGACGAGCGGAGTTATGCGCATGTGGAACTGAGCGAGTTTAACGATGACGAGATTCAGAGCTTCATTCAGGGGTGGCAACGCATACATGAGCCAGACAGGGCAGCAGCGCAAGAGAAAGGCGAGGTGCTTTGGAAAGCGCTGAAGGGCCGAAAGGATATTTTGCCGCTGGCGCGAAATGCGCTGCTGCTGACAATGATTGTGCGGGTGCATTTTGGTTGGGCGCGCTGCCGGGGAGCCGGTTAGGGTTGTATGCGAAATGCACCGAAACGCTGTTAGAGCATTGGGCGGAACCGAAGGGACTGGAGCGCAGCCCGATTGACTCCGGGCAGAAGAACAAATTGTTGCAGCGGCTGGCGTTTGAGATGCAGGGTGAGGCGGAAGCGTTGGCGGACGGGATGGTGTTGCAGATTGCACGCGACGATTTGACTCGGCGTTTCGGGACGTATCTAGACGATGAGGGTTGCCCGGATGCATTTCATTTAGTGGAGAAGGTGGTTCACCGGCTGCATGCGCGAGATGCGATTTTAGTGCAGTATGGAACCGATGCGCGCGGGCAGATTCGTTTGGGTTTGTTCACCGGTCGTTTCAGGAATATTTTGCGGCACGGTGGATGGCGCAGGAGTTGGAAGAGGCGGAGTTTGCGCGGCAGCTGCTTGAAAACAAGCAGGGCTGGAACGAGACTTTGTATTTGGCTGTGGCGCAGTTGAATGATAAACGGCGACGAAAGACGCTGCTGGAGTTATTGAAGACGGGGCAGGCGGAATTCGCGGTGGAGTGTTTGCGGGCAGCGCCGCCGGAGCAGCCGTGGCTGCGGATGCTGGTGCAGTTCTTGGCGCGGTATACGTGGGGCGGGCAAGAGTTTTTGGCGATGAGTGCAGCGGATTGCGCGGAGGCGTGTGCGGGGCGGAGTGAGCTTTGGGATGTGCTGGAGGGGATGTTTCTGCGAGGGAATCGCGAGGGGCAGTCGCTGGCGGCGGCGGTGGACTTGGCTGAATGCTTGGCGGGCAGGGAACAGCGCGCCCAGGATTTACTAACTGACTTTCTTGCAGAGGCGGCGGCGTTTTCGGAAGATACGGTGTTGGTGGAGGGTGGACCTTTTCCGTACGGTAAAGAACGGAATCTGGTGGACGTAGCGGCCTTTCGCATGGATCGGTTTCCGGTGACCAATGTTGAGTATGAGCGGATGGTACCGGGACACAAGAGGATGCGGGATAAGGACTCCGATGCGGACGACCAGCCAGTGATTTATGTGAGTTGGTTTGAGGCGCGATTGTATTGCCGGTGGCGGGGGCGCGGCTTCCGGTTACCGACTGAGCAGGAGTGGGAGAAGGCGGCGGGTTGGGATGAGGCTGAGAAAACGAAACGGATTTACCCTTGGGGAGATGACTTCGACGAATCGCGCTGCAATACGATTGAAGGCAAGCGAGGGAAGACGAGTCCGGTGGGTGATTATCCGGCGGGCAAAAGTGCTTGCGGGTGCGCGGACATGGCCGGGAATGTTTGGGAGTGGACGGATAGTTGCTACCGGGAGGGAGACGAGCGAACTCGAGTGGCGCGGGGCGGCGCGTGGTTCAGCGTTAGTGGATTCGCCGCTTGCGCTTATCGCGACGGCTATTACCCGCATTACCGTGACACGACGTCGGGTTTCGTTGTGCCAGGACATAGAATTATCCTGTATCCTTTACCCTGTTACCCTTTCCACTCTGATGAACAGTAAAGACTCAGGGCGAAGCAGGCGGAAAAAAAGTTTTGAGGGGTGCAAGATGCCGATGAAAGAAAATGTCCTGACCCGGACACGCGGACTACGGCGAGTTCTGACTGGGCCTTGTAGAGGCGCTCGTTCCGTTCACCGCGAGCCTCAACTCGGCAAGTCATTGAACCCACGTCCACTCAGGATCATAGGCACGCATTTTTCCGCGCGCGCGATTCTGGTTTTTGCCTGTTTCGCGGACGACACGTGGAAGATGTATGACTTCCTGCGACCTGGCGTCAGCGTAGCGAAGGCCGAGCGGAGAGCGGCGTTTTCATCCAGAATCTGCTGCAACTCTTCGGGAATGGGGTAGTCCGACGGTTTTTTGAGTTTTATCTTCTTGCCGGATTTCTCGAGTTCAATGGCTTCGTGCAGATACTCTTTCAGGGTTGTCCGCAGGGCCTTCACTTCCTGAGGCGAAATGAATTTAATCCAGCGGCCGGATTGTGTGTGCTCGCCAATGCGTCCAAGGATGTGCTTCGGATCTTTGAGCAGTGCGCCTTTGATGAATGAGAAGGCGCAGGATTCCTTAAGGGGGATGACGATGGCGACGTTCTTCTTTTGAAAGGTGAAGCACGGTTTGCCCCATTTACATTCTTCGGTCAGGCTGCAGGCGAGGGCGATCTGGCGGAGTAGATCTGTTTCATTCTGCCATTTTTTGGCATAGGGAACGTTCATGGTGACGGGCCTTTTAAGAATGATAATTGATTCGATTTTGGCGGAAGATTTGAGTGGTCAGTCGAGCACGCTGAAGATTTCGTCTACGGAACTGTGGAAGGGCGCTGAGATTTGATCGCCGGCGCGGTGGACAACGACGAGTTCTGATTCGGGCGTGTAGACGCGGATGGTTCGTTTGGTGTAATCGGCTTCGAGCACGTAAGGAACGCCCATGTCGAGATACAAGCCGAGTTTCTGAAGGCGGCGGGATTTGTGTTCAGAAGGGGAGACGACTTCGATTACTAGGAGGGGAGTGCCTTCGAACCAGCGGCCGGATTTGCTCGAGCGGCGGGCGTCCTCTTGACGAATCACCATTAGATCCGGACCGGCGACGCTGTCGATACCGGAAAGCGGATCACGAAGTTTCCAGCCGGTTTCGCGAGCGACTTGTCTTTGCGGGGGCGTCTTCTTAATAGAGGTGACATCGCAGAGGATAAAGGCTGCGCCTCGGAGCGCAAAGGGGAACACCTCTGCCACTCTTGATTCACTGTTTGGAGGGCGGGTTAACGCAACTTTGCGATGTCCCCCTTTGCCTTTCGTTTGCCGGCAGGCGCGGGAACCTAGCGCGGTGGATCGGTTTGCTCCAGGTATTGGATGAGTCCGAGAAGGGCGCCCCAATGGTAGAAGCGGTCGCTGCTGGCGATGTCGTCGCCGTTGCCGAGGATGGCGTTGTAGTTCTCGTGGACGTGGCCGTTGGTGCGCCACTCGCGCAGGAAGAGGTCGAGGGATTTTTGGGCGAACTGATGGCGGACGTCGGGGGTGGCGTAGTTGCGAAGGCCGAGATACACCAAGTAATTCATGGGCCCCCAGATGCGGCCGCGCCAGTAGTTCTGATCTTTGAAGGCGGGGTCGTTGCGGGCGATGGAGGGGATGACCCATTCGCCCCAGAATTCTTTTTCGTTGAGTAAGTGCTCATTGATCATGCGGGCGGCTTGCTCGGGCGTGGGGACTTTGGCGAGAAGCGGATAGAAGTTAGTTGGAGAAAGGCGAGTGGATAATTCGCCGGTGCGGAGATCTTTGTTGAGGAACATGCCGGCCTGTTCATTCCACAAAGAGCGCAGAGAGGTTTTGTATTTCGTGGAGCGGTCGCGGAGTTCTTTGGCTTCGCTCGATTTGCCGAGAGTGTCGGCGATCTCGGCAAGGGCATCGCAATCAGCGATGTACATACTGAGTAAGCCGACGTCCGCCATAAGGAGCTTGCCGGTTGATTCGTCGAAAGGCGCGGTGTCGTACATTGGGCTGTTGTCTAGGCCGGATTCGAAGATGGCGCCTTGGCGTTTGCCGCGCGAATCGTCATCGAGATTTTCGGGTTGGTCGTGGCCATCGCTGCCCCACACCAGATAGCCTTGCGCACTGCGATGTTCATTCCACCAGCGGTTCCAGGTGAGCAGGGCGGGGAAGGCGTCGGCGAGGAACCAGCGATCGTGAAAGCGATGGAAGAGATCAAGCACGGTGATGGCGCCGACGGGCGGCTCGGAGCGGTCGTTACTTTTCCAATCGCCAGCGCGCGCGTAGTTGGGGACGAAGCCGGCGGGCGAGGCTTCACGGAGGGTTTCAAGAGCGTCGGCATAGGCGAGGTCGCGGCTGCCGATGGCGGCGAGGGAGGCGGCGAAGAAGGTATCCCAATCGAAGATGACGTAGCCACCCCAACTGGTGCTCCAAAGGCGGCTGACCGGAGAGACGACGCGATGGTGGGCGGGTTCGTAAATAGTGTCCCAGCCGAGAGTGGTCTGAATGGCGTCAGCGACCGGGTCTTTGGCTATGGAGGTTTCGTAAGAGTGGCGGGCGTTGTCGATGAGGGATTGAATTTCCGTTAGAGTGCGCAGTTTTCCGGTGCTGATGGCGGCTGGGGCGTTCAGTTTGGCGGCGAAATAGGGAGTGGTGACCGGAAGGTTATGAAACCTAGGTTCGGCGGTGCCGGTGAAATAAACGCGCGTGGCGCCAGCTGCTATGTGTGATGGCGTGTTGATGAGAGTGCCGGGGCGGTTCCATAAAAATCCTACGGAGAAGACCACAGTGGGTGGAAGGTTGGCGGGATGATCTTCCGGCAGAGGTGTGGTTAAGATAACCAAGTCAGCGCCGACGTGGGCGCTTTGGATGCGGAGGTTGTGGCCGCGCCAGGAGAGTTTGAGATCGGTATAGCTGCCGTTCCAGGTGTGCGGGCCGGGGAAGACTTTTTCGGCGTCGTGGGAGAGGCGGCCAATGAGTGCCTCGCTGAGGAAGCTTTCGGAGTTGAGGGTGGAGTTGTGCTGAATCCCAATGCGGATGCCGACGCCTGCGGGGAGAAGGACGTGGGTGGTGACGCTGTTGACGTCCCACGTGTTCCAACCGGTAGCGAGGCGTTGCTGCACGGCTTGGTATTGGGGAGAACGCGGGAGGTCTGCAGCGGACGCGAGTGCTGTTACGAAAAGGAAGAGAGTCTTCACTGGCAGTAATCCATGTTATTCACAGCGCCTATGATTTGGATGGGTGCGCCTTTACGGATCACGAATTCGCTCTCGCCGTGCTTTTGAAAATCGGTGTCGCCGTTGGCGTTGGCGGCGGGGGCCCAATCGAAGGTGTAGCCGAGAGATGTCCAGGGGAATGAACTTACTTTGGACATTCCATAGGAAGAGTAATATTGGCGGTACAGCCAGTTGCGATGGTTATCGTCGATATCGGCGGGAGGCGGGCCCACGGGGCAATTGGCAGCGGCGGTGAGGGGATACATGCAAGGGCGGAAGATGACGTCTTGCGTGGGCGAGGCGATGCGGATGCGCAGGAATTTGGTTTTATTACTGGCCGGTGGAAGGCCGAGGCGCTGCTCCATGCGTAGGATGAGTTGGTCGGGATTGCCGCTGTGGGCGTTGGCGTAGGCCGCGCAGAATTTTTGGAGGTTGGGTTCGATAGTGACCCAAAGTTCAAAGGGCGCGGCGGTGAGCCAGGCTCCGGAAGAGTCTTGAAATGATTTGATTTGGGGTTCGCGAATCCAACTGAGGGCGACGATTTCATGGTCGGGCGGGAAGGTGACGAGATCGGTAGTTACGGCCCACGGCTCGGCGAGGGCCATGTCCAGGATGGCTCGGCGATAGGTTTCGTAACGCGCGCGGGAACGGGTGGCTTCGCGGAGGTCGGGAATACAGACCTTTTCGATTTTGCCGATGTTGTCGCTGTCGAGGATGAACTGGAAGCCGTCGGCGACGCGGGCGTTGGTGGCGAGCAAGATGGCGTTGTCGAAGTGGCGGTCACCGAAGTAGAAATCGGCGAGTTCGGGAAGGGTGTCGGCGGGCGCGACTTTGTGAGTGAGAGGACAGGGCGTCGCAGCACGTACAGTGGCGACGGCCAATAGGAGGAACACGGTTGAGAGGAGAGGCAGCCTCATATGAGAGCAATGATACAGGATTGAGCGAATTGCACAGTATCGGAAGCGCAAGCAATGCGCCCGCTATTTGGCGCTTTGTTGGACAGTTACTGTCAGCGTGTAAGTAGCCCCGTCTTTGGTTACGTGAAGCGACTGGCTGACAGGTTGTGCCTGGCCGTTGGTCCACGTCAAGTGGGCGCTGGACATGGAACTTTGTAATTGCTGAAAGTTGTTCGCCTGCGGGACGACAACGCCGGCGGAGGCCATGCGGCTTTGCGACATTTGCAAAGCGGCTTGTTGAATTTTTGCGATGGCGGCTTGGCCTTCGGCGGACATGAGCCAGGAGACATCGCCTTGATGCGCCTGAATTTGTTTTTGGGCGTCGTTCATGGCTTGGGTTTGGGCGGCAGATGGGCCGCTATTTGATGGCTGGCCGGGAACCGACGGAGCGCTTCCGGTGACGGCGTTGGTGGCGGAACTGTTGATTTCGTTGGGCGCAATGACGGCGGCCATGTACGAGTTCAGAAGAGTCGTTTTCTGCGTCTGGCCTTTGGCTTGAATGGTCTCTTGCGGAATGGAGCCAATTGACGCCAAGGGGATTTGAAACAAAGGCTGCGGGTCACACAGATTGAGCTGCGGCGCTTGCAGGGTTCCGTTAAATGAGTGTGGACTGGTGAGAGTGACGGGAGCGCTGGAAGTGCTGCCGTCGGAATTCTTGCTGACGACGACCCAATCAAAACTCGTCACGTTGAAAGAGATCTTGCCGTCATTGTCGAATTGAGGCGTGTAGCAACTATTGGCGAGATCGAGATTGAGGGTCATCTTCGCTTTACCTTGCCAGGTAGCGCGCTGGTGTGAGCCGTCGGGAGTGTTGACGTTGACATCCAATTTGGTTGTGACGTCGAACTTCATTTGGTCTTGGAGCTTGTTGATCGTCTGGGTTAACTGGTTGATATCCACGCCTTGTCCGCCGAGCAACTCAATCTGGCGAGCGAGTTCGGCGTAGACCGGGCAGAGGTTGTACTGGTGGCCGTTGAGTACTTTATTGTCGATATCGTCCAAGACGCTTTGTGTCCAAGTTTTGGCGTATTCAATGGTCTGGTTATCGGATTGTGAGTTGACGGCGCCTGGAATGTAGGACGCCAGCATGAGGCCGTCTTTGCCCCCTTTGAGAAGAAACTGGATGCCGGCATAGGCCATCTTGGAGTTCTTGTCGAATTTATTCGCGGTGTCGTAGGTTTTTTCGAGGAGATGGTTGCCGAGGTGTTGCAGTGCCTGATTGATAGCGGCCTGGCTAAATGGGGCGAGGGCCGTTTGGGCTTGCGGAGTGAGTGTGGCGGGGTCAAGAGCTTGGTATTCGGCGGCCTTCTTAGCGATGGTGATTAGCTCGTTGGCCTTGGCCATTTCGGGGTTTTCGGATTGAGTGACCCAGGCGGCGACCTGAGCCTCGCCTTGGGTGGGTGTGGTACTGCCGCAGACGCGGCACGGAGGATCGATTTGCGGCGGGGTGGGGCCTTGGGCGCGGGCCATGTGGTTGGCGAAATCGAGATCGGCGTTGAGGTTTTTGCTGTTCGATGTGGCGAAGAAAACGATCTCCGCGCTCTTCTGGGTGTCGATGCTGGTGGAAGAAGCAAATTGAAGGCGCTCGCCGACCACGAGCAAAGTCAGGGCGACGCAAAGGCTTCGCAACTGTCTCATTTTCATGTGGCTTTTCTGCTAGCGTACAACACGCTAGTAGTAGTCGGCGCAACTCATGAAGTAGCCGCACTTCTCGCAGACAAGCTTGCAACGGCTTTGGTTTAAGCGCTGGCTGCAGACTGGGGCAGTAGAGCATGGTTCCTCGGACGGTTTTGGCGCGTCGGAGTTGGCTTGATCTGCTTTGGGTTCGCGGCCGTCGTTGGTCTCCATAATCGCTTTAACGAGTATAAGACTGATATTCTGCGTCTGAATGAAGAGACGAACGTTCTTAGCAAACGTGGCGGCGCTGACCGCTGGCGCGCAAGTGATGAGGCCGCCTGATCCATATGCCGGGAAGAAAAAAGTGCTGGCGATTGGGGATGTGCATACCGGGTATCAGCATGATTCGGTTTCGCATGCGCTGGCGACGATTGAGCGATTGGGGCGCGAGAGCGGGTTATACGTCACGTATATCCGGACGGATACGCAGTTGGTGACGAAGGACAAGATTTATGGAATCGGCAAGTATGCCGCGCCGCCGCAGGGAACGCGCGGGGTGAATTCGAAGAACCTGGATTACTTTGACGCGATCTTCTTTTATGGGTTGGGCGAAGAAGAGTTGACGGAGAAACAGAAGGCGGATTTGTTGAGCTTCGTGCATGACGATGGCAAGGGATTTATCGGCGCGCATTCGGCGATCGATGCGTTTTTTAGTTGGCCGGAGTATGCGGAGATGCTAGGGACTCTTTCGATAATCATCCGTGGGCGTGTTGAATGCGCCGATTATTGTGGAGGAGCCGTCGTTTCCGGGATGAAGCCGTTTGCGCGGGAGTTCGTGTTTCGCGATGAGATTTATGTGCCGCAAAATGCGCCTTATTCGCGGGACAAGGTGGATGTGCTGGCGCGCATGGATGCGAGCAAAGTGGATTTGAAAGTGAAGGATTTGCACCGGACAGATAACGACTTTCCGGTGGCTTGGGTGAAGAAGTATGGGAAAGGGAACGTGTTTTACAGTACGTTTGGGCATCTGGATGAGGCTTGGGACAACAAGGGAATCCAGACTATGTATTTTGAGGCGATCAAGTGGGCGCTGGGGCTGACGAGTTATACGCCAAGGCCGCATGCGCTCGGGAATTAAGCTACTGATTGGCGGCCTGTTTCAAGAGGCGGTCCGCGTCAGCAGGTAGCAGAAGGCGTTCGCGAACTAATGCATCGGCGGCTTTCTTGACTTTGGCGAGGTATGCGTCTTTCGTGGGGTAGCGCTCTTCGAGAGAAAGCGCGGATCGCCGGAAGCGAGGCGCTCGGCTTTGGTGACAGCGAAGGGGATGAAGCCACCGGAGAAGCCGCAGGCGCGGTCTTTGAAGAAGCCGGAAGCCGTGATGTTCCAACCGGTGTATGTGCCTAGTGGGGCTTGAAAGAGAACTGAGCCGATGCCGCCGATTTCGTTGCCGTCGGCGTCAACTTTGGGGATCAGGCTGGGGATGATTTGCTTGATGATGGGTGGTTGGCGGGTAATGACGCCGGACATGTCGTTGTAGTGAAGAGAAGGGCCGAGGTCGTAATCGTAGAGGGGATTGAGCAAATGGTCGGGCAGTGGGCGGTTGGGGATGAAGGGAAATCCCATGCTGCGGGCGTTCGGTGGGACTAATTGGGCCTGATCGAGACGAGGATAGCGGCTGGGCGGGGGAGCGGTGTCGTGAGTGACCCAGGCGGCGAGCGCATCGAGCAGAGCGCGCATGGTTTCTTTTTCCGGATTAGGGTTATCGGGCAGTTCGCAATGGCCGGTAGGCGGAGGGCCGATGCGCTGAAACCGCCGCGGCCGCCACCGTGAGTGGTGCCGGGGAAGAAGTAGCGGCGGACGTTGGGCGGCAGAGGAATATCCATATCGGCTTTGGTGCCGACGAGGTCAGGAGACATGCGGAGTTCCCAGAATTCGGTAGAGCCAAAGGTCTCGAAAATCTTTGGGCAAGTGTGGGAGGCGCGGCAACTCGAGCATGCCTGCGCGAGTGCGGCCGCGGGTTGTGTCTGAATAATCGCTCCACCAAAGGGCGGGCTCACTGCCGGGCTGATACAACTCGGCTGCGCCACCGGGGACCGCAAAGCGGATATTGAGTGGCACTTGGCGGCCGGCGATGTGGTCGTTGGCGCCGTCCCAAACGATGCGCTTTTTCTCGTCTTCGTTGAAGCCAAGGTGGATCATGGTCTTGACGAAATTGCCCGATTGCGAAATGCCTTCGCCGATGACGTATTTGACGCGGCCGGCGATTGGGTTATCGGGCGTTTCGTGGCGGAAGAAAGAGACGATGTCGCGCGTGGCGGCGAGACCGATGCCGAGCACCAGCGGATTTTTTGCGGTGTAGACGAGTTCGTAGAGATAGGCCGGATCGAAGCCGTCTTTGAGGCAGAGCATTGAGTCGCTCGGTGTGCCGGGAAAATTGGAGCTGCGGCAGTCGCCAAAGGACCAGTCGTTGCTGGAAACCCCGGCGGCTGCGCCTTCATCGGAGGTGCGTTTGATCAGCGTGGCTTGAGTGGTATCGAGGCTGGCGGCTGGATAAGGTTGGCGGGGCATAGTGCCGGCGAGTGAGATGGATTTTGTACCGGCGCCCAGATCGCTAAAGCGGACCAGGACGGGGCCCGTAATGCTTGTTCCATCGGAATTGATGGCGATGGGGACGGAGAGGCTTTCGACGCCGGGCTTTGGGATGACGTCGCCCTGCCAGCCGCTGGAGAGGATGGCGTAACCGCGCTCGAAGAAGAAGCGTCGCCCAGGTCGCCGCCCTGAAAGGCGGAGAGGAGCAGATGGCTGCCGCGGTTGGGGACGTCGTAGATGAGCACGGGGCTCATCTTGGATAGGTCGATTGGTTTCCAGAGGGTGAAGGTGGCGGCGTATTCGACGAAGCCGTGGCGTTGCGCGGGGCGCGGGCGATATCGGTAATGATGGCGTTGTGTGGATCGCTCGGATCAAGTTCTCCGAAGGCGCGGCCGGTTAAGTTTTCATAGGCGCCTACTGAACCGAAAGTGCGTCCGGCATAAGCCGGAGATTGTGTGCTCGATGACGATGTGGTTGACTTTGCCCTGGAGAGTTAGTCCCAGTA
Source organism: Bryobacterales bacterium (assembly GCA_963840845.1). Classification (GTDB taxonomy): domain Bacteria; phylum Acidobacteriota; class Terriglobia; order Bryobacterales; family Bryobacteraceae; genus Bog-105. The sequence continues at coordinate 11,476 of CAWJBS010000160.1, forward strand.
AATAGAAGCAAAGGGTGAACCTGAGGCGCATGTGATCGCATCTTATCGCAAGCGCCAGACCGCAGGTACCCTCTGGCAACGCCCGCCAGAGGCCACTGGGCAATACCTGCTTTTGAGCAATAGTTGAACCAATCGGCGGGAGGGTATCGGCCTGAGCGAAGTTGGGCGATCGTCGAAGCTGGATCGATTGTCAATCCATTGCAAGTGAAGGTCGTGTATCCGGGGATGGTCTGCAGAGACCAGCCATTATCGGCCAGAGACGCTCAAAGCTAACTGGACGATGTTGGCGGCAATGTCAATCTTCTGCTCGCTTGTGAGTAATCGCCCGGGAGGGTTTTTGACCAGTTTGGCCAGGGAACTCAGTTGCTTGAGCAATGGGTAGGCCGGCGATGGTGTGGTTAGTGAGGAAAGAGTGGAACGGCGCCACTTGCGCGCGCCAAACCGGCAAGTAGACTTCGCGGCCGAGAGATTCCCATTCCATTCGTTTGAGAGTGACATAGGCGAGCGGGGGTAAAAGTTTATGAAGCAGACCTAGTTCGAGCTCAGGGAGATTGTCTAACAGGCTGATAGCTGGGCGACGATCGATTTCGACAGGGGACCTGCACGTTGCACGCTCTCTGGATGCCGGCGGATAGCGGCGGGTGGGTATCAAAGGGGGAAATAGTGGGAGTTTTCAGCTGTTGTTCCAGTTGAACCGAAGCCGCGTGCTTGACTTGCGGGGCAATCATGAAGTGTCCGAAACCCTCAGCGAGTTTGGGCTGATGGCCGATTTGGACTGCAGGAAACACGACGGACTGCCAGTAAGTTTGGGTTACGACGGCCGACTTATGGATGGTTTTGAGGCCCTCGATAAGAGGTTCGGGTCCGGCGATATAGCAGGCTAATTCATCTGAGCGGAACTCCTGCTTGCGGGAGATGAAGCGGGTGAGGCGCATGAAGAGCCGACCGTAGGCAAGGACAACCGACGTAAAGAAGTTGGGAACGGGCGCGCCGTTATTGAGACTTTGGAACACGCGGGCTATAGTGTCACGCGTGCCGTTCAGAAAGGGACCGAGCCGAGTATCGCCGGAATAGAAGTGAGCGAATTCGTGCGCGAGCAAAGCGCGAAATTCCGAGATGTTGAGGGTTTGTAGAAGGGGGAGACCGATACCCATCACGCGGCGGCCGCCGAGGCCGAAAATTCCTCCGTGCTGTGCAACGAAGGCGTTGGCGCCAGGTATGAGATAGACTTCCGCCGGCAACGCTGTCGAAGAACGCCCGCGATTCTGGTGATTTCGGCGTGAAGGCGCGGCTGCGCTGCTAGGTCGAGGGGAAGACCGATGACCTGGGATTTGTCGCGCCGCGGGATAAGAGCGCGCAGCATGCCAACTGCGATGACCAGGCCGAATATGACGATCAAGAGGCAGAGTTGAAGTGGTAAATAGCGGAAGAGGATGGGGAGGAGCAGGAAGGGAATTACTAGAAATGCGAAGGCTGTTAGAAGGATGAGGAGATAGGAAGTAAGGATGCCGATTCCGGCGGCTGCGGACCAGCCTAGGATGGACCACTTACGGGATGGGCGCGCGTTGTCGACAGATGTCATCACATAAGATATAGCGTGAACGAGGGGCAGATAAGGACAAAAAAGAAGGTGTGACAGGATATGACTCTAGGAATTTTGTTGGCTTTGTTGATGATGGGTTCCGATCCGGTTGAATTGCTGAAGCAGGCGAGGGAGGCGGTGCAGCGGGAGGATTTCAGAGCGGCGGTTCGGCTGACGCATGAGGCCAACGCGATTTGGGGGCAGGGCGCGGCGCAGTCGCCGGAGTATGCGAATTCGCTCGTGCTGGAGTCGCTGGGATTGCTGGCGGAGAAGCACAAGGGAAAGGCGTGGGAAGAGGAGTCGGCGGAATTGCTGGAACATGCGGTGAAGATTGCGGAGGCGAATCCGGCGGTAAGTCCGTCGGTGCTGGCGCTGGCGTTAGAGTTGGAATCGATTGAGTTAAGCACAAGAATGATCGGGATGCTTTGTTGAAGCGGGCGGAGGGATTCACGGCGAAATGGTGGAGCGGATTTTGCCTGAGCGGGAAGGGATGTTGGAAGCGATACCGATGGGCGGAACGCTTGTAAGTCCGAAGTTGATCACACCGGCGGCTAGTCCGGAGCTTTCTGTGCCGGCGAGGGTAGCGAAGGTTTGGGGCACGGTGAAGCTGAGTGTGTGCATTGATCCGGATGGAAGGACGAGCAGCGCGAAGCTGGTGAAGCCGCTGGGCTGGGGGTTCGATGAAGCGGCGGCGCAAGCGTTGAAGCAGTGGCGATTCAAGCCTGGAACGAAGGACGGGAGGAATGAGCGGGTGAGGGCGCAGGTGGAGGTCTCGTTCAAGGCCCTTTAGGTGTTGATGATGAAGTCGGGGGAGATTTGGGAAAGGCGGGTGCAGCCGGCGAGACCCATGGTCATTTCGAGTTCGGTGCGGAGGATTTCGGCGTCTCCCGCGTCGTCGAAATCCTCCGCACCGAACTCGAAATGACCATGGGTCTCGCCGGCTGCACCCGCCTTTCCCAAATCTCCCCCGACTTCATCATCAACACCTAAAGGGCCTTGAACGAGACCTCCACCTGCGCCCTCACCCGCTCATTCTTCCCGTCCTTCGTTCCAGGCTTGAATCGCCACTGCTTCAACGCTTGCGCCGCCGCTTCATCCAACCCCAGCCCAGCGGCTTCACCAGCTTCGCGCTGCTCGTCCTTCCATCCGGATCAATGCACACACTCAGCTTCACCGTGCCCCAAACCTTCGCTACCCTCGCCGGCACAGAAAGCTCCGGACTAGCCGCCGGCGTGATCAACTTCGGACTTACAAGCGTTCCGCCCATCGGTATCGCTTCCAACATCCCTTCCCGCTCAGGCAAAATCCGCTCCACCATTTCGCCGTGAATCGCCTCCGCCCGCTTCAACAAAGCATCCCGATCATTCTTGTGCGTTGACTCAATCGATTCCAACTCTAACGCCAGCGCCAGCACCGACGGACTCACCGCCGGATTCGCCTCCGCAATCTTCACCGCATGTTCCAGCAATTCCGCCGACTCCTCTTCCCACGCCTTTCCCTTGTGCTTCTCCGCCAGCAATCCCAGCGACTCCAGCACGAGCGAATTCGCATACTCCGGCGACTGCGCCGCGCCCTGCCCCCAAATCGCGTTGGCCTCATGCGTCAGCCGAACCGCCGCTCTGAAATCTCCCGCTGCACCGCCTCCCTCGCCTGCTTCAGCAATTCAACCGGATCGGAACCCATCATCAACAAAGCCAACAAAATTCCTAGAGTCATATCCTGTCACACCTTCTTTTTTGTCCTTATCTGCCCCTCGTTCACGCTATATCTTATGTGATGACATCTGTCGACAACGCGCGCCCATCCCGTAAGTGGTCCATCCTAGGCTGGTCTGCAGCCGCCGGAATCGGCATCCTTACTTCCTATCTCCTCATCCTTCTAACAGCCTTCGCATTTCTAGTAATTCCCTTCCTGCTCCTCCCCGTCCTCTTCCGCTATTTACCACTTCAACTCTGCCTCTTTATCGTCATATTCGGCCTGGTCATCGCAGTTGGCATGCTGCGCGCTCTTATCCCGCGGCGCGACAAATCCCAGGTCATCGGTCTTCCCCTCGACCTAGCAGCGCAGCCGCGCCTTCACGCCGAAATCACCAGAATCGCGGGCGTTCTTCGCACAGCGTTGCCGGCGGAAGTCTATCTCATACCTGGCGCCAACGCCTTCGTTGCACAGCACGGAGGAATTTTCGGCCTCGGCGGCCGCCGCGTGATGGGTATCGGTCTCCCCCTTCTACAAACCCTCAACATCTCGGAATTTCGCGCTTTGCTCGCGCACGAATTCGCTCACTTCTATTCCGGCGATACTCGGCTCGGTCCCTTTCTGAACGGCACGCGTGACACTATAGCCCGCGTGTTCCAAAGTCTCAATAACGGCGCGCCCGTTCCCAACTTCTTCACGTCGGTTGTCCTTGCCTACGGTCGGCTCTTCATGCGCCTCACCCGCTTCATCTCCCGCAAGCAGGAGTTCCGCTCAGATGAATTAGCCTGCTATGTCGCCGGACCCGAACCTCTTATCGAGGGCCTCAAAACCATCCATAAGTCGGCCGTCGTAACCCAAACTTACTGGCAGTCCGTCGTGTTTCCTGCAGTCCAAAGCGGCCATCAGCCCAAACTCGCTGAGGGTTTCGGACACTTCATGATTGCCCCGCAAGTCAAGCACGCGGCTTCGGTTCAACTGGAACAACAGCTCAAAACTCCCACTATTTCCCCCTTTGATACCCACCCGCCGCTATCCGCTCGCATCCAGAGAGCGTGCAACGTGCAGGTGCCCTCTGTCGAAATCGATCGTCGCCCAGCTATCAGCCTGTTAGACAATCTCCCTGAGCTCGAACTAGGTCTGCTTCATAAACTTTTACCCCCGCTCGCCTATGTCACTCTCAAACGAATGGAATGGGAATCTCTCGGCCGCGAAGTCTACTTGCCGGTTTGGCGCGCGCAAGTGGCGCCGTTCCACTCTTTCCTCACTAACCACACCATCGCCGGCCTACCCACATTGCTCAAGCAACTGAGTTCCCTGGCCAAACTGGTCAAAAACCCTCCCGGGCGATTACTCACAAGCGAGCAGAAGATTGACATTGCCGCCAACATCGTCCAGTTAGCTTTGAGCGTCTCTCTGGCCAATAATGGCTGGACTCTGCAGACCATCCCCGGATACACGACCTTCACTTGCAATGGATTGACAATCGATCCAGCTTCGACGATCGCCCAACTTCGCTCAGGCCGATACCCTCCCGCCGATTGGTTCAACTATTGCTCAAAAGCAGGTATTGCCCAGTGGCCTCTGGCGGGCGTTGCCGAGAGGTACGCTGCGGTCTAGCGCTTGCGATAAGATGCGATCACATGCGCCTCAGGTTCACCCTTTGCTTCTATTTACTGGGACTAACTCTCCAGGGCAAAGTCAACCACATCGTCATCGAGCGCACAGAATCTCCGGCTTATGCCGGACGCACTTTCGGTTCAGTAGGCGCCTATGAAAAACTAGCCGGCCACGCCATCGGAGAACTTGATCCGAGCGATCCACACAACGCCATCATTACCGATATCGCCCGCGCCCCGCGCAACGCGCACGGCTTCGTCGAATACGCCGCCACCTTCACCCTCTGGAAACCAATCGACCTATCCAAGATGAGCCCCGTGCTCATCTACGACGTCCCCAACCGCGGCAGCCATCTGCTCCTCTCCGCCTTTCAGGGCGGCGACCCGGGCGATGGCTTCTTCTTCGAGCGCGGTTACGCCATCCTCTCCAGCGGCTGGCAGGGCGACGTCATCCCAAAGCCCGGCGTCGAAAGCCTCTCCGTCCCCATCGCCATCAATTCCGATGGAACAAGCATTACCGGCCCCGTCCTGGTCCGCTTTAGCGATCTGGGCGCCGGTACAAAATCCATCTCACTCGCCGGCACTATGCCCCGCCAACCTTATCCAGCCGCCAGCCTCGATACCACTCAAGCCACACTGATCAAACGCACCTCCGATGAAGGCGCAGCCACCGTGGTTTCCAGCAACGACTGGTCCTTTGGCGACTGCCGCAGCTCCAATTTTCCCGGCACACCGAGCGACTCAATGCTCTGCCTCAAAGACGGCTTCGATCCGGCCTATCTCTACGAACTCGTCTACACCGCAAAAAATCCGCTGGTGCTCGGCATCGGTCTCGCCGCCACGCGCGACATCGTCTTTTTCTTCCGCCACGAAACGCCCGATAACCCAATCGCCGGCCGCGTCAAATACGTCATCGGCCAAGGCATTCGCAATCGGGCGATTTCGTCAAGACCATGATCCACCTTGGCTTCAACGAAGACGAGAAAAGCGCATCGTTTGGGACGGCGCCAACGACCAAATCGCCGGCCGCCAAGTGCCTCTCAATATCCGCTTTGCCGTGCCTGGTGGCGCAGCCGGGTTGTACCAGCCCGGCAGTGAGCCCGCTCTTTGGTGGAGCGATTATCCAGACACCACTCGCGGCCGCACTCGCGCAGGCATGCTCGACCGTTGCCGCGCCTCCCACACGTGCCCAAAGATTTTCGAGACCTTTGGCTCTACCGAGTTTTGGGAACTTCGCATGTCTCCTGACCTTGTCGGCACCAAAGCCGACATCGATATTCCTCTGCCGCCCAACGTCCGCCGCTACTTTTTCCCAGGCACCACTCACGGTGGAGGCCGCGGCGGGTTCAGTACGTCGGTGCCTTCGCCTACCGGCCATTGCGAACTGCCCGATAACCCCAATCCGGAAAAGGAAACCATGCGCGCTCTGCTCGATGCGCTCGCCGCCTGGGTCACTCACGATACCGCTCCTCCGCCCAGCCGCTATCCTCGTCTCGATCAAGCCCAATTAGTCCCACCGAACGCCCGCAGCATGGGATTTCCCTTCATCCCCAACCGCCCACTGCCCGACCACTTACTCAATTCCCTCTACGATTACGATCTCGGCCCTTCTCTTCACTACAACGACATGTCCGGCGTCATCACCCGCCAGCCACCCATCATCAAGCAAATCATCCCCAGCCTTATCCCCAAAGTTGACGCAGATGGCAACGAAGTCGGCGGTATCGGCTCAGTTCTCTTTCAAGCTCCACTTGGCACATACACCGGTTGGAACGTCACGGCCTCCGGTTTCTTCAAAGACCGCGCCTGCGGCTTCTCCGGTGGCTTCATCCCCTTCGCCGCCACCAAAGCCGAGCGCCTCGCTTCCGGCGATCCGCGCCCCTCCCTCGAAGAGCGCTACCCCACGAAAGACGCATACCTAGCCAAAGTCAAGCAAGCCGCCGATGCATTAGTTCGCGAACGCCTTCTGCTACCTGCCGACGCGGACCGCCTCTTGAAACAGGCTGCCAATCAGTAGCTTAATTCCCGAGCGCATGCGGCCTTGGCGTATAACTCGTCAGCCCCAGCGCCCACTTGATCGCCTCAAAATACATAGTTTGGATTCCCTTGTTGTCCCAAGCCTCATCCAGATGCCCAAAAGTGCTGTAAAACACGTTCCCTTTCCCATACTTCTTCACCCAAGCCACCGGAAAGTCGTTATCTGTCCGGTGCAAATCCTTCACCTTCAAATCCAGTTTGCTCGCATCCATGCGCGCCAGCACATCCACCTTGTCCCGCGAATAAGGCGCATTCTGCGGCACATAAATCTCATCGCGAAACACAAACTCCCGCGCAAACTGCTTCATCCCCGGAAACGACGGCTCCTCCACAATAATCGGCGCATTCAACACGCCCCACGGATGATTATCGAAAGATGCCCCCAGCATCTCCGCATACTCCGGCCAGCTAAAGAACGCATCAATCGCCGAATGCGCGCCCACAAATCCCTTGCCATCGTCATGCACGAAGCTCAGCAAATCCGCCTTCTGCCTGTCCGTCAACTCTTCTTCGCCCAACCCATAAAAGAAGATGGCGTCAAAGTAATCCAGGTTCTTCGAATTCACCCCGCGCGTCCCAGCAGGCGGCGCGGCATACTTGCCGATTCCATAAATCTTGTCCTTCGTCACCAACTGCGTATCCGTTCGGATATACGTGACGTACAACCCGCTCTCGCGTCCCAATCGCTCAATCGTCGCCAGCGCATGCGAAACCGAATCATGCTGATACCCGGTATGCACATCGCCAATCGCGAGCACTTTTTTCTTCCCGGCATATGGATCAGGCGGCCTCATCACCTGCGCGCCAGCGGTCATCGCCGCCACGTTTGCTAAGAACGTTCGTCTCTTCATTCAGACGCAGAATATCAAGCTTATACTCGTTAAAGCGATTATGGAGACTAACGACGGCCGCGAACCCAACGCAGATCAAGCCAACTCCGACGCGCCAAAACCGTCCGAGGAACCCATGCTCTACTGCCCCGTCTGCAGCCAGCGTCTCCACCAAAGCCGTTGCAAGCTTGTCTGCGAGAAGTGCGGTTATTTCATGAGCTGTGCCGACTACTACTAGCGTGTTGTACGCTAGCAGAAAACCCACATGAACCTCAGACAGTTGCGAAGCCTTTGCGGCTCCCTAACTTTGCTCGTGGTCGGCGAGCGCCTTCAATTTGCTTCTTCCACCAGCATCGACACGCAGAAAAGCGCGGAGATCATCTTCTTCGCCGCATCGAACATCAAAACCCTGAACGCCGATCTCGATTTCGCCAACCACATGGCCCGCGCCCAAGGCCCCACCCCGCCGCAAATCGATCCTCCTGCCGCGTCTGCGGCACGACCACACCCACCCAAGGCGAGGCTCAGGTCGCCGCCTGGGTTACTCAATCCGAAAACCCCGAAATGGCCAAGGCCAACGAGCTAATCACCATCGCTAAGAAGGCCGCCGAATACCAAGCTCTTGACCCCGCCACGCTCACTCCGCAAGCCCAAACCGCCCTCGCCCCATTTAGCCAGGCCGCTATCAATCAGGCACTGCAACACCTCGGCAACCATCTCCTCGAAAAAACCTACGACACCGCGGACAAGTTCGACAAGAACTCCAAAATGGCCTATGCCGGCATCCAGTTTATTCTCAAAGGCGGCAAAGACGGCCTCATGCTGGCGTCCTTCATTCCAGGCGCCGTCAACTCACAATCCGATAACCAGACCATTGAATACGCCAAAACTTGGACACAAAGCGTCTTGGACGATATCAACAATAAAGTACTCAACGGCCACCAGTACAACCTCTGCCCGGTCTACGCCGAACTCGCTCGCCAGATTGAGTTGCTCGGCGGACAAGGCGTGGATATCAACCAGTTAACCCAGACGATCAACAAGCTCCAAGACCAAATGAAGTTCGACGTCACAACCAAACTGGATGTCAACGTCAACACTCCCGACGGCTCACACCAGCGCGCTACCTGGCAAGGTAAAGCGAAGATGACCCTCAATCTCGATCTCGCCAACAGTTGCTACACGCCTCAATTCGACAATGGCGGAAAGATCTCATTCAACGTGACGAATTTTGATTGGGTCGTCGTCGGCAAGAATTCCGACGGCAGCACTTCCAGCGCTCCCGTCACTCTCACCAGTCCACACTCATTTAACGGAACCCTCGAAGCGCCACAGCTCAACCTGTGTGACCCGCAGCCCCTATTCCAAATCCCCTTGGCGTCAATCGCCTCCATCCCGCAAGAGACCATTCAAGCCAAGGGCCAGACGCAAAGAACGACTCTTCTGAACTCGTACATGGCCGCCGTCATTGCGCCCAACGAAATCAACAGTTCCGCCACCAACGCCGTCACCGGAAGCGCGCCATCGGTTCCCGGCCAGCCATCGAACAGCGGCCCATCTGCCGCCCAAACCCAAGCCATGAACGACGCCCAAAAACAAATTCAGGCGCATCAGGGCGATGTCTCATGGCTCATGTCCGCTGAGGGCCAAGCCGCGATTGCCAAAATCCAACAGGCCGCTTTGCAAATGTCACAGAGCCGCATGGCCTCCGCCGGCGTCGTCGTGCCGCAGGCGAACAACTTTCAGCAATTACAGAGTTCCATGTCCAGCGCCCATTTGACCTGGACCAACGGCCAGGCACAACCGGTCAGCCAGTCACTTCACGTAACCAAAGATGGGGCTACTTACACGCTGACAGTCACGGTGCAGCAAAGCGCCAAATAGCGAGTGCTTTGCTTGCGCTCTCGAGACTGTGCGACGCGCTCAATCCTGTATCATTGCTCTCATATGAGGCTGCCTTTCGTCTCAACCTTGTTCCTCTTATTAGCCGTCGCCATGGCACATGCTGCTACGCCCTGCCCTCTGACTCACAAAGTCGCGCCCGCCGACACGCTTCCCGAACTCGCCGATTTCTACTTCGGTGACCGCCACTTCGACAACGCCATCTTGCTCGCCACCAACGCCCGCGTCGCCGACGGCTTCCAGTTCATCCTAGACAGCGACAACATCGGCAAAATCGAAAAGGTCTGTATTCCCGATCTCCGCGAAGCCACCCGTTCCCGCGCGCGTTACGAGACCTACCGCCGAGCCATCCTGGACATGGCCCTCGCCGAGCCGTGGGCCGTAACTACCGATCTCGTCACCTTCCCGCCCGACCATGAAATCGTTGCCCTCAGCTGGATCCGCGAACCGCAAATCAAATCATTTCAAGACTCTTCCGGAGCCTGGCTCACCGCCGCGCCCTTCGAACTTTGGGTCACTATCGAACCCAACCTCCAAAAATTCTGCGCTGCCTACGCCAATGCCCACAGTGGCAATCCCGACCAACTCATCCTACGCATGGAGCAACGCCTCGGCCTTCCACCCGCCAGTAATAAAACCAAATTCCTGCGCATCCGCATCGCCTCGCCCACACAAGACGTCATCTTCCGCCCTTGCATGTATCCCCTCACCGCCGCTGCCAATTGCCCCGTGGGCCCGCCTCCCGCCGATATCGACGATAACCATCGCAACTGGCTGTACCGCCAATATTACTCTTCCTATGGAATGTCCAAAGTAAGTTCCTTCCCGTGGACATCTCTCGGCTACACCTTCGATTGGGCCCCCGCCGCCAATGCCAACGGCGACACCGATTTTCAAAAGCACGGCGAGAGCGAATTCGTCATCCGCAAAGGCGCACCCATCCAAATCATAGGCGCTGTGAATAACATGGATTACTGCCAGTGAAGACCCTCTTACTTTTCGTAACAGCACTCGCGTCCGCTGCAGACCTCCCGCGTTCTCCCCAATACCAAGCCGTGCAGCAACGCCTCGCCACCGGCTGGAACACGTGGGACGTCAACAGCGTCACCACCCACGTCCTTCTCCCCGCAGGCGTCGGCATCCGCATCGGCATCCTGCACAACTCCACCCTCAACTCCGAAAGCTTCCTCAGCGATGCACTCATCGGCCGCCTCTCCCACGACGCCGAAAAAGTCTTCCCCGGCCCACACACCTGGAACGGCAGCTACACCGATCTCAAACTCTCCTGGCGCGGCCACAACCTCCGCATCCAAAGCGCCCACGTCGGCGCTGACTTGGTCATCTTAACCACACCTCTGCCGGAAGATCATCCCGCCAACCTCCCACCCACTGTGGTCTTCTCCGTAGGGTTTTTATGGAACCGCCCCGGCACTCTCATCAACACGCCATCGCACATCGAGCCGGCGCCACGCGCGTTTATTTCACCGGAACCGCCGAACCTAGGTTTCATAACCTTCCGGTCACCACTCCCTATTTCGCCGCCAAACTGAACGCCCCGGCCGCTATCAGCACCGGCAAACCGCGCACTCTAACGGAAATTCAATCCCTCATCGACAATGCCCGCCACTCTTACGAAACGTCCATCGCCAAAGACCCTGTCGCTGACGCCATCCAAACCACTCTCGGCTGGGACACCATCTACGAACCCGCCCACCATCGCGTCGTCTCTCCGGTCAGCCGCCTTTGGAGCACTAGCTGGGGTGGCTACGTCATTTTCGATTGGGACACCTTCTTCGCCGCCTCCCTCGCCGCCATCGGCAGCCGCGATCTGGCCTATGCCGACGCACTTGAAACCCTGCGTGAAGCCTCGCCCGCCGGCTTCGTCCCCAATTACGCGCGCGCCGGCGACTGGAAAAGTAACGACCGCTCCGAGCCGCCCGTCGGCGCCATCACCGTCCTCGATCTCTTCCATCGCTTTCACGATCGCTGGTTCCTCGCCGACGCCTTCCCTGCCCTGCTCACCTGGAACCGCTGGTGGAATGAACATCGCAGCGCGCAAGACTATCTGGTCTGGGGCAGCGATGGCCACAACCAACCTGAAAATCTTGACGACGATTCGCGCGGCAAACGCCAAGGCGCCATCTTCGAATCCGGCCTAGACAACAGCCCAATGTACGACACCGCGCCGTTCGACGAGTCAACCGGCAAGCTACTTATGGCGGACGTCGGCTTACTCAGTATGTACATCGCTGATTGCGATGCCCTCGCCGAAATCGCCGGTACTCTCGGCAAATCGAGCGAAGCCAAAGAACTCCGCGACCGCTCGACGAAATACAAAACCTCTCTGCGCTCATTGTGGAACGAACAGGCCGGCATGTTCCTCAACAAAGATCTCCGCACCGGCGAATCATCCACCCGCCTTTCTCCAACTAACTTTTATCCCCTGCTCGCCAAAGTCCCCACACCCGAGCAGGCCGCCCGCATGATCAATGAGCACTTACTCAACGAAAAGGAATTCTGGGGCGAATGGGTCATCCCCTCCATCGCCCGCAACGACCCCGCCTTCAAAGATCAGAACTACTGGCGCGGCCGCATCTGGGGGCCCATGAATTACTTGGTGTATCTCGGCCTTCGCAACTACGCCACCCCCGAAGTCCGCCATCAATTCGCCCAAAAATCCCTCGACCTCTTCCTGCGCGAGTGGCGCACTAACGGCCACGTCCACGAGAACTACAACGCCATCCTCGGCAACGGCGACGACATCGCCAGCAGCGACCGCTTCTATCACTGGGGCGCCCTTCTCGGACTCATCCAATACCTGGAGCAAACCGATCCACCGCGCTAGGTTCTCGCGCCTGCCGGCAAACGAAAAGCAAAGGGGGACATCGCAAAGTTGCGTTAACCCGCCCTCCAAACAGTGAATCAAGAGTGGCAGAGGTGTTCCCCTTTGCGCTCCGAGGCGCAGCCTTTATCCTCTGCGATGTCACCTCTATTAAGAAGACGCCCCCGCAAAGACAAGTCGCTCGCGAAACCGGCTGGAAACTTCGTGATCCGCTTTCCGGTATCGACAGCGTCCCCGGTCCGGATCTAATGGTGATTCGTCAAGAGGACGCCCGCCGCTCGAGCAAATCCGGCCGCTGGTTCGAAGGCACTCCCCTCTTAGTAATCGAAGTCGTCTCCCCTTCTGAACACAAATCCCGCCGCCTTCAGAAACTCGGCTTGGATCTCGACATGGGCGTTCCTTACGTGCTCGAAGCCGATTACACCAAACGAACCATCCGCGTCTACACGCCCGAATCAGAACTCGTCGTTGTCCATCGCGCCGGCGATCAAATCTCAACCCCCTTCCACAGTTCCGTAGACGAAATCTTCAGCGTGCTCGACTGACCACTCAAATCTTCCGCCAAAATCGAATCAATTATCATTCTTAAAAGGCCCGTCACCATGAACGTTCCCTATGCCAAAAAATGGCAGAATGAAACAGATCTACTCCGCCAGATCGCCCTCGCCTGCAGCCTGACCGAAGAATGTAAATGGGGCAAACCGTGCTTCACCTTTCAAAAAAAGAACGTCGCCATCGTCATCCCCCTTAAGGAATCCTGCGCCTTCTCATTCATCAAAGGCGCACTGCTCAAAGATCCGAAGCACATCCTCGGACGCATTGGCGAGCACACACAATCCGGCCGCTGGATTAAATTCATTTCGCCTCAGGAAGTGAAGGCCCTGCGGACAACCCTGAAAGAGTATCTGCACGAAGCCATTGAACTCGAGAAATCCGGCAAGAAGATAAAACTCAAAAAACCGTCGGACTACCTCATTCCCGAAGAGTTGCAGCAGATTCTGGATGAAAACGCCGCTCTCCGCTCGGCCTTCGCTACGCTGACGCCAGGTCGCAGGAAGTCATACATCTTCCACGTGTCGTCCGCGAAACAGGCAAAAACCAGAATCGCGCGCGCGGAAAAATGCGTGCCTATGATCCTGAGTGGACGTGGGTTCAATGACTTGCCGAGTTGAGGCTCGCGGTGAACGGAACGAGCGCCTCTACAAGGCCCAGTCAGAACTCGCCGTAGTCCGCGTGTCCGGGTCAGGACATTTTCTTTCATCGGCATCTTGCACCCCTCAAAACATTTTTTCCGCCTGCTTCGCCCTGAGTCTTTACTGTTCATCAGAGTGGAAAGGGTAACAGGGTAAAGGATACAGGATAATTCTATGTCCTGGCACAACGAAACCCGATGTCGCTCGTCACGGTTCTGCGGGTCGTAGGTGAAGCGATAAGCGCAAGCGGCGAATCCACTAAGGCTGAGCCACGCGCCGCCCCGCGCCACTCGAGTTCGCTCGTCTCCCTCTCGGTAGCAACTATCCGTCCACTCCCAAACATTCCCTGCCATGTCGGCGCACCCGCAAGCACTGTTACCCGCCGGATAATCATCCACCGGACTCGTCTTCCCTCGCTTGCCTTCAATCGTATTACAGCGCGATTCGTCGAAGTCATCTCCCCAAGGGTAAATCCGTTTCGTTTTCTCAGCCTCATCCCAACCCGCCGCCTTCTCCCACTCCTGCTCAGTCGGCAACCGGAAGCCGCGCCCCCCCACCGGCAATACAATCGCGCCTCAAACCAACTCACATAAATAACTGGCTGGTCGTCCGCATCGGAGTACTCATCCCGCATCCTCTTGTGTCCCGGTACCATCCGTTCATATTCAACATTCGTCACCGGAAACCGATCCATGCGAAAGGCCGCTACATCCACCAGATTCCGTTCTTCACCGTATGGAAAAGCTCCACCCTCCACCAACACCGTATCTTCCGAAAACGCCTCCGCCTCTGCAAAAAAGTCAGTCAATAAATTCTGGGCTTTCTGTTCGCCCCGCTCGGCCAAGCATTCAGTCAAGTCTACCGCCGCCGCTAGCGACTGCCCCTCGCGATTCTCCCGCAGAAATATCTTTTCCAGCACATCCCAAAGCTCACTCCGCCCCGCGCAGGCATCGGCACAATTCGCCGCGCTCATTTCCAGATACGGCTTCCCGCCCCACGTATACCGCGCCAAGAACTGCACCAGCATCCGCAACCACTGCTGCTCCGGCGGCGCTGCCCGCAAACATTCCACCGCGAATTCCGCCCGTCCCGTCTTCAATAACCCCAGCAGCGTCTTTCGTCGCCGTCTATCATCCAACTGCGCCACAGCCAAATACAAAGTCTCGTTCCAGCCCTGCCTTGTCTTCGCTAGCTGCCGCGCAAACTCCGCCTCTTCCAACTCCTGCACCATCCAGCGCGCCGCAAAATATTCCTGAAACGACCGGTGGACAAACCCAAACAAATCCTGCCCGCGTGCATCGGTCCCATACTGCACCAGAATTGCATCCCGCGCATGCAGCCGGTGAACCACTTTCTCCACTAAATGAAACGCATCCGGACAACTCTCATCGTCAAGGTACATTCTGAAACGCTGCGTCAAATCGCCGCGCGCAATCTGCAGCACCATCCCGTCCTCCAACGTTTCGGCCTCGCCCTGCATCTCAAACGCCAGCCGCTGCAACAATTTGTTCTTCTGCACGGAGTCAATCGGGCTGCGCTCCAATCCCTTTGGCTCCGCCCAATGCTCTAACAGCGTCTCCGTGCACTTGGCATATAACCCTAGCCGGCTCCCCGGCAGCGCACCCAACCCAAAATGCACCCGCACAATCATCGTCAGCAGCAACGCATTGCGCGCCAGCGGCAAAATATCCTTTCCGCCCTCCAATGCCTTCCAAAGCACCTCGCCTTTCTCTTGCGCTGCTGCCTTGTCTGGCTCATGTATGCCTTGCCAGCCTTGAATGAAGCTCTGAATCTCGTCATCGTTAAACTCGCTCAGTTCCACATGCGCATAACTCCGCTCGTCAAAGCGGTACCGGTAATCATGCGGCCGGCTCGTAATCACCACCCGGCTCTCGGCCGAAAGCCCTTCCGCAAACTCCGCGATGAAATCCACCATCTCGTTCCGCCGCGCCACCGTGCCCGCTTCGTCCAAGCCGTCGAACAGCACCAACAGCCCGCCCACCGCCATCTGCCTCTTGAAAAACTCACGCGGCAGAGTGCGCCCCAACCGCCGCGAACATTGATGCTGCACACAATCCCAGATCGTCTGGTGCGTCTGCAAATCCTGTTCCAAATCGCGCACTCGGTAGAAGATCGGCAGCAGGTCCGGTAACCCGTGCGCCCAGGCGAATTCCTTCCTGTTCGCAAACGCCAGCGTAAACGCTTCCAACAGCGTCGTCTTCCCGCTGCCGGGCCCGCCCAAAATCACCACCCGCCGCGCCGCCTTCTTTCCGGCAAAGAGTTTGTACGCCGCCTTAACTTCCTCGGTCCATTTGTCGCCCTGCCGGATGAGTTCTCCTCGCTCCTTCACCCGCGGCATAACAAACACCCGGGCCATCTCCACCTCTGTCCGTTTATCCACCACCGCCATCCCCGAAAACCGGATATAGCAGTGCTGCCTCACCACAGATTCCAAATAAGCCTTCCGCGCCAGTGAATCGTTCTCAAAGCCGGGTTGTGGCTGCCTCGGCTCGGGCAGCGGCCCCTTTTCCTCCAACAGCGCCCGCAGGTCCCCAAACCAAGACGCCACCTCCGCATACACATCTTTCGGCAATCGCTCCGCGCACCCCGCCCACGTAAAGCGCTCTTCTAGCAAAGCCGCCAGCGCACCAAAATCCACGTCGCGGTAACGGCCATACCCAACCTTCTCCACTTCGTCCAAAACTTTCTGATCCGCGAAGAACTCTTCAAACGCCGCATTCAACTTGTCCTCACCGTCATCTTCGTTCTGAAAGCTGTCCTTCCATTTGTTCACCAGTTTTTGTAGCTTGTCTTTATGCGCCGCCTTATCCCAAGTTGCGCCCAGCGCTTTGGTAAGCAGTGCTTTACCGATGATTGCCGTTATGGTCTCTGCCGCCATCTTTTATTTCCTCTTACTAAGTTCTCGCCGAACTTACCACAAAATCGAGAGCCGGCACCTCCATTTTTTCAATCACAGAGCTTCGGAAATATTTTTCTCCCCCTAAATCCACCTCCATCAGGCACTTAGCCATTCTTCCTCAATTTGTTCCACGCTGCCCCCGTAGCAGTCGAAGCTAAGCTGACTTCGGAAGGACGATCTTGAGCTCAGAATCATGCCATCCCCAAACAGTTTTGCAATTGCCACTACACGAATCGTACCTTCGCCTCACCTTCGCTTCCGCTCGCCAAAAATCGCCTTTTCTTCGCTTCCGTCTCGCAAAATCGCCCTCACCTCTGGGTTCGAAGCGTAAAATACCCATGTCGCCCCACATGTTGCCCCCCACCATTCCCAGCAAAGTCGCCGCCTTCATCCAGCGGCACGGGATGCTCACCCCGCCCGGCCAAACCATTGGAGTCGCCGTATCCGCTGGTGCCGATTCCGTCGTCCTCCTCCACCTTCTCCACGCCCTCCGCAGCCAGTTCGCCTGCCATCTCCACGTCCTCCACATCAACCATCACCTGCGCGGTGCCGCCTCCGATGCTGACGAAGCGTTCGTCCGTTCTCTCGCCGCCGAACTCGGCCTGCCCATCTCCGTCGAACACACGCCCCCGCCGACCTCACAAATCGAACAACAAGCTCGCGATCTCCGCCGCAGTTTCTTCGAACGCGCGCTCCGAGCTCATAACCTGCAGGCCATCGCCCTGGGCCACACGCTTTCAGATCAAGCCGAAACCGTTCTCTTCCGGCTCCTCCGCGGTTCTGGCATCACCGGCCTCGCCGGCATGCGCCCCGTCACTGCCGACCACCTCATCCGCCCTCTTCTCACCTGCACTCGCGACGAAATTCGCGCTTGGGCCGCCTCGCAAAACATTCAATTCCGCGACGACACGTCGAACCTCGACACCACCTTCACCCGCAACCGCATCCGCCTCGAAACCCTGCCATCACTCGCGCAAACCTACAATCCGAATCTCGAAGCGTTGCTCGCCCAATCCGCCGATCTCGCCCAAACTGAAGAAGATTACTGGCACCAGCAAATCGAATCTCTCTCTTCTGCGCTGTTCACCACCACCCGCTTCGGCCTGCAAATCCACGTCGCCCAACTCACCGGGCTTCACCCCGCCCTCCTTCGCCGCCTCATCCGCCGCGCTCTTTCCACCCTCCGAGGCAATCTCAAAGCCCTCGATTTCGAACACATCGAATCCATCCTCAACCTCTGCCAATCAACCGAAGGCCACAACCGCGTCATCATCCCCGGAGTTGACGCCCTCCGTTCCTTTGATCAACTCCTGCTCAGCCCAATCCACCTTCGGTCCGACCAGCAACGCGATTACCAAATCGCTCTTCCGCTCGGCGAAGAGGTCGAATTGCCCTATCAGAATGGATTCCTCTCCGTCCAATTAGTGAAATCTGCTGAGTTCGGCGATAATTGTGCTAATTTCAAGAAAGAAGATCAAGAAAATATAGAAATATGTGACTTGGATGGCGATCTTCTTTCCGCCTCTGGGACACTATCTTCTTTATGCGTTCGCAATTGGCGGCCCGGTGACGTTTTCAATCGCGCCGGCCATCAGTCTGCCGAGAAGATCAAAACGCTCTTTCAATCAGGCAAGGTTCTGCTCTGGGAGCGCAAACATTGGCCCGTAGTACAGGCGGGCGCTGAAATTGCCTGGGTCCGCCAATTCGGGGGCTCGGCCAAGTTGACCGCAACGGGTAATAATAGGAGCAGCCAAACAATTCGATTGATCTATCGCCAAACTTGAGCATCCGAAACTCAGATGATCTATGAATCAAAAGCTATAGGGTTTACGTCTTCTAAATAGGAGCGACTTTCGTAGGCTCTTCGTCACTGATCCGCACGCGCAAGCAAGCGGTTCTCGTTCAAGTTTGAGATAGAGTGGGGCCGGTTGCCGTATCCTTAAGAGAGAAGGAATCGGGCGCTTCCGGCAGAAGGTAAATTTTCATGAGTTCAAACGTTAAAACAGCAGTATTCTGGGTCGTCATCATATCCGCCGTGCTTTTGGTGTACATCGCCATCAAGGGTGGGCATGGCACGCCGCCCAAGTCTTTAACCACTGGTGAGTTCGTCCAGTTGATTCAAGACGGCAAGGTAAAAGACGCCGATATTACCGGCACAGACGTCACCGGAAAGTATTTGAACAACGGCGTGCCCACGGATTATCACACGCAGATTCAAGCCAACTATCCCAAGCTCTATGATTTGATGTCCGAAAAGGGCGTTCATTACAACATCGAAAAAGAGCCGAATAGTGGCTGGCTCGGCACAGTCCTCAGCTTTATTCCGATTCTCATCCTGCTCGGCTTGTGGATCTTCATGATGCGCCAGATGCAGAGCGGCGGCAACAAAGCGCTCAGCTTTGGCAAGAGCCGCGCCCGCTTGCACTCGTCGCAGCAGAAGAAAGTGACGTTTAAAGACGTCGCCGGCGTTGATGAGGCCAAGGAAGAGCTCCAGGAGATCATCGAATTTTTGCGCGAGCCGCAGAAGTTCCAAAAGCTCGGCGGCCGCATCCCCAAGGGTGTGTTGCTCGTCGGCCCTCCCGGCACTGGTAAGACGCTGCTCGCCCGCGCCATCGCCGGCGAAGCCAACGTCCCCTTCTTCTCTATCTCCGGTTCAGACTTTGTCGAAATGTTCGTTGGCGTCGGCGCCAGCCGCGTGCGCGATCTCTTCGAACAAGGCAAGAAGAACGCGCCTTGCATCATATTCATTGATGAAATCGATGCGGTCGGGCGTCATCGCGGAGCTGGCCTGGGCGGTGGTCACGACGAACGTGAACAAACCCTCAACCAGTTGCTCGTGGAAATGGATGGCTTCGAATCGAACGAAGGCGTCATCCTCGTCGCCGCTACGAACCGTCCCGACGTACTCGATCCGGCGCTTCTCCGCCCCGGCCGTTTTGATCGCCGCGTGGTTGTTGATCGTCCCGACGTGCGTGGACGCGAAGCGATTCTCAAAGTCCACACCAAGAAGTCTCCGCTGGCTGACGACGTGAACCTGAGCGTTATCGCCCGCGGTACGCCTGGCTTCGCTGGAGCCGACTTGGCCAACCTGGTCAACGAAGCCGCTCTAGTTGCCGCCCGTCAAAACCGCAAGGTTGTTACGCAGTACGATTTCGAATTGGCTAAAGACAAAGTGCTCATGGGTGTCGAGCGCAAGAGCATGATCATCAGCGACAAGGAAAAGCGCATGACCGCTTATCACGAAGCGGGACATGCCATCGTCGCCGCGGTCATTGAACATGCCGACCCGCTGCACAAGGTCACCATCATCCCACGCGGCATGGCGCTTGGTCTCACCATGCAACTGCCGCTCGATGACAAGCTTTCGCACGATAAAAAGTATTTGGAAGCGCGCTTGGCCATTCTCATGGCTGGCCGTATCGCGGAAGAAATCTTCCTCGACCAGATGACCACCGGCGCAGGCAACGACATCGAACGCGCTACCGAAATGGCGCATAAGATGGTCTGCGAATGGGGTATGAGCGAGCTCGGCCCACTCAGCTTCGGTAAGAAAGACGAACAGATCTTCCTTGGCCGCGAGATCAATCAACATCGCGATTACAGCGAAGAGACGGCTATCAAGATTGACCAGCAAGTTCGCAAGCTGGTCGAAGATGGCTACGACCGCGCTAAGCGCATCATCTCCGATCGTTCCGATGCCATGGTCCGCATCGCGGAAGCATTGCTCGAACGTGAAGTGCTCGATGGCGCGGAAGTTGTCGCTCTCATCGAAGGCAGAACGTTGCCCTCGTTGCCGACGCCTACGAACCAGAAGCCGACCAGCCCCGACGGCGGCTCAGTTGCGCCCACTCCGATGCCCAATGCCCTGCCCGGTTTGATGGGTGGCGAAAGCCCTCAGCCCGCTTGATTCCTGCGTTTAACGTTTATCTTTTCGACGTTGACGGCACCCTGCTTGATTCCGCGATAGACATCGTCGGAGCCATCCAGGGTGTTTTGGCGTCCACGCCCAAGCACGATGTGCCGTTTGATTTTATTAAGGGCTTCATCGGCCGTCATCTGATTGATCTATTTCAGGAACTGTTCCCGGCGTATACGCCCGAACAGATTGATGCTCTCGTTGTCGAGTATCGGCGCATCTATCCGCTGCGCAATCATGCCTCCACTACGGCCTATCCGGGCGTGGTTGATGCGCTCTCTAAACTCGCTGGCCGCAAGTCCACCGCCACCACAAAAGGCACGCCCACCACGCGCCTCGTCCTTGAGAAGTTCGGTCTTCTACCTTTCTTCGATCATGTTCAGGGTACCGATGGCTTCCCCGCTAAGCCTCATCCCGATGTGATCTTCAAAGCCCTCGAAGGTCTAGGCGCATCGCCCAGCGAGTGCCTATTCGTCGGTGATTCACCGGCCGATATCGAAGCCGCCCATCGTGCTGGTGTTAAAAGTTGCGCTGTTACCTACGGTTACGGCCAGCGTGCCGACCTCGCTAAATGGCAGCCCGATTACTGGGCCGATCACCTGTCCGAACTTTTAGCGAAACACTAATCACCCGTCTTAACTCTCTTAAGTAGTGCCTACTGGGAAGCCTGATTTAGGCGCAACTTATACAAAAGACCACGTAACTTTTCGCGTCTGGGCGCCGGACGCAGAGTCACTCGACCTAGTCATTGGTGATAGCCGGCATGTGGCTATGACTAAGTCACATGATGGCTATTTCAGCGCCTCCGTAGAAGCAGTGGGGCCTGGAACTGCCTACTCGTATCGCGTCGATGGCAGAGGCCCCTTCCCCGATCCCGCCTCGCGCTATCAACCAAACGGTGTGCATGGAGCCTCTGTCGTTATTGATCCAAGCAGCTATCAATGGCACGATGCCGAGTGGATCGGCATCAGTTTGCAAGATGCTGTGTTCTATGAAATTCATGTCGGTGCCTTTACGCCCGAGGGCACATACCAAGCCGCGGCCCGCAAGTTGCCGTACCTGAAAGAACTTGGTGTTACGGCCGTCGAGATGATGCCGCTCTCCGATTTTCCAGGCGACCGCAATTGGGGTTACGATGGCGTTGCTCCCTTCGCGCCCGCCCGTTGCTATGGCTCGCCTGATGATCTACGCGCGTTCGTAGACCACGCTCATCAACTTGGCATTGCCGTATTCGTTGACGTTGTCTACAACCACTTCGGCCCCGACGGCGCTTATCAGAGTAGCTTCAGTAGCCACTACTTCACCAAGCACCATCGCACGCCCTGGGGTGACGGCATCAATTATGATGACAAACTCTGCAAGCCAGTACGTCATTACATTATCGAAAGCACCCTGCGCTGGATTCACGAATATCATCTCGATGGCTTGCGGCTCGATGCCACCGACACCATCAAAGACGATAGCCCGCGTCACATCCTCACGGATCTCAATGCCGCCGTTCTCAAAGCCTCTACCGAACTCGGCCGTCGCGTTCACCTAGTCGCCGAAGATTCCAGAAACTTGGCAGCGATACTCCGGCCGGAATCCGTCGGTGGCTTCGGCTTCTCCGGCCTATGGGCCGATGACTTTCACCACCAGATGCGCCGCACCCTTGCCGGCGATACGGACGGTTATTTCGCCAGTGTCGATGGGTCAGTCCCATCCATTGCCAAAACCGCGAAACGTGGCTGGTGGCGCGGCACCAGCGATCCTGCCGGCGTTCATTACTCCCAGTTTGTCTACTGCATTCAGAACCATGACCAGATCGGCAACCGCGCTTTAGGCGATCGCATACATCGATCTTTAGACTGGGCCGTCTATCGCGCCGCCAGCGCGCTGCTGTTGCTATTGCCGCAAACCCCGCTCCTCTTTATGGGTCAGGAATGGGCGGCCAGCACGCCGTTCCTCTACTTCACCGATCATCACGACGAATTAGGCCGTGCCGTCACCGAAGGGCGCCGCAAGGAGTTCGCTGGCTTCGCCGCTTTCTCCCATGCCGAGATTCCCGATCCGCAATCGTCCGACACCTTCCGCGCCTGCAAGCTTCATTGGGATGAGCGAACCACCGAGCACCACCTATACATGCTTCATCTGTACAAAAGCCTTTTGCACCTCCGTAAGACTCTTCCTGATCACGGCTTGAGTTCGCCCGAACTCTGCATCGAAGCCTTGGATGAAGCAACGCTGCTGCTACAAAGATCTGGCATCTCCGCCGTCATCCGCTTGTGCGGACAAGGCAACGCCGCACTTAGCTTTGGCGAAACCATTTGGAATTCTGAAGATCCGCATTTCGCGCCCGACAGTCTGCCCATCAAAGTCGATCGCGCAAAGTCACTCATCACCTTCTCGCGTCCCGGCGCCATCGTCTTCCGCACCAACGAACGGGAAGGAGCGTAACTTGGATTCACCCGTCTCCACCTATCGCTTGCAGTTCAACAAGACGTTCACGCTTGACGATGCCGCCGCCGTCGTTCCCTTCCTTTCCGAGTTAGGCGTCACTACTGTCTACGGCTCGCCGATCTTGAAAGCCACCACTGGCAGCATGCACTGCTACGACATCTGTGACCACACGCAGATCAATCCCGAAATTGGTGGCATGGACGCCTTGCTGCGCTTCTCCGCACAGTTGAAGAAACACGGCATGAGCTTCGTTGTGGACTTCGTCCCTAATCACATGGGCATCAACGAACGCGAGAACCTGTGGTGGCGCGACGTTCTGGAAAACGGCCCGTCTTCGCAGCATGCCCGCTATTTCGATATTGATTGGACCCCGCTCAAAGCCGAACTTCGCGACAAAGTCCTGCTGCCCATATTGGGCGAACAATACGGCGTCGCACTCGACAGCGGCAAACTGCAACTGGCCCTCTCGGACGAAAGCTTCTTCAGCCTTCGTTACTTTGACCGCGACTTGCCTTTAAATCCACGTCAGCTCGTCATCCTACTTGGCCACAATCTCGATTCGCTCAAAGCCGCTCACCCTGCCGAAAGCCCCGAGCTGACCGAGTTCCTCAGTATCCTCTTCCATCTGGAACACCTGCCCGCCACCGAACAAACCGACATGACATCGGTTAGCGAACGCAGCCGCGAGAAAGAGGTGGCCAAACGACGCCTGGCGACTGTCGTTCATGAATCGCCCGAGATCCGTAGACATGTCGAAGCAAACTTG
Source organism: Bryobacterales bacterium (assembly GCA_963840845.1). Taxonomy (GTDB): domain Bacteria; phylum Acidobacteriota; class Terriglobia; order Bryobacterales; family Bryobacteraceae; genus Bog-105. The sequence continues at coordinate 35,214 of CAWJBS010000160.1, forward strand.
GCGGAATTCAATACCAATCTTCGACTTGCTTCATAAGCTGCTTGAGACGCAGCCGCTATCGCCTATCTTCCTGGCGTACCGCCACTCACGAGATCAACTACCGCCGTTTCTTCGACATTAACGAACTGGCCGCCATCCGCATGGAAGATGCCGAAGTGTTCGATGCCACGCATGCTTTAACGCTCAAGCTGATACAGGACGGCGTCATCCAAGGCCTGCGCCTTGATCACGTCGATGGGCTGTTTGATCCCCACGCTTATTTCGCGCGGCTTCGCTCCGCCGTTGGCGAAGATCGCCCGTTCTACATCGTCGTCGAAAAGATCTTGACCGATGGCGAACAGCTTGCCGAAGATTGGACAGTCCAAGGAACCACCGGCTACGAATTTCTCAACTCGCTCAACTCGCTCTACGTCGATAAGCGCTCAGCCCGCGAGTTTCAAAAGCTCTACGGCCGCATCACCGGAGACCGCCGCTCTTTCAAAGAGGTGGTTTATAGCAGCAAGAAGCTCATCATCGAAACTGCTATGGCGAGCGAAATGCACGTGCTCGCTCATGAACTCAACCGCATTTCGGAAAGCGACCGTCATTACCGCGATTTCACCTTGCTCAGCCTGCAGGAAGCCCTCACGGAAGTTGTAGCCTGTTTCCCCGTTTATCGAACCTACGTCAGTGAGAACGCCTGGAGCGAGTTCGACAAGCGGAACGTCGAACTCGCCATTCGCGATACGTTGCGCCGCAATCCTGCTCAGGAATCGTCTATCTTCCGTTTCATTCGCAAGATGCTCTTGCCCGTCGCGCGGCCTGACCTGCCGTCTGACGAACACGCGCGCCGCTTGCGCTTCGCGATGAAGGTTCAGCAATACACCGGCCCGGTACAGGCGAAGGGTGTGGAAGATACCGCTTTTTATCGCTATTGCCCGCTGCTGTCTTTGAATGAAGTGGGCGGCAATCCTACGCGCTTCGGCGGGAAGCCAGAGGAGTTTCACGAAGCCAATGTCGAGCGCGTTAAACACTTTCCCTTAGCTCTTTCGTCAACAGCAACTCACGACACCAAACGCGGCGAGGACGCACGCGCGCGCCTGAACGCTCTATCTGAAATACCGCGACTCTGGGCCAATCAAGTCAAGATGTGGGCGCGCATCAACTCCTCGGCGCGCACCCGTGTTCAAGACGAACACGCGCCCGATCGTTCCGATGAATATATCTACTACCAAGCCCTACTTGGCGCATGGCCAGCAGATCAGGATGAGCCGACCCGCGAATTCGTTGACCGCATGAAGCAATACCTTGCCAAAGCCACCAAGGAAAAGAAAGTCCACACCAGTTGGATTACGCCTTCGCCTGAATACGATGCCGCTGTCTGTCAATTTATCGAGAGCACTTTAATCGGGACACGCGCGAAGCACTTTCTGGCTCAGTTCTCCCCGTTTCAGAAACGTATCGCCGAACTGGGCATGGTGAATTCGCTGTCGCAATTGACGCTCAAGATGGCGTCTCCCGGCGTTCCCGACATATTTCAAGGCAGCGAAGTCTGGGATCTCAACCTAGTCGATCCTGACAATCGACGACCGGTTGATTACGCAACTCGCCAACACAAGCTCACAGATATCCGCGACGGTATCGCCAAATCATTACCCTGCTGTGCCACGCTCAACATGGCCACGCAATTGTTGGCCGATTGGAAGACCGGCGCCGTCAAGCTTTTCCTCACCACACAGGCGCTTCAGTTGCGCAAACGCCGCCCAGCAGTGTTTCTGCAAGGGCGATTATCAACCGCTTGCCGTAAGCGGAACTTACGCCTCAAACGTGGTAGCGTTTGCTCGAACGTTCGAAGGAAACGCGGTGGCGGCAATTGCACCGCGGTTGATCACTTCGCTCACGGGATTTGAAAGCGGCCTCCCAATTGGCGATCTATGGAGCGATACTGTGCTTGAATTGGGTGAACTGGCATCGCATTCATTCCGGAATATTTTCACAGGACAAGCAATAAAGCCAAGCGCTGAAGGGCGCCTGCGGCTCGCCGAATTGTTCAGTTCTTTTCCCGTCGCGCTGCTCGCGAGCGGTGAACGGCCATGAAGACAAGCGGCAGCGCGGCAGATCCGCTCTGGTACAAAGACGCAATCATTTACGAACTGCACGTCCGCGCTTTCTTCGATAGCAACAACGACGGCATGGGCGATTTCCAAGGCCTTACCCAGCGCCTGGATTATCTGCAGGACTTGGGCATTACTTGTATCTGGCTGCTACCCTTCTTCCCTTCCCCATTGAGGGATGACGGCTATGACATTTCCGACTACCTAAACATTCATCCCGACTACGGCACACTCGACGATTTCAAAGCTTTTCTGGATGCGGCGCACGAACGAAACATGCAAGTGATGATCGAACTGGTCATCAACCACACCTCAGATCAACACCCCTGGTTTCAGCGCGCGCGCATTGCTCCCGCCGGCTCAGTGGAACGCGATTTTTATGTCTGGAGCGATACCGAGAAGAAATACGCCGACGCCCGCATCATCTTCACTGATACCGAAAAGTCGAACTGGACTTGGGATTCCGTCGCCAAAGCGTATTACTGGCACCGATTCTTTTCGCATCAGCCGGATCTGAATTACGATAACCCGCTGGTGCTCGAAGAAGTGCAGAAAGCCATGCGTTATTGGCTCGATTTGGGCGTGGACGGCCTACGGCTGGATGCGATCCCTTATCTGGTGGAACGCGACCATACAAACTGCGAGAATCTGCCGGAGACCCATGCTGTTGTCAAACAAATCCGCGCGCAGATGGATGAACGTTATTGAACCGCATGATCCTGGCCGAAGCAAACCAATGGCCCAGCGACGTGCGCGCGTATTTTGGCGATGGCGACGAATGCCACATGGCCTTCCACTTTCCACTGATGCCGCGCATTTTCATGGCGCTGCGCCTGGAAGACCGTTTGCCGGTGACTGAAATCATCGCGCAAACACCCGCGATTCCGGAAAGCTGCCAATGGGGATTGTTCCTGCGCAATCACGATGAACTCACCCTCGAAATGGTGAGCGATGAGGAGCGCGATTACATGTATCTGGCCTACAGTGCCGATCCGCGCATGCGTGTGAACGTGGGCATCCGCCGCCGCCTTGCGCCGCTGATGGATAACAACCGCCGGCGCATCGAACTGCTCAATAGTTTTCTCTTCTCCTTTCCCGGCACGCCCATTCTTTATTACGGCGACGAGATCGGTATGGGCGACAACATTTACCTGGGCGATCGCAACGGTGTCCGAACACCCATGCAGTGGAGCGCCGACCGCAATGGCGGCTTTTCACGCGTGACGCCGGCCCGTCTCTTCAATCCGGTCATCATGGATCCCATCTACGGGTACAACGCGCTTAACGTAGAGGCGCAGCAAAGCGATCCGTCGTCGCTCTTGAGCTGGATGCGCAATATGATCGCTTTGCGGAAGATCTTTCAAGTCTTCGGTCGCGGCTCCATCGAGTTTCTAAATCCGACGAATCGAAAAATACTCGCCTATTTGCGCCGCTCAAAAGATGAACAGATTCTATGCGTCGCCAATCTTTCGCGCTTTCCACAACCAGTTGCGCTCGATTTAGCGGAATTTGACGGCATGACGCCGCTTGAGATGATGGGTTACGTAGAGTTCCCGCGTATTGGAAAGCAACCGTATCCGCTGACTCTGGGTGCCTACGAGTTCTTTTGGTTTGAACTACACAGATCAACCGAACCCACATCGAAACCGGAGGACATTGGAATCGTGCTCGAAACAAGTTGGCAAAGCACTCTGGAAGGGGCGGCATTCGACTCGCTCGCAATGCACGCGCTGCCGGACTTTTTGTACAAACAGCGCTGGTTCGGCGGAAAATCGCGAAAGATCGGCAAGATTGCCTTACTGGATTGGGCGGAACTCCCAAACACCGATACAGTATTAACGCAACTTTCCATCCAATTTGAGGAGGGCAACACAGACAATTACTTTTTGGCGATGGGCAAAGCGTTTGGCGAGCAAGCCGAGACGCTGCAAAAAGAATTTCCTAACTCCGTAATTGCCAATATCACCGCCGGCAAAAAAGACGGCGTTCTCTATGACGCTATCTTCAACGATGTAACTTGTGCCGCCCTGCTTGGGTCCATAGAAACCGACGCCCTTATCAAAACCAAGCATGGTGAGATTCGCGGCCGTCGCAGCAGTGCTTATGAAGCGGCGCGCGGACCTGCGGACGCTTCGTTAAGACCCAAACGCGGTACAGCGGAGCAGAGTAATTCGTCCATCATTTTTGGCGAGAGGCTCATCATGAAGCTTTTCCGCCGCCAGGAACCCGGACAGAATCCCGATTGTGAAATTGGGCGTTATTTAACCGAACAAACGCAATTCAACCGAATTCCACCGTTTGCCGGCTCAATCGAATATTCGCAAGCCGGGCAAGAACCGGCAACACTGGCTATGCTGCAAGGTTTGGTAGCGAACGAAGGCGACGGTTGGCGCTGGATGTTGGAGGAACTGGAGCGGTTTTATGAAAACTGCTCTCGCACGCCGCGCGAAGAGGCACCTTTGGCTCGCAAGTCTTTTATTCAGTTGGCTGACGGCGAAGAAGATGCCTCAGCGCGGGGCCATTTAGGCATTTGCCTAGATGCAGCCGCAAAGCTCGGCCGCCGCACGGCCGAGATGCACGCGGCGCTCGCCCTTGGCAAAGGAAATTTTGATTTCGCACCCGAGCCCATGGATAGAACCAGTATCAGTGCCCTGGCAAAGCAAATGGAGGAAAACGCAACGCACGTATTTGAGCGATTAAAGCAATCGATTCCCAAGATTACAGACGACGCCACCGAAGCGGCGGCCGGCTTGTTGACTCGCCGCCAACAGGCTCTATCGCATTTTCGTGGCTTGAAAGATTTGGCTGTGAATTTACAGAGAATTCGGATTCACGGCGATTACCACCTGGGCCAAGTATTGGCGGTGAAAAACGATTTCGTGATTTTGGATTTCGAAGGTGAGCCGGCAAAGTCTCTGGCAGAGCGTCGCGCCAAGCACTGTGCCTTGAAAGACGTGGCGGGCATGTTGCGCTCATTCAGCTACGCTGCGCAAGTCAGCTTGGCTAACTATGTGGCCCGTCGCCCTGAGAGCTTGCAACAGCTTGGCGGGCTGGAGCCGTTTCTGGGAACAGTGGGTGGCAGCTTCGTTCTTGCGGGCCTACCGGGCCGAGGCTGCGGGTGCCTCGTTTGTACCAAGCGATCCGCTTGCGTTTAAGTCGTTGCTCGAGGCCTATCTTTTGGACAAAGCTTTCTACGAATTGAATTATGAACTGGAAAACCGCCCCACTTGGGTGCGCATACCTTTAGCCGGCATTGCGGCTTTGCATCTTTAAACGGATGAATATCTATGCCTGAAACGGGAAGTTTGCCGCAGGAAATGAAAGAACAGCAGCCAGAGGTTATCGGCACAGCCGATGTAGTCATCGGTGTACCCGGTTTGCAGAGCCTTGAAGATCTGGCGTGGGCTACGCAGATGGCCGGATCTGGCCAGCGGGTTGTAATCGCTTATCCGAACTCTATTCAACATGTGGATTCAGCGCAACTGGCCGGACCCCAATTTCTGCAATATGAAGCTCCATCCGCCAACGCGCCCGTATCATTCTTCGGCTCATTCCAGGAAATCTTTCAGATTAGCCAGCGCGTTGGCGCTAAGTGCTGTTGCGTATGGAATACCAGCCCAGAGCGGCTTTCGTCGGATGTTTTAGATCGAATGCTAGAGCCAACGTTAAGTCAAAATATTGACTTAGTATTCCCGCGCTACGCCGATATGAAATTCGGCGCACTGATTAATAGGAGCATCATCTATCCGGCGGTGCGTGCGCTTTATGGCAAGCGCATTTCGTATTCCATGGCGATTGATCTTTGCTTCTCCGCTCAGTTAGTGGAGCGGCTGATGCAGATCGATCCGAAGACGCGCAGGCCTCGCTCACAACAATGGATCGCTGCTGAGGCGATTTCCGGCGGCGCTGCCATCTGTGAAGTGAACTTGCCGATGGACCCGCCGCGTCCACCAGAGTCGCTGGATGTAAGCTCGATTCTTTCCATGGTTCTGGGCCGGCTTTTCCTGGAATTAGAGCGAAACAGTATGTTATGGCAGCGGTCTAACACGTCGCCGCCTATACCTGTTTTTGGGGAAGCGACTCGAATCGAAGAGGAAGACGTGGCGGTGGATGTCCAGCGTATGATCGAGACATTTCAACTTGGCTATCGGAATTTGCGGGATATTTGGAACCTTGCTTTGCCTCCCGCTTCCCTTTTGGAATTGAAGAAAATAGCCGCGCTGACACCCGATTCGTTTCGGCTGCCGGACGATCTCTGGGCTCGAATTGTATACGACTTTGCCATGGCTCACCGGCAGCGGACAATCAACCGGGAACACTTACTTCGCGCCATGACGCCGTTATATCTTGCTTGGGTGGCCTCTCACACGTTGGAGCTGAAGGACGCTTCGCTCGCCAGCGTGCAATTGAATCAAGAGCGGCTCGCGCTGGCCTACGAGAAACAGAAGCCCTATTTGTTATCGCGTTGGCGCTGGCCCGACCGTTTTAATCCGTAAGTTCCGGATAAGAGGAGTTTGTTTATGTGGGAACAGGTATCGCAAGCATTAAACCAATCCGTAACCAGAGTGGCGACAAGAGTGGCCACTCTGTTGCCGGGCTTCATCGCGCTCGGTGTTGGCCTTGCTGATCGCTCTGCTCATAGCTTGGGCGATCGGGTTCATATTGCGGCGTTCGCTTGCGCAGTTTTGACTTCGATGGCAAAGTGGCGGCTTGGGATCTGCCGGGTGTGCGTGCCGAATCAGGGCCGTAGTCCAACCGATATTGTGGTTCGCGTCGTCAGTTGGGTAGTGATTATCATGGGCTTGTTGGTAGGCATCAACGCCTTCGAAGCTACGCTCACATCGCAATTAGTAGCGCAGCTTTTCGCCTACATACCCAATGTTTTGGCTGCCGGACTGGTACTAATCATCGGTGCGATTGCTGCGCGTTTCTTTTCGCGCAGCGTCCTGATAGGCGCGGTGAACTTGAACGTGCAGTACGCTCATCTGCTGAGCGTGGGATTGAAGTGGTTAATTCTGGTGCTGGCGGGAGCAATGGCGTTGAACCACCTCGAAATCGGCGGCAAGATCGTGGACGAAGCGTTCGCCATTCTGTTCGGCGGCATCGTACTCACGCTGGCGTTGGCCGTCGGGTTGGGAGCGCGGGATTTGTGAGTCGCCGATCTAGAACGGCAGGCCTCGCGCATGCCCGAGGACACAGCGGAGACTCTGCGGCACTTTTAGTGGCTTGGCTTTATTTACCGAGCATGGGAAAGATCTGTTTCAAGCGCGCGGCGTCGGGCTGCGCGCCATACTCGCAGACCTCAAAAGCTTCGGCATGCTTCACGGCATTGCCCTTCTCGGGGCCGTACCATTTCATGAGAGAGGCGCGCACGTCGGCAGTAACAGGGCGTACCGCCCAAGCGTTCTTCAACCATTCCTTGCGTGCTACAACGTCTTTGGGAACGTCGCCCAGTTTGCCATCCACCCACGGCAGCCATTCATAAAACTGCGAGACGTGCGAATCGAGAGCCTCCACTTTACGATCAAAGACGTCGTCGATATCGACGGCTACGTCGGGCCGGAATGGATTGGGCCGCTGAAAATTGTCTTGATAATAGAGGAAGACGGGATTCTTGCGCAATGCCGGCACGTCTGGGAGCACGTTCGGCACCACCACCATATACGCCGCGTCCTGCATCAAGACACCGGTGTAACGATGATCAGGATGGTAATCGTTCGGACGCGGGCCGATGACCACGTCGGCTTTCCACTGGCGGATCTCGCGAATGATCTGCAGCCGAACCTCAAGGGTGGGCAATAGTTGGCCGTCATGATTATCGAGCACTTCGTATTCGATGCCCAAACGACGAGCGGATTCCTTCGCTTCGGCAAAGCGGCGCTTTGCCAGTTCGGCACCGTGCATCTCCTGGTGGCCGGCGTCGCCGTTTGTGACAGAGACAAATTTGACGGCGTATCCCATCTTTGCCCATAAGGCAGCCGTGCCGGAGGCTCGAATATCGCAGTCATCTGGATGAGCGCCAAACGCGATAATTCGCAACGGTGGCGTCTGCGCGCCCACTACAGCCGCCACAGCGAGCACCAGCAACACGATTCTTACAAGATGCATCTCAGAATCATACCTGTTGATGTGGTATGTTGCAATTGTGGCGCGGTAGCCAAGCGGTAAGGCAGAGGTCTGCAAAACCTTTATTCGGCGGTTCGATTCCGCCCCGCGCCTCCAAGTATTCCAGTAGTTGTCACTCACATTCCACAGGTGGACCGTCTCCAACTCAACGCTGCGATTCAGGATCTGATTGATAGCAAGGGCTGCGCCAGCGACGCGCGGCAGGCCGTGTATGCGTTCGGCTTAACGTTGGCAGAGATCTCGCGCGTCAGCGGTTCGGTGGAAATGCAAAGCTCCGGCGATAGCATGAGCGGGTTCACACAAGAACAAGGCAATGTGCAGATCGACGACGACAAAGAGCAAACCAAAAAAGTCGAGTTCGGCGCTGAAAGAACTCGCATCGGATCCTACAAACTTTGGCGGGAAAAATCGAAGCGGGGAAAATTCCGCATCGTCATCGGGCACTTTTGGAAGTTGGATCAAGGAACCGAGTCGATGGAGGAGTTACCTCAGGTATGGTGTCTTGAGTGCGATCTCGACGGGGCTATTTGGTTTGGCGAGCGCGCCACGCGGACTGTTTTTGAGCATTTTGGCTTGCGCCTGCAACAGCATTTGTTCGTTGAGAGCTGGGGCCGAAACGTAGGCACGCATCACCGCGCGGGCATGGCTGTTTATTTGACCTTATAGATCCGCTTTGGTCAATCCAGTAAAATTGTTCGCCGTTCTTGGGCAGAGCGAATCGCAGCAAACGCTATGCGCGTGGCTAAGACGGCAGCGTCTACTCCGCACACTTCCCCGCCTTGGCCCAGAATTTGATCGACGAAGCGTTCGAGCGCGTGCGCATGCCCTTTGTCGGGTTCGGCGGTGAATTGCAGCAAGGGGTCGTGCTGTGCCGCAGCTTCGGCGCAGGCAGCTTCCTTCTTAGCGAGCCAGCCAGAAACGCCGCCCTCGCGGCCTATATTCGGATGGCGGTCGTTCAGCATGGGGTAAATGGTCTTCGCGGGCGCGCCTTCGATCCCGGCGGTGCGAACTTCGAGCATATGGTCCACAGCAAGATACGCGCCGTTGCCCATAAATTCATAGAGTTCCTTGCAGTAGCCAAACGTTCCGTTGTTACCAATGATAATGGTGGCCAGCGCACCGTCCCGGTAACGGATGATTACCGCTTCGTTCAACATGCCCGTTTCCACCGCGGTGACTTCGATGGGGGGTTCGGCCAGGAACCAATTGCATACATCGGTGAAGTGGGTCATTTCGAACAACATGGGCCCATGCGGCGCTTGCGTCTTGTCGAAGACCCAACCCTTCCAACTGTGCCAGTCATCGTTAATTCGCACGGCTACTGAAGGCACGCCGTCATCCGGCAGTGAGGGACGCGCGGCGCCTTCCCGATCCCAGCGCCAGGGACACGGCTTTGGGTGGTCCATATGTTGCCGGAAGATGCGCTGCGCATCAACCATAGCCGGACTGGCGCGGCGGTTATGGCCGACACAGAAGGGGATTCCGCTTTGGTGGACCACGTCTTGAATGGCGCGCATTTCTTTAAGCGTGGTGGCCAAGGGCTTTTCTACGTAGACAGGCTTGCCCAGGCGCGCCGCGAGTTCGATGACGGGCAGGCGCAATTTCTCGGTAGTACAGAGGCAGATAACATCGACTTCCGGGTCTTCGACAGCTGCGCGATAGTCAGTGGTGGTTCGGTTCGGCTTGAACAACTGGCGGCAATGAGCCAGGACTCCTTCGTCTATATCAACGCAGGTGGCAAGGGCCATGCGCGGAGACTTTACAATATTGGGCAGGTGCTGCGATTGCGCCAGGCTGCCGCAGCCGATAACAGCGAACTTCAAAGGCACGGTTTTCATTGTGGAAGTGTGGGCTCGTTGCGCGCAATATAATCGCGCCTGGAGATCAAGTCAAATTCGCGGATCAATTCGGCCACGCTCAGATCGGGCGAACGTGATTCCAACAGGAAGACGCAGCTAGGCTGATCAAACCGGACGCGGACTTTGCTGCCGTAGCGGCCCTGGATGTCGCGGATTTTTTCCTGGTTACCATCGGCGAACAGGCTGATGGAATCGAAGTTGAGAGTGGCCCGCACGATAGGCACTCCGAAGCCGGCGCGAAGTGTTTCCTGGCGATAGCCGCCGGATGCGAGTTCCCTGCCATCGCGATCAAGAATGCGGTTCCAGGGCGAATAGGCAAGGACCATGGGGACGCCGTACGTTAACGCGTACGCATCAATCAACAGACCGGCAGGCGTGTAGCTGGGGATGACGAAGAAGTCCGCATCGAGCGCGATTTGCGGGGCAAAGACGTGTTGCGGGTAATACACATCGAAGCAGATGGCGCCTCCCACTTCGAGTCCGTCCCAAACGATGGGGCGGTGGAGCGAACCGAGCACACCAGCAGCGCGTTCGCCAGTTGCGGGGGCGACTTTGTCGTAATGACCCAGCACTTCGCCCGTCTTGTCGAGCAAATAGAAGCGATTGACTGGATGATCGTTTTCACAAACTAATAGCGGCAAGACCAGAGCGATTTTGGCATCGGCCGCCGCAGAACACAGTTCGGCCGTGGCCGAACGCCAGTCTTGCAGAGCGGAATCCGACAGCGGGACGGAGCGGTTTCTACTGTTGAGCAGATTGATGGTCTCGGGCAGAACGGCGAGATGAGCGCCATCCGCTGCCGCTTGCCTGATCCAGCGACCGGCGTCGCGCACGGTAGCGGCAAAGTCATCGTATTGTTCACGAAGAGAAATGGTGGCGATGGTTCGTTCGTTCACTGCTTGCCTCTTCTGACTAGGCTAGCCAACGAGCCAAATTCTCGGCGACAAACTGGTCGTCATTCAAGAGCGGGTAGGCAGCACACACGCGGTCTATTTCTTCGATCTGACCTTCGGACAATTTTTCGTGCGGATCGAGGCACCAGTTACCGGCCAACAGACCTTGGCGGCGCAGGATCTCCTGAATGCCGGGAATGCAGCCGCGAAACAGATTTCTGGCGTCGAAGATGGCGGCGTTGGCGTCGGTGATTTCAGCGCCGCGAGCGAGCAACGCTTTGAAACATGAGCAGTCGGACTGAGCGCGTTGCGCAGAGCGAAGCAGTTCCACGGCACTCTTGGTCCAGACGGCCCACTGGCCCAGCAAGCCTCCAACAAAATGGGCGGTGCGGTTGCCGAAGCGGAACTCGGTGAGCAGGTCGGCCACAATGTTATCGTCGTTTCCTGTATAGAGCGCAATTTCGGCGCCGCGTCCGCTATGTGCGACGGCGCGCAGCACCTCAATGGTTTGGTAGCGGTCGAACGAGGCTACTTTGATCGCGACGACGGAATCGATTTCGACAAAGCGTTCCCAGAAGTCGGAGTTTAATTCGCGGCCACCGACAGCGGGTTGAAGATAGAAGCCAATGAGAGGAATGATTTGGCCCACTGCTCGGCAATGTGCAATTAATTCGGTGTTTGAGGCGACAGAAAGAGCGCCCAGACTGAGCAAGCCGCCGTCATAGCCGAGTTCACGCAGAGTTGCGGCCTCGGCACAAGCTTGGCGTGTATCGCCGCAGATGCCGCCGATCTTCGCCATGACTGTGCCGCTCTTGGATTCGAACAGGCGCAGTTCTTCCATCGCCATTTTGAGCACCGGCTTAAAGAGATCGATGCCAGAATCGCGAATGCAGAATTGAGTGGTGTGCACGCCGACAGCCACGCCCCCTGCGCCCGCATCGCAATAATAACGGGTTAACGCCCGTTGACGTCGCTCATCGAGTTTGCGATCTTCCGTGGTCGCCAAAGGATGAGCGGGAATCACCAATCCGCGCTGCAACAGAGCGCGGAAGTCGTCGGTCTGACCGGCCATTAAAATTTACCGTCCGTCACTTGAAACTTGGTTGCCTTCTGCAAACTTGCACCACCTGATTCCACCCAACTGGCTACCGCTTGCATCAATTCGTTGAGCGATACCGCGGGGTAGCCCAGCAATTGGTGGCATGCCGCGGCGTTATTGAGCAACGCCACGCCTTTCGATTCACCGGCCACCAATAGGTCTTTCCGAAAGCGCTGCGCGAAGAACTCCGCAGCGCGCCGCACGGAAACAGTTTCGGGTCCGGTGACGTTTAAGATGCGCGCCGGCGACTCACAGAGGTCGAGCGCGCGCATGGCGTAGGAATTGGCATCGCCTTGCCACAATACATTGACGGCAGCCACGGAAAGATCGACCGGCTTGCCTTCGTAAACCTGGCGCGCGATATCCACCAGCACGCCATAGCGCAGATCAATGGCGTAATTGAGCCGAAAAATCAGGCACGGCGTTTGGAAACGCTTTGAGTAATACTCGAAGACTCGCTCGCGGCCAAGGCAAGATTGGGCATATTCACCGCGAGGCGCCGGCGCGTCCGATTCCACGCAGCCACCTTGCTCGGCTGTGACAAACGGATAAACGTTGCCAGTAGAGAAGGCGACGATGCGCGAATGACGGAAACGCTGTGCCACCAGCGACGGGACAATTGTATTCAGCGCCCAAGTTACTTCCGGGTCTGAAAACGAACCAAACTTTCGGCCCGCCAGGAACAGGACATTCGCCACTTCGGGCAGAGCTTTGACTTGCTCCGGTTCTATCAGATCGCAAGTGATGGTTTTGATGCCTGCGCGTTTCCAGTTCGCTTCGCGCGGCGGACGATTGAAAGCGCGAGGCGGCCATCACCGCGGAGCTGTTACCGGCAGCAGTGAGCGAGCGGGCTAAGCGCTTGGCAAGCGTGGGACCCATTTTGCCCCCGGCACCCAAGACGATGGTGTCGCCTTTTAATTGGCGTGCGAAGGCGATATCGGCATCGCTGGGCTGAGTGAGCAGCGTGTCGAGCTGATGTTCTGACTCCAAGAGGGATCATAGGCGGCAGAGTAGTTTCGACATGCGGAATCTATTTTTGAATAACGGAACTAGCGTACCGCTCACTTTTCCGTCTGTCAAGCAATTTATGCTTCCCAATCTTATAGCCAGCAAGCTGCCATAGCCGCGTGAATATACGGCACACTCCAATATTCGAGAGTATTCCATTCAATAGCGGTTGATTCTTCAAGATAAGGCGAATCATCCGGACGGCCGATGAAGCCGACGAGCATGGCTTCGGGTAATTGAGGGATGCGGAACGAATAGCCGATAGGTTGGCGGTAACCGATACCAGTGATCAGCGAACGATTCAACGTGTTGTGGCCGAGGCACCAATGCAGAAGACGTTCCGCGGCGGCGCGCCAAACGGGTTCATTGAACAGAACGGAAGCGCGGGCCAAGAGATGGGCGTGGCTCATCAGCACCGAACTGGTGCCGTGCACAATACCTTGCGCATTGAACGGGTGAATAAATGTGCGAACGCAGCGGCCGGAGCCAATGTCGCGAAATGTCTGACGCTCGGGGAAGGGCCGTTGCAGATAGACACCGTAAGGAGTGAGCGAGAAAGGGTTGCTGGCCGCGTCGGCCAAAAGGTAACCTTCAATGTAGTCTCGGACTGCTTGTGAGGCCTTCTCGGCTATAGCTGAGTCACTCAGCAGAGTTCGTAATTCCCAGAGGCGAAGGAGAGCAAAGGCAGGATCGGCCGAAAAAGCAATCGAGCGGTAGGCTTCCACTCTGTTCGCTTCAAGAAAATAACCGTAAAGCTGCGAAGACGAGTGCGCGTTCCTGGCGGCTCAACAGTATTGAGGCGCTGGTGACGATCGATTGCAAATCAACAGCGGGATCCGCAGCCGCGAGCAGTTCCAGATTCGCGCGTAATTCAGCAGACACGAAAAGGGTGCGCTGGTCGTGCCCTTGGTGGCGTGCGAAAGCGGCAGCAGTGCGTGCAAGCACCAGACACGCCTGCGCTTCTGGAGCCGGCAGAACTTTCGCGGCGCGTGCCTGCACTTGGACGAACGACCACTGCACAAAAGGATTGTAGGTGGTGCGGATGAAGCGTTCATCGCCCGAATTGGGCACGTTATCGGTCCAGCGGTTGTCACTGGCATCGGCATAACAGCCGGAGTGATTTTCGAACCACCAGTGGCGTTCATAAGTCAGGTTACTGGATGGTGGCGCCTGGCCGCCGCCGAGATCTTCGTAAATCTGCCCGTCGCTCGTGATCATGCGATGAAAAAAGCGATTACCCCAAGCGATCTCTTCTAACAGCCGCGCGGGATCATAGTTGCCGGCACTCAGACGCTCGCCCGACCGTTCGTAAAGGGTGGATAGCGCATCCACGTGAAACAGAGTGAAGGCGAGCCACTTTCTAAAATCACCAGCGTCATGCCAGCCGCCCGCCGCGGAGTGATGGGAAAGATCGCGATCTAAGACGCCATCGTCAAGGTGACAAGCAGCATGGACGCCGAATATTGCTTGGCCGCAACGCTGGCTTCTGAGAAACGTGAGATAGCCAAGGATTATGCGGTCGTAGACATGTTCGCCAATCGCGAAAGGAACGGAAATCTGAGCGTCGGTTTCGATCTGATAACTACCTGGGGTTGTGAATGAACTGAAGTCGGCTTGCCAGAACGCACCCCAGCGGCTGTCCCGTTTTCTCAACTCTCCTTGGTAAAAGGGCTGCACGCCGGAACTGACTTTCAGCCGGCCGCGCAGCAAATCATAGGGCGAAGGAAAGCGCTCGGAGAAGCCTTCTTCGGTCGCCACATCACGCGCCATACGCAAACAGTTTTGACGCAAATAAAAGGGCACGACGTCGGGAATATCGGTTTCGCCTTCGGCTGAAAGAGTGAGAAGCTTAGGGCTATTCGGCAAGTAACCGAGATGGCTCAGGCTGAGTTGCATTGTCTAAAAGTTTAACCACGCGGCGTGGACGCGTGGCCCAACTGCAAAGAGGCCTTGCGCGCTGCTTCTTTTACCAGCGTAGAAAAGGCGGATTCCTGCGCGGCATTGAACTCTTCGAGAGGCAAGGTCACACTGATGGCCGCTGCCAAGCTTCCGTTCTGCCGAACAACGGGTGCAGCCAGAACCCAGTGGCCGGGAAGAAATTCGTCCATGTTCCGCGCGTAATGGAGCTTCCGGACCTGCGCAATCTCGGTTTGCATGCGAGCCATTGAGGTAATCGTGTTGCTCGTATATTTCTCGGAGCATTGCGCCATGATGCGTTCCACTTGCGCGGCGGGCATGGCCGCCAGGAACAACTTGCCCGACGCAGTGGCATTCAGCGGGCAACGGAGGCCCACATCGGCAAAGGCCTGCGGCACGCCAGTTGAACCCACTGAGTGGATGACTAGCATAAAGTCGCCGTCCAATACGCCCAGTTGGACAGCGCCCGGCAGTTGGCGGGCGAGTTGCTGCATGGGGAAGAAGGCCGCTCGATAGACAGGGGAATGGCGCAAGTAGCCGGAGCCAATCCATAGCGAGTGGCTCGCCAACATGTAGCGCCGGGTACCTGGATCTTGCGTGATCAGACGAGCTTCAATCAGAGTGGTACATAGGCGGTGGGCCGACGCCTTTGGGATATCCAGCTTGGCGGCCAGATCGGTAAAAGAAAGCTCAAACGGTTCTTCGGCGAGAAATTCCAACACTTTTAGACAGCGAAGTGTCGAAGTCATGGCGGTGGAGGCTTTCTTCATATAGAGCGCAAGGCGCGCGGATGTGCGCCTCTAACTTAACAAAACACTCCGCAGCCATTCCGGAGACATCCCATTGCCGAGTCCGTTTTACGCTCAGTGCTCAGAAGGATGTACCACGTAGCTCTTGACAGGGAATATGAACATCGAGTAAATTGGTTCCGAAATGCAAACTTTTGTTTCGTATTTCGGAACTTTGGTCGGGAGAGTTGTCTCTTACAGCAAGCGGAGTTTGACACATAACTGAGAGGGAGGTCAAAGGAATCATGAGGACAAACGCATGGGGTCTGGTGGGCCATCTACCACGCCTTCGGGTATTGAGCATTCTCATCCTAGCACTGTGTTGGCCAGTATTAGGGCACACGCGCAGGAGGTAACGGCAACGATTAACGGTGTTGTGAGCGATCCTTCGGGAGGCGTTGTGGCGAACGCCGACATCAGCGCGAAGGACCTTGATCGTGGTACGGTTTTTAGCGCCAAAACGAACTCCGCAGGGTTTTATAACCTGACGCGCCTTGCCCGTTGGGAAGTACGAAGTGCGCGTGACCGTAACGGGTTTCCGCACGGCCATAGAATCGCCCATTGAATTGCAGCTCAATCAGGTTTCGGTCGTGAACGTACAGCTATCGCTGGGTTCGACCACCGAAACAGTTCAGGTAACCAGCGAGGCGCCTCTTCTGCAAGCGGAATCGACGGAGGTTAGCACAGTTATCGATGCGCGGGCTAACGTTAATCTGCCGCTGGCTTCGCGCAATTATCTGCAATTGACCTTGCTGACGCCAGGCGCGGTGACGCCGAATCCCGCGGGTTCTGGCAGTTTCACCAGCGGTCAGACAACGGGCCAGAATGAGCGGCCGATGATCAACGGCAACCGGTTCACCGCGAACGATTACATTCTCGACGGCATGGATAACAACCAGATGTCGGACAACTTCATCGCCTTCGCGCCGCAGCCCGATGCCATTCAGGAATTCAACCTTATTTCGCAAAATGCGCCGGCCGATTTCGGCAACTACATGGGCGGCATTATTAGCGTGTCTACAAAGGCAGGCACGAACGTATTTCATGGCTCGGTGTTTGAGTTTTTCCGCAATGACGTTCTGAATGCCAACCAGTGGTCAAACTCGCTAGCGGGCATTCCCCGCGCTAAGCTTCGCTGGAACCAGTTTGGCGGCGCGGTGGGTGGTCCGGTCATAAAGAACAAAATCTTTTTCTTTGCCGATTACCAGGGAGAGCGCTTCGATACGCCGGTCTCCGGGTCTTCTTACACAGTGCTAACGGCTAAAGAGCGCACGGGAGACTTTTCTCAGTTACTGCCCACTGTAAAAATTAAGAACCCATTCACGGGCGTGCCATTTGCGGGCAACATCATTCCGACGAATCTGCTGAGTGGGGCGGCCTTGAAGATTGCCAACTCCACAGCCTACCCTGCTCCGCTCAACAACAACCTGAACGCCAACCAAATAGACTTTTCCAACACCTATACAAACATAGATCAAGGAGACGGTCGAGTTGACTGGGCAGTCAACGACAAAAACCACGTGTTTGGGCGGTTTTCAGAAAGTCAAACAGTAAATCCGACCACTAATTCGTACGCACTGGCGTACAACAACTACTCGAACGCGCAGGCATGGAACTCAGTGGTCGATTACACTAGTTCACTCACTCCTAGTCTGCTGAACGACGCCCGCATTGGGGCGGGCTATATCAAAATCAACAGCGGTACTTACACAAACAACGTTGATGTGAGCCAGTTTGGCATACCGGGCCTTCCCACCAGCATTCTTCCGGCGATGTCATTTAATAACAACAGCAACGTGACGGGGCCGAACGGAAGTCAGGCTGCTTTTGGAAACAAGGATTCAGCTACGGTTTATGGCGATACCGTTATTCAATACCAAGACGTGCTGACCTGGACCCACGGCAAGCAAAACATTCGTTTTGGATTTCAGGGATGGCGTCTGCGTATGAATGGACTGTTCCCTGGGAACTCAGGCTTTGCCGGAAACTTCCAATTCAACGGTCAGTACTCGGGACGCGCGGAATCAGACTTTCTTCTCGGGCTGCCAGATCAGGTGCAAGTCGGCGCACCTGGGCCTATCTGGGGCCAGCGCGGGAATATTTTCGGCGTATTCTTCCAAGATGACTGGAAACTGAGCTCGAAACTATCCTTGAACTTGGGGCTTCGCTACGAAGACCACACGCCCTGGTATGAAGTACACAACCGCGAAGTGAACTTCGATCCAAATACGGGAGCTCTAGAATTGCCAGGGCAGAACGGCAACAGCCGGGCTTTGTATGACAATTACACTGGCCTTGGCAACTATCAGCCGAGAGTGGGAATTGCTTACTCGCCTATTGAGAAGACCGTTATTCGCGCAGGATATTCACTCTCCTCGTTTATGGAAGGGACGGGCCAAGGCCTGCGTTTGCCGCAAAATCCCCCGTATTCGAAAGAGTCGATTGCGAACTATACCGCTCTTGCGCTGCCTACGACAACTTTGGATCAAGGATTCACGGCAATCTCAACAACGAATCCTTGCACTCTCGCGGGTCTGGCGAGCGCCTCGCCCGCGTGCTACGGCGGCCTGCTTCTCTCCTGGGATAAACACGTCAGGCCAGCGCTGGCTAATCAGTGGAACCTCTTTATCCAGCGCCAGTTGACAGATAGCGTGACACTGCAAGTTGGATATGTGGGCCAGTCTGGTGATCACTTGGCGGCGCCAAAAAATTTGGAGCAAACTTATCTGGAGCCGAACGGTACGATGGCTCCGTCGGAGTACTTCACACAGAATCAAAACCTAATCACCACCCTTGGCTCTTTGCCGCTGGCGACCTATACCGACGCAAACTCGAACTACAACGCATTGCAGGCGTCGCTCAATGGACGTCTAAATCGCGGCATGTCTTACCAATCAGCTACACCTGGTCACACTGCCTTACCGACGCGACCGGATTCTTCGGCGAATCGGGATCGGGGCAGCAATCGGCCAGCCAAGATGCCTGGTATCAGAACGTGTACAACGTGAAAGCGGATTACGGCAGTTGTTATTACAACGTAAAGAACAACTTGACCGGGTACTTTATCTATGACTTACCCGTTGGGCGCGGACGCGCGTACGGCAGCAACTTAAATAGAATGGCCAACGCCGTGGTGGGTGGCTGGCGGGTCAGCGTGCTTCCGAGTATCCGCGGAGGCTTCCCGTTAACGCTGGGCGCCAACGACAATTCAGGCACGAATTCCTTTGGGGCAAGACCGAACTGTAATGCACCGGCGGACGTCCTCGGCAAGGTACAAGCGACTGGGGCGCCCGGCTATCAATGGTTTTCTGCGGCCCCCTATTCGCAACCCGCCACGGGGTTTGGCTCTTGTAGCGTAAGCTCGGTGTACGGGCCCGGCCTGCAAAATGTAGACCTGGGAATTGCTAAGTCGTTCCTTGTGCATGACCAGCAAAACCTGGAATTCCGGACCGAGTTCCTTAACACGTTCAACCACGTAATCCTAAACACGCCGAATACGAATCTCGGCCCGACACTCGGCTTGATCAATAGTTCGCAAGGCGCTCGCAACATACAATTCGCGCTGAAGTATAACTTCTAGCGAAAGCTGAAAAAGTGTTGTCTTGGCTCCAGACGGGCTTCGTCCCGTCTGGAGCTCTTTTTAGTTCGTCAGAATAGTTGGCAGGGGCGCATTCGCCACCCATATGAAAAATCAAGATCTCATCGCGTATCTAAAGCCGATTGCCAACAAGTTCAGTAAACCAGGCGCGGTCGAGTTCATTGACGTAACCGGCCAGGTATCGGATATTCAGTCCGACCGGGCAACGCTGACGATTCGTCTCGTACTGCCCGCCGGTTGGTATCGCGGAAGTTTTGCCACCCGCGAACATGCCTTCGACATGTCTACCGCGATGATGGAAATGATTCGCGTGCCCGACGGAAAGCGCGTCGCCGTCGGCCCGTGGGATCTGGACCACATCCGAAACGTCATGGCGATGCCCATGATTCGAACCTACATAAATGGCAAACTGCTGGGCGGTTTGTGGTTCGATATGCCCGGTCCGGAACGAATCGCCAATGGGAGTCTATTTGCCGATTTCGGATTCGAGGCGAAAGAGGGCGAGAACGAGATCAAACTCGACATCATCGAACGTGATCGCGAGCGAATGGATTGGGGGCGCATTGCGTATCTCGAAATGCACCAGGACGACCGGCGGCCTCTGGTTTTGGAACCTAAGCTAAAAGGCCATCCGCGAATTTTCACCGATAGCTCATCCGTTCTGCAGGTGGCGGCACGCTGGGCGAAACGTCCCGAGTTCCAAAAGCTTCGCGAACAACTGAAAACCGAAGAGCTCGTATTTTTGACGGATAACAGCCAAGGCCCCTTGGAACTTGCCTGTCTGATGTTCGCGTTAACGGGCGATGCGCAGATAGGCCGCCGCGCCAAAGCAAGAGTTATGGAGATCGCGCATGCCTCTACCTGGAGCGGCCGCCCTGATCCGCTCTTGATGGGCGGAGACAATGACCGGGTCATTGGCAATGCGCTCTATTTTTCGGCGCTTGGTTGGGATTACTTGCAGCCTATTTTGAACTCCGCAGACCGCGCGCCCATTCTTGCGAAAGTGGAAGAGTACCTCGGCAAAATGTATGACTTCACTTTGTTGCAGCGCGCTTACATGGGTTATCAGACCGTTGAGCCGCATTCTTTGGGCACATGGAACGGTGTGGGCATTGCCTGCATGGCGTTTTATGACGAACTCCCGATCGCGCGCCGGGCGCTGCCACTTTTTCATGGCCTGTTCTGCGACAGCCTGAAGCTGTTTCCGGCTAGCGGCAAAGCGGCGTGGGCAACGTATTTTCCGTTTCACTTGGTCCGCTATTTGGCAGCAGCGGAGATCTTCGGTGGCAAGCGCCCTGAGCTTTCGTCGAGTCCGTTTTTGGATAATCTTGGTTCTGCGCTGATGGCGGCTTTCGATGTGCCCAACAGCCAGGAGTTGCAGCGTGGGCTGAGAACTCGCGAGCATCGTTATATTACTGCGTTCCTGTGCCGGTTCCATCCGACGCCCGGCATCGAAAATATCTATCAGGCGTTTGTCGAACGTGAGCGAAAAGCGGCGGGTGACGTCATGCTCGGCATGTTCGACCTGCTCTATGCGCCCAATCCGGAGGTGGCCCCTGCGCCTTATCCAAACCGGCCGCTGTACGCCCGTGATGTGGGCGATGTCATTGTGACAGCCCGCCGGGAAAATCTAGTGGCAGTTTCTTTGAGTGGCGGAGCGAAGGCGGGGAGGAGAGCGATTTTCAGCCTGATGCCGCATAATCGCGAATTCCCACCCTCGCTTGGCGCGATCGAAGTTACCATCGATGGCACCCCGGTGTTGTGTAACATCAACATCGGTACTTATGGCTTGAACAGCGCCTTAACGAATGCTATGTGTTTTGAAGATGGCGGCGTGATCACCAATGGCCAGTATTTGAATGGCGAGGTTCCGCCCGACGATTGCGCCGTGATTCGACGCTGTTTTATCGGCGACCGTTTTCTTTATGTTCATGTGGTAGTGACTTACTCACTTCACCCTGACTTACAAATTCAGCAGGCGGACCGCATCTTCGTCTTCGACCGCCGGAACGGAATCACACTGCTGTCCGATTCGTTCCAAGGCGCGAGGCCGATTCGCTTTGCGACTCACCTGCATTGTTCCGGGTCGATCAGCGATTTAGGCGATGGCTCGTACCGGATGACCGGCGGCCAGGAAAAGCTCATTGCGGGCATTAAGTACGCGAACGACGGGGTGAAGGACGAAGAGAAAGGTGAGATCTTCGTAAGCGTTTTGCGCTCCAGCGGTGCTTCGAAGGTAGTGCAGGAAGAGCCCAAATGGGTGCCCGGCTATATATACGGTTTGAATGGCACCGGCAAAGAAGACATCAGCGAGGGTCACTTTCCCCGTTATCGCCGCTGGCGATTGGAGCAGGAAGGACGCGTCACCGAAGGCTCGTTCCTGCTGGCGCTGACGCCGCACCATGATCAGGTGCAGTGGAAGGACGGCCAGATTGGTTTGACAGGTGGCGGCGGCGTGTTGATGGGACCGGGAACGGTTAAGGAACTCGGCGTGGAGGCCGATTGCGAGTGCTTGCTCTGGAATCCAGATCCCGCGCAGGTATCCGCCTTGGGCGCCACCACGTTCAAGCATGGCAGTAAGACAATTACTTTTGCGAACCCGGTTGATATTGATTACGACGTTAAAAGAGGAACGGCTACCGTTTTCGCTCAGGGGAAGCACGAGCCGATTACTCAAGGTGGGTTCACCATGGGCACTTGGGAACTCACTGGAGACGAGGCGTGGCGGACGCACAGTTCCTACCGCAGTCACCTGACAACAACATCCGAAGGGTAAGGTCAACCGGAGATGAGCAGCCAAAACAAAATCGAAGTGGCTATCCTGGGGGCGGGTGAAATGGGTGAAAGCGTCATTCGTCACTTGCAGGAGAGTCCACGTGTAAGTGGCGTAACGGTATTTGACCGTGACGCGGAACGCATGCTGTCGGTGCAAAGACACCACGCAGTCAAGTGTGCGCCGACGTTGCAACAGGTTCTGGCCGACCCCGCCATTCGGCTGGTGTTCATTACCGCTTCCAACGACGCGCATAAAGATTTAACCATCGCCGCGCTCGGCGCGGGCAAAGCCGTTATGTGCGAGAAACCGATGGCCACGACGCTGGCGGACGCCACCGAAATGGTAAAGGCGGCCGAGCGCAGCAAAGCCTTTCTGCAAATCGGGTTTGAGCTACGTTATTCGCATCTGTACACAACTGTCAAAGCGTGGATCGACCAAGGGCTCCTGGGCCAAGTCTTAAATACGCATTGTTTTTACTGCACGGGTGCCTGGGGCCGCGATCGTACTTGGCGCGCTAAAACAGAAACTAGCGGCGGCATGTTCGGCGAGAAACTTAGCCATTATGTAGATTTGCCGCGTTGGTGGATTGGCGCGGAGGTGGAAGATATTTACGCCGTCAGCGCGCCGAACGTTATCCCGTATTATGAGGTTCACGACAATTATCACTGCACTTACCGCTTTCGCAATGGCGCGGTGAGTCAGCTTACGTTCATGATGGCTCCAGCAGCAACGTTTCGAGGCGACCCGTTGCAGAATGCGGTCTCCCAGCAGGCGGGTGACGGTCATTCGCTTCGTTATATGATCTACGGCACAAAGGGCGCCGCGGAGACAGACGTCTTTCAGCGCACTATTAAACGGTGGGTATTCGGCGACAGCGATTACGGACAAACCAGCGAATGGGTGCATTCTGAAACTTGGGATCCGAAACAGGATTTTGAATATTTCCACAACACCCATGCCCAAGCGCTCGATATCGTTGCTAGAGTAGCCGATGGCCAACCGCCAAAGACGAGTGCCCGAGATTCGCTGGAGACCATGCGGTTGTGCTTTGCCGCCGAACTGTCCGCTACCAAAGCGCGCACGGTTCGCCTGCAAGAAGTCTCCACCGCCATTCAAACGGGCGCTCCAGCGACAAAATGATTAAGCCGGAATCGA
This sequence comes from Bryobacterales bacterium, assembly GCA_963840845.1. Lineage (GTDB taxonomy): Bacteria > Acidobacteriota > Terriglobia > Bryobacterales > Bryobacteraceae > Bog-105. The sequence goes on from CAWJBS010000160.1 coordinate 58,526, forward strand.
CTTCGCAGCAGACGCCCCAAGCCGCTGACGACTTGGCCCGTTACTTTGCCGATCGTCCATTGATGTGGCGCAACATCTGCTGGATTACTTTCGGCCATTTCGGCACCGCTCTCACGATGACCATCATTGAGCCAATGATGAACCTCCGGCTGAAAGCGGTGGGCGTCAGTGAATCAAGTATCGGTCTTATTACCTCGGCGAATTTGTGGGCAGTCAGCTTTTTAGTGATGTACTTCTCCTGGAAGAGCGACCACTGCACCAGCAAGCTGGGTCGGCGCACTCCGTATGTGCTGCTCGCGTTGCCCGTCGTTGTGAGCGCTATCGTTCTCTTCCCTTTCTTTAGCCGACCTTTGATTCTCATTTCGTTGATGGTCGTTTACTACTACTTCAACGACATGAAATTGTCTACCTATCCGCTTTTGAGCATCGATTGTGTGCCAAAGGAGGTATTGGCGCGCGTGTCGGGCATTGTGTTCATCGTGATCAGCGGCGGTGGATTTTTGTCGGCGCGCCTCGGCGCTCGAATGGCGGATGTAAGTCAGAAGGCGGTCTTCATAGGCTCGGCGATTGCGATGGCGATCACCACGCTCATCGCGCTCTATTTCATAAAAGAACCGCCGATTTATCATCCAGCGGAGGGAAAGTTCAACCCGCTCGCTCCCCTCAAGGTGGCTCTGCGCGACAAGCGAATTCTAGTGCTGATGGTAGCCGTGGCGCTCCTCAATTCCTTTTACATGATCTTTAAAACCTGGGTCTGGTTTTATGCCAAGGCAAAGTTGTCGCTCACGATCGGAGACACAGGAGCCGCTATTTCCTGGGGATTACTGCTGCAGATCGTCGTGTCTTATCCTGCCGGATGGCTGATTGATAAATTCGGAAGCTACGTAGCGTTATGCGTACATTGGTCGATCATGCTGACGCTAATGCTCTGGTCGTCGCACGTGACTAACTCAAACGGTTTAATCGTATTAATGATCTTGTTTTCTTTACTCACGCCGCTGCAGGTGGCCGGCGATACCATTCTCTGGAGGACTATGGATAAAGCGGACACAGGCTCCTATACATCCACCGTTGCCCTGATTCGCAATTTTTGCACCGGTACCGTTATTTTCATTTCCGGCCTCATCATCAAATGGAGCGGCAGTTACCTAGACGCCTTTTGGTTCGGCTTCGCGCTGACGTCGGCCGCCCTTATGATCTTCTTCGTATATAGGCAACTCATGCGTTCGAACATAAATCAACCAATGGCCGCAGAGATCGCCGGCCTGAACGAGGCATGATGAGACACGGAACGGCCATTGCTTTGTTTTTGTGTGCCCTAGCGGCGCGGGCATCAAGCCCTTTCGAACGAGTGGACCCGATCATCGGTACCGCGAACGAAGGCCAAACCATTCCCGTGACCGGTATGCCGTTTGCTATGACGGGTTGGACGCCGGAAACACGCGCCACCGAAAATAAATGTGTAGCGCCCTATTACTACGACGACAAAAAAATAACTGGTTTCCGTGGCACGCATTGGATCAGCGGTAGTTGCGTGGCAGATTACGGCAGTTTGACTGTTATGCCGACAACCGGAGATATCATCACGTCGCGCGATGGCCGCGCCTCCTCATTTCAACATCAAACCGAGATCTCGAATCCTGCGTATTACAAAGTTTTCTTAGACCGCTACAACGTGCAGGTTGAACTGACCGGCACTGAGCGCGCGGGTTTGATGCGCGTCCATTTCCCGCCCGGCCAAGCCGCCAACATCGATTTTCGAACCGTACATCAAACACCGCGAAGGACTCATTCGCGTCATTCACGAAAAGAATGAAATTGCCGGCTACAACCCGGTTTATCGACAGTACTTGAAAGCCGGAGACGCCGCGGGGTTCAACGGCTACTTTGTGGCGCGGTTCGACCATGCCATCAAACAATTCGGCACCTGGTGCGATGACCAATTGAATACCGGACAAAAAGAGCAAGCGAACGGCTGCGCTCGCATGGGCGGATTTATCAGCTTTGCGAACGGTGTGAGCGAGGTTGTCGTCAGGATTGGAACTTCGTTCACCAGCCTGGAAGAGGCGGAAAAAAATCTCGACACGGAAATTGGTACGCGATCGTTCGACGAAATCCGTGCGGAAACCAAACGGCACTGGGAAGAGCTATTGAAACGCATTGAGGTTTCCGGTGGCAGTGACGCAGCAGCAGATCACCTTCTATACGGCGCTGTATCACTCCTTGTTGCAGCCGCGCATTGCCAGCAATGCGGATGGAACTTACAACGGCTTCGCCAACCAGGGAAAACTTCACAAAGCTCCGCCGGGGCAGGGTTACTATGACGACTATTCGCTCTGGGACACTTATCGCGCCTTACATCCTTTATTGACGATTATCGACCCCAAACGCGAAGAGCAGATGGTCGCTTCTTTAATTGAAAAAGGCAAGGAAGGCGGCTTTTTGCCCATCTTTCCAGCTTGGAACAGTTATACGTCCGAAATGGTGGGCGATCATGCCACTGCGGTGATCGCAGACGCGTACGCCAAGGGACTGCGGAACTTTGACGTCACCGAAGGCTACCGACTGGCCTATCAGAACGCAACCGTTGTGCCGCCAAAATCAGACTATCAAGATGGCAAGGGAAGACGAGCCCTTGATTCGTATTTGCGCTATCACTACATTCCGCTCGAAGACGAGGTTCTAGACGCGCCGCACAAGCGTGAACAAGTTTCGCGAACTTTGGAATACGCGTATGACGATTACGTCATGAGCCTTTTCGCGGGCGCCTTGAACCATGCGAGCGATGCACAGCTATTTCGCGAGCGGTCAGAGTACTGGCGAAATGTCATTGATCCGCAAAGCGGTTTTGCTCGCGGCCGCCATGCGGACGGAAGTTGGGTTACCCCCTTCGAACCCGCTAAAGAGCAACCTTACATCACCGAAGGATTGCCCTTTCAATACACGTTTTTTGTGCCACAGAATGTCGACGGTTTGATTCAGGCTTTGGGGGGACGAGAACGGTTTATCTCAAAGCTCGATGAACTATTTGCCCGTCATCTTTACGACCACGGCAACGAACCCAGCCACCATATTACTTATCTATATAACTATGCTGAGGCCGCCGGCAAAACAGAATGGCACGTGCGCGACGTGATGAACACGCAATATGGAACCGGCCCCAAGGGACTGCCGGGGAATGACGATTCCGGCCAGATGTCGGCCTGGTACGTGTTGAGCGCGATGGGATTTTATCCTGTTTGCCCGGGCAAGCCCGAATACGTCTTCGGCAGCCCCCTATTTTCACGTATTGTTATTCACCAACCGAATGGCAAGAATTTTACAATCGACGCGCCCAACAATTCCGCGAAGTAACCTCTATATCCAATCGGTCGAGCGCAATGGTAAGACACATCGAACATTTCTGCTGCCACATTTCGATATCACCAATGGCGCCACGTTTACGCTGCACATGGGAAGCGACGCCAACGCGCAACCATTCGACCGGCTCACGTCCCAAGCGCAGAACTAATCGCCTAAGCAGGTACCCACCCTGCGCGCAGTCTGAACCCAGGAATGGTCGTGCGGAACGAGTTTCAATTTGCCCGCGACCGTTTCCAGCGGTACCGGTTCCGTATCATCGCCGCGTGCCGCCACCATCACGCCAAACTGGCCGGCATGAATCAGGTCGGCGCACGCACTTCCCAAACGTGTGGCCAGGATGCGGTCTTCGGCGCACGGCGTTCCCCCGCGCTGAACATAGCCAAGAATAGTGACGCGCGACTCAAGGTGCGTCAATTCCTCAAGCTGATGGGCCAGCCGCAACGTGTTGCCCTGGTGGCGGACTTCTAGCGCGGCGATCTCACGCTTCGCCTCCAACTTCTCATTCAAACTCTTGGCGTTTTTCAGAACCTTCTCCGCTAGTGCAAAAAGCCTCGCATCGTCCTTACTCATGGCCCCCTCCGCGACTGCCACAATGCTGAAGTTCGTGCCCCGCTTGCTCCGCCGCCCGATCGCTTCGGCAATCTTTTTGACGTTGTACGGTATTTCAGGAAGAAGAATTACATCCGCTCCGCCCGCCAATCCTGCCCCCAGAGTCAGCCAACCTGCGCGATGTCCCATAATCTCGGCCACGATGATCCGGTGGTGGCTGTGAGCCGTGCTATGCAGGCGATCAATGGCCTCCGTAGCAATGCCCAAAGCAGTCGCATAACCGAACGTAGCATCCGTCATCGCCACATCGTTGTCAATCGTTTTGGGCAACGTAATTACGTTCACGCCAGCCTGCTGCAGGCGGTACGCATTTTTCTGCGTGCCGCCCCCGCCTAGGCAAACCAGGCAATCGATGCTCCACTTCTTCAGGTTGCTCTTGATAACGCCAGTTACGTCTTTTGTGCGGCCATCAATCACCATGCGGTGCGGCTTATCCCGGCTCGTGCCCAGAATGGTGCCGCCCACGGTCAGGATGCCCGATAGCGCAGGTCCATCCAGATCGATCCGCCGATTCTCTACCACGCCACGAAATCCGTCGCGGAAGCCAACAATTTCCATGCCGTACGCACCAAGGGCCGACTTTCCCACGCCACGAATGGCCGCATTCAGTCCAGGGCTGTCGCCCCCGGCGGTCAGAATCCCGATACGCTTGATTTTAGATGCCATCTGTTAACAGTGTGAAACATTCGACATCGTCGCTTCTGATTCGGGCAGAGACTGCTGTGATAGCCTTTAACGACTATATCTGTCGTGAATGTTAATACCATCGCCGACGCTGCCACATCTGTGGCTGCTTTCGTAGGTTGGGCAAGTCGAGGACCAATCGACAGAGCAGCCTTGGTTCAAAGCTTTACCGGCTTTCAGAATCAATTTGGCGGACTCGATTCACGGAGTTATCTCGGATATGCGGTGGGCCAGTTTTTCGCAAATGGCGGCCAGCAGGCTTATATTGTTCGCCTGTTAGATGGTACTACCGCGAAAGCGGCAACGGTACACGTTGGAACGCTGCACTTGCGTGCCCGAAATCCAGGTGCTTGGGGCAATAGTCTCAGTCTCACTGTGGCCGTGCAAGGTGTGGACGCCTTCAATTTAACGGTGCGACTGGGCGGAACAGTTGTCGAAAGTTTTCAAAATCTCTCTATCTCGCCGTCCGATTCTCAATATGTGGTAAGCGTGATTAACAGCCAATCAGAATTCATCACGTTCGTTACTCCAGGTAACCCCGCGATGCCGAACACGACGATCGCGCCTGTTCCCTTCGTCGGCGGCTCGGACGGCACCGTTCTGATTCCGGGTGATGGCAAATTCGAAATGGCGCTGAGTGCTTCGCCAGCGTTGAAAGGAATCGGAGACTTCAACATTCTCTGCATCCCCGGCGAGACAGATACTGCCGCTATTGCGACTTTGGAAAATTTTTGTTTTGGGAAGCGCGCGCTCCTGATTGTCGATTGCCCAAAGACTGTAACCACGGGTGGCCTCAGCAATAACGGCGCGCTCGGGACTAAGGCTGGCACACTAACGGCGTTGGCGGGACAGCATCCGGAAAATGCGGCGTATTACTTTCCTTGGGTGAACGCGCCCGATCCGCTCACCAGTAACAGTTCCAGACTGTTTCCGCCTTGCGGCTTCGTGGCCGGCATCTATGCTTCAACAGACGCCAGTCGCGGCGTTTGGAAATCGCCCGCGGGAACCGGTGCCACGCTCACTGGCGTGACCGGTTTGCAGTACGAAGTCACCGATGCCGAAAACGGTTTGCTTGACGCGAAAGCCGTCAACACGCTCCGGCAGTTTCCGACCTACGGCAATGTGGTGTGGGGCGCAAGAACTCTGCAGGGCAGCGATCAGACGGCGTCTGAGTGGAAGTATGTGCCCGTTCGCCGCTTGGCGCTATTTCTGGAAAGCAGCCTGTATGCCGGCACCAAATGGGTGGTGTTTGAGCCCAATAATGAAACGCTATGGTCGGAAATTCGGCTCTGCGTGGGTGGCTTCCTGCAAAACCTGTTTCGGCAAGGCGCTTTTCAAGGCACCACCGCGCAACAAGCCTATTTCGTCAAGTGCGACGCGGAAAACAATCCTCAAGCCAGCATCAACCAGGGTGTAATTAATATTACGGTTGGCTTTGCACCCCTTTACCCTGCCGAGTTCGTGGTCATCCAGATTCAACAACTATCCAGCCAATCGCAACCCTGAAGGATCCTCGCTAAGCTGTGACAAAATGTTAAACCGATGCGCAAGACTCTCCGCCTCTTCATTCTCACCCTGCTAACGATTCCAGCTTTAGTGGCCCAACTCAAGCTTCCGGCCATCATTGGAGACCACATGGTTCTTCAACAAAAGCAACCTGACTTGATCTGGGGATGGGATACTCCTGGAACAAAAATAACAGTGACGTTCGCGGGGCAAAGCTACACCGCCACTGCAGGTAGCGATGGAAAGTGGAGTGTTTTCTTGAACGCACAGCCCGCCAATGCAAACCCGCAAACGATGACAGTGCAAGGCACGTCGCGACAAGAGATCCAAGACGTGCTCATTGGTGAAGTGTGGATGTGTTCCGGGCAATCCAACATGGGCTTTACGTTAGCCCAGGATTGGAACGGAGATCTGGAAGCGGCGGCCACCGATCTTCCCGGCCTCCGCCTGATTGAAGCGCCGCTCGTGGGCACCCAGGAGTTGCAGAAAGATCTCAAGCCCGAAGAAAAAAGCCACTGGCGATTCGCAACACCTGCCACCGCGATTCATTTCAGCGCCATAGGTTTTATGTATGGTCGGTACCTGCACCAGATTCTGCATGTACCGGTAGGATTGATCAACAACGCGTGGGGAGGCTCCTCGGCGGAAGCCTGGGTGCGCCGCTCCACACTTGAACAAGACCCGCGCTTCAAGCTTTTGATGGACAACACCGTGAAGCAGGAGGCGGCGCTGCAATCACCGCAGGGCAAGGCCGACTTCAACCAGAAAATGGCCGCTTGGCAAGCCGCAGCAGACAAGGCCAGAGCAGAAAACAAACCGCTCCCAGGCAAGCCCGAAGACTGGCTGGCGGCGCAACACCGCCCCGGCAACATTTTCGCAGGCATGGTTTATCCCACGCTTGGCTACGGCATCAAAGGTGTCATCTGGTACCAGGGTGAATCGAATGCCGACCGCGCTTTCGAATACAAAAGCCTTTTCCCCTTCATGATTGAACAGTGGCGCAAAGAGCAAGGTCAAGGCGACTTCTCTTTTTACTGGGTGCAACTGGCAAATTTTAAAGCGGAGGCGACAACCCCGGGTGAAAGTTCATGGGCGGAACTCCGTGAAGCGCAAACACAGACCATGAAGCTACCCAATACGGGTCAAGCAGTCATCATTGATCTGGGCGAAGGAAAAGATATCCATCCGCGCAACAAGCACGACGTCGCCGCGCGCCTGGTGCGCTGGGCGTTGGTGAAAGATTACGGCATGAAACTGCCGTATCGTAGCCCCGAATTCAAGAGTCTCGCCATCGAAGGCAACAAAGCGACTATCACTTTCGACACTTTTGGCAGCAGCCTGCGCCCTTATGATGTGGCCGATGCTCGCGGCTTCACGATTTGCGGAGCCGATCACGTTTGGCACTGGGCCAAGGGCAAGGTCGTCGGCAAAGAACAAGTAGAAGTGTGGAGCGACGACGTCGCCGCGCCGGTTGCTGTTCGCTATGGATGGGCCGACAATCCCGTGCTCAATCTATTCTCAAACGATGGCCTACCGGTTACTCCGTTTCGTACGGACGACTTTCCCATGACCACCGAACCAAAGCCAAAGAGCTGATGAATGAAAACACTTCTAGTCAGTCTATTGTGCGCCGGCGCCATCTACGCACAGGGAGGTGGCGGGGTTCAATTCCGCGATTGGACTGCTCCGACACCAACGGCTACGCCTATAATTTCATGCAATGAATTGCGCAGCTTGACAAGCTTCGAACTTTCGGTCATCAGCGCAACGGTTATTCCTGCTTCGGCTGAGGTTCCAGATCACTGCCGCGTACGGGTAATGGTGCAGCCTGAAATCAATATCGAAGTGAACCTACCTAGTAAGTGGAACAACCGCCTCTACATGTTTGGCAATGGTGGATGGGCCGGCGAAGCCTTCGACAGTCCCGGCCGCGCACTCCACCGTTCCCGTGGTTTGAAATCCGGTTTTGTAACCGCCGCTACCGACACAGGCCACTCAGCGGCTGCCGAGCCGGGCGCGAGTTTTGCGCTCAACAAACAAAAGTTGCTTGATTATGGCTTCCGCTCGCTTCACGTCACAGTTGAGACGGCAAAAATGTTGGCGCATGCGTATTATGGTGCGTCACCGGCCAAGAGCTATTACGAAGGCTGTTCGCAAGGCGGCCGCGAAGGTCTGACATTCGCCCAGCGTTTCCCTGACGATTTTGATGGCATTGTGGCTGGCTCGCCCGCACTCAATCAAACGGGCACTCATCTTTCGCGCGCTTATTGGATGAAGGGCATGAATGCGAATCCTTTCCCTGCCTCGAAGCTTGGTCTGCTGGCAAATCGCGTTTACGAGCAATGTGACGCCAAAGACGGTTTAAAGGATGGCTTGATTGAAGACCCGCGCCGGTGTGATTTCAAACCTGCACGTGATTTGCCTCACTGTACCGACGGAACTGATCAACCCGACTGCTTCACCGTCAATGAGATACACGCACTCGAACGCATCTATGGTGATGTGATGAGCAACGGCAAGCGTTTTTTTCCCGGTTGGCCCGTCGGGGCTGAGGTCGCTGGCGCAAATGGCCAGAGCGGCTGGATCGGCCAGGAGATCAATGGACCCAACGGCCCAGGCGCTTGGACAACCTACGGTTACAACTTTCTTCGCTATGCGACCGGCGCAAAAGAAGGAACGATTGATCCCGATCCAGCGCGCGCATTCACGCAATTTGACATCGACAAGTATTCAAGCGCAGTGCAAGAAGTGCATCAGATCATCGACGCCGACGATCCCGATCTTTCCGCTTTTCGCAAGCATGGCGGAAAGCTGCTGATGTATTACGGCTGGGCCGACCCGCAGTTGAACCCAATGATGGGCGTTGAATATTTTGGACAAGTCAACCAGAAGATGGGAACGTCCACCGGAGATTTTGTCCGCCTCTTCATGGTGCCGGGAATGTTTCATTGCGGGGGCGGTGTGGGAACAAGCACCTTTGATGCTGCGACGCCAGTGGTGAACTGGGTAGAGACCGGCAAAGCTCCGCAGCGCATAGAGGCCAGCCGTGTGCTGGGCGGCAAGGTTGTCAGAACCAGGCCGTTGTGTCCATATCCGCAGGTGGCTCGTTATAAGGGCAGCGGCAGCATCGACGAAAGCGCTAACTTTACCTGTCAAACGCCGTAAGGGCGATCATCGCTCGCAGCTTCTCACAAACCAATACCATTCGGGCCCAAACACCAGCGAACATCGAGCGACTGTGCGTTTCATCACACGGCTCGTTGCCGGCGAGATACGACCCGCGCCCCTTTGTAATTGATCTGGCGTTTTGCGCGAATCCTTTTTCCGACTTTCGGCTCTATGGTGGCAAAGGAGTTCATTATGCTCAAGAAGAATGAAGGATTCATGGATCGGTTCGCCAGAGTTGTGATCGGCGTCGGCGTCTTATCATTGGCTTTCGTAGGCCCGCACACGCCTTGGGCTTATCTAGGAGCGATCCCGCTGATCACTGGCTTAGTCGGAACTTGTCCGGCGTACCAGTTGTTTGGCATCTCTACATGTCCGCTACAGAAGAGTCATTAGGTTCGGATACAGATTTTGATTTGTTGCAAAAAGCGGCCGCTGGTGACGGCTCTGCCTTTGCGGCTTTTGTGTGCCGCCACCAAGCCGCCGTCTTCCGCCATGCTTCTTGTTTAGCAATGCACCGCGAGGATGCAGAAGATCTGTTTCAAGAAACGTTCCTCTCCGCCTTCAAGTCGGCGGCGCAGTTTCGCGGAGAGGCGTCGGGCCGCACTTGGTTGTTCCATATCACTCGCAACGCCGCCTTACGCCGCACTCATTCGCGGCGAACCGTCAACGAAGCGGATGTACCTCTCGATTCGTTAGCGGTGCAAGCCGGCTGGGGCACAATGAATCCGGAATCGCTAGCCATGCTCGCCGAAGACCGGCAACGGCTAGAGCATGCCCTTGCACTGTTGCCCGAAGAAGAAAGCGAAATCCTCCTGCTGCGCGAATGGGAGAAAGTTTCGGGCGAGGAAGCCGTCAGATTGCTCGGCATTTCCTTGCCTGCCATGAAAAGTCGCCTACATCGTGCGCGCATTCATCTAGCAGCGCTTTTGCGCAGCGGGCATGAACGGAAGGAGGCTTAAACTCAGATGGACGACAATCGTTTCGTAGGCGGTTTGTGGTGCAGCGAAGTTCTCGCTGGCCTTTGCGACTATCTGGATGGCGAACTTCCTCCGGACACAGTTGCCCGCGTAGAACAACACTTGCGCGGCTGCGAAAACTGCCAACGTTTTGGCTCTGATATGGCAGCCATGCTTGCGTCCGTATCGAACCTGCCGCGAGAAATCCCGGCGGATCTCAGCGGCCGACTTAAGCGGGCATTAGCGGCGCTTGGACAATTCTGAGTATCATTTAGAAGATGTCCATCACTACGCGAGCCGTCGAACATAAGTTAGACGGCGAAACATTTGAAAGTCTTTTTGTATTTGATGAAGCCAGGGAGGGCAAGCGACCCACCGTTCTGGTTTTTCACGCTTGGGAAGGGCGATCTCCCGAGCAAGAAAAATTCGCCGCCCGTTTGACAGATTGGGGCTACGCGGCGCTAGCGGTAGATCTGTACGGCAAAGGCAAGCACGGCAAAACAACGGAGGAATGCCAAGCTTTAATGACGTCCCTCGCCCAAAATCGTGCCCTTCTCCGTAAGCGGCTCCTCGGTGTCATGGAAGCGGCCCAAGGCTTGGCCGAAATAGACCAAGCCCAAATCGCGGCCATCGGTTTTTGTTTCGGTGGCTTGTGCGCCTTGGATCTTGCACGCGCCGGAGGCAAGGTCAATGGCGTTGCCAGCTTCCATGGGATCTTAGCGGGACCCGGTCTTCCGATCGCCAAACCGATTCAAGCGAAGGTCATCGCCTTCCACGGATGGGACGACCCGTTCGCTCCGTCTGAGCAAGTTCTGGCCTTCACAAAGGAGATGACCGACGCCGGCGTCGATTGGCAGCTTCATGCTTATGGCGGAACCAAACACGCATTCATGAACGAAGGTGCCAACAACCCGCAAATGGGACTCATTTACAATGCTCAGACAGCGAAGCGCGCTTGGAACTCGCTTCGATCATTTCTAGCCGAAGTCCTCGGCAGCTAACGAATCCCAAAAACATGCAGCAGCATGTAAACGATTGCCGAGAAAATTCCAGCTCCCAAGACCACACATATGGGCAGAGTCAGTAGCCAAGCGAGCAAAATGTTGCGGATCGTCGCTGTTTGAATGCCGGAACGATTGGCTGCCATTGTACCGGCTATCCCGGAAGAAAGAACGTGCGTCGTGCTGACCGGGAGCCCGTATCGATCGGCCAAGCCAATCGTAGCCATGGTAACGAGTTCGGCAGAGGCGCCTTGCGCATACGTGAGATGCTCTTTGCCGATTTTTTCACCCACGGTTACAACAATACGCCGCCAACCCACCATAGTTCCGCAACCCAAGGCAAGGGCCACCGCCACTTTCACCCAGGTAGGGATGTACTTGGTTTCGCGCTGCAGGGCATTTTGGTATTCGGTCAATTCCTTCGCTTCAATCGGATCTGAAAACTCACCCTGTTTGCTTAACTTGGCTATGGCTTCGGTAAACAGATAAAGATCATTCCGCACACTCTTACGTTTCTCTAACGAAAGCTGCATCACGCTTGTCTTGCCTTCAAACAGCGTCGCGATTTGTCTGTTCTGATATTCCAAAGACTCCCACAGTCGTCTGTTTGCCACTCCTCTCGTTCTTAGAAAAGCCGCCATTTCCGCAGCGGAATCTGGCATGTCCATACTGAGCGGAGCGCGCTTCTCAAAAACGGTTTGCACTTCGTGGGCGCACATCACAATTCGTTGAAGATCCTCAGGGCGAGTGGCCGGGTTTAACGCAAAGGCCCCCGGCAGCATGCCCACCAGAATTAAAACAATCAACCCCATGCCCTTTTGACCGTCGTTCGATCCGTGGAAGAAACTCACGCCCGTACAGGTAAGCATAAGGATGGCACGTATCCACACTGGTGGCGGCTGGCCTTGCGGCGATTTATAAAGTTGCGGCTGTTTGATCAACGCTTTGAGTACCAGCAGAAGCACCGCCGCGCCCAGAAATCCCAGCAATGGCGAAACAAAAAGCGCGGTGAACACTTCACGCACCTTCAACCAGTTCACGCTAGCACTGAACCCCCGCCCCGCCAGCAATGAATGAGCTAGCCCAACCCCCATCACCGAACCGATCAGCGTATGCGAGCTTGACGCCGGCAATCCCAGATACCAGGTCCCTACATTCCAGAGAATGGCGGAAATCAGCAGTGAAAAAACCATAGCGAAGCCGGAGCTTGATCCCACATTCAACACCAGTTCGGTTGGTAAGAGCGCAACCACTGAAAAAGCGACCAATCCGCTCGAAGCCAAAACTCCAATCAAGTTCCAAATGCCAGACCACACCACGGCCTGCACGGGTTTTAATGTATGTGTATAGATAACGGTGGCTACGGCATTCGCTGTATCGTGAAATCCATTGACGAATTCAAAACTGAGTGCCAGCCCTAAAGCCAGCAATAATGCAAACACCATGGGAAGCGGCATGGCCTGCCCGAAAATGTCCAAACACATTCCTCCAGCAAAAACGGTAAACGACAACTGAGTGCAAAAACACCGGTCACCTCACTGGGAAATCGTGTGCGGTATCCCATATGCGCTTCCTGTAGCCTATCAAGCCCCGAGTTCCTCAATCACCGCCGCAATCGTACCCGGCGCGAAACCTTCCAGCCGGTTGTTTACAAAAATAAAGGTCGGTTCCGCGCGCTGCTTCGCTCTCACCAACAAATTACGCAAAGCAGCGCGCACTTCGGCATTTGCTTCCCGCACTTCCGCATACGGTGCAAAGCGGCTCACTGATTCTTCGTATGTCCGTCCTTTTCGCAACAGCGCACGGGCCACAGTAAACGGCGCGCAGAAGCTTCCAGGCAACAACATCTGCTCGCTGATCTCCGGCATTCCGCTCCACGCGTTGAAAACATGGGCCACACTATATTTCCGCAGAACGGAAAAATAGGGCTCTTCCAAAAAAGTGGGTACGCGAATTTCCACCGCGAAGCGAAACCCGCGGGGTATTGCCGAAAAGAATTGGTCAAGCCGTTCTGCCAGAAGCGCGCCGTTATCGAATTCTTTTTGCAACCCAGCGCCAAATTCGAACAGAATGACGGCCACGCGATCGCGGTATGGGCCTAGCAGGTCTAGGAACTGCGTCCGGAAAAAATCGGCGTTTAAGAAACCTGCATTCATACGACCGCCCCGGCTGCCATACCGCGCAATTTTCGCGAAAGAAGGCACCGTGATCTCTTCCGGCGCCTTGAACGCAAATTGGAAAGGCGGCGGAACTTGCCGAAATAACCGATCCCAAAAGGCACGCGTCGGAAATTGATAAAAGGCAAAATCGCCGCAGACAATCGGAAAGATTTGGGCGTATTCGCCCAGACACTCGTGCTCAAAACAACTCTTCGAAAAACGTCCCCTCACCCGATAGTTCTCAGGCGAATAAATCGATCCTAGCCATCCTTCATACTTCCAAGAACTGCCGCCCAAGAAAAGACCCTGCGCCGCTAACGCCTTTAATTTCAGCTTTAATTCTTCTTTAAAGCTTTTTTCGGAATCATAAAAACCTAGCGATTGTTGCAAAGTTTAGCGTACTCCAACAAACTTTTTGCCCTTTGGGTACTGTGACTTTCTTTGTTCTGCAATAGTCTACCCTGATACAATTACCGGGAAAGTTAGGGTTACTTACGGCAAAAACATCACGGCATCGCGGAGAGTAAGCCACGGCAGTTCTTGAATTATGGCTAATTTCAAACCTCGAATGCTGATGAAAACAGATGAGGGAAAAATGACGAAATTTTCCATTATTGGCTTAGCGCTGGCAGCTTGGGGCGCAACGATCTTATTCTTCTGCATCCCGCACGACGCCCATCACATACAGCACGACATAGAAAGTCGCTCCGCGGAGCTATTAGCACGGCAAAACATCGCCGCCGCCAATGGCGTAGAAAACACATTAAGGGTGGATGGCCGCGATGTTTTTTTGACCGGGTATGAGGGGACGCCCGAAGTCAGCGATCAAACCGTGAAACTGGTGGCTGCCATGTGGGGCGTGCGAAGCGTCAATACCAACATCTTGCGCAGGCCAACACCTCCAAAGCCCGTTGTTACACAGCAACAGGCTCATGAGGCTTCAGCCTCAATCACCGGCATTCTCAAATTGCAAAACGTGGAGTTCTATACCGCCAGTGAGAGGCTCACTCCGTTGGGCCAGCGCACTTTAAATCAGGTGGCCACGGTCCTTCAAAGATACCCAGGCATGCCTGTCGAAATCGCCGGCCATACCGATAACCAGGGCGATGCCGCCAGCAATATGGAATTGAGCCGTAAACGCGCGGCTTCGGTTAAACAGTATTTGGTCAACAAAGGAATCTCCGGCGCGAACCTTACCGACGTCGGATTTGGTCAAACCCAGCCCATCGCCAGCAATAAGACCGCTTCGGGGCGGCAGCAAAATCGTCGAGTGGAATTTCATACCAAGGAGACAAATTAGAACATGTCGTATTTAATGTCGCAGATATTCATGTGTCTTTTGGGCACCGCCCTTCTTTTCTTCGCGCTTGGTTGGCTCGTGCGCCATTGGTTTATGGGGGAGAAGGTAACCGACAATCTGATTGCGGACTCCGAAAGGAGCAGTTGGCAAACATCACTCGACGGACTTAAAGCGCGTTTAGATGCCGAAACCGGACGCAAAATCGCCGCCGAAAAAGCTCTCGCTGATGCCACGGCTCAGCAATCCAACACTTCTAATCTTCTTGATCAGCGTGAAGGCGACGTGAAACAAATGCAAGCCCGCATCGCTGAACTGGAAGCTCAGCAAGGCGGATCTGCCAACCTAGCCAAGGAACGCGATGCACTCAGTGCACAAGTTGCCGCGCTTACTGCGCAGGCCAGCACGCGTGACCAAACTTTGAACGCGGCCAACGCAGACCTTCAAAAGCAACTCGCCGATAGCACTGCGAAACTCGTCAAGTTACAGGTCATCGCCGATGAAAACACAAGCTCAAAACACAAGCTTCTGAAACTGCAACAAAACTTGCCGCTGCGGTAGCCGCGGGCGCGGAAGTGATGGCCCTTCGGGCTCGATCGCCGATATCGAGCCGAAACTCAAAGCCGTATCCGACGAAAGCACCAAAATCATAACCGCCAACTCCGATGCGGCCAAACAGTTGGCTGATCGCGATGCCGCTATCAAAGCCGCCGCTGCCGAAAATCAGAAGCTGAAAGATCAAATCGCTCAATTACAGACCGAAGCCACCAAACTTGAGGCATCCGATGCCGAACTCGCCAAGCTGCGCGGCCAGTTAGCCGACTTGGAACCAAAACTTCACGCTGCCACCGAACAGAACGCGCAGTTACTATCCAAAGTTTCAGAGTTCACGCCGAAACTGGCCATGGCTGCCGCCGCCGGTGCGGAAGTTGTCGCGCTCAAGGCGCAGGTAGCCAAGCTGGAGCCACAGGTCTCGAAACTGCAGTCGTCCGATGCCGAAATGGGCAAGCTGAACAGCCAAGTTGCCGACCTGCAACAAAAGCTCCAAGCAGCCACCGACGAAGCCTCGAGACTAAAGACGCAAGAGGCAGACCTCAACAAGAAGCTCGCCAGCATGCAATCGAGCAGCGCGGATGCTACAAGGCATCTGGCCGACTTGGACGCCCGCAACAAATCATTTGCCGAAGAGACGAGCCGCCTCAAAGCGCACGTCACCGAATTGGAAGCGAAACTTCATCAACATAATCTGCAAGACGCTGAAGCAGCAAACAAACTTAAGGGGCAAGCAGACGAGAGCCAGCACCTCAAGGCACAACTCGTCGCCACCACAGCCGAGATCGTTCATCTGAAGTCTCACGCTGCCGGTTTAGAGGATCAGTTGGCTAAGGCGCAAGCAAGCGCCGCTGAAGACGCTAAGAAGCTTAAGGCTCAAACTGACGAGGTTCACGCACTCAAAGCGCACGTTGCCGAGATGACGCCGAAGATGGCTGCGGCAAAGGCCGCTGCCGCCGACTTAGAAACAAAGCTGGGCAAGGCGCATGCGATTGAAGCGGAAGCGGGCAAATTAGCCTCTCGGGTCGCCGAACTTCAAGGGCTCCTGGCCGATCGGGACAACAAGCTTCAAGCGGCGATTACAGCCGCTAATCAGCTTAAATCAACCGTCACTGATCTGGAAGGCAAACTTGCCAAAGCGCAGGCAAGCGAGGCTGAAGCAACTAAAGTCCGTTCGCGCCTTGCTGAACTCGAACCGCAGTTGGCCGAAGATGCCAAGAAGCTCAAGGTTCATTCCGATGAGAGTCATCATCTTAAGACCCAACTAGTCGACCTCACAGCTAAGCTCAGCGCCGCTACCGCAGCCGCCGCCGAAATCGTGCACCTCAAATCGCATATCTCCGATCTTGAAGCCAAACTCGCCAAAGCACATACTTACGAAGCTGAAACAGCTAAACTCCGCGCACATTTTGCTGAAATCGAACCGCAACTAGCCGACCGTGAAGCAAAGCTCCATTCCGCCCATGACGAGCTCGCCAGCTTCAAGAAACGTTGGGTTGAACACGAAGGTAAATTCCACGCCGTGGGAGAAGAGAATAGCCGCCTGAAAGCACAACTTGCCGAATACGAACCGAAGCTCAGACATGCTCAGCAGAATGATGGCGAACTCACCAAACTTCGTATCCGCATCGGCGAACTGGAACCTCAGTTGAAAGACCGCGAAACCAAACTAAACGCCTATACGGATGACAACCAAAAGCTCCGAATCCGTATCGAAAAACTCCAACCCGAACTGGACTCTCTGCAGAAAGAGGTTCAAAGCCTTCGCGTGCAACTGACCTCCCTCCAACCGCAGATTCACGACTGGGAATCTCGCTATCAAAAGACAGTCGCACAGAAAGACGAAGAGTTGTCTCAGTGCCGCAGTCGCGTTGCGGAATTGGACGAGAAACTATCAAAACAACACACCGCACCGTCCCCGGCGGCCGTTCACAAAGCGGCTCCTCCCAAAGGTCAGCGGGACGACCTGAAAAAGATTTATGGCATCGGGCCCGTTCTCGAAAAGCGATTGCACGAACTCGGCGTCTATTATTTCCGTGACATTGCCGGTTGGTCCAAAGCCGACATCCTGCGATACGAGGAACACCTCAAAGAATTCCCGGATCGTATCGAACGTGATAACTGGGTGGAAGGCGCTCGCGAAGAACATTTCAAAAAGTATGGAGAGCGGCTCCTGAAAGCCAATGCGGCTAAGGCTTAAATGAAACTGGAGCTCGTCTGTTCAACCGGACAGGCGGGCTTCTTCGCTTAATGAAATGAGCTTCTGTACGGTCTGCCAGTTGCGGGTAGAACCCACCGTTCGCAAAATCTTATCAAATCCGTAGCTAGCCAGTTTGGAGCGCCCAGCCCCGAAGGGTAAGTACAGAAAGATCTCGCGGCCACGTAGGGAAAACGCCTCGTCCCCCTCGCACACTGGATTTATCTTCACGACATCAGTGAGATTCGGTGCCCCATCGAGAAACATCACGTACAGGAATTTCGTCTCTACACCGTCCTTAAAGAACGGATTGTTCGCGGCGGCCGCACGCAATTCCTCGCAGGTGCGCAGAATCACCGTTGTATCAAAACCTAGCTGTTCCTTGATCTGTTCCTTCAGCTTCCTGGAAAACACCGCTGCCAACTTCTTGCCGGCCCGAAAAACAACATTGCCGCTTTGAATATAAGTCTGCACGCCTTTGCAGCCCTGTGCTTCACAAAAAGCGCTAAGCGACTTCATTGGTAGCTTGTTATTTCCACCAACGTTCACGCCGCGCAGCAACGCTATGTATGTATCCACCTAACCCCGTCCAATAAATGGCATGTTAGTCGCCATCACAGTCATAAACTGGACATTCGCATCCAGCGGCAAATTAGCCATATACACAACAGCGTTCGCCACATGCTTCACGTCCATCCGCGGTTCCACGATCGTCTCGCCATTCGCTTGCAACACACCGGCTGCCATCCGCTCTGTCATCTCCGTGGCGGCGTTGCCAATATCAATCTGGCTGCAGGCAATATGAAACGGCCGCCCATCCAAGGAGATACTCCGTGTTAACCCGGTGATCGCGTGCTTCGTAGCCGTGTATGGCGCGGAATTCGGCCGAGGCACATGCGCCGAGATTGACCCATTATTGATAATTCGTCCACCCTGCGGTGTCTGAGTTTTCATCCAACGCATAGCTTGCTGCGCGCACAGAAACGCCCCAGTTAGATTCACGTTCACCACCGCGCTCCACTGCGCGAACGTCAATTCATCCATAGGAATCGCCGGGGCACCCATCCCCGCGTTGTTAAACAGAACATCTAACCTTGCAAAGCGCGCCTTCGCGGCAGCAAACAATTGTTCTACCTGCTCTTGCTCGGTCACATCACAAGCCACCGGTAGCATCGAATCAGGCGTACCGCCCAGGTTGCGCGTCTTCTCCAACTCCGCCACCCGCCGCCCTGCCAGAATCACTTGATAGCCAGCATCGCTTAACGCTAACGCAACCGCTCTACCGATCCCACTTCCCGCCCCCGTTACTAGGGCCACTTGATTCGCCATGTTAAGAAATCAACTTCCTATTCACATTTCCCGCCACATCAGTCAGCCGGAAATCTCTTCCTTGAAAACGATATGTCAGCTTCGTATGATCGATACCCATTTGATTCAGAATCGTTGCGTGCAGATCATGCACGTCCACCGGATCGTCTGCAATGTTGTAACCCAATTCATCCGTGCTACCAAGTGTAGTTCCCGGCTTGAATCCGCCACCCGCGACCCACATCGTAAATGCCCTCGGATGATGATCCCGCCCCAGAGAATTTCGACCGGTTGCGCGCCTCGTTCATCGGCGTCCTGCCGAATTCCCCGCCCCACACCACAATCGTGCTATCCAATAAACCTCTCTGTTTCAGATCCTGAATCAGCGCCGCCGCCGCGCGGTCTGTCTCTTCACACAAACTGGCAACCGGTTCACAATATCGTCATGGCTCGAAGTGCCATGGTTATCCCAGCCCCGATGATAAAGTTGCACAAAGCGCACGCCGCGCTCCACTAACCGCCGTGCCAGCAAACAATTATTCGCAAACGATTTCTTGCCCGGCTGAGTTCCATACATTTCATGAATGGCCGCCGGTTCATCATGAATGTTCTCTAACTCCGGTACGCTCGTTTGCATCTTGTACGCCATTTCGTAAGATGCGATGCGCGTGGCAATTTCCGGATCGCCATTGCTGGCTAAATGTTCCTCGTTCAAGGCCTTTAACAGATCCAGCGAATCCCGCCGAGCCTTCGCCGAAACCCCTTCGGGATTTGTCAGGAACAACACCGGGTCTCCCTGCGAACGAAACTCCACCCCTTGGTAGACCGACGGCAAGAATCCGCTGCCCCAACAAGCCTTGCCGCCATCGGGCTGATTCTCACCAGAAATCATCACCACGAATCCCGGCAGATCTTTACACTCACTCCCCAGACCATAGGTCATCCACGCGCCCATACTAGGCCGTCCGATGATTTGAAACCCCGTGTTCATGAAGATCTGCGCCGGCGCGTGATTAAACTGCGTGGTGTGCATGGAGCGAATGATGGCGATATCATCGGCCACCTTCTTCATGTGCGGCAATAACTCCGAAATCTCCGCGCCCGATTTCCCGCAGCGCTCAAACTCGAACGGCGATCCCAACAGTTTCGGTTTGCCTTTGATGAAAGCAAACCGCTCTCCCTTCACGAACTCATCGGGAATGTTTTGCCCGTCATACTTTTGCAGTGTTGGCTTAGGATCAAACAAATCTACTTGCGAGGGCGCCCCTGCCATGAAGAGGTAAATGATGCTCTTCGCTTTCGCGGGAAACATCGGTCCCTTAGTCTCGGCCAGCAAGGCTGGATTGAGCACGCTGCCAAGCGCAGTCGCGCCAATTCCGAATCCAGCCTGCTTGAAAAAGTGCCGGCGGGTAGTTGCTTTTAGGAGTTCTTCTGATATCTCTTGTTCAAAATCCATAGCGTTATTCCTTCGTAACCGCCTCATCCATATTCAGCAAAACATTGGCCACCATGGTGAGAGCCGCCATTTCTGGCGCGTTTTCAGGCTTGCCATCAATTGCTTTATAAGCGGCTGCACGGTCGGCTTCATAAGCTGCTAACTGCTTCAGGTAGAACTCCTTCACCTTCGTCACTTCACTCTCGGAAGGTGGTCGAGCCACTGTCACTTCGTAGCCATATTTAATCTGGTAATCAATGGTCTGCCCGCCCTCTGCCGCTAATCGCTTCGCCAGCGCACGCGCCGCTGCAAAGAAATACGGATCATTCAAACCCGTCAAAGCCTGCAGCGGAGTGTTCGTTCTCACCCGCCGAACAGTGCAGAACTCCCGGCTTGGCGCATCGTACGTTACCAAACTCGGATACGGCGCGCTGCGCCGAATAAAGGTGTAAACGCTGCGCCGGTATTGATCTTCACCTTGGCTCTGGGTCCATTTATAGGAACTGTAAGGAATGTCCCAGACACCCTCCGGCTGATAAGGGTAAACGGCCGGCCCATACATCTTGTTGCTTAACAATCCACCTTCGGCCAACGTCATGTCGTGCACCATCTCGGCTTCTACGCGGAAACGCGGCCCACGTGCATACAAATGGTTATACGGGTCGCGCGCCTGCAACTCTTCAGACACATGCGAATCTTGCCGGTAAGTGGCCGACATCACCATCAGCTTTTGTATCTTCTTCATGCTCCAGCCATCGCGCACAAACTCCGTCGCGAGCCAGTCAAGTAACTGCGGATGGGAAGGAGGGTCACCTTGTGTGCCAAAATCCTCGCTCGTCTCCACAATTCCCCGCCCGAAGATCGTCTCCCAAAAGTGATTCACAGTCACGCGCGCCGTCAGCGGATTGTCTTCACTCACTAACCACTGCGCCAGCCCTAAGCGGTTCGGCATTGCATCCGCCGGCAAGTGACCTAATGCCGAAGGCACATCCGCATACACAAGTTCGCCCGGGCTGGTAAAGGTTCCACGCTCTCGAAGGTAAGCCGCCGGCCGAGCATATCCAGGCTTCTCCCTCATGATCATCGCCGTAGCGATGCCAAGTTTGTCCAGATCTTTCTTGAGATTCGCCAGTTGCTTACGCGTTCCATCAAGCGACGGCGCCACCAAACGATACGCCGCCGATAACTTTTCCTTCTGCTCAGGCGTTCGGTCAGCCACCGGTTTATTCAGCACCGCCCGTAACGACGCCGGCACTTGCACAATGAAGCCCGGATCTGGCAACGCCGTTACCGAGAGCCGGAATCGCCCGATATTTCGCGACGTCTTCCTCATTTCGTGCCGAATGGTGAAGGTCAGCTTGCTGCCCGCCGGAATATTCGTCGCATCTCTAGGCTCAAACACAACCTGCCGCCGCCACACATTCGCATCACCCGCATCAATGGCCCAGCCAGAGAGCGCGTCGTCTCTCTTCAACACGATGCCTTTAGCCGGGTAGCCATCCTGCGATTCATCCGCCATCGACGATTTCCAAATCACCGGCTTACCGTCGATTTGCATCTCAAAATCACTCAGAAAGAAGTTGCCGTCGGGGTCGCGTCCCGGGCCGCTCTTGGGCAAACTCGCGTCAGGCAAAACTTCCAAACGAACGCCGGCCAATTTCAATAATTCCGTCTTGGCCGTAAATTTGTAAGTGTCGGCCTGCGGATTCTTACCGGAAGCGAGCACCGAACTATCGGCTTGGGTTGTCAAATTGGCTCCGCCGACCGATTCAACTTGCAATGGCTTCAGCACACTCCAGCGGCCTTCACTCGCGATCAGTTGTTTCTCCCAAACTCGCTGAGAGTCCTCCAACTGCGGGTGTCTGCGTATCCAGCGTCGACTGCAATTGCGCCATTTGTGCCCGCAGTTCCTGACTCTTCTTCGCTTGCTCCGGAGTTGGTAGCGTCAATTCAGGCTCGGCCATATAGTAATCGCCCGCTCCCGCACGCCTGTGTTCGCTATTGCTGAAGAACGCAATCATCCGGTAGTAATCTTTCTGCGGAAACGGATCGAACTTATGGTTGTGACACTGAGCGCAGCCCATGCGTCGATCCCAACCAAACCGAGGCCGTTGTATTGACTCGATCGACCAGGCTATACCAGTAGTATTCCTCCACGTCAATGCCGCCTTCTTGATTCAGCATTGAGTTGCGATGGAAGCCCGTGGCAATTAACTGATCGTTCGTTGGATTCGGCAGCATATCCCCGGCAATCTGCTCAATGGTGAACTCGTTGAAAGGCATGTCTTGATTCAAGGCGCGAATCACCCAATCGCGATATTCCCAAGCTACTCGCGGATTGTCTTTTTCATAGCCGTTACTATCCGCATAGCGCGCTAAATCAAGCCACGGCCGCGCCCAGCGCTCTCCATAACGCGGCGAGGCCTGTAATCGGTCCACCACTTTTTCGTAAGCATTCGCGCTTTGGTCCGCCACAAAAGCGTCCACCTCCGCAGGGGTGGGCGGAAGCCCAATCATGTCCAAGTAAACTCGCCGAATCAAAGTTCGCTTCGAAGCTTCGGGCGAAGCCTTGAGACCTTCGGCTTCTAATTTCGCCAGAATGAAGTTGTCAATCGGATTCTTACACCAAGCCGTATCCTTCACGGCCGGCACATCCGGACGCACTGGCTTCACATAAGCCCAATGTTTGGGAACTTTCGCCGCCGCCACGGGTGCACTCGAATCGGGCCCTGGCGCACCCGCCGCAATCCAATCCCGAATCGTCGCGATCTCATTTGTTGAAAGTGCTGGGCCGCCATAGGGCATCATCGGCCGTTCTTGCGCCTGCAACCGGCGAAGTAAACGGCTGCTGTCAGGCTTGCCAGGAACCACAATTCTGCCGCCTTCGCTGCCCTTCAAAATCGCGCTGAGCGAATCCAGTCGCAAACCGTTCTGCTGCACGTCCGCGCCATGGCACGCATAACAACGCGCAGCTAGGATCGGTCGAACCTTTTCGGCAAACAATGGTGAATCCGCTGCCGCCTTCTCACTTACCTGGGCAGTCACCGGTCCCGCGTGCACATCTCCCTGGTCGATCCACGCGCGAATCACCTTCACTTGCTCACCCGTCAACGGATCTCCGCCCATTGGCATGCGCTGGGCGTCCGTTAGCCCCAAAACCCGCTTCACCAGCAGACTATCCGCGCTTTTGCCTGGCACAATCGCCGGCCCTGAACTCCCACCCCGTAAAAGTCCCGCCGCCGAGCCCAACTGTAGCTTCCCCATCGAAGCGTCACCCAAATGACACTTCGCGCAAGCCTGTTGAAAAATGGGCAGCACGTCCTTATCGAAAGAAATTCTAGGCGCGGTCACTTGCCCCGCGGCCACAGTGATAACAAAGACAGGCAGCAGTAATAAAGTTCGATAAGCTGGCATGGCGGTATGTGTAAGAGTGTATCGAAATTAACACTCGCAAGCGCCCGGAACTTCTTCCGTAGTTTTTCCGTCTATCTTGCTGTGATCAAAATCCGCTTGTTCTTCGCACTCTTCGCCATTGCCGTGCTTTGGGATCTGGCCGCGTCTAGTATTCTCTCGCGCGGAGCCAGCGGCCGGCTCTTCACCGACCCCGATAAAATCCCATATCGCCGCGTAGCTCTTGTCCTGGGTTGCGCTGAGAAAATAGGCGGTGGCCAAGTCAATCCATTTTTCGAAAATAGAATCCGCGCCGCAGCCAGCCTCTATGAAGCTCACAGAGCGGATTACTTTCTAGTTAGCGGCGACCACCATGTCGCCAGCTACGACGAACCCGCTGCTATGAAGAATCATCTCATCGCCGCCGGCGTTCCCGCCGACCACATCGTTTGCGATTACGCAGGTTTTCGCACCATCGATTCCATCATTCGCGCCAAAAAAGTTTTCGGCTTGAGCCGCATCACAATCATCTCCCAGCGATTCCACAATGAGCGCGCCATTTTCCTGGCCCGCCATCAAGGTATCGACGCCATCGGCTTCGATGCTGCAGACGTCGGCGGCATTCATAGTTACTCCACCTACGCCCGCGACCAAGCGTCGAAAATGTTCACCCTCTTAGACGTCTATGTTTTCCACACGAAGCCGAAATTTCTAGGCCCGTCCATCTCCATTTAGAGCTTTCGCCAGAAACGGCAAACCCTCGTTTCCATGGAACGAATGTTCGCCTGCAAAAATCTCTTGCCCCGCGTGCTCCGGCACACCTAACGTCTCGTAAATTTTACGCACTCTCGAAAAACTAAGTCGCGTCGCGGCAACTGGGAAAATCGGATCCTTATCCCCGCCCTCCGAAAACAAGTACCGCGGCGCAATCAAACCCGCCACATCGTAGCTCTCGGCCCAATTCAAAATCCCCGGCACATAGTTATCTATACAATGCGCAATGCTCATAATGCTGTCGCGAAACGTGTTGAGATATCCACTCACAAAAGCTGCTTTGATCCGTGTATCCAGCGCTGCCGAAAACTGCGTACAAGTTCCCCCGCCCGAAATCCCTATGCAGCCCACACGATTGCCATCCAACTCCGGCCGCTGTTCAATCCAATCAATGGTGCGCATCACATCCCAAACGCGCCAGCCAATCATGGTCTGCCCGAACAGCAGTGCCGCTCCAGCGGAAGGTTGACAAGCGCTCTGACCTGGCCCCAACTTCATATTGGCCGCATCCCGCCGGCAACCAAACGCCATCGGCTCAATCGCTACTGCCGCCATCCCACGCTCTACCACTTGAATCGCGAAATCGTGTTGGTACCCATCCTTATTGGTCCTATCAGCGCCATGTTCATCGATGCCAACAATATCGTCTGCACCGCGCCCATGTCCCGGCACGCAAATCACCGCTGCGTATGGCGGCTTCGCGTCTTTCGGCGTCAGTAAATAACCGGCCACCGCCACTCCGGGCCTGCTCGTAAAAACGAATTTCTCTCGCCTGTAGCCAGGAAAGTCGCGCGTCTCGATCACCTTCGGCTCCAACGCCACACGTTCATGCGGAAATCCACCTACCAGTTCCGTCAGCTTCGTTCGCAACTCGATTTGCCAGAGTTCCGCCTCCGACTTGTTCGTCGCTTTAAACGTTAGCTTCAGCGGCGCAGCCTTGTAAGACTCGAGCGTCGAATGCACCGGATCAAATTCAGGTTTCGGCATAACAGTCTCCCCAGCGGCCAGCGGTGCCAGAACACTTGTGGCCAACGCCGTCTTAGCCAAATTGCGACGCGTAAACGTTTTATCCATCGCGCTGATTATAACGGAGATATAATCACTCAAACAAATGCGTCAGATCGCGCTTCTATCGTTTGCACTGGCCTGCGCCACCGCAAGCGGTCTTGTTTTTCGCCAGTCCGAACCTGCCAGCACCACAAAGAAGATCGATTTCGTCAAAGACATACAGCCGATCTTCACCCGCTCCTGCGTCATGTGCCACGGCCCCAATACACAGATGGCAGGCCTCCGTCTCGATGCCAAACAAGCCGTCCTCGCCAAAGTAGTCGTGCCCGGTCACTCCGCCGATAGCGCTCTCTACAAACGCGTCGCTGGCATTGGCGACTTGACTCGCATGCCCATGGGCGGCCGCCTTGCTGACGATCAAATCGCCACAGTCAAAGCTTGGATCGACCAAGGCGCTGAGTGGCCCGATTCTGTGGGTGCCACAGTCACGGGCATCAAAACTCACTGGGCTTTCGTTCCTCCCGAACGCCCCGCACTCCCTCCCGTCATCAATGCAAAATGGGTCCGCAATCCCATCGACCGCTTCATTCTCGCTCGCCTGGAAAAGGAAAACCTCACTCCGTCTCCCGAAGCCGATCGCGTCACATTACTCCGCCGTCTCAGTCTTGATCTCACCGGCCTTCCCCCCAGCATGGAAGAGGTTGACGCCTTCCTTCGAGACCATGGTAAGAATGCCTACGAGAAGCAGGTTGATCGTCTCCTCGCCTCTCCTCACTACGGTGAAATGTGGGCACGCCACTGGCTCGACGCCGCTCATTACGCCGACTCCGATGGCTATGAAAAGGATAAACCGCGCGAAGTCTGGTTCTATCGCGACTGGGTCATCAACTCGCTGAACAAAAACCTCCCATACGATCGCTTCATCGTCGATCAAATCGCTGGCGACCTCCTCCCGAATCACACGCAAGACGAAGCCGTCGCCACGGGCTTCCTCCGAAACGCACAAGTAAACGAAGAAGGCGGCGTAGATCCCGAACAGTTCCGCATGGAAGCCATGTTTGACCGCATGCACACCGTAGGCAGCGCCATCCTCGGCCTTACCATTCAATGCGCACAATGTCATAACCACAAATACGATCCGCTCAAGCAGGAAGAATATTACAAAATGATGGCTTTCCTGAACAACACCCACGAGGCCAACATCGCTGTTTACAGCCCTACCGATGAGATAAAGCGCACGGCTATTCTCCGCCGCACTCACGAAATCGAAGGCACGCTCCAACGCCAGAACCAAAACTGGCGCACCCGCATGGCCGCTTGGGAGGAAAGCGTAAAGAACAATCAGCCCGATTGGATAGTCGTCCGTCCTGAAGTAGATGACATCTCCACTGGCGGCGAGAAATACTCTCCCATGAAAGACGGTTCGTTCCTCACCGGCGGCTACGCACCTCCCAGACACACTGTCAAACTGACCCTCAAGACCGATGTCCAAAACATCCGCGCCTTCCGCCTCGAACTCCTAAGAGACGCCAACCTCCCACGTGGCGGCCCCGGTCGCTCCACCACCGGCACCTGTGTTCTCTCAGAGTTCAAAGTAGAAGCAGCGCCCGCAAGCGACCCCACAAAGAAGACCACCGTCAAAATCATCAGCGCCACCGCCGATGTCGAACAACCCATAACCGACCTCGAAAAAATTCAATCCGGCAAGAATAAAGACAACCGCATCATGGGCCCGGTCCAATTCGCCATCGACGGCAAGGACGAAACCGGCTGGGGCATCGACGTTGGCCCCGGCCTGCGCAATCAGCCGCGTAAAGCCGTCTTCGTCGCGGCTGAACCCATCAGCAACCCCGGCGGCTCCATCGTCACTTTCTATCTAAAACAGAACCACGGCGCCTGGAACAATGACGACAATTTAGTTAACAATATCGGCCGCTTCCGTCTCTCCATCACCGCCGCCGAAAATGCAGTCGCCGATCCTCTTCCCGCAGCTGTCCGCGAAATCATCTCAATTCCCGCCGCTCAGCGCACTCCCGAACAAACCGAAACGGTCTTCTCCTACTGGCGCACCACAGTTCCGGAGTGGCAGCCGCAAAATCAGGAAATCGCAGCTCTCTGGAACACTTATCCGGAAGGTAAAAACCAGCTGGTTCTCGCACAGCGCGAAGACCTCCGACCCACTCACGTCTTGACACGCGGCGATTTCCTGAAACCCAACAAGCTCGTGGACGCCGGCGTTCCCGCATACCTCAATCCTCTCCCGCCCGGCCCTGTCAATCGACTCACCTTCGCCAAATGGATGGTTGACCGCAAAGCGCCCACAACGGCTCGCGCCTTAGTCAATCGCGTATGGCAAACCTATTTCGGCACCGGCATCGTCGCAACCAGTGAGGACTTCGGCCGCCAAAGCGAACCGCCCTCCCATCCCGAACTCCTCGATTGGCTGGCCGTTCAGTTCATGGATAGCGGCTGGGATCTAAAAGCCCTCCAACGCCTCATCGTCACCTCCGCCACCTACCGGCAGAGTTCGAACTCGACGCCCGAACTGACTGAGAAGAGATCCATATAACCGCCTCCTCGCACACGGCCCCCGCTTCCGTGTCGAAGGCGAAGTAGTTCGCGACATCACTCTCGCCGCCAGTGGTCTTCTCAATCCCGCCATCGGAGGTCCCAGCGTTTACCCTCCCGCGCCGGCATTTCCTCTTCGTACCTCCCGTGAGTTACGATCGCAAGAACTGGTTCGAATCCAAAGGGCCCGATCGTTATCGCCGAGCCCTCTACACCTTCCGCTATCGCTCCATGCCTTATCCCATGCTCGATACCTTCGATGCTCCCAATGGCGATAGCACCTGTGTACGCCGCTCTCGTTCTGACACCCCGCTCCAAGCGCTCACCACCTTGAATGAACCACTCTCCATGGAAACCGCGCGCGCCCTCGCCTGGAAGACTCTCCGCGAAGGCGGCCATACCGATGCAGAACGCGTCACATATGCCTTCCGCCGTTGCGTCTCCCGCAAACCCGAACCTAAAGAAGAAGCCACACTCGAAGCGCTTTTAAAGAAAGAAGAATCGCGTTACTCAGACGGCAAGCGTAATCCGTGGGAGCTGGCTGCCGACGATCCAACCAAACCTCCCGCGTTGCCCGACGGAGTGACTCCCGCGCAAGCCGCCGCGTGGACAGTGCTCTCGCGCGTGATGTTGAACCTGGACGAGACCATTACCAAGCAGTAAAAGGAGCGTATGATGAACTGTCAAGACAAATACTGGCAAGGGCAAGACCCAAAGCAAATCAGCCGCCGCTGGTTCTTCGAACAATGCGGCGTTGGTCTCGGCTCCATGGCGCTGTTCAATTTGCTGGCCGAATCTGGTCTCGCCGACACACCTAAGAACGACCCGCTTGCCGCCAAGAGGCCGCCGCTTCCAGCCAAGGCCAAGAACGTCATTTTCCTCTTCATGGCCGGCGCTCCCAGCCATCTTGAGCTCTTCGATTACAAGCCACAGTTGGCCAAGTTCAACGGCACACTCCCACCGCCCGAACTCTTGAAAGGCTATCGCGCTGCCTTCATCAATCCCAATTCCACGCTGCTCGGCCCAAAATTCAAATTCGATAAGTACGGCCAAAGCGGCGCCGAAGTTTCGGAACTCCTCCCGCACTTCTCAAAAATCGTGGACGATGTCGCCATCGTCAAATCCATGGTCACCGACGCGTTCAACCACGCCCCCGGCCAGCTCCTCATGAACACCGGAACTATGCTCTTTGGCCGTCCCAGCATGGGTGCGTGGGTCACCTATGGCCTAGGCAACGAATCGAAAGACCTCCCAGCCTTCGTCGTCTTCAGCTCTGGTAAAAAAGGACCCAGCGGCGGCAACTCTTGTTGGGGCAGCGGCTTTCTACCCACTGTCTATCAAGGCGTCCAATTCCGCGGCAGCGGCGACCCCGTTCTTTATCTCTCCAATCCTCCAGGCATCGACGCCGACGTCCAGCGCGACTCACTCGACACCATCCGCAGCCTGAATGAAATGCGCCAAGGCATCACGGGAGATCCGGAAATCGCCACCCGCATCAACTCTTATGAGATGGCTTACCGTATGCAAAGCAGCGCGCCTGAGTTGATGGATCTCTCCAAAGAACCTCAACACGTTCTCGACATGTATGGCGCGGAACCCGGCAAGCCGTCTTTCGCCAACGATTGTCTCCTGGCTCGCCGCATGGTGGAGCGCGGCGTCCGCTTCGTCCAGCTTTATCACGAAGCTTGGGATCAACACGACAACCTCACCAAAGACATCAAAATCAACTGCAAAGATACCGACCAAGCCTGTGCCGCTCTCGTACAAGACCTTAAACAGCGCGGCCTACTGGACAGCACCCTCGTCATCTGGGGCGGCGAATTCGGCCGCACACCCATGGTTCAAGGCGGCTAGCGACGGCCGTGACCATCACCCCAACGCCTTCACCATGTGGCTCGCCGGCGGTGGCATCAAACCAGGCATTACCATCGGCGAAAGTGACGAACTCGGATTCAACGTCATTAATGACAAGGTCCATGTGCACGATTTGCACGCCACAATTCTCAAACTCCTGGGCTTCGAACACACTCACTTCACATACAAATTCCAAGGACGAAATTTCCGCCTCACCGACGTTGCTGGCAACGTCGTAGACAAGATCTGCGCTTAAATCATGAACGCTGAAAAAACGTACGACGTCGTCATTGTAGGTTCCGGAGCAGGCGGTGGCATCGCCGCCCACGTTCTCACGCAAGCCGGAGCGAAAGTCTGCATGCTCGAAGCTGGCGGCTGGTTCGACGGCACCAAGCAGTCGCACATGTTCGAATGGCCGTATCAAGCTCCCCACCGTGCCGCTGGCTCGAAAGACAAGCCCTTCGGATATTTCGACGCCACTCTCGCCGGCGGTTGGGAAGTCAAAGGCGAACCATATACCAGCGCCCCAGGCAGCGACTTCCGCTGGTGGCGTGGCCGCATGTTGGGAGGTCGCACCAACCATTACGGCCGCATCTCCCTCCGCATGGGCCCTTACGATTTCAAACCATACAGTCGCGACGGCAAAGGTTTCGATTGGCCCATCTCCTACGACGACCTAGCTCCTTACTACGACAAAGCGGAAGAACTCATCGGCGTCTTCGGCACGCACGAAGGCGTCGAGAACACGCCCGACGGCAAATTCCTTCCAGCCCCTGCCCCGCGCGCCAACGAACGCATTATCAAGATGACTTGTGATCGTCTGGAGATCCCCTGCATCCCCTCGCGCCTCGCAATTCTAACTAAGTCGATTCACAATCGCGCCGCCTGCCACTACTGCGCTCAATGCGGCCGCGCCTGCGGTACAAATTCAAACTTTAATTCACCAGGCGTCCACATTTTTCCTGCCATGAAAACGGGCAACCTGGAAGTTCGCACGGGCGCTATGGTGCGCGAAGTCCTTCTCGGTTCCGATGGCTTGGCCAGCGGTGTCTCCTATGTGGACACGAAGACTCGTCAAGAACTCCAAGTCAAAGCCCGCATTGTCGTCCTCGCGGCCAGTTGCTGCGAAACCGCCCGTCTCCTACTCAACTCCAAAAGCAGCCAGTTCCCCAACGGTTTAGCCAACTCATCCGGCCTCGTCGGCAAATATCTAATGGATACCGTCGGCTCCGACGTCTCCGGCTACCTCCCAATTCTCGAAAACCTCCCGCCGGAAAATGAAGACGGCGTGGGCGGCATGCATATGTACATGCCATGGTGGCTCTACCAGCAGCAGAAACAAGGTAAAATGCCTTTTTCTCGTGGCTATCACATCGAATTCGGCGGCGGCCGCGGCCAGCCCGACGCAGGCACCTTCGACGGCTTTGAAACCATCAACGGCGGCGGTTACGGCCTCAACCTCAAGAAACAAATCCGCAAAATGTACGGCGCCAACATCGGCTTCTCCGGCCGCGGCGAAATGATTCCCAACGCCGATAGCTACTGTGAAATCGACCCATCCACCGTCGATCAATGGGGCATCCCCGTCCTCCGCTTCCATTTCAAATGGAGCCAGGACGAAATTCTCCAAGCCAAACACATGCAAGACACGTTTAAGGAAATCATCGAAGCCGCCGGTGGCAAAGTCACCTACAGCGCCGACGAAAAATCAAACTGGGGCATCAGTCGCGGCGGCGAGATCATTCACGAAGTCGGGGCCGCGCGCATGGGAGATAATCCCAAAAACTCCGTCCTCAACCAACACTGCCAGGCTTGGGATTGCAAGAATCTGTTCGTCACCGACGCCGCTCCTTTTGTCAGCAACGCCGACAAGAATCCCACCCTCACCATCACCGCCCTCGGTTGGCGTACTTCCGATTACATTGTCGATGAAGTCAAGAAGTTCAATGTAAAAGTCTAAGTCTACTGTTTCGCCGGCAGCCCAAACGCGTACACATTCGAATCATGGTCCACCACGTAGACTTGCCCGTTCGCCACCGCGAGCCCACTGAAGTGGACCCAAGTAGCAATCGCGTCTTTGCTATTGAACAATTCTTTGCCAGTCGCCGCATCCAGCGCCTTCAGCACCGCCGGATGCGTATTTGTGAAGCGGTTTTTCTCGCCGCCCTTTTGAACCGCATTCTCCCCCGTCGCCAGCACAAAAAGCACGCCGTTCGCAATCACCGGCGGATCGGGCAAATCAATATCTCCCGAATTCCACCCCGCTTCTAACTTTGGTTCCTGCCCATCTCCCACAACCTTAAACGCCATAACACTTCCATGCGGCGTCTCTCCATTCGTAATCTCAAACTTCGGAGCCGTCGCTGCCGGCGGTCCTCCCATCGGCACATAAAGCCACGTCTGCCCTTGCAAATCTCGCGCCGTAGACAGCCCACCCCAAATCCCCAACCCCTCACAACAAACCCCTCTCTCATTCCCAAGCTGTGCCGACCGGTACAAGGGCGTTTGATGATCCCCACCTCCCAAACTCTCCGCATCTAACAAATTCACCACCGCTTCCTTCGTCCCCGTCGCCACCAGCTTCCGATTCTTCCAGCCAAAGTAAACCGGACTCGCCGATCCCAAATCCAAATCCTTCTTCCGCAAAAAATCCCAATTCAAGGGCAAATAATAATCCTTCAACTCCAAGCTGGGCAACGACGCCGACACCACAGCATTCGAATAATCTCCCACACTCGGATCAAATCTCCCATCCGCCGTTGACCCGTAGACCCTCCCGTTATCGCCAATAATCGGTCCGCCCCTGCCCCACATCCCCGCCGTATCAGTATTCGAAAGCAACAGTTGGTGAATCACCGGATGATGCCTATCTCTCACCTCAATTCCATAAAATCCCGAAAGCCCCGCCCCGCATCCTTGCGAGAGAGTCGTATAAATCACCCCATCCACCAAACTCAAGCTCCAAGACTTCGCGTAAGAAGCCACAAACTGCACCGGCCCATAGCGCACCGCCCCGCTCCCTAAATCCAACCCGTAAAGCGCTCCATCCGCCGCAATCAAATACAAAATCTGCGTCGTCTTATCAATCACCGGCGTCGCCGTAATCCCATTTGGACAAAGAAATGTCCCTTGGTACCCACCCTTGCCTGGCTGTATCCGATACTTGATCGTCCTCGTCCAAAGCTGCTCGCCCGTCTCCGAATCCAGCGCAAACACAGTCCCGCTAATACCGGCTACATAAACAACTGTCCGCACGCCCTTCGCCGTCGAAACTCCCGCTGCCACTACCGGGGCAGTCAAAGCCGAAAGGCTATACGATTCGTTCGGCACCTTCGCCTTCCACTTCAAAACCATCGTCGCGGCATTGTCGCGGTTGATCGTCGTCTCTTCCATCGCCCAGCCGCTTCGCTGCGCATCATGCCCGAACGTCGTCCAATCCGCCGCGCGCGCAGCCACCACCACAAAACAAACCAGCAAAAGTATCCGCATCATCGCAGCCATAGTATCTAAGTCAATACACGTCAAAGTCCCGCGCCGAAAACACTTTCGTCTCCGAACCCGTCTTCACTTCACTCACCAACTGCGCATCGGTCACGCCCGTCATCAGTTGGTGATAAAGCACCAGCATCTTCGGTTTCGCCTCCACTGCAATTCGCCCCAGTTCCTCCGTGGAAGTATGAAACTGGTGCAGGTATTCCGGCCAATCCTTCCAATCGCTCTTCAACTCCGACGCCGAATACACTTCATGCAGCAACACATCGCAACCATTACAAGCTTCAATCACGCCTCGCGATGGTGAACAATCCCCGGAAATCACAATCGTCTTATCTGGCGTCTTGATCTTGTAGCCAAAAGCCTGCGGCCACGAACCGTGATGCACGTTGAACACACTAATCTCTAACCCGTTTTCTCTCAGCACCACGCCGGGCTCCTCTTCGTGCACATTCGCCTGGTATCCCGTCGCCGTGCCATGCTCCAGCCCATGCTTACGAATATCCACATCGTCCCCCCAAGCCGCCTCTATGTGATCCACCATCGCCTTCGTCCCTTTCGGCCCGTAGACCTCAAGCGGCACCGTCCGATGTAACACCCACGGCGAAAAAATCAAATCCGGAAGACCTAGCGTATGATCCGAATGCAAGTGTGTCAAAAACACCGTTTGCAAATTCGGCGCCTTCAACGCATCAATGTGGAGTCGCGCCGCCGCCGCGGCCGCCCGCCGCACCACTCCCGGCCCGCTATCAAATAGGTACGATTTCCCCTCGTAAATAACCGCCACCGCCGGCCCCGATCGCTCTGGGTCCGCCCGCGGCGTGCCAGTCCCTAAAATCACTACCTCAGTCGCAAACAACGCCAGCGCTATGAACATGAACAGATTATAGTGAGTAAGCCATGCTTCTTCGTAAGTTCGCCGTCCTCCTCGCGCTCACCGCCATCTCCCACGCCGCTGACCTCCGCGTTGATCACGCCACCATTGCCGGCCGTGATCTTAAAATCCTCCGCGCCGAATTCACCGCCGTCGGCATCCACACCGAATATGGCGGCAAACACACCAACGGCCTCACCGAAATGGCGCTCGCCAGTTTTGCCGATGGCTCTTACCTCGAACTCATCGCCGCCCAAGATCCCCCAAAGGGCGCACCCACTCACTACTGGGGAAAATTTATTGACGAAAACGCCGGCCCCTGTGCCTGGGCCATTCGCGCGGAAGATCTAGACGCAGAAGCAGCACGTCTGCACGCCAACATTACTAAGAGTGGCCGCACGCGCGCCGATGGCGTTCAACTCCAATGGCGCAGCGCCACCATCGGGTCCGAACCCCAAGGCACCTTCTTTCCGTTCATGATTCACGATGAGACCGACCGCGCTTTGCGTGCTTATCCCACAGGCAAGCCCACCATGCCCGAATGGCACGGCATCGCCCGGGTCTACATCGCCGTCCGCAACCTAGACGAAGCAATCAAACGTTATCAGGACGCCTTCGAACTCGCCAAACCTCAAAAATCCTTCGACCAATCCATGCAAGCCCAAAGCGCTCACTTCGACAAAACTCCCATCACCTTAGTGACCTCTCAAACCGGCTGGCTCGCCCGCCGCCTCGCCCAATTCGGTGAAGCCCCCTGCGCTTTCGTAATAGCCACCTCCCAAACCTCCCATGGGAGGAGCATCCACTGGCTCCCCATCAAAGGCATGAAAATCGGCCTTCTTAACTAGCCATTGCCAGCAGCGGGAAATAATGCGCGTATAGGTGGTAGTTCAAATAAAAAACATTCGGGAACCCAGTCCCAGTCGCCAGCGTCTCCGGCCAACTGCCCGTACTCGCCTGCTTCTCCGCCAGCCATCTGTGCCCCGCCGCCACCGCACTCGAACTCTGATCTCCCGCCGCCTTCAACCCAATCAGCGCCCAAGCCGTCTGCGAAGGCGTGCTCGGCGCGGCTTCAAATTGGTGTGTCTGATAACTCAAACAGCTCTCACCCCAACCGCCATCCGCATTCTGCGTACTCCTTAAGAACTCAGCCGCTCTCTCCAATGTGCCGCGCACATCGGGCGACCCCGACGCACGCAATCCCCGCATCGCTAGGAACGTTCCGTAAATATAGTTCACGCCCCACCTCCCATACCAACTCCCATCCGCCTTCTGATGAGTCAGTAGATACGCCACCCCGCGCGCTATCGCCGCATCGTGGTAGTTCATCCCCCGCCGGCACAGCGCCTCCATCACTCTGCCTGTAATGTCTGGGCAAGCCGGGTCCAACATCGCATTATGATCCGCAAACGGCACCTTATTCAACACATGCCAGTTGTTATCCGCATCAAACGCCGCCCAACCGCCATCCGATGACTGCATACCGATCAGCCAATTGATCGCCCTTCGCTCCACCCGCGCCTGCCTTTCCGGGTCACTCGCCTTGGCATGCTCCAGCGCCAATAACACCATGGCTGTGTCGTCAATATCCGGATAGCTCTCATTCGCAAACTCAAATGCCCATCCACCCGGTTGCAAATCCGGCCGCTTCACCGCCCAATCTCCCTTACGCCGCACCTCCCGGTCCATGAACCAATCCGCCGCCCGGCGCCCCGCCTCTTCGGGCAGAGTCTTCGTCTCTCCCAACGCAAACATCGCAATCGCCGTATCCCACACCGGCGACACACACGGCTGATACTCCAATCGCTCAGCTGTCTCCAACTGCAGATCGTTAAAGTGCTTCAGCGCCTCCAGAAAATCCGGATGGTCCCGCTCATACCCCAGCACATCCATCGCCATAATCGAATACATCATCGACGGATAAATTGCACCCAGCCCGTCCGCCCCTCGCGTCCGCTCCAGCATCCACTTCTCTGCCTCGCGAATCGCCCGCGCCCGAATATCCTTCATCCCGCGCCGCTCCCACAACTTCAACACCCGGTCCGCCTGATTGAAGATCGCCGACAGCCGGTCCTTCCTCGGCGAGCACCAGTTTCTTTCCCGGAATCAGCAGCTCATCCAGGGTCACTCCCGCTGGAGCCGGCCGTGTCACCCCACTCGCCTGAATAATAGACAGCGGCACTATAATCGCCCGCGTCCACGATGACATCTCGTAAACCAAATTCCCCGGAATCAGCAGCAACTCCGGCGGCACGCTAGGCGCAAACTCCCGCGGAAACAATCCGAACAAACTCAAATTGATCTTCGTATAGCTGTTAACCGCCTGCAAACCTCCCAAAGCTAGAATCCGTTCGCGCGCCCGCGTCAGAACTCGTTCCTTGGCATCATGCCCGCAAATCTTCAGCGCGGTATACGCCCGCACTGTCGCATTCAATTCTGCTGGCGCGCCCGGATAAATATTCCAGCCCCCATCCGGCAACTGCCGGTCCAGCACCGTCGCCATCGCTTTCTGAATCTTGCTCTTTGCCGCCGGCTTCCACACGCCATCTTCATCCACCCGGTCCAGCCACAAATTGAGCAGCACGTAGTCGCTCTCAAGCGTCGTATCCGCCGTCAAATCGCCGCGCCAAAATCCCTGCGCATCCTGCAAAGCCAGCAAACTCCGCGCCGCAAGGTCGCGCGCGTTCTGCGTCTTCAACTGTTGCTCATGTTGATCGTCCGCCATCGCCCCCATAATGGGAGCAGCCAATGCCGGCTGCACAAACGCAATCGGTTCTGTCATCTGAATCTCCTTAGACAACGCCGCAATCTTCCGCGCCAGTTTTTCCTTCTCACGCCCAGCCAAATTCACTAGCCCTAAATACTCAAACAGCGCCAACCCCTCTGCCGCCAACCATGCCGACGTTGCAACCGCCGGATCGCCCGCCGCCGCAACCACCCGTGTCCGCAAATCTCGAAACGCCTCCCTCAATGGCTGCAGCCGCGCCGGCTCAATCGTGTACCCAGCCAGCAACGCCGCAAACAAATCGCGCGCCCGTTCGCCCGGCGGCAAATGCAGCGAATCCACCGCCCGCTCTACCAGCGCTTCCACCAATTGCTCCTTGCTTGCAAAGTGATAAAGCAATCCACCTTTGCTCAAGCCGGCTTCGGCGGCAATGCGGTCCAGCGTAATCGCCGTCCCCCCTTCACGCTCCAAAAGCGTCAGGGTCGTTCCTAAAATGTGATCTTTCGTATTGGGTGCCACGGCTGATTTGAAGTATACCGTCCAGTCGGTACAGCTTGCAAGAGAAAAAACCTCTCACCCCTAGACTTCCGCAACCGTTTGATTTACTGCGACTTACCTTTTTCGTCTTCCACTGGGCATCGAGACTCGACGCTGCAAGACCCTGACATTCAAGTCGGTACCCCAAATTTCGGCAACACCCACTTCATCACTATCCAATACCCCGCGATAAAGAGGACTACCGCTAACCATTCAGGCATCTTCCTTCATCCTACGCCAATCGGGCTAAGATGTCTCGGGCACTCAGCACCTTGCAGTACTCCCCATCCAAGTTTGCCAACGACATCGCATGCACCTCTCCCGCCGTCCGCAAACGCCCGTCCCAATCTTTCCGCGCAAACGTGTAGCAGCCATCTGCCGCCAAATACGCTTCGAACCCAAGATTTCCCGCCATCCGCACCGTCGCTTCCACCGAATTATTCGTGATCACCCCGCACACCACCAGCGCCTCATGCCCTTCTGCCCGCAACTTCTCCTCTAAATGCGTACCTATGAACGCACTATTCGTCCGCTTCGCAATCACCGCCTCACCGTCCCGCGGCCTCGCAAACTCTTTGAATTCATTCCCCGCCTGCCCCGGCCTGTAAGGGGAATGCGCCTCCGTCGAATCGTGCCGAATATGAAAAACCGCCCCGCTGCGCGCCCGCCACGCCTGCAACAAATCCGCTATATTTTGTTCTGCGCAAAAATTGTTTCGCTCACCATCTTTTCTCCATTTCGGATCATCTATCGCCTTTTGCAAATCTACCAGTAGCAATGCGGGCATGATTTTTTTCATAATAATGACGCACCCTTATAACCAAAGCACAAAATCGAGCATCTAAACAACTGAGGACATCAATATTATGGACCGCCATCTACAGCAAGTGAATACTTGGTATGACACGCTGATGTTCGCAAATTCACCCAAACAAGCCCGTGTTGCCGCGCGTGAATTGGTCAGACTGATTCTAGGCGAAACGGCACTGGATATGCCGATCGAAGACGCCCTGAAAATCGTCTGCCGCCGTCTCCGCCCAGCCGAAGACGCCAAAGAACAAGCCCGTTTCGAAGCAGAGTTCCTGGAACTCGTCACCGCTCCAACTAGCGCCACTCACACTATCGCTGCCTAATGCAACGTTCCATTTCTGTCGATGTAGCCCTCATCCAGGGGGACTCGATGGAATGGCGACACCCGCTGCATTAGCTCGCTCTCTTTTCGGCATCGCCCTGGTAGCCCTACTCCTAATTTTTCTGGATTTGGTATTTCTCGTGTGGGCTCATCATGAGTTCACCCCAACTGAATCTCTTGTAGCCAGTGAGGCCCAGTCCCTCGCCCACGGCCGGGCGCTCTACCATAATCCCAATAGATACCCCTACACCATCACGCCCTACGGGCCCGTGTTCTACTCGCTATCAGCCTTCCTCCAACACTGTGGTTTCGCTCCGATCCGAGCGGGTCGGCTTATCTCATGTATCGCCCTAATTGGTGTTTTCTGGTGTGCTTGGCAAATTCTCAGTGTTCTTGTCGCCAATCATCACGCCCGCCTAAGCGGCATCACCTTAGTCGCGGCCACTGCCAATGTAATTGCTTGGGGCGGCATCGGCCAGACCGACATGTTGGCATGCTTCTTCTCCATCGCTGCTTTCACATGTTTCTTAACTTGGCAGCGGCGTCCTTCTCGTCGCAACCTTTATTGCTGCGGTGCACTCGTCCTTCTCGCTCTCTTTACCAAACAAACCGCCATCGCCGCCGGCGTCGCCATCGCCATTCAAATGTTCGCCACAAACCGCCGCAGCGCGCGCACCTGGCTGTTGGTTATTACAATCCTCGCCGCCTGCACCGCTCTCACCATCAACACTCTCACCGCCGGCCAATATTTCACGAACACCGTACTGTCTAACCTCAATCCATTTTCAGCAACAAAACTACAGCAGCATTTTCAGCAATTTTTGCTAGCCGCCGGCGGACTTCTCGCCGTTTCACTCGCCGGTTTCTGCACTCAGCGCAAGTTCACCCCGCTCTACCTCTATACCTCTGTCGCCATCGCCGTTTGGATCGTAACCTGTCCCAAGATCGGCTCCGAACTGAACTATCAAATCGAAAGTATGGTTCTGCTCGCCCTCTCTTCGGCCTTCGCACTCGATCAGCTTCAATTCTTCCCGAAACTGTTCGCCAATGACGCCGGTTGGGTTCCGTTACTGCAAATCCCCCTGCTCCTCCATCTCATCCTAAATTTCGCCCTCAGCGCCAAGATTGTCTCTTTGCGGATCGTTGCTGAACGCGTCCGTCGCTCAGAATCCGTGGAGCTTGCGCCCTATCTAGCTCCCGACTGCGGTCGAATCCTATCCACCAATCCCGATCTGGTTCTCGCCGCCGGCCACCCGCTCGAGATTGACCCCTTCTCCTACACGCTGCTAACGAACGCCGGCCGCATCGATCCCGCCCCTCTCCTTGCAGATCTCCGCGCCACCCGCTTCGGCACGATTATCTTAGATCTAAACGTATTCTCGAAAACCCTCCCGCACTCCGCCAACATTGACACCTACTTCCTCCCGCCCGCAGTTCTGGCTCAAATCCGTCAACACTATCAACTCGTTCACCACTCCGCGGGCCCCTATCTCGAAGGCAATTACGTCTACCAACCACGTCCTATTCGATAACGTCATCTAAGACATCGGCGGCTGCACTTCTTTCACATGCGGACTCTTGCCGCCCAACCATTCCGGATGCGTCGCCGTACTGTCGAACAGCGCACTGGTCTTGAACAACTCCCACTTCCCTTCCATCGCCTGCGCTTTTGTTCGCTCTAAAATCCGCTCCATCTGCTCCGGCGAGACTTTGTCATATGTTTGCGCCGCATGAATCGCCTGTTCTAGGATCTCCGGCTTATCAATCCCCGTGATTTGCACTGACACCGGCCGGCTCAACGAAAAATGCAAACAGTCCAAAGCGGTCACTACCCCGCTTTTAAGAATCACTCCGTCGCCCATACTCTTCATCCCCAACGCGCCGATATTGCGCTTTGTCAGTGCCGGCAGCACCTCTTGCGTAAAGCTCCGGTAGTGATAGTCCATCACGTTCACGGGCATCTGCACGGTATCAACCGGGAATTGGTGCCGTTCTGCCATCTGCAACATGTACAAATGGACGTGCGGATCTTTGTGCCCCGTAAATCCGATGTACCGCACCTTCCCCGCCTTCTTAGCCGCCAGCGCCGCCTCCGCCGCCCCGCCCTTCGCAAAAATCCGGTCCGGATCTTCGAACCGGATAATTTCGTGAAACTGAATTAAATCCACGTGGTCCGTCTGCAGCCGCTCAAGCGATTCGTGTAACTGCTTGTCAAACTCTTCCTTCGTTCGCCCATCATTCTTGGTCATTAAGAACACGCGCCCTCGCAGCCCGCCATCCTTCAACGCCTTGCCAACTCTCTTTTCACTCGTCCCGTCGTTGTAATCCCACGAATTATCCAGGAAGTTAATGCCCCGGTCTACACCCGTCCGCACCAACTTGATCGCATCAGCCTCACTCACTTCTTTCTTCCCTAAGTGATAGCCGCCCATCCCGATGCAGGAAACCTTCTCTCCCGTGTGGCCCAGCGTTCTGTAAGGAATCTCACTTTTGCCCTCGCTCCCGCTCGCCGTGGTTGCCGCAATGCCCGCACCTAGCGCCGCCTTCAAAACATCTCGCCGGTTACTGTCGTAATCGCTATTCATACTCGGTTAGACAGCAAATCCGCAAAGCGCCACGATCCGTAATGTTACTTGCCCGAAAACAAGGAGCACTGCCCACCCCTCTTCGGTACCCTATTAACTAGCCAACCTGATGCCCAGCAAACCCAAACAGCCGCCCAAACTCGACAAAACCAAACGCCTCAAAGCCATCGCCCGCGAACGCGTCGGCGCACCCAAACCTGCCTTCGCCATTCCCGAAAAAGCGAAGCGCGCCAAACCCAAACACAAGAAACCAATCACCCCTCACCATGAAGATATTTGAAGTCGGCCCCCGTGACGGCCTCCAAAACGAATCGCGCACTGTCCCCGTCGACGCCAAAGTCGCACTCATCGAATCCCTCGCATCAGCCGGTCTCCGTCAC
This sequence comes from Bryobacterales bacterium, assembly GCA_963840845.1. Lineage (GTDB taxonomy): Bacteria > Acidobacteriota > Terriglobia > Bryobacterales > Bryobacteraceae > Bog-105. The sequence continues at coordinate 100,080 of CAWJBS010000160.1, forward strand.
ATCGAATGCGGCAGCTTCGTCTCTCCCAAATGGGTTCCGCAAATGGCCGACACCACCGCCGTCTTCACTCAACTCCACCGCTTACCCGGCATCACTTATTCCGCCCTCGTCCCCAATCTCACCGGACTCTCCGAAGCCGTTCGCTGCCACGTGCAGGAAATCGCCGTCTTCGCCTCCGCCTCCGAAACCTTCTCCCACCGCAACATCAACTGCTCCATCGCCGAAAGTTTAGACCGTCTCAGCGCCGTCACTCATGAAGCAATCTCCCAAAGCATCCGCGTCCGCGGCTACGTCTCCTGCGTCCTCGGCTGTCCCTACGAAGGCATCGTCCCGCTCGCCTCAGTCGCTAAGGTCGCCGCCGCCCTCGCCAGCATGGGCTGTTACGAAATCTCTCTCGGCGACACCATCGGCGTCGGCACTCCTCACGCTGCTCTAGCCATGGTCAAAGCCGTTGCGCAAGATGTCCCCTCCCGCCATCTCGCCGTCCATTTTCACGACACTTGGGGCCAAGCCCTCGCCAATATCCTCGCCACTCTCGAAACCGGCATCGAGACCATCGATTCCTCCGTAGCCGGCCTCGGCGGTTGCCCCTACGCAAAAGGAGCGAGCGGTAACGTGGCCACAGAGGACGTGGTATATATGCTGGACGGCATGGGCGTGGAGACGAAGATCGATTTGGAAAAGCTCGCCGCCGCTGGCCGTCAAATCATGGGCATCCTCGGCCGCGCCAGCACTTCTAAAGCCGCTGCCGCCCTCGCCGCTCTTCAGGAGAATCAAAGTTGAACAAAGTCGTCGCAAATTCCGCCCAAGCTGTCGCCGATATTCCCGAAGGCTCTACTCTCATGCTCGGCGGTTTCGGTCTGTGCGGCATTCCCGAAAACTTAATCGCCGCCCTAGTCAGTCGCGGCGTCAAAGGTCTTCACACCATCAGCAACAATATGGGGGTCGATGGCTTCGGCATGGGCCTCATGCTGGAAGCCGGCATGATCGCCTCCCACATCGGCAGCTACGTCGGAGAAAACAAACTCCTCGAACAACTCGTCATCGCCGGCAAACTCCAAGTCACTCTCATCCCGCAAGGCACTCTCGCCGAACGCATCCGCGCAGGCGGTGCCGGCATCCCCGCTTTCTACACGCCCGCCGGCTTTGGCACCATCGTCGCTGAAGGCAAGGAGTCTCGCGAGTTCGATGGTAAACGCTACATCATGGAGCGCTGGCTCAAAGCCGATTTCGCTCTCATCAAAGCCTGGAAAGCCGACCGCCAAGGCAACCTCGTCTATCGCAAGACCGCCCGCAACTTCAACCCCATGATGGCCACCGCCGCCCGCATCACCATCGCCGAAGTCGAAGAAATCGTCGAACCCGGCGAACTCCCGCCCGATTCCATCATGACCCCCGGCATCTACGTCAAACGCATCGTCAAAGGCGAAAAATACGAACATCGCATCGAACGCCGCACCACAAGGAGCGCCTAATGATGACCAAGAGCAAAACGGGGACATTGCGAGGTTGCGTCAACCCGGGCCCCAACCGTCGAATCACATGGAGCAGCAGTGTCCCCGTTTTGCGCTCCCCAGGCGCAGACATCCATTCCTCCCAAATTCCCGAAAGTCCCCTCTAACATGCCCCTCCCCGACTCCGACAAACGCTCCCTCATCGTCCGCCGCGCCGCCCGCGAACTCCGCGACGGCTTCTACGTCAACCTCGGCATCGGCATGCCCACCCTCATCGCCAACCACGTCCCTCCCGGCATCGACGTCATCCTTCAATCCGAAAACGGCATGCTCGGCATCGGCCCCTTCCCCATCGCCGGCTCCGAAGATTCCGATCTCATCAACGCCGGCAAAGAAACCGTCACCGAACTCCCCGGCACATCTTTCTTCTCCAGCGCCGATTCCTTCGCCATGATCCGCGGCGGCCATATCGACCTCAGCATCCTCGGCGCAATGGAAGTCGATCAAGAAGGCAACCTCGCCAATTGGATGGTCCCCGGCAAAGTCGTCAAAGGCATGGGAGGCGCCATGGATCTCGTCGCCAGCGCCCGCCGCGTCATCGTCGCCATGGAACACACCACCAAAACCGGCGAATCCAAACTGCTCAAGAAGTGTACCCTCCCCATCACCGGCCTAAACGTCGTAGATACCGTCATCACTGAACTCGGCTTCTTCCGCGTCACGCCCCAAGGCCTGCTCCTCACCGAACTCGCCCCCGGCGCAACCATTGACCAAGTCCGCCAAAGCACCGCCGCCGATCTGCAAATCGCTCCTGGAGTCACCACATGGCAAAACTAACCCGCCGTCACTTCGCACTCGCCGCCGCCACGGCCACCACTCTTCTTCCTCAGGACAAACCACACGAAATCACCTCCGCCTCCGTCCCAGACGACCCTGCCGCCCCACATGTCTCCGAGGGCACCCTCCCGCCCCACCTCCCATTCGACTCACAAATCTCCTTCACTCCCAAACCCGTCGCGGGCAAAGTCAAACCGTTCCCGCTCTCCAGCGTTCGCCTCCTCTCCGGCACTTTCACAAGCGAGACCGAAATCAATAACAGGTTCATGCTCGCGCAATCGCCAGACCGTCTCCTCCACGTCTTCCGCGTAAACGCCGGCCTCCCCTCCACGGCCGCTCCCTTGGGAGGTTGGGAGAAACCCGATTGCGAACTCCGCGGCCATTTCGTCGGTCACTATCTCTCCGCCTGTGCCTTCAGCCACGCATCCAGTTCAAACAGCGAACTCAAAGCCAGCGGAGACTACATCGTCGCCGAACTCGCCAAGTGTCAGCAACAACTAAATGGCGGTTACCTCAGCGCCTTCCCTACCGAATATTTCGACCGCCTCGCCGCGCGCAAGAAAGTTTGGGCCCCGTTCTACACCATTCATAAAATCATGGCCGGCCTGCTCGACATGCATCAACTCTGTGGCAACGCCCAAGCACTCACCGTCCTCCAAGGCATGGCCGATTGGGCCGATCACTGGTCCGCCTCGCTCACCGACGCGCAAATGCAAATGGCTCTCGATACCGAATTCGGGGGCATCGCCGAAACCCTCTACAACTTAACGGCCCTCACCGGCGATCCGCGCTTCGCCAAAACTGGCGACCGTTTTCTCAAGCGCCGTTTCCTCAATCCACTCGCCCTCCGCCGTGACGAACTCCGCGGCCTTCACGTCAACACCCACATCCCCCAAGTCATCGCCGCCGCCCGTCGTTACGAAATCAGTGACGACCAACGCTTTCGCGACGTCGCCGAATTCTTCTGGCAAACCGTCGTCGGCACCCGCACTTATGCCACCGGTGGCACCAGCAACAACGAAGGCTGGCTCGTCGGCCCCAATCAACTCGCCGCTGAGCTGAAACTGGGAGACGCCACTAACGAATGCTGTTGTGCCTACAACATGCTCAAACTCACTCGTCATCTGTATGAGTGGACCGCAGATGTTCGTTACTTCGATTACTACGAACGCGCCCTCTATAATCACCGTCTCGGCGCCTACGGTCAGTATTATCTCGGCGTCGTTCCCGGCTCCTGGCGCACGCGTGAAACAAATTTTGAAAGCTATCTGGTGCTGCACCGGTACCGCCGTCGAAGACTTCGCCAAGCTCAACGATGCCATCTACTATCACGATGCCGAAGGCATCTACGTCAATCTCTTCATTTCTTCTGAACTCAACTGGGCCGAACGCAAATTCAAACTGCGCCAGCAAACCAGCTTTCCCGATCAAGCTGGAACTATGTTCACCGTCGAAACCGTCGATCCCACTCAACTCACACTGCGCATCCGCGTTCCTTCGTGGGTTGCCGGCAGTGCCACCGTCAAAATCAACAGCAAACCCAGCGAAGTGTCGGCATCACCTGGCAGCTATCTCTCCATCGGCCGCGTATGGAGCGCTGGCGATCGTATCGAAGTCAGTCTTCCGATGTCGCTCCACACCGAATCCATGGCGGACGATCACTCACTTCGCGCCTTCTTATACGGACCTCTTGTCTTAGCCGGTAACCTCGGCCGCGCCGGTCTCACCGAAGAGTTAGTGAACGGACCCGAAGGTCCCGAACTCAAAAAGGCCTCCCCCATGGCCATTCCTGAATTCATCGCGCCTGGCAAGAATTTACACGAATGGATTAAGCCCGGCGATCGCCCCATGAGTTTTCAAACCACCGGTCAAGCGGTCAATGTCGCGTTTGAGCCGTTCTACAAAATCATTCGCGATCGCTATTCGCTCTATTGGAAAGTCACTTCGTAAAACTCGCGTTATCCGCGTCGCGTTCTTTGCGCAGTCTCTCCACGCCTGCCGCGCACCGGTTCAACGCGCCGGCCATCATGGGCTCTGTCTTGCCTCCGTCTTTCACAGAAAGCGCCGGCACACCTTCGGTCCAGGCCAGTGGACAGGTAAATTCGCTGCCCCCAAAACGCGCGTTCACTTCCCGCACAACAGCCGGTTGATCCTCGTCTGGAAAGGAATGAAACGCTTCGCGCAGCCGATCCAATGCCGCGTCCGCCTCTGTCTGCTGAACAGGCCGCTCGCCTTCTCGCACCGGCATCGCCCCGTTTGATACCGTCATCGGTTGCACAATTTTTGACTTAGGCGTGGGCGGTTGCGCCATCGCGGCCTCCCACCCTACCTTCACCAGCGCCGCCGTCATCATCACCACAGCAGCCACGCGCAACTTCACCTTAGAGTCGCGCGTCGCCTTCTGTAGTTTCGCCTTCGCGTGATCCGCCCGTTCTTGCGCCGCGCGCGAAATCTGCCCGCGCGCGCTGCGTCTCCTCCCTAGCCTGCTCCAGCTCAGTCAGGAGACGTTTGCCCGACGGGGCTGTTGGACTACGCAGGCTGGTCATGACTACGGGCGCACACTCCTAATAATCCTTATCGCCAGCCGCTTTACTAGCGATAAAGGGTTTGCGTCGCTAAATCAAAAATCGGCCAGAACATCCGCCCATACAGTTGCCAAGCCACCAGCAATCCCACAAAACTGTAAGACCGGATTGAATCCGCCCACGCCAAATAGTTTCGTCCCGCATCTTCCGAGAGCAAAATCGGTATTGCGTTGAACCCATCTAGCGGCGGCACAGGAATAAGGTTGAACGTTCCCAATAAAATATTCAGCGAAAAAAGCAAGCTCAAAAATCGCGCCACTGCTTCGCCTGCCCCAGGCGTGGTCGGGTCAACCACACTCAACATTTCACCGCCAGGCCCCGGCGTGAAGTAACCCATGTGCAAACCAATCACCATCGCGCTCCCCGCCAAAATAGCCAGCAGAAAATTCGCTGCCGGTCCCGCCAGCGCCATCTTCGCAGCCCGCTTAGGATACTGCCTGCACCAGTTTGGATCGTACGGTGCGCTTGCCCACCCCATCCATCCAATCCCCATGCGCCATCGCAAAACTCAGAATCGGAAAAACCACCATCCCAAAAATTTCGCGTCGAATGTGCGGTAGCGGGTTCAAAGTCACTTGCCCGCCTTGAAATGCCGTCATATCTCCGCCCCACTTAGCCGCTAGTGCGTGCGCCGCTTCGTGACAAGTCGTTGACAAAGAA
>CAWJBS010000161.1:0-35107 GCA_963840845.1 Bryobacterales bacterium
CGTCTACGAAAACGGCATCATGGCCAATGGCCGCCGCGAAAACGAATACATGCTCCTCGAGAAGGGTGATCCCGATGAGCACGTTCGCTTTGTCATCATCGAGGGCGTTGTCCAGCAAACTTACTCAAAGGTGTTAACCAACTTATCTCTCCAAGTGTCCCGCGCGCAGCGCAACATGGAGAAACGCATTAAGCAGTTTGAAAAAATGCGCGCCGAACGGGAAATTGTCGAAGTCGCGCAGCGGGATATCGCCATGGCGAGCATAAAGGTCGGGTTCACCGGCCCCATACACCCCTCGGTCGGGTCTGTTTTTTCATATGCCTACCTGGTCGCACGCGTAGAATTCGCAAAACAGACCAACGACAAGCATCTGGACGTCTTCGACCGCACCTGGAAGAGCAAATCGGCTCCCATCTGGCCTTAACGGCCCGATTAAAGCCGAAAAAAACGCCTCCAGATATGGCTTGTACTGTAAGCGCAAACCCGACGTGTGCCCAAAAGTGCGAAATGATAAACCTAAAAAGCGAAATGGCAACGAGTTCAACGCTAATCATCGTCTGCGGCCTGCCCGGTGCAGGGAAAACTACCCATGCCAAGCATCTGGAGCACGCCCGCCATGCCGTCCGCTTCTGCGCCGATGAATGGATGGCTGCCCTGTTAATCGATTTATGGAATGAAACGGCGCGCGCTCAGATTGAAGCCCTCCAATGGCAAGTCGCCCAACGGCTTCTGCAACTGGGGCAAACCGTCATCATCGAATGGGGAACTTGGGCGCGTTCCGAAGAAGACGCCTTGCGATTAGCGGCGCGCGAATTAGGGGCGGCCGGGTAGAACTTCATTTCTTAGACGCCACCGTGGACGTGCTCTTTGCCCGCATAAAAGAACGCAACATGGAAACCCCACCCATCACGCGCGAAGACGTTGTGAAGTGGTCTGCCCAGTTTCAGCGTCCCACCCAGGACGAGATAGCGCTTTTCGACGCGCCACTATAGTAAGAAGATGACGGTGTTTCTGCCGCCGCCCGATACGAACCCTTACTTGCGCCTGCTAGCCGCGGCATTGGGTCAGTGTCAAGTCACAGTCAAGACAATGCCGGTTGTCCTTGATGAGCAATGGCTTCTTGGTACGAAGCTATCGAGCGCCAGTATTTTGCACTTTCATTGGCCGTCATACGGTTATACCGACGTTCATCGCAATCGCATGGCGGAGTATGTTCGTGTCTGGGAAAAGGTTTTAGCGTGTGCCAAATCTAAGGGCTGCAAAATCGTCTGGACAGCCCACAATTTATATCCGCACGAACAGCGGCACCATGATCTTGAGCGGGAAGGCCGCCAAGTCTTGTTAAATGCCTGCGATGCGGTCATCGTTCATTGTCAGGCGGTCGTTCCTTTGCTAAGAGAGAACTTCCATGTGCCGGCTGAATGCGTGTCATTCCGCACGCGGTCATTACTGCGGCATTTATGGCGCTCCAGTGGAGTCGGCAGCGGCGCGCCGCGCGTTGGGTACTCCCGAAGCAGGAACATACTTATTTGTTCTTCGGGCAACTCAGGCCATATAAGGGACTGGAAAGGTTGGTACGGGTCTTCGCATCTCTCTCGGAGCAGGAACGCGACGTTGCTGATTGCGGCGGCTGTAGACGCTGCCTTCGCTCGCCGGCTTCTGAACGAGAGCCCGACAAGCATAAGAACATGGCGGTTCATCCTCTTCCATATACCCGACTCTGAGGTAAGTCTTTATCTGGGTGCGGCCGATCTGCTGGTTCTGCCATATACCAGCGTACTTACTTCGGGAACCGCCATCTTGGCGCACTCGTTCGGCAGGCCGATTGTCGCGCCGGCGCTCGGTTGCTTGCCGGAAGCCGTGCCCGAAGGGACAGGATGGTTATACAAAAATGATTCCGACGACGCGCTACGCAATGCTCTATTATCGGCGGCGGGACCGCTGGCCGCTACAACATCTGAGAAATGCTTGCGCTCAGCCCTTCGGTACGATTGGCGCGGCGTTGGCGAGAAAAAACTGCGCAACTATACACGCGTCTATTTCCTGGTTAGCCGTCTTCTTTTCGGCTCGAGAAATAGCCCGCCACGCATGAATGGAATTCTGGCTTATCGCTGCTCCATCGCCAGCAGCTCGCATCGTCAAGGGCGATATCGGCCGCAGGGTCGAAATCAAAGTTTTGGAGGATTTGATAACGTTCAAGATACCGGCGGTTGGCCAAGTTCCCGTGCCATAGATGAAAAACGGCGCCGGGCGTGGCGGCCACATCTCCGGCCACCGTACCGTGAAACTTGTCCATCCAATTTTTGACGTCCGTCATCTGGTGGCGCGAGAGGCATCTCGAAACAGCCGGATGTTTTAAAGCCGAAGAATCGCAATACATTGCCAGCGTGCTGAAAAAATCACCGCCGCCCAGAATACATTTATCGTAAAGGCCGTGCGCGTCTAAAATCTCGCGCCGCGCGGCCCAGGCAAAACCAGGGTGGGCTAAATCGGGACGGTAGAGGATCGTCGCGGGCGACGGCAAATGGCCGATAGAATAAGCCATGCCGGGCATTTTATACAGATTGGCGACGAACGTCTTATCGGTCTCCCATTCCGCTTCGGCGCCCTGGGGAAGCCAGTTGGCAATTTGGAAAGGCTGAACAATCTTATGTTGGTCCAGCAGCCGGCTAGTGTCTTCCACCCAAGAGTCGTTGGCGAATAAGATGTCTCCGTCCAGCCACACAACTTTGTCGCACGAGGATGGCAACTGGGCAATCGCCACGTTGAGCAGTCGCTCTTTTTGCCAAAGGATGGATGGCGTGCGAAGCTGAATCAGCGTATCTGCCCATTCGCGGCATACGGCGAACTGTGTATGAGGAAAACCAAGCTCAATCACCAGCAGCTTGAGTCCTTGTTGACGAACACGGCGGGCGAACCGCTCGAGGTTCTGCCGCTTAGTTACATATTGCGCGGGATTAAAGTAAGTTGTGACGCCCCACATAAGCAACGATCTGGTTTTACAACATATCTTGGGGTGGCTTTTCCGGTGGCACGGACAAATCTGAGGAGCTTCGATGGTCGCGATTCGAGAATTGAGAGAAGAGACTTTCCGTCCTTATGGTTGGACGCTGATACGTGGCAGGCAGCCCACTAGCCTAGCGTTTAGCAATGCAGTAATCGATTTTTGGGAGGAGCATTTATTTGATCCTGGCTTGGGCGGCGAGACCCAGATCCTACGCGTGAATTACCGGGATCGCGGCAAAACGATCACTCGCTTGGAATCTCATCGCCTTACTCAGCAGGTCGTAATTCCGCTCACCGGAGATATTGTGCAGATTGTGGCCCAAAGCCATGAGGATGGTTCCGCTAATCCTGCAACCCTGAGTGCGTTTCGCGTGAAGGTGGGAGAAGGAATCTGTATGCGCTCCGGATGTTGGCATACCACGCGCATTGAAGAAGATGAAGTGAAGTGCTTGATGTTAACCAGGCGCTCCACCACAGTAGATTTGATTAGCCATCTGCAGGGCGCTTCTCCTTTGATCGAGAGCGCCCTGGCAGAGGTAAATGCGCAGCTAGCTTAGTTGATGTCGCGAACCCAAATATTACGGAAGCTTAGCGGTTCGCTCTTATCGCCATGAGCTTGTAACTTAATCGGCGCGCTCTCATAGGCTTTATAGAAGGGCGTACCAATGTAAAGAGTCTGGCCTCTGAGTTGGAAGTGATTTTCCACCAGGACGCCATTCAAGAATACGGTGGCAAACGCCGGAGTCTTCAGCGTGCTATCGGCGTTGAATGTAGGCGCGGTCCAGACAACATCGTACGTCTGCCACTCGCCGGGCTTGCGGCTGGCGTTGGCCAGCGGAATGGCTTGCTTGTAGATACTGCCAACCATTCCGTTCACATAGGTCTTATTGTTGTAGCCGTCCAGAACTTGCAGTTCGTAACCATCGTCGCCAGGACCGGTGGAAGCCAGGAACACGCCGCTGTTGCCGCGGCCCTGGCCCGTGCCAGTGATGTTGGCCGGAATTCTATACTCGAGGTGCAGCTGGTAATTCTTAAATTTGCGTTTGGTTTCGATGTTGCCGGTCTTTTTGTCAACCGTCAAGATGCCGCTATCAACAATCCATTTGGCGGGTGTTTGATCCTTAACATCTACCCATTCGTCGAGATTCTTACCGTCGAACAAAACGATGGCGTCCGATGGTGGAGTCGCACCGGTGGTGCCGGTGCCAGGGGTAACCACTTTGGGAACGGGCTCCCACACTTCCGTGTCTTCGGGTTTGGGCTTTGATTCTTGCGGCGCGGCAAAAAGCTGTTGCGCAGCCAGCAACGTGGCGAGTGCCAGGAACTTGGAAAATTGGATTCGCATGATCTCAGATGATCATATCCAAACGTAGGAGGGAAGGGGCTTCTCTGAAAAAGAGGGGTGCGGCGCCTTGGTTAGAAGCGCCGCTACCATGTCGTTGCTTTCAAGGTTAATTTGAGTGTACGGTCATTCGTTTCTTTTGTAATGGCCAATTGGATTGGTTTATTTCTACAACTTTCGATTGAGGCATAATTGACCATGCGAATTTTACTTTTGCTGGCCCTGCGGCGTTCAACGCCTTCCCGCAACAGGCGGTCGTCCTGACGGCCGCACATGTTTTCGACGGCGAAACACTGCACGAAGGCTGGGCCGTGCGCATTAAGGGCGAGCGGATTGAAGCCGCGGGTCCGCTAGCGGATGTCGATAAGCGCGACGCAGACGTCATTGATCTAGGCGCGCTTACGCTGCTGCCAGGATTGGTCGAAGGGCATTCGCACGTCCTGTTGCACGCCTACAGTGAGACGCCTTGGAACGACCAAGTCGCGCATGAAGGCTTGGCGCTCCGTGTGGCGCGTGCCACGAACCATCTGCGTTCAACGTTGCTCGCCGGGTTCACAACGGTTCGCGATTTAGGCACCGAAGGCGCCGGCTATGCGGATGTGGAATTGAAGCAAGCCGTCGAACAAGGCATCATTCCCGGGCCTCGCATGTTGGTGGCAACGCGCGCGATCGTCGCCACCGGCACATACGGACCCAAAGGCTACGTGCCTGAGTGGACCGTACCGCAAGGCGCACAGGAAGCCGATGGTGTGGACAGCTTAATACGCGTAGTGCGAGATCAGATTGGACGCGGCGCAGATTGGGTGAAGCTCTATGGCGATTACCGTTGGGGCCCGCATACCGGTTCGCATCCGACGTTTTCGTTGGAAGAAATGAAGCTGGCAGTGGAAACGGCCCGCAGCGCCGGCGTGCCTGTAGCCGTTCATACCGTGACCGCGGAAGGTATGCGCCGTGCGATTTTAGCGGGTGTCGAAACCATTGAACATGGAAATGAAGGGACGCCGGAAATTTTCAAGCTGATGGTGGAACACCATGTGGCGCTATGCCCTACCTTGACGGCCGGAGGTGGAACGCTGAAGCCGGAGGTTGAAGCGCGCCGCCGTGCCACGTTCAAGGCCGCACTGGCCGCTGGCGTCACTATCTTAAGCGGCAGCGATGTGGGCACGTTTCCCCACGGTGACAACGCGCGCGAGATTGAGCGCATGGTCGATTACGGCATGCCCCCGCTGGACGCATTGAAATCTGCCACTTCGGTTGCGGGGCGCGTCCTGCATATGGATATTGGACAAGTGAAGCCGGGGTTGTTCGCTGATCTGATTGCCGTCGATGGCGATCCTACAAAAGACGTGAGCGCCTTGCGGAAAGTGAAGTTTGTCATGAAAGGCGGGGTGGTCTATAAGCGCTAGCGCGATGATGAAAGGGAACAATGGAAAAGCCAAAGCGATCTGAATCTCTAAAAACACTCTTGCCCGACGTATTGGCGCTCATGTTGCCGCGCCGTGGCTTGCTCGTCTTGGGAGCGGCGTTGATGCTGGTCAACCGCGTGTGCGGATTGGTGTTGCCGTTCAGTACCAAGTATCTGGTGAACGATGTGATGCTCAAGGGCCAGTTCGCGCTGCTCATGCCTATTGTGCTGGGCGTTGTCGCTGCCACGGTGATTCAAGGTCTCACGTCGTATTCGTTGACTCAACTGCTCTCAAAATCGGGCCAGCGCTTGATTTATGAAATGCGCATTAAGATCCAAGACCACATCGGCCGTCTGCCTGTGCGTTTTTATGATGCCAATAAAACCGGCACGCTCGTTTCGCGCATTATGAGCGATGTGGAAGGCGTACGTAATCTTGTCGGAACCGGTTTGGTGGAACTGGCCGGTGGCTTGCTCACCGCCGTGATCGCTACGGTCATCCTGTTTCGCACCAGCCCCAGCATGACAAGCGTTGTGCTGGTCGTCTTGTTGGCCTTCGGCGGCGTCTTGCAAAGAGCGTTTCGTACCGTGCGGCCCATTTTCCGCGAGCGCGGCAAGATCAATGCGGAGGTAACCGGCCGGCTGACGGAAACCTTGGGCGGCGTACGCGTGATCAAGGGCTATCATGCCGAGAAACGTGAATCGTTCGTGTTTGAAAAAGGCGCAAAACGCCTTCTGGATAATGTATTCGCCAGTTTAAGCACAATCTCGCTCATGACCCTGGGTTCCACCGTGCTGATGGGGCTTGTGGGCGCAGTCATCATGTATATGGGTTCGCGCCAAATTGCGGCGCACAAAATGCAAGTCGGCGATTTCATGATGTACACGTCAATGCTTGCCTTCATGGTGGCGCCCGTGGTGCAAGTGGTCAACATCGGCACGCAGCTTTCCGAAGCGCTGGCTGGTTTGGAACGCACCCGGCAAATCATGAAAGAGCGGCCCGAAGATGAAGATCCGAACCGCACCATCAAGCTGCCGCCCATTCAAGGACACGTACAGTTTGAGAACGTCGAGTTCGCCTATGAAGAGAACAAGCCGGTGCTGCATGGCATTTCATTCGATGCGCGGCCAGGAACGGTCACGGCGCTCGTAGGCTCTTCTGGTTCCGGGAAATCCACCATCATCGGTTTGGTTTCAGCGTTCCATTCGCCCAGTAGCGGACAGGTTTTGGTCGATGGTTTTGATCTTTCGAAAGTGCAATTGGCCAGCTATCGAACGCAGTTAGGCGTCGTGCTGCAGGAATCGTTTTTGTTTGATGGGACCATTCGCGAGAACGTTGGATTTTCGCGACCCGACGCCACTGAAGAACAGATTATGGAAGCCTGCCGCATTGCCCGCGTGGATGAATTCGCGGTCAATTTTCCGCAACAATACGACACCATCGTAGGCGAGCGCGGCGTCAAGCTGAGTGGCGGCCAACGCCAGCGCGTCTCCATCGCGCGAGCCATCCTGGCCGATCCGCGCATCTTGATTCTGGATGAAGCCACTTCGAGTTTGGATTCTGAATCGGAAGCGCTCATTCAGGAAGGGCTGTCGCATTTGATGCAAGGCCGGACCACCTTTGTCATTGCCCACCGGCTGTCGACGATTCGGCGGGCAGACCAGATTTTGGTCATAGAACACGGCCTCGTTCTAGAGCGCGGAAATCATCAACAGTTGTATGCGGCCAAGGGCCGCTACTACGATTTGTATACGCGTCAGCATGCGGTGGAAACCAATCTTTTCCTCGCCCCCGGCGAAGGCGACGTTGTGGAAGAGAAGGTGAGTTAGTCCGATTCCTTGCCCTCGGTAAACCGATCCGGTATGAAGTAAGAGAGCGGAATCAGTATAAAAATAGCGAACGAACCGCGAACCGAAACGAAGGCTAGCGGAACTGTTAAAGCATAGAGCGCGATGCCAATGGAATCCTTGATGTGCAGTCGCTTGTGGTGGCGGCTGATCGCCTCGTTCTCCGTGTACTGCTTGGCGATGGCAAAGCGCAAAAGACCAAAAGAGCCGGCCATAATGGCAAGCAATCCGCCATAAACCGCCACGGACAAGTGGAGCCGCGTTGCTCTGTCCCATATAAGCGGTGGCGAACGGGATCAGCGACATCCAAAACAGCAAGGCGTTGTTCCACCAAAGCACCGCCGAATCTACGTGACGAACCAAGCCCAGAATAGAGCGGTGATTCACCCATAAGATGGCCACCACGACAAAGCTGAGCAAGTAGTTCAGCAACGGCAGCTTGAGTTTGAGAAGCGCCGCCAGGTCGCCGTTTTCAGGCGCCTTTATTTCGAGCACCATGATGGTGACAATCACCGCGATCACCCCGTCGCTAAACGCTTCGACTCGTCCCAGGCCCATGTGAGTTATCCGACTTGATTGACAAGCGTGCCGATGGGCGGAATGGTGATGCGAATCTCATCGCCTTTTTGTAGCGTGAATGCATCGGGCGGAACAATGCCCGTTCCGGTGAGCAGAAAACAGCCGCTCGGGAAACTGTTGTTGCGGTAAAGGTATTCCACAAGTTGTGCCGGATCGCGCTTCAGAGATTCAAGCGTGGTGGTGCCCGCGAATTCCGTTTTGCCGCCGCGCTGAATTTCAAGCCGGATCTCAGTTGCTTTCGGCAGCGGCGTGGGCGAGACTAGAATGCAAGGGCCGAGCGCGCAGCTTCGGTCGTAGACTTTTGCTTGCGGTAGATAAAGCGGATTTTCGCCTTCGATATCGCGCGAGCTCATATCGTTGCCAATGGTATAGCCAGTGATTTTGCCGCTGGGCGTGACCAGCAATGTGAGTTCAGGCTCGGGTACTGACCACTTGGCATCGTCGCGAATGGCCACCTTAAGATTTGGCCCCACCACGCGATGCGGCGTGGCTTTCATGAAAAGTTCCGGCCGTTGTGCCGCGTAAACACGATCGTAGAAATCGCCGCCGCCGGCGGATTTCGCTTCTTCCATGCGGGCGTCGCGGCTGCGGTAGTAAGTCACGCCGGCGGCCCAAACTTCCTGGCTGCCAATGGGAGCCTGAATCTCGGCGGGGTTGAGCGACGGAACTTTGTCAATTGGCTAAGGCGGCGATTTCAGAAAATCGGCCAGATCGTCGCGCGCGATGAGGACATCCCAAGCGGTGTCATCGCCCCGATAAAACTGGGCGTCTTCTTCTACGAAATAGGCGACTGCGGTGCGGTAAAGCTTCATGGGTAAATATGAAGCTTCTCATACGGCGAATTAATCTGTAGCGTCCGATTGCAAGAAGCAGCCTTCGTAGGCGCGGTCGAGCAGTTCTTCAGTCAGTTCGAAGGGAAGACGGCGGAAATGGATATGGTCAATCACTTGCGAGATTAGATCGCGCGGATGGCAACGGCGGAAGGCTTTCCCGGTGTTTGTGTAGTGACGCTCGATAAATTTGCCGATCATTTGCGGATGCGGCGGCAGATCGCGCGATTCACAATAACTGCGGAAGATTGTATAAAACTCGTTCTCGTCGGGACTGCGCAGGAACATCTTATATTGAATGCGGCGCAGGAACGCTTCATCTCCCAACTCGCTGGGGTTGAGGTTTGTGGAGAAGACCAGCAAAGTCTCAAATGGCACTTGCATCTTGCCGCCGTTGGCGAGCGAAAGGTAATCCACGTGCCGGTCCATAGGAACAATCCAGCGATTCAGAATCTGCGTCGGTGTGGACATTTGGCGGCCAAAATCGTCAACCAAATAGACTCCGTTGTTGGCTTTGAGTTGCAGCGGCGCTTCATAAACGCCGGATACGCTGTTATAGCGAAGATCTAACATTCCGACAGACAATTCGCCGCCGCTTGTGATGAAAGGGCGGCGTATGCGCACCCAGCGCAAGTCTGCTTCGCAGTGGCTGTCCTGTTCGGGAATGTCTACTTGCGTATGGCAAGTTGGATCGAACAATTGAATGATGCTGCCTTGATATTCCAAGGCGTAAGGTATGTAGATATCGTTGGTTTGAATACGAGCCAGCGCTTCGGCTATATAGGTTTTGCCGTTGCCAGGTTGTCCGTAGATCAGTAACGATTTCCCCGAGCTAACGGCCGGGCCAATTTGGTCAAGCATGCCTTCGGGAATCACCATGTGGCTATAGGCTTTGGCTAACCGTTCCGGCTTAAGCCAGTTAGGCGGCATTTTCTGGGCTTGAACAGCAGCCGTGTATTGCGCTCACGGGCACAGGAGCGGGGCCCGTGTACTGGTTGCTATCCAGGTAATCGCGAGCCACTCGGCGGCCCATATCCGTGAGCGAGTACAAAGAGGAGATGGGGCCCAGGCCAAGCGAGCTCTTCACTTGTAACAACTGCTGCATGCGGAAGGCTTCCATCATGGACGCGATGATGCTGAACTTCAAGCCCATGGCGTTGCTCAAATCCGCAGCCACCATGTCTCCGCGAAAGTACAGAAACTTGAAGATGAGTTGTTCAACGATGGAAGCGCTCAGCCCTAAATCCGCAAGATCTTGCGGGGCATTCGGGGCAAAGCGTTCCGACTGGCGCGATTTCAGCGGGCGAACCAGTTCCGGTTTGCTCGCATGATTCTCTAGTTCGGCTGGTCGTAAGGGGATTCTCTAACAGAGATGCTGGGCCGTGGGATCTCATGTTTGTACATGTGATTTATCGGCGAGTTAATGGATATTATGAGACCAGACAGCGAGTGAATGAGCTACTTCACACGCCGTCTGGTCTTAGGGTCGGCGGCTGCTTAAACGCTTGCACCTGCCACGGTGGGCACTTGCTCTGAAACCACTTTGCCCTGCAAACCGGCCTTCGCCAAAATCATATAAACTACAAATCCCGCAACAAAACTGTAAACCGCGGCCGGTTGAAGGTAGGCCTTCGTCTCTGGCGAGAGAGGCATAAAGTCAAACGGCAAAAGTCCGACGATGAACCCCACGACCCAAGCCCCATAACCCGCAATGTTGATCCCTTCACGCGGACCGGACCACTTGCGTCCCGCAAGCAGATAGTCGGCCGCCATCGCGCCGCAAATCGGGCCGAAAGAAGCACCAATTACATTGAAGAGACTGATCAGGTTGGCGGCGACTCCAGTGATGGCAAGAACCGCGGCTATAGCAGCGCCGACCATGGTGGAGGCCAGACGCGAGACTCCGGGGATCATGGTGGCAAAGCTGTTGCCGGCGATAAAGGAAGATACGCATGCTGGAGCGATCGATGCCAAAGCAAAAAGTCCGAACATCGCGGTAGCGCCGATGCCGCCTGTTTGACCGATCACGGTTTGAAAGTCCAGATCGGGAATATTGTAGAGCGCCTTCGCGCCCGCTACTGCGAGAATGGGAAGCCCACCAGCGACAAGGATCGCGAGAGCCACACCGACTAAGCCGCCCCATTTTACGTCGCTTTCATTACGGCTGTTCATACCGAAATCGACACCGGCAGCGCCCGCTGTCGCAAAGAAGCCTACAACGATTTGAATCAGCAGCATGAAGCCAACATAAGGAGCGTGTGTGGGCGGTGTGTATTGAGAGACACCCTTCGCCATGTTGGCAAATACAAAGATGATCATCAGCAGCGGCACCCAGTTTAGAAACGTGGAGAACTTGGAAACGTATTGAATACCCTTGACACCGATATAGCCCATAGCCAACGCCCACAGCCCGGCGATGATGCTAAAAGGCATGCTGCCCGGCCCGGCTTTGGAACCGATGGCGTTTAGAACGAATCCGGCAGACACAAAAGCGTTTACCGAGATCCAGCCGACCTGCAAAAGGCCCATCAGCAAGCCGGGCATCAGATAACCGCCTTTGGTACCAAAAGTAGAACTGCCCACAACGTAAAGAGGAAGACCAGTTTGCATGCCGAGCATGGCCGGCGCGCGATAAAAAAGGAAGTAGCTCAAGAGACCAGCCACGACCAGCCCCAACAAACAAAGCCCTATGCCGGCACGGTCGAGCGTACCAATGGCGATCTGTTTGTAAAACACGATCCAGAGAAAAACTCCGGCATACGTCGGCGCGGTGTTCTTATACCAGGGCGCACGATTGGAGACGGGATTGGGCACCGCCTTGGAAATGTAATCTGGCAACATGGATTCTCCTCAGAATCAACAGAAATGAAGACGAAATAATGGATTGATTATACAGACAGTACTGAACGGCATCTTCAAGACGTGCATGAACCAGCGCTTTGTGGAATTATCAAAAGATGCGTGGGCTCATTTCGGCGGTAGCTCTATTGGCAGTGTTTAGTTCCATGATTGGTGCGGCGGATGTGAAAGCGTTGGGGCATTGCGCCGGGCGTAGAGACAAGGTGGGGGAGTGTTTCAAAGTACGCGGGCGTTTACGCGCGTATGACGGTTATCCTCGCTGCCGGATTTGGCCGGTGGGAACGACCCGTCTTTTAGGTGTGGCCGATTCCAGTTCGCTGCCTTCGAATGTGGCTTGTGGCGAAGGGTTTGAGGTTTACGCGGATTTTCTAGTGTGCCCGCTGACTGAAGCAAAACCAACGGGTTTGCAGATGGTTTGCGTGGAGAGTGCGACGAACATTCGCGCGTCCGAGATCAAGCAAGGCGAAGGCGGGCGCTAGGTACTAACGAGCGCGCATGGCCAAGCCACGCGCTACGGACGTGAATTCGTCGCCGGTGCGTATTTTTGCAGCGCCGAAACGGGTTTCGAAAATGCGCCGGACGGCCGGGACGAACGACGAGCCACCCGTCAGAAAGACGCGGTCGATCGCTCTGCGGTCGATGCCCGTCTTTGTTAACAAGGCATCAACTTTCTGCTCAACACCGGCGAGTTCTTCGGCAATCCAAAGTTCGAATTCCGCGCGCTTCACTTGGGCGTTGAGTTCCACGTCGCCGTCTTCGAACTGAAACAAAGCGCTCTCGTTTTTCGACAAGGCTGCCTTGGTCTTCTGCACCGCGCGGTGCAGGTAAAAACCGAGATCGTGATTGACCAGGTACAGCAGCGCCTTGAGCTTGTCCGTTTCCTGGGCTTGTTTCATCACGCTTTGCAGCATGGTCAATGTTTCGCGCGAACGCAGAAAAGAAAGATGATGCCAGCGCTCTAATTTGAAATAGACCCAATTGGGCACGGGCAGCAGCTTGCCGTGCGAATTGAGCAGCGAGCCCGCGCCCAGTTCCGGCGAGACGAGATGACGAATAATTTTCGCGTCAAAGGCGTCGCCCGCCAGAGGCAACCCTTCGTTGCCCAGTACGGCGCGGCTACCGTGACGGGTCGTGCGTGCCTTTGGGCCCACTTGTAGAACGGAAAAGTCGCTGGTACCGCCGCCGAAATCGCCAATCAAGATTTGTTCGTCATGATCGAGAGTCGATTCGTAGTAGAACGCGGCAGCCACGGGTTCAAATTCGAACTCCACTTCTTCAAAGCCGGCTTTCTGCAGGGCAACCCGCAAACGGCCCAAGGCGAAGTCGTCGTCGGTATCATTTTCGGCACCGACAAAACGCACTGGCCTACCAACAACCGCGCGACGAATGGAGGAGCCAAATTGCTTTTCGGCGGCCACGCGGATATCGCGAATCACGTTTGCCACCAACTCTTCCAATTGGAAGCGGCGGCCAAAGATTTCAGTGGTCTGTAGGCTGCGGCTCGAAAGAAACGACTTCAGCGATTGAATCAGGCGGCCTTTGTCGTCAGCGTCGAGATAGCGCTCGATGCCTTCCGGACCCGCCCATGACTTGATGGTGCTGCGGCCTTCCGTCGTGACGCGTTCGAGGTAGAGAAGGGAACGAAACGATTCGGTAATCGCGTTATTGAAGCTAAAACGAGCTAACTCGACTTCTCCGTTTTCGGCAATCCGCGCAATAGAGCTATTGGTGGTGCCGAAATCAAGCCCAACTTTCATTCTTGTGGCGCCGCCGCGGGTTTAGCAGGTGGTGAGGGCTTGTGGTGAACAACAGGCGCCGGCGCTGCGTGTGTGCATGGCTCGAACTTCATCCACTGGCCGGGATTCACGGGTACGCCGTTGACATACATAGTCCAGTGCACATGCGGTCCCGTGGAGCGCCCGGTGGATCCGACGTAGCCAATCACATCACTGGTAGTGACGTGCTGGCCTTCCTTCGCCTCAAACGCTGACATGTGCAGATAGATGGTTTCGACACCTTGGCCGTGATCAATCGCCACTGTCCCACCGCGCAGGTTCCACTTCTGAACAATTTTTACGACGCCCGGAGTGACGGGGTGGATAGGCGTACCGGCGGCGCCGCGCTGGTCGATGCCGGCGTGGAAATCGCCGGTGAGCTTGCCGTTGTGCAAACGAGTGGAGCCATAAGGCGACGTGACGCAGCCCGGAATGGGCAGGGTGAACGGTTCTTGCCAATAACGTTCGGGTGTAACGGCATCGCGAAATTTGCCGACAGTGGCTTGCTCGCCGGGTGAAGGCTTCAAGGTAGAAATGGCAGGAGCAATGCTCAAATTTTCACGCGGGTAGTAGGCGTCTTCCACACTGATCTCGGTAGAGTGAAGCACGGCGCCTGTTTGATCCAGAAAATCCAATTGATATTTGCCGGGCTTCTCCAGCGTAGGCACTGGCATCAAACCAAGAGCGGGACCGTCCGTTTGCGGAAAGAGTTTAATCGTGCGGCCAGCCAGGCGCGCGCTGACGGCTTTATCGCTCGTGACCTTGATCACTTGGCCTTGTTCCGGTTTCAAAGGCACCGCGTCAAACGATTCACCCCAGACAGACGCCGTCATTAATAAGAAGAGAAGCCAACGCATGCTCTTAGATTAGCGGCAGGTACTTTTCAGGTTTGAGGGCCGTGCTGGAACTTTTCCTAGCGGCGCGTCGGTTACAATTTGAACTGCACAGGAATTTCGCGCAAGGCCCCCGTCGTCCGAGCCACGTTGACCTACTTCAATCAATCCAATGGAAGTCACCCCTAAAGCTCCCAGCATGGCCGGTAAGGCCGGCACTACTGCCAAAGTCGTTGTCGCTACAACAGTCGCCCTAACATTTATCAGCTATTGGAGAGGCGCATCCATCGTTCTGAGCGATCTTGCGTCGTCGATGTTTTACGCGGGCGGCATTGCGGAAGCGGCGATCGGACCCTCAGCGGCCTGGTACGTGCTGTTCGTGATGATTTTCAGTTTCGCCGTTCGTTCGGTGTATATGGAAAGCTGCGGGATGTTCGTCCGCGGCGGCGTGTATGTGGTGGTGAAAGACAGTATGGGGCCGGTGGTGGCGAAAGCTTCGGTCTCGGCGCTGGTGTTCGACTACATTCTTACCGGACCAATCAGCGCGGTGAGCGCGGGCCAATACCTGGGCAATTTGGTGAACGAAGTATTTGTTTACGCCAACCGGACAACGCATGTTGACACAAACATGTTCGCGGTGTTTTTCTCGGTGCTGGTCACCATTTATTTCTGGCGCAGCAATATCAAGGGTATTCACGAATCGAGCGGCGCGGCGCTGAAAATCATGCAGATCACAACCGTGATGGTGGTGGCTCTGTTGATTTGGTGTCCAATCACAATTGCCATTCAGGGCAAATGGAATTTACCGCTATCGCCAGCGCCGCACAATTTACACTTCAACGACGATTCACTGGGATGGTTCAAAGGCACGTTCTGGGCGACGATGCCAATGGTGATGATCATCATCGCATTCGGCCACTCGCTGCTTTCTATGAGTGGCTTTGAAACGCTGGCGCAGATTTATCGTGAAATCGCTTCGCCTAAATTGAAGAATTTGAGCATTACCGCTAACATCGTATGCTTTTACGCGATCATCTCCACAGGCGTGATCACGATGTTTGCCACGATGATTATCAACGACGATAAGGAGCGTCTCAAGTACGTTGACAACCTGCTGGGCGGATTAGCCATGCACTTAGCCGGGCCAGAATTGTTGCGGCTCGGGTTCCACGTTTTCGTCGTGGGTGGTTGGCGTCTTGATTCTGGCGGGCGCGGTGAACACGTCGCTGATTGGGGCGAACGGCGTCATGAACCGAGTGGCGGAAGATGGCGTGCTGTTTGAAGAGGCCCGCAAGCCGCATAAGAAATACGGCACTACGTACCGCATTATCAATGCCATTACAATCATGCAGATTGCCACGATCATCCTGAGCAAGGGCGACATGGTGCTGCTGGGTGAAGCGTACGCATTCGGAGTGGTGTGGAGTTTTGCGCTGAAGGCGCTAGGCGTGCTGGCACTACGCTTTCAACGGCACGACCAGGAATACAAAGTCCCGTTCAATATTCACATTGGCGGCAAAGAAATTCCGATCGGCCTGGGTGTCACAACTTTGGTGCTGCTGGCAACGGCCGTGGCGAATCTGTTCTCTAAGCAATACGCGACTAAGTTCGGTATCGCCTTTACGATTGGCTTTTTCGTGCTCTTCACGATTTCCGAAAAAATCAACGCACGGCGCCATCAGGAAAAACATAAAGAGTTGCTCGAAGAGTTCAATCTCGACTATCAACCCCAGGTGGAAGCGCAATCCATACACGCACGGCCTGGCAGCGTGTTGGTAGCGGTGCGAAATATCAACAACATGTCGCATTTGCGGCGCACACTGCAGCGGACAAATTTGCGGCGTAACGACATTGTCGTGATGACGGTGCGTCCACTCGGCCCGGACAGTGAATACGATTTGAAAGACGATCAAGTCTTCGGCTCGGACGAGAAGTCACTGTTTTCGGCTGTGGTCACGATGGCCGAAAAAGAAGGCAAACCAGTGGAACTGTTGGTTGTGCCGGCTATCAATCCGTTTGATGCGTTGGTGCAAACAGCGGATCAGCTTAAGGTCTCACGCTTGATTACCGGCGTGTCTCCTAAGATGTCGTCGGATGAACTAGCGCGGCAAATCGGTCTGGCTTGGGAACGTTTGCCGGAACCGCGGCATCCGTTTTCGCTGGAAATCATTTGTCCCGACCGGCCATCCACCTTCGTCAACCTAGGGCCTCACCCGCCGCGCCTCTGGCCGGAAGATGTGGACAAGCTGCACGATATCTGGCTGAAGCTCAGCACCGATGAGAAATTGGGTTCAAAACTTCATCACCGCGATATTGTGGGTTACGCGCTGCGGCGGCTGGAGAGCGAACTCAACAGCAACCAGCATGATGAGATTCTGCAGCAGATTAACACTGAAGTGCGAGATCACTAAGCGCCCCATAAGGGCGTGCAAAGAAGCTGAATCGGGCTAGGGGTTCCGCAAAGGGTGCGGACAGGTTTGTCTACCGCAGATGGGGAAATCTTAGCCTTCCGAAACAATCTGTTCCGACTCGAACTGATTTCTAAACTCGATTTCCGCAGAGTGCAAAAGCTGCGTGGCTTCGCGCTCTGTTTGCGCGACCGCTAGCAACAGATCTGCAATCGCATCTACAGCGCCCGCGTAGGAATCGTTGCCGGTCAAAGAGCGGTATTTCTTGGCGGTTTCTTCGCCGCGGCGCTTGCGTTCTTTAAGTGTAACCATGCTTAGCAACGATGATAGCGAATTTGCGGGCGCTAGAATTGAAGGACAGATGAACAACTTATGGCCTTAGCGGAGCGCTGGCTGCCAAAGTCGGTCCTGGCGCTTCAGCATTATTCCGCGCAGGACTTTGGCGCCGATTTACTGGCGGGTCTGACGGTTGGATTGGTAGCACTGCCGTTATCGATGGCGTTCGGCATCTCTTCCGGCGTCACGCCACAAGCGGGGATTTACACGGCCGTCGTGGCTGGCTTCATTATTTCCGCCTTTGGTGGATCGCGCATGCAAATCGGCGGGCCCACGGGCGCTTTCGTCGTCATTGTGGCGGGCATTGTGGCGAAGTTCGGCATCTCGGGGCTGGCCCTCGTCACGTTGATGGCTGGCATCATCCTGGTTTTGATGGGGCTGACCGGTTTAGGGGCGGCGGTGAAATTTATTCCGCGACCTGTCACTATCGGCTTTACGAACGGCATTGCTCTGTTGATTGCGTCCACGCAAATCAAAGATTTTTTCGGGTTAACTACGGGACCTGTGCCTAGCGTTTTCGTGGACCGTATGAAAGTTCTGGCGCAAGCTTTCGGTACGCTGAGCTGGCCGGCACTGGGCGTAGGCGCGGTTTCCTTAGCGATTATTTTGCTTTGGCCGCGTGTGACGAAGCGCGTGCCGGGATCCATTGTCGCGCTGCTGGTGACTACGATCGCGGTGACGCTATTGAAGTTCCCGCTGGAAACCATCGGCACTAAATTCGGCGGCGTGCCGAGCGGCTTTCCGCATTTTCAATTTCCGGAGTTTCATGCGGAACATATTTTGCCGTTGATTTCGCCCGCGTTTACGGTGGCGTTGCTGGCGGCGGTGGAAAGCTTACTGTCTGCCGTTGTCTCGGATAGCATGAGCGGCGACCGGCACAATTCTAACGTCGAACTAGTGGCGCAGGGTTTGGCGAATATGGCGTCTCCGCTGTTCGGCGGCATTCCCGCCACGGGCGCGATTGCCCGTACCGCCACGAATATTCGTTCGGGGGCGCGCTCGCCGGTGTCGGGTATGGTGCATGCGCTGACGCTCTTGCTGATCCTGCTGATCGCTGCGCCGCTGGCGCGATTTATTCCGCTGGCTGCGCTGGCCGCGATTCTCTTTGTGGTGGCTTACAACATGGGCGAGTGGCGCGAGATTGGCACGATCGTCCGATTGTCCAGGCAGGACATCGCGGTATGGGCTGCGACTTTTTCGCTTACGGTTCTGGCCGATCTTACGGTGGCTGTGGAAGTAGGCATCGTGCTGGCGGCGCTGCTTTATATTTATCGCGTTTCGCAAACCACGACCGTTATGCCGGTGACTGACGACTACATCGAACAAGGACGACCACACATTTTGCAGGATAAGCAGTTGCCGCCGTATGTCACGATTCTGCGGATACACGGACCGTTCTTGTTTGGCACCACGGAGAAACTGGAAGATGCCACGGCCGATTTGAAGGGCTTCGGGCAAGTGGTGGTGGTGCGGCTGCGCAATATGACGGCGCTGGATGCGACCGGCCTGCATGCGTTGGAACGACTTTCGGAACGGCTGCGCAAATCGGGCAAGACGTTGCTGTTGTGCGGCGCTCGCGATCAGCCGCTGAAGATGATCACGAGCGGCGATTTTCTGGAACATTTGGGGCGCGAAAATTTGCTGCCGCACGTGGAGGCGGCCATTGAGCGGGCGAAGCAGATTAATGCTGCGTTCGGCGGGGTGGGTTCGGAGATGGCCGACGATTTTTCGAAGAGCAGCATTTAGGCTGAGGGCAGGTAGTCCGGCCCCTTTGCTTATGGCGCGCCGAAATGTGTTTTCGGGCGAAAGGCATCAAGCCGCCCGATTATCGATACTGAGGTATGGCGCACCAATTTACTACCAACTATTTGGCGGATTCACTGTCGTTGTTCCGCCAGTACAAGAAAATCGCCGAAGGCGCGATGGCGCAGGTCAGCGACGAACATCTTACGGCCACGCTCGATGCGGAGATGAATTCAATCGCGCAAATTGTCAAACACATGACCGGCAACATGCGTTCGCGGTGGACAGACTTTTTGACCAGCGACGGCGAGAAGCCCGACCGCAACCGCGATAGCGAATTTGTGGACGCGCCTGCCACACGCCAGCAACTGATGACGCTTTGGGACGAGGGATGGCAGCTTGTTTTTGCGGCGCTAGAGCCATTATCGGAGGCCGATCTGAGCCGCACTGTGCAGATCCGCAATGAGCCCCATTCAGTGATGCAAGCCGTCAACCGGCAAATAGGGCACTACGCTATGCATTGCGGTCAGATCGTGCTCTTAGCCAAACATTTCGCCAGCGATCGGTGGACGTCTTTGAGCGTGCCGCGCAACAGGTCGGCCGAATTCAACCGCGCCGTTGCCGCGGGCGAAAAAAGCCAAAGGTAGCTATCGCTATCCTAGTAGCGTGCGCCCCGTCATTTACCAATTCCCACGGCCCCAAGCTGATTCTCTGTCCCTGCTATTCGCACAATAATGAAGTTCCTGATACGCAAAGCAGCGGGCGGTTACCGCAATTGGATGTTGGATTGGGAAAACGGCTTGGCCAACCGCTCGACCGACCGCATTGTGCGGCCTTTTGAATTTGGTTTGGAGTGGAGCAAGAATTGGCCCTGTTGCAAAGATTTTCCATACACGGATCAAGATCCAGTTGAGTATATTGAGGAACTGAATCGAAGAGCGATTGCAAATTCCGACGAATTCTTCGGTTATCCGCCGCCCACGGATTTCAAGTTGCACAAGCAAGCGGATGGTGAATGGTTGCGCTTCACTTCGCCTGTTGCCACACCGTATCCGGAAAACAACACGGTTCATTGCCTTTGGTATCCGGCGCGAGGAGGCGGGCGCAAAGCGATCACTTTGCTGCCGCATTGGAATTCGAAGCTGCCGCAACACAATGCGTTGTGCGCCGGCCTGCAGCGGCTTGGCATTTCTGTTTTGCGGTTGAGTTTGCCCTATCACGACGCGCGCATGCCCGCCGGCTTGCAACGTGCGGATTACGCGGTTTCGGCGAACGTTTGCCGCACGATTGATGCGACGCGCCAAGCCGTGCTGGATACGCGCGCCTGCTTCGACTGGTTGGAACAAGAGGGCTACAAGGATCTGGGCATTATCGGTACAAGTTTGGGCTCGTGCTACGCGTTTCTGGCTACGGTTCACGATCCTCGCATCAGGGTGAACATCTTCAACCACTGTTCGACTTATTTTGCGGATGTGGTTTGGGAAGGCCTGTCGTCGCGGCACATTCGTGAAAGCTTGGAAGGCGCGGTGAACTTGGATACGTTGCGCAAAATGTGGCTGGCTATCAGCCCGCCGAGCTATTACGACGTCTACCCAAAAAAGAAAAAGTCGAAATTTATTTATACGCGCTATGACACAACGTTTCCGCTGCATTTGTCACAGCAAGTGATTGAGGGTGCGCGCAAACGCGAGTGGGATCACGATGCGGTGGAACTGATGTGCGGCCATTACACCATGGGCGAGTTTCCGTTCAAGTATTTGACCGGCTACGAAATCTGTTCGTTTGCCAAACGCAATTTGTGAGGCGAAGCCTTAGAATGTGGCATGACCTTTTCGCGGCGCGGCTTTCTGGCTTACCTGGCGGCGAGTCCGGCTTACTTGGCTGCGACTGAACCAAGCGCTGAGTTTGTCCCAGCAAAGCCAGAAGACGCAATCAACATTCTCGATTTCGAAACGGCGGCACGGCATAAATTGCCGCCCGCCCATTTTGGGTATATTGCGACTGGTGTGGAGGATGATTACACGCTACAGGCGAATCGGGAAGCCTTTCGACATTTCCAACTGCGCCCGCGGCGCTTAATCGACGTGAGCCATGTCAATATAGGCGTCTCTCTTTTCGGGCGCGATTGGGATGCTCCAGTCATACTCGCGCCTACGGGCAGTCATCGCGCGTTTTATGAAGACGGGGAACTGTCTGTGGCGCGGGCTGCACGCAACCGCAAGACGCTGCAAATTCTTTCGACGGCTTCCACTACATCTGTCGAAGAAGTGAATGCAGCGCGCGGCGAGCCCGTTTGGTACCAGCTTTATGCGACGTCGAACTGGAATGTGACAGAGAAACTGGTGAAGCGCGCGGAAGCGGCAGGCTGTCCGGTGCTGGTTGTCACGGTAGATATCCCCACGGGACGCAAGACTGAAACCGAACTGCGGTATCGCATGCAAGATACACGCGATTGTCTCCAATGCCATCCGAAGGGCGGCTTGGGCACAGCCGGCTATTTCATTCGAAAGCCTATGTTTAAAGGAATAGACATGACGAATGAGAACTTGTTCGCGCCGGCGTTGACATGGGAGTCGATTGGCCGCATCAGAAAGATGACCTCTATGAAGGTGCTCTTGAAGGGCATCGTTACGCGCGAGGACGCGGTGCTGAGCCGCGAGGCTGGCGTTGATGGCGTGATTGTTTCGAATCATGGCGGCCGTGCGGAAGAGAGCGGACGCGGGTCGCTGGAGTGTCTGCCGGAGGTGGTGGACGGCGTGCAAGGCGCGATGCCCGTGCTGGTGGACGGAGGCTTTCGCCGGGGCAGCGATGTGTTCAAGGCGCTCGCCTTGGGGGCGCGTGCCATCTGCATTGGCCGCCCTTATTTATGGGGCTTGAGTGCTTTCGGACAAGCGGGCGTAGAGGCAGTGATCGATATGTTCCGCAAGGAACTCACGCTGGTGATGCAACAGTGTGGGACTGCCGGCTTGGCCGCGATCAAACCGGAATTCCTACGGCGCGCTTGACGGCGGGCCTAAGAAAGTTAAGATCTTAAATATTTCGGCTACAAAAGGCCATGCTAATGCATCAAAAGTACTGGTGCGACGTTCAGGAATGAAAACAGTGAATCTTAGATCCTTCTTTACCCTTCTATTGCTTGCAGTTCCTTGTGCCATGCGAGGCCAGAATTTTCAAGGAAGCGTGCCTACGGGTGATGCGACCGCCGCGCCTATTGCGCTGAGTTTTTCCGACGCCATTGAGCGCGGACTGAAAACCAATTTAGGCGTTCTTACGAGTGAGCAGAGCAGCGAAGAAGTGCGGGCCCAACGACTGCGTGCGTTGAGTGCGTTTCTGCCGCAGATCAACGGCCAGTTGAGCATGACGGAGCAACAGCTTAATTTGCAATCACTAGGCTTCAATGTTCAGTTGCCGCCCAGCCTCGGCTTTCAAATTCCGAAGATTGTAGCTCCGTATTCTTATCAGTTCGCACAGGTGAACGCTTCGGTGAGCTTGTTCGACTATCGCAATATCAGCAACTGGCGCGCCTCGCGCGAATCGCAGAAGGCGGCGCAGTTGAGCGTTAATAACGCGCGCGATCTGGTGGTGCAGGCCGTGGGCGACGCCTATTTGCAGATTATTGCCGACAGTGCGCGCATTGTCGCCACGCAGGCCGAGATTGATGCCGACAACGCGGTTTTCACCAATGCCACCCGCCGGCACGACGCGGGCACGGCGATCGGCATTGATGTTCTTCGTTCGCAAGTTGAACTCAAACAGCGTCAGCAGCAGTTGGTGGCCGTTTCGAATCAATTCGAAAAAGATAAGCTCGGGCTGGCGCGCTTGATCGGGTTGCCCGTGGGGCAAGATTTTACAGTCACCGATCCGTCGCCTGCTGTGCCTATCGAAGCCGGCAGTGTTAAAGATGCGTTAGATAAGGCCTATGCCAACCGGCCAGATTTCCAAGCAGCCAAAGCGCGCGTTTTGGCTGCGCAATTCATGTTGCGGGCGGCGAAGGCTGAACGCTACCCCACGCTTACCGCCAATGGCTACTACGGCGACGAGGGCTTGCGCTTAGCCAGCAACTCGCATGGGGTGTTTAACGCAACGGGCGCCATCGGTTTCAATATCTTCGATGGCGGGCGAATTAAATCAGAGGTGATGCAGAACAACGCCGAGCTGACGAACCGGCGCAATGAAATGGAAAATTTGCGCGGCCAAATCGATTATGAAGTGCGGAGCGCACTGCTTGATCTGAAAGCCGCCGCCGATCAAGTGGACGTGGCTAAGAGCAATGTGCAACTGGCCGCTGAATCGCTGAGCCAATCGCGCGACCGTTTCACCGCCGGTGTGACAAACACCGTGGAAATTGTGCAGGCGCAACAGGCCGTGGCGGTGGCCGATGAGAATCTGATAGGCGCGCAGTTCCAATACAATGTGGCAAAGGTTTCGCTGGCACGCGCTTTGGGCGTGGCCGATCAGAGTGTGCGCGGTTATTTCAACAAATAATGAGCGACACGCATTCTTTCGCTCAACCTGATAAGGTTCGCGTTACGCATTGCTCGTTGGTTCTGGATGTTTCGTTCGAGCAACGGATTCTGAAAGGAACGGCGCGGCTGACGGTAAAGCGCGCCGACGCAAGCGCGCCACTCATTCTGGATACGCGCGGATTAGCGATTGAAGCGGTCACCTGTATGGGCCGCTCTGTGAAGTTCGCGCTGGCGGAAAGCGATTCCATACTTGGAAGCGCGCTCAGCATTGCTCTTCCGGCAGGGGCCGATACGGTGGAAATCGAATACTCCACCAGCCCGGAAGCGAGCGGCTTGCAGTGGCTTAGCGCGGAGCAAACCGCCGGTAAGCGGAAGCCGTTCCTGTTCAGCCAGAGCCAATCGATTCACGCACGGAGTTGGATACCTATACAAGACTCACCTGGCATCCGGTTTACCTTTGACGCGCAGATTGGTGCGCCCGCTGGGCTGCTTGCGTTGATGAGCGCGCGTGAACAACGCCACGAAGGAACTAAACATTTTTTCGCGATGGATCTGCCGATACCGGCTTATTTGCTCGCGATTGCGATTGGCGAACTGGGTAGCGCGGAGGTAGGGCCGCGTACGCGAATTTATGCGGAGCCGCCGGTTTTGGCTGCCGCCGCGCACGAATTCGAAGACACCGAGAAGCTCATTCAAGCGGTAGAAAAACTATATGGCGCTTATCGCTGGGGCCGCTATGATCTTCTGATTCTGCCGCCCAGTTTTCCGTTCGGCGGCATGGAGAATCCTTGCCTTACGTTTGTTACTCCGACTGTTATTGCCGGTGACAAGAGTCTGGTCAGTCTCATCTCGCATGAACTAGCGCATTCCTGGTCGGGCAATTTGGTGACCAACGCTACCTGGCGCGATTTCTGGCTGAATGAAGGGTTCACCACCTATCTGGAAAATCGCATTCAGGAGCAGGTGTACGGCTTGGAGCAAGCCCTGATGGAGCAAGTGCTCGACCGGCGCGATTTGGAAAATGAACTGCGCGAGTTTCCGCTGCCCGATCAGATCTTGCACATCGATCTTACGGGGCGCGATCCCGATGAGGGCTGCACGCATATTCCGTATATTAAGGGCGCGCTGTTTTTGCGGCTCATGGAGCAAACGTTCGGACGCAAAGAGTTCGATGAATTCCTGCGCGGTTATTTCGATCACTTCGCTTTCCAGAGTGTGACCACGGCGGAGGCGCTAAGTTATCTGCGGTCTGAACTATTCGCGCGTTTTCCCGATAAAGCGGCGGCGATTCCGGTGCAGGAATGGGTGACCCAGGCGGGTCTGCCTGAGTCGGCACCGCGCTCGCGCTCGCCTCGTCTGGAAAAAATCGCGCAAGGTGCGGGTCCCTCGAAGGATTGGAAAACCCAGGAGTGGCTTGAATATCTGCAAACTTTGCCGCGGCCTATTACGCAAACAAGAATGGCGGAACTCGACGCGCAATGGGGACTTACCAAAAATGGCAACTATGAAATTCTGGCTGAATGGTTGGGCTTGGCTGTTCAGACAGGCTACCTGCCAGCCTACCCTCGTCTCCACGCGTTCTTGCACGAAGTAGGGCGGACTCGCATGCTTCGCCATTTGTACGCTGAACTGAAAAAGACAGAGGCGGGGCAGACGATGGCTGGAACAATCTATGAAACCGCTAGGCCAGGCTATCATCCGATGGCGCGGACTGTGGTGGACAAGCTTTTATCGGCACCGAAGGCTTAGGTTGACCACAAGCGCGGGGCCCAAAGCGTGACGATGCCGCCGATTCGTACGCTCCAAAACCATAAGATTTCACGCCCTCGCATACCCAATAGTGAGTAGCGGTCGGTAAACGTTGCACACTATTTTCGAGTATTGGTTAGGTTTGATTCTCGGCCAAAAACTTGCAGTACTATAGTTTTTGGCCCCAATGGGTTAACTAATGTGTTTATATGGGGGTACTTCCTGGCCAGAACAGGTGATAATAGCGGTAAGACGCTTGAGGGTCATTACTTTAATGAATGACTTGAAGGTCCCTTACTGCGAGCTTCAGGCGCGGTTGAAGGAGCAAAGATGCATTCCGATCCCAAAAATCTAACCGAAGGTACTATTGAAACTGGGGCGCAAGAGCCAGCCGCCGACGCGAGTGTTGGCGAGATCGCCAGCGCGTTAGATCAGGGAGATCATGAAGCGGCCGGCAATCTGTTGCGCGATGCGCTCGAAAAATCACCAGATGATAACCAATTGCTGCGGCTGGCCGCTAAACAGCGGCGGCAAGCCGAACGTTTTACGAGGGTCTATTCGCTGCTGAAGGAAGCGGGCGGAGCGATTGAAGGCGACGAGTTTGTGCGCGCGGTGGGAGCGTTTCGCGAAGCCGGCAATCTGAGCCAGGGCTTCCGCAATTTGGAACAGGCCACTTTCGATGCCGCAGTAGAAGAAGCCGGCAACTTGGGTGAAAGAAACTGGCGTATTGCGCGTACGTTGCTGGAGGATGCGGGCCGCATTAACCCCGCATTGGTTGTCCCGGATAAAAGTTGGAACGACGTGCGCGCGGCCGAGCGGGAAGAAACGATCGCGAACGTGCTGGAAGAAACGGCCATGCCGAAACCGGCCGACTTGGGACGCGCGCGGGACCGGCTGCTGCGCACGCTGGAGCAGTATCCGCAAGATGCCAATCTGGCGAACCGTTTGAAATCGATTGAATCCACTATTGACGACAAGCGCAAGTGGGACGAGCGGCAAAAGTGTTTGAAGAAACTGACGGATCTGCGCGAAGCGATGCAACGCGAGACAGATCCGGCAAACATGGGCGGCTACGTTACGCAGAGTGAAGCGCTGGCGGCTCCGTATAGTGGCGAAACCGAATTCAGCAATGTGGTGGAGGACGTTCGCCACCAGGTGATGAGTAGCGAACGCGCGGCTACGGCACTGAAGCAAGACCGCATTGAAGATTGCCTGGAAGAGTGCGCGTGGGTGTTGAGCCGCATGCGCCATCACCAGTTGTTCCTAAATCTTAAGAAACAAGCCGAAGAGCGCGAGCTTTCTTTGGCGGACGAGTATTCGGAATCTGTTTCAAGCATCAGGCAGCTTTTGGACGATGGGAAATTGGCCGAAGCGGAAGCACTGTGCAACCAGGCGAGCGCGAAGCTTCCGCAGTTTGCCGATTTGCGTGAACTGAAACAGGAAATTGCCAGCCGCCGGGTGAAGGAAGATCCGAAGGCGCAGGAAAACGCAGATAATGTGCGCCGCTTATTGGAGCGCGGAGAACGCAGCCTGCGCGACCACCAATACCGGCTGGCCGAACAGTCTTTTAGCAGTGCTCTAAAGCTACGCCCGGACGATACGAAAATGTCAGGGCATGTGTTGGGATTGTTGCACGGCTATGCGCGCTCGATTGTGAAAGACAATCCGCAATCGGCCGAGGAAGTTTTGCAGCTCACTGGCCGCCTTCTACCGGCCACCGCGGTGCCGGCGGATTTGGCCGAAGCTGTTCGCCAAAAGCGCGAACATGCTAAAGAGGAAGCGGTTCGGTGGGCGTCGCTCGACAGAATTAGCGGCTTGAACGCGCAGGTGGAATCGGCGAAGAAGCGGGAAGAACTGGAAGCGGTTCGCGCCGAATTGGAAAAGAACAACTTTGCCTCTGCAAGCCATGCGGATGTGAAGGAAGCCGCTACCGCGCTGAATGGGAAAATCGACGATAAGACGGCGGCGCTGGAAGTTCGTCAGGCGCGCCGGCCAGGTGTCTATCGCAATATTTCGATTGCCGCAACTTTGCTGATTGGCCTTGGTGGTTTGGCGTATTGGTTGAATAGCGGTCATCCGGCGACTGTTGATACGGCGAAGACAACAGCGCCGAAGACTGTGGTCGCGCCTCCAGCGGTGATGGAAGCGCCTGCTGCTGCTGTGGCTCCGGCCGCTATCGCTGAAGTGCCCAGCACTGGAAGCTTGGTCATCCGCAGTGAGGTGCCGGGCGTGCAAGTGGCTATCAGCGGCAAGCAATACACTGTTTCTAACGAACCGCTGAGGGTGGAACTGAATGCAAATTCGTACCAAGTGAGCGGTTCACACCCTGGCTACAAAGATTTCGGGCCGGTGACAGTGGCGGTGGGCAAGGCAGGCGAGACGGTGTTAGACGTGAAGCTGACTCCCAAGCCGGCGATTTTGGATATCCACGGCGCGCAGCCGAATACGAGTGTAAAGGTTGACGGGGTTCTACTGGGCAGGTCATCGCAGCGCGGGAACTTGAGCCGTGAAGTGCCGCCCGGAGACCATACGATTGAACTTTCACGTAACGGTTTTGTGACGAAGACGCTCACGCGCAAATTGGCGCCTGGCGAAGATTTGATGTTGTCCGATCGGGACGTGCAACTCGATTCGACAGACGCGCTTACACTTTCGGCGGCCAATGCGAAGCATGCTGAGACGGGCACCTCGGCGCGAGCAGCCGCGCCTATGCCCAAACCTGAGGACCTGCAGTGGCAGAACACAGATAAGACCAACCCGGAAGCCTTGCGTGCGTTTGTGGCGAAATATCCGAACAGTTCCTATGCAGCCGAGGCAAAGAAGCAGATGGATGGCGTTTTGCTCGCGCGAGAAGACAGTGATTGGAATAACGTTGACCATAACAGTCCGGCCGCCCTGCAAGATTTTCTGAGGAGGCATCCTGACGGGCGGCACGCTGCTTCGGCCACCAGTACCCTGGCCGATCTTGAGCAGAAGGCGCATGCCACACAGAGCCAGCGCAGCGAAGAATTGGCGTGGAGAAAGGTGAATCAACGGGATGAAGCTTCGCTTGAAAGCTATTTGCGAGACTTTCCCGATAGCCATTTTCGCAATCAGGCTGAGGTTGATTTGGCGAATATTCGTCTGGGCCACAGTTCCGCTACCGAGTCGGCCGCCGTGCTCACTGTGATCTCGCGCCTGGCGAACGCCTGGAGCGCAAAAGATCTAGATTCCATCTTGGCCATTCAAAAGAACCTGAACAAACGGGAAGTGAAGGCGGAGCTTTCGCACGTGAAAGAGTTGGCCATGCGCATTTCGCCTGCCTCACCGCCACAAATTGACGGCGCGCAGGCTGTTGTCTTGTGCCGGCGCCAAGCCTCGCAAACATTTTCGGACGGCACTCGTAAGCAAATTCCAGAATCGATCGTCAGCTACGTACTGGCAAAGCATGACGGCAATTGGACTATCGAAGGAACCAAGTAGGCTATTTGTCGTAGTCGGAAACTGACGAAAATTTTCCGTATTTTATCGGAAACATTTTCCGCTCTATCTAGTCTTTCTACCTGGTTCTGTAAGATACTAGACCTTTAGTTTTAGAGGTCCCGAAATTGTCTTTCGTTGGTTAAACAAAATGACAAAAGCTCATCCGTTAGGATTGTTGTTACTTTCAGTATCTGTGGCGCCATTATTTTCGCAATCGGTGCCGATTTCCAGCGTTCCTGGTTTGGTGGTTCCCACTACCGCCTGCACGGGCAAAACGAATTTGCTTTGCGCGATTCCCAACCTGTACGGGCCGGGGGGCTTGGTTCTGCCGAATCCTAGCGTGGGGACCTCTTTCGCCTCTGCTTTTGCGACCCAGTTCGCAGCCACCGCCACGCAGATCACGTTGCTACCGCTTGCCAACCCCGAGTCTGGATTTGTTTATCAATATGATCCGCAAACCGGGCTGTATTCGAGGACGAGTCAGAGCCTGGGTCCAGTGTTGACCGAGCGCGGCGAAACAATCGGCCGGCATAAATTTGCGTTTGGCGGAACGTACCAGAGATTTCGGTTCCAGAAACTGGATGGGGTGGATTTGCACGATGTGCCTGTTCTGTATCCGACCGCGCCTCGTTCGGTACCGGCGGGAGATCCATATCTTGCGACACAATTTATTTCGACGCAAAATTCGGTGGATATTAAATTAAATCAATTTACCGCTTTTGCGACTTTTGGCATCACAAATCGGATTGATGTTTCGGTGGCAGTACCGTTTATGCAGGTTGGATTTAACGTAAATTCGGTGGCCACTATTAATCGGACGCTGATTCCCGGCGGAAATGGTTTGGGAACAGAGCCGATTCTGTTGCAGAATCCCTCAGGCGGCAGCCCCATCGTAAGCTGTTGCAGCAACGGCGGCCCCGGACCCTATGGGCCCATTTTTGCCAATTATTTCGACCCCAAAAATCCCGCCGGCAGCGTGCAACGGGAATTTTCAAACAACCATAGCACCCAACAAGGAGATTTGTATTGGAACCCTAGCAACAATAGTGCGCAGGGAGTTGGTGACGTGATTGTGCGCGCCAAGGCAAACGTTTATCACAACGAAAATGTCAGCGTTGCGCTGCTCACCGATATTCGCCTTCCTACCGGTGATGCCTCAAATTTCCTGGGCACTGGCGCGTTAGGTATCAGACCGGTAGCGGCGATGTCCTTTCGTGAAGCTTGGCTCACTCCACACGTGAATCTTGGCTATCAGTGGAATGGCTCGTCTGTGCTCGGCGGTAACCCTTACCTGGGAACCAAGAGCAGTTTGCCGGGATGGGCGATTTTCTCGGCAGGCTCCGACATACCCGTTTCTAAATATGTGACCTTTGCGGCAGACTACTTAGGACAGGAACTGATTGGCGCGCCGCGTATTGGCTTGGAAACCGTGCAGTCTCCGGCTCCCTTGGCAACTACTGGCCAAGTGGGGAGTTTCCAAACGATCACTCCTTTGGGGAAGCAAACTTACAATCAGAGCGATGCCTCAATTGGCATGAAAATCAGCGCATACGATCATCTGCTGCTGACCGTGAACGCAATCATCGCGCTCAATGACGGCGGCGTTCGACAAAGGGTAACACCCATGGCAGGACTTTCTTACGTTTTCTAGGTTTATGGGGCGCCAGGATTGGCGGTTGCTTTCCTTTGCGTCGCTCATCGCCCGAAATAGCATTCGCAGCCGCCGCCGTAGCGTGCTCACGATTCTCAGCATCGCCACCTCGTTCTGCATGATCGGGGTGTTGATGGCGATGTATACCTTGTTCTTTCTCAGCGAGCCGGCACAAGATCAAGCGTTACGGCTGATTGTGAGGAATAAGATATCGTTTGCCAATCCGCTCCCGGTGTCCTACATTGACAAAATCAAGAAGGTGCCCGGAGTGCGCGAGGTGATGATTCAACAGTATTTCGGCGGCACTTACAAGGATCAAAGCAACCCGGTGAACAATTTCGCCAGGTTTGCCGTTGAGCCCGCCAAGCTCTTTCGCCTTCATCCGGAATATTCAATCGCCAGTTGGCAAGCCGAACATTTTCTGCAGCGCCGGAATAGCTGCATTATCGGGCGCGCGCTGGCGGACCGGCTCGGCATGAAACTCGGTGACCGCATTACGCTGCAGGGCGACATCTATCCGGCGCGAATCGATCTCGTGGTGGCGGGCGTCTATGAAAGCACTATTGATAACGAGCTTCTCTATTTCAACAACGACTATTTGCAGGAAGCGGTCCGCAAAGGCCAGGATTATGCGATGCTCCTGATGGTTATGGTGAACGACGAGGACGCGGTGGGGCCGGTGAGCCGCCATATCGACGAGCTATTCCGCAATGGTACGGTGCAAACGAAAACCGAGACGGAAAAAGTCTTCCGGTTGAATGTTCTCAGTTACGTGGGTAACATCAAGCTGTTTCTTTTTGTCGTATGCGCCTCTTTGGCGGGTACCGTTCTTTTGGTCGCCACTAATTCCATTACGATCTCTATCCGGGAACGCTCGCAAGAAATCGGCATTATGAAAGCGCTGGGATTTTCAGCCCGTACGGTTGTGCTGCTCATCGCGCTGGAGGCTACATTGCTGGGTGCGGTGGGCGGCCTGTTAGGGTTGTGCGCAGCGGAGTGCGCCACAGCAGCGATGCGCAATCTGCCGGCGTTAGCTGTTTCCTTGACTACGCTTTCCATTTCGCCCGTCATTACGGCGCTTATTTTATTGAGTGCGGCCGCGTGTGGAACGGCGGCAGCCATTCCTGCCGCTTGGCGAGTCTCAAGGCGTCCGATCACGGAGTGTTTGGCGCGAGCGGACTAAGTCATTCTCCATGCCGATCCCCCTTTCCTACAATCTTCGTAATTTAAGGGTTCGCAAGGTAACAACGTTAGTCACCTCAATGGCGGCCGCACTCAGCGTGCTGGTCCTGGTGGCCGTCTTAGCGCTGGTCGCCGGTTTGCAAACGTCATTTGACGTTTCGGCCAGCCCTAAGCAGCTTATTGTGATGCGGAATGGGTCAACGTCGGAAATCACCAGCTTGGCGACTCACGAGAATTTTCAGGATGTCCTCTCGCGCAGCGGCATCGCGAAGGACCAAAACGGACAGCAAAAGGCTTCACTCGAGATAGTGACACTGGTTGCCGTGGGTCTGCCCACTGGAGACGAGATGAACGTGACTCTACGCGGCATGACACCAATGGGTTGGGAGATGCGCCAGCCGCAAGTCTCCCTGCGGTCCGGTCGCCTCTTCGAAACGGGCGCGCATGAACTGGTGGTGGGACAAGCGATTGCCGAAAAATGCCCTGCCGTCCGGCTCGGTGGAACACTGCAATTCGGCAACGTCCCGTGGACGGTGGTGGGCATTTTCGACGGCGGCCAATCCGCGTTCAATAGTGAAATCTTCGCCGATCTTAATCAGGTTGCCGCCGAGTATCACCGCGCAGATCAACTCAGCGTGGTGTTGGTGGAGTCTGAATCGAACGACATCCAGCCACTGTTGAAGAGCTTGCGCGATGACCGGCGGCTTCGTCTGCAGGTTCTCAGCGAGAAGGAATATTACGAGGAGCAAATGTCCGCGGCGATTCCGGTGCGTTTTATGGGGACGGTGGTGGCGCTGGTCATGGCTTTAGGCGGCGCGTTCGCGTGCATGAACACCATGTACACATCGGTTTCCCGGCGCGCTTCGGAGATCGGCGTGCTGCGCGTCTTGGGTTATTCACAAGGCTCGGTGATGGCTTGCTTCCTGATGGAATCCATGCTCATCAGTTTGTTGGGTGGGGCGATCGGCTGCTTGTTGGCGCTGCCCCTAAACCGAGTTGAAACGGCCATTGGCAGTTACATCACGTGGAGTCAACTCAGTTTCCGTTTTCGGGTGACTCCCGAAATTATGCTACTGGGTCTGCTCTTCGCTGTGGTCATGGGGGCGGTGGGTGGTTTTTTGCCGGCGCGCAGTGCCGCCGTCAGGCCTCTTATCGGCGCACTGCGGGCGCGCTAAGCGTATGAGATGATCGGCTCTGGCTGTCGTCTGCATGGACTCACTCTTCGTTGAATTATGGGCACACGGATACCGCGTTCTGTTTGCCATGGTATTGCTGGAAACGTTCGGATTCCCAGTGCCCGCGGCCGTCGCTTTATTTGTCGCGGGAGCGGCTGCGGCGCATGGCGTATTACGCATACCTGCAACCTTGGGCTGCGGTATGGGTGCCATGCTGCTCGGCGATTCAGTGATGTATGTTCTGGGCCGCTATACCGGTTGGTGGCTGCTGGGCCTTTTGTGCCGGCTTTCGCTTAACCCTGAATCGTGCATCTTGCGCTCGGCTGACGCATTTTTCAAAAGGGGAAGCACGCTGCTGATGGTCGCCAAATTTGTACCGGGCATCAACACGTTGGCCCCGCCGATGGCCGGCAGCATGAACATGCGTTTTTGGCTTTTTCTGCGCTACGATCTGGTGGGCAGCACGCTGTACAACGGCGCTTACGTGCTGCTGGGCGTGCTCTTCAGCGGTGCGCTGACCATGATCACCAAAGGCTATCAAACGTTTAATCGCGCGCTGAGTTGGATTCTGATTGTGGCAATCGGGGTTTATGTAGCGCTGCAAGTTTGGTTTTGGTTTCGCGCCAAAGCGCTGCGCTACGCTCCGACGATTGAAGTAGAGGAGGCCGCAGCGGATTTGGCGGTGGGCCGCGCGGTTGTGTACGATGTGCGAAGCCACGGATACTATGATGCGCGAACCATGCGGATTCAAGGTTCGCGCCGGCTTGACCCGAACGCCTTTCACCACTGGCACGAGGAGTTGCCCGGCGGAGTGCATATCTATCTTTATTGCACCTGCATTCGCGAAGCTACCAGCGCGCGTGTGGCTCTGCTGCTTTTGGAACAAGGCGTTGCTTGCCGGGTGATTCGCGGCGGTTTGCGCAAATGGAAAGCGGCGGGCTTGCCGCTAGAACGCGTGCCGTTAGAAGAGGTTTCGGAGCTACCAGTGTTTGGCTAAGTGCTGGCTTTCACTTCTTCGATAAACTTTTCGAAGAACTTGCGGATCATCATTTTGGCCGTGGAATCGATCACGCGCTGGCCGGCGGCGGCGATGGCGCCGCTGACTTGCACGTCGCCATCGTACGCGAGTTCGGTGCCGGAACTGAGGGGTGAGAGATTCATGAGGCCTTCGCCCTTAACGAACCCGACCTTACCGCTGCCTTCCACCAACATCTTGAACCCTTGCGGGGGATGGGCTTCCGTGATTTTGATTTTTCCGGCGAATACGCCGGAAAAGCCGGCTAACGCCAGCTTCATGTTCACTTCATATTCGTCGTCGCCGATCTTTTCCAGGCCGTCGCAGCCTGGAACGCAACGGGCCAGGATAGCCGGATCATGCAAGGTTTTATAGGTCTTGTCGCGGTCGAACGGAAGATTGACGGTTCCGAAAATTTTCAACGAAGCCTCGTTCCAGCGTTACGGGTCTG
This sequence comes from Bryobacterales bacterium, assembly GCA_963840845.1. GTDB lineage: Bacteria > Acidobacteriota > Terriglobia > Bryobacterales > Bryobacteraceae > Bog-105. Next base: position 34,116 of record CAWJBS010000161.1, read on the forward strand.
CACGTCCACAATGTTAGCAGCGGACACACGTTTGCTTTCTGGCGGTTCCTTCACACCTTGGCGTTTTCACTTAAATTATTTATTTTCGTTGGTCCATTAGAACACCGGCTGAGAAAACTCGCCTACCAGGGTGAGATTCACTGAGGGGTTGAACTTGTCATGCACCAGCACTGCTTCTTTAACGAAGATTATCTGACACAATTACGAGGGGGCGACGAAGATACGGCGAAGCATTTTGTCGCGTATTTCAGGCGATCGCTTAGGCGATGGCTTTGGGGTAAATTCAGCCGTGAACAAGAGGATGAATTGATAGATACCGCCATTGTGTCCGCGTACGAAAAGATCAGCCAGGGCCAGCCGCGTGACGCCTCAAAATTGCAGGCCTATGTCACGGGCATTTGCGTAAACCTTACAAGACTTGCGTTGCGACCGAGCGCCAACTCGCCGGTAGCAGCGGTGTCGGATATTGAGCGAGCGGACGGCGCGCGTAGCGCGGAACAGTTGTTGCTGGAACAAGAGCGCGCCCGAGAAGTGAAGAAAGTGCTGGCTGGTTTGAGCACCAGGGACCGGGGGGTCTTGGTGGACCTGTTTTATGAAGATAGAGGGCGCGATGAAGTTTGCCAGAGACATGGAGTGAACCGGGACGAACTGCGACTGATTTTGTTTCGGGCAAGGAAGAGGTTCCAAAAGGGCTGGACGGGGCAGGGTGTGCGCGCCGTATAGTTTTTGCCCGTGAAGACTTGGCCTTTTACGATTACACAGCTCAGAAAACTGCTATATTTTATGGAACGTTTATGGGCGAGGGGAAAACTGACCGCGTTGAGGGAGCCGACGAACCGGACCGCACGGTCGATCCTACTCGCGATGTAACTCAACTGCTGGTTGCTTGGCGCGCCGGTGATGAGTCGGCGTTAACCGCTCTGATCGAAGCCGTCTATGCTGAACTCCGGCGAATCGCCAGAGGCTGCCTGAACGGCGAACGGCACGATGAC
>CAWJBS010000162.1:0-8151 GCA_963840845.1 Bryobacterales bacterium
TTGCTGTTGAGCTCGTTGGTGTTCGTGTTGCCGACCGCCTGAAAAGCGATGTAGTCGTCGCCCAGGGGTGGCGGTTGGAAACAAGTCTGGCCGGTGAGCGTGTAGAGATTAGCTGTTTCGTCGGCCAGGAAATACTGCTGCGCCGCTGAGCCGTCATAGATGTAAGTCCAGACACCGTTCACAAACTGCTTGATCTTGTAGAAATAACTGTTCCTGCAGTTGAAACGGAATAGGGGAAAGAATCGATAGCAAAAACTGAAGGTGCCATCGGGGTTCACGGACGTTTGTCCCAGCAGCGCCGAACTGCCTGTGCACCAGAACGGCCAAAGAATCGGGTAGTTCTCAATATAGGTTACGGCATCCTGGCGGGTAGAGGCTCCGCAGAGTTGTCAGATGCGCCGCCAGCGTCGTGCTAGGCGCGAAGGTATTTGAGACTTTTCCGGCTGCAAACACCACATCGACCTTCGTTACCAGAGTTGGATCAAGCGGTCCGGGATCGGCGCAGGCGGTACCGGAAACATAATAGGGTTGGCGTTCAAGAACGCCGCTAACTTGTCGATCAGCGGCGGCACATAAGGGATCAGCAATGGCCAGCAGCATAATGGTATTCCCAGACCTCCACAACCGCACTGCACAGCGGCTCGCAAACCTCGGGGAATCTCGGTGGCTGAAGACCGAGCGCGATGGGTCGTAGTCCCTCAAGACCCTGAAAGAACGGAAAGCACGGGCTGGCCGTGCCCGATAGGCAGATGCTAAACGGCAGCCAACCTCGCCACCATTGGCTCGGAATTTCAATTGCGCCGTTTGTCCCATACCGGCAGTTGGTCGGCGAGCCGCAGTGGCGTCACGAGATTCTCTGGGTCAAGATCGGCAGTGTTGGCGACGTCTGGCGCTAAAGCGATAAGGCGTCCTTGACGTGCGAGAGATTCAGCTTCCCCTCAGAAACCACCACAAGTTTTTCCTTGACTCGGCCAAGCGGATCAAGCGAATACACGGCAACATTCGGCGTTTGTTCATGAGCCTGAGCACCGACGAAGACAATTTTGTAAGCCATAGAATACTCCTTTATTCGTGCAATTGGCCTTGTTTAGAGAACGGATCGCGAGTTTCAGCATCCTTACCACTAGCCTTCCCGCTTCCCAAACTCCAGCAAATTGTTCTACTAGATAGTGTTGGAGCGGGCCGCTCGGTTGCATTGCGACTGCGAGTTTGTGAATGATAAAGGACGTTATCGTTGGGTAGGTCTTCTCAAACAATCGCGCGTTTGACGGTGCAGTGAAGAGACCGCTGGCTGGCGTTCTCTGATTCGAGCTTTGTACGAGTAGCTCATGACTCGCCCGAAGGAGGAAGATCGATAGCGTAGCCGACTACCGGCGGGCCGTCTAACAGCGCGCGTCTTTCAATCTCACGTTCCCGATCATGGTACTTCACGGGAGCAATCGTGAGATTGAATTGCAAGCCGCTTTCCATGAGCGTTTTCCTTGCTCGCCATCACAAAGGAAAGTACGAGATGTCGGCGTCCGCTTACAACAAATCACACACTAGGCCGCTGTCCGATTACAGGATCTGACTGTCCAAATGCGAACAGCCTCGACCGCCACTGCCGCCTCGTGGGAATTTGATGCTTACCGCAATTGCTCCATTCCAGTGCAGTACTTTGTTGTTGGCGGTTTACGTGCTCCCGCAAGTCCGAATCACATATACCCAAGGAGAAAGCGATGCCGACGCGCATTCTTCATCGGTTCTCGGCGAGCTGCCTGCTCGCTGGTGTGTTGACCAGTCGCCCAACATTTGCGCAATTGGCGTCCGATAACCCGAAGCGAACAGTCGCCGACAAAGCCGTAGACAAAGCTGCCAACGAATTCTTTGCTGACAGTCAACATGTTGAACTCTCGATTGGTGTTTACGACCGTGGTAAGGCCGTCGTTTATAACTACGGGACGGCGAACAAATCGGTGGCCCGTTTGCCGGACCAACAGAGCATTTATGAAATTGCATCGATCACTAAGACGTTCACGGGAGGTCTCGCCAGTAGGGCTGTAGTGGATGGAAAAATGATGCTCGATGGTGATTTAGAGCTTATCTCGATGAGCCGTATCCGAACTTGGAGAAAAATGGAAGAGTCATCACCCTGAGGTTGCTTGCAGTCCACCGGGCAGGTCTCTCGAAGAATGTTCCGGACACGGATGCACTCTTCCAGAATCCTAACCTTGACACTTTGCCGTTTCAGCTGATTGAGTTGGAGAGGTCATATGATGACGCGAGTTATTTGCGAGCACTGCATCAGGTCGAGTTGCGTAGCGAACTCGGAAGCGAATTTGTCTACTCGAACTTCGGAATCAAGCTGATCGGATTTGGGCTTCAACAGGTTTACCATCTGCCTCTTGAGCAATTGCTCCAGACGAGAATACTTAGCCCACCCGGAATGAAACGGAGAGGCTTCCAGGTGTCACCCGATAACGAACGACTGCTGGTACAAGGTTACAACCCTGGTGGCAAACCGCTGCCCTACCGTATGCTTACGCAGCCCCGTCGCCCGCCTTTCCAATCGGCGCCTCGCGCCGCACCTCCGCAGCGCGCTTCAGGCGCTGGAGCGAGTCCGCGACGCTGTGGTGCGCGCGTCCGGCCAGGCGACTCAACAATCGGCCCCGCCACCCGGGCGGGAACGAGAAGTCTCAGCCGTAGCGGAGCCTGCAACGCCCGCGTCAATTGGCGAACACGTGATGCGGTTGTCGGCGACGAGCCCGAACGGCAGAGTCGTGTGGAATCGGATCGCGTGCCGCACCGCGTCGACCTCCAGAATCTCGCCGTCGATCCGCAATCGCCGGCATAGCGTCCAGGCGAAGAAGCGTTGGCCGACCACCGCTGGCCCCTCCGGCTCTACCCGCTCGACGGTCATCTCCCAGAACCCGCCGTAGCTGGCCGGGTGCATCAGCAAATCCCACACGACCTCGACCGGAGCCTCGACTCGGTCCGCCGGACAAACGTTCACCCCCATTCCGGTTCCCTCCTCTTGCGTCGAAGCCCCGGGTGTGAAGTCGGGGGCACTTTGCCGCTATTGGGCAATCATGATTGGGCGATTATGGAGTTCGGTGTAGGCTTACCAGGGAACGATCCATTTGCGGGTGACGATTCGCAAGCGAGTTGCTCAAGACACTTAGCTTCACAAAATAACTCCCAGTTTGAACGCTGATGCTACCACAAATAAGAAGTGGCCGTGCGGATCGGGGCGGCGCCTGCCGGGCTAGCGCCGAGGCAAGAAGGCTCGCAGCAACACGTCTTTCTTGATCACGCCTGCCAACCGGGGCAGTCAGGAGGGCCTTTCCATTTTTGAAGACGGTCTACCACACTGGCCGAGCTTGGCGCAATGAACGGGTGTGGAGGCGCAGATGCGTGTTGAGGCGCAGTCTTCGGAATGCTCATCGGCGTGTTTAGGATCGGCCAGGCCGTGATAGCCAAGAGCCGAGGCGGCTGAGGTAGATCTGCCCCCATTGGCAGACGGCGTGCTTCGATGTTGCGTAATAGCCAACGGTAAGTCCGTCGCCTTAATGCTGAATTTGAATGGAGATCGTGGTGCGCTCATTACTGCTATCAAGTTGGTTTCTTCTGATTTCAGGGGTGCTGGTTTCTTCTGCAGAGGCTGGCACAATCACGGTGTGGGCCGTCTGTGGCGGGCTGGCTTATACCGGCCTCACTTCTGCGTCTTGCTCTAACTCCGGCCCAAGCGGCATTGTCGACGAGGCTAATGCGTTGGTTAGCGTCGGAGACACACTCATTTACGTTTCTGCCGGCAGCGACGCGAACCCAGGGTACCCTTCCTACGGCTCGGCTGAGATTGATGGGAACTTCGCGTTTGAAGTAACGAACGGGCTGGGGCAGGGCTTCTTTGTGCCATGCGTATACTTCAGTGCAGACGAAGCGGGAAATGCAGGCGGGTCCTTTGGCGACAGCGGACTCGGCTCAACAGGTGGCAACGTCGGAAGTGCCAGGGTGTGTGGTGCCCCTTCCGCCTTCACTGCCGGGGTGGCGCAAACACTCGCAGTCTCCCTCTCAGCATCGGCAAGCACGATTGGGTGGTATCCAGGTCAAGCGACGGGCGGCTCTGCCGGCGCCGATATTGAGTTGTTCGACTCTTCAATGAATCCTGTCACGGGCGCGACGTACTCTCTGACGGAAGTTGGCACATTCGGACCTCCTCCTGTTCCCGAGCCTATGTCTGCGTGGCTGCTGCTCTTGGGACTTTCCGTGCTGGCTATAATGTGTCGCCGCGCGCGCGTCATTTCAAGCTCGTTCAGACTGTTATTAAGGTAGGGTTTTTAGGAGTTGGTGATCGCAATGGCGTTGTTAGCGGCTGAACAGGTTATTTCGACATCTTCTCCAAATAATCGGCAATCAGCGCCAGTTCGCTGCCGCTGTAGCGGTCGATCACGCGGCGATAAGATCTGCCGAGGGCCTGTACGACGATCGACGATCTGCTGATCCGGCGACAAGTCTCTAAGCAGTCTTGGGGCGCAACCGGATTAGGTTTTAGGGTGTAACAGGAAGACGCCATTCTCGCAACAGAGGGAGTTTATTTGGAGTTACGTTTTTCTTTGATGGCTTTGACGGCTACATAGATCAGCATTACTAGGGGAACGAGCGAGTCGAAGTGCGGCTCGGGGACCTCGGAGGGGGGAGGCTGATAGGCGGGATAACCGACGTTTTGCTGGGTCTGCATCTTGGCGTGAAGGGGAAGGTGTTCCTGCAGATCTTTAATGAGATCCATTGTCTTCTGAGCGGCTTGCACGGGCGTGAGAAGACCGTTCTTCGTCAACAAATCAAGGACGAGCGATTTGAGGGATTCGGCTTCGGCGGAGAGTTTGGCGGCGTCGCGACTTTTCTGCTCGAAGGATTGTTTGGCGGAGAAGCGCTGATCCGGAGGGAGTTTGTGGATATTGTCGAGTTGGATGCGAGCGAGGTGATCGGCGCTTTTGAGATCGCGGAGGATGAGGGCGAGTTGCTGGTCAATGCGGTCGAGGGTGGTTAAGTCTTTGTCGGCTTCGTCGTCACTCTCGGGGCGTCCGGCGGAGAATTCGGAGAGTTGGATGATTTGAGATTTGATGAGGGAGAGTTGGGTTTGGATGGCGAAGAAGGTGGGCATTTCGGGGTTCCTTCGGTGGGGAGGATTGCTTTCGTGATTATTGGACGTAGGGGACGGTAAATAGTTTACTCGGGTCAGCGGGCCGCCCCACAACGGCTAGGACCAGACCTTGTCGAGGGCGGACTTGAAGGCGTTCATGTCGGCTTGGGTGCCGATGGAGACGCGAACTTTTGTGGGCCAGGCGGGCCAGATGCGGCCGATTAAAACTTTTTGAGCAGCCATGGCGCGCGCGAAACCGACGCCGGGCCGGTTGACTTCCATCATGAAGAAGTTGGTTTGGCTGGGGATGTATTGGATGTTTTTCTTCTTGAGGAAAGCAAAGACATCTTCGCGGATTTGGCGGTTGACGCCGCGGCGTTCGTGGACGAGATTGGAAGCCTTGAGGCTGGCGGAGGCGCAGGCAAGGGCGGTGATGGGGAGATTGTCGTCTCCGTATTGAGCGAGTTTCTCGAGTAAGTCAGGGCGGGCCATTACGAAACCGGAGCGGATGCCGGCGATGCCATAAACCTTAGAGAATGTTCGGAGGATGAGAACGTCTTTGTTAGCGAGGACGAGGTCGCGCGCGGACTGGAGTTTTTCGGCGAAGTGAATGTAGGCCTCGTCGACAATGACGACGGAGCCTTTAGGTTTGTTGGCTACGAGAAACTCGATGTCTTTGTGCGAGGTGGTGGTGCCGGTGGGATTGTCGGGATTGCAGATGTAGTAAGCACCGGCGTGGGGATCGGCCGCGAGCATAGCTTCGACGTCGTGGGAGTAATCGGCACGGAGGGGGACGCGGATGAGTTTGGAGCCAACATAGGCAGGAGCGCCGCCGCCATAACCCGGTTCGGCCATGACCCAACTGCGGGTTGGAGAAGTAAAGGCGCAAGTGGCGCGAAAGAGGGGATCACTGGAGCCGGCAAAAGACGCGATGTAGTCGGTGCTGATGCCTTCGCTGGCGGCGACGGTTTTCGTGAAATTATCGTAGTCGCCAAAGGGGACATAGCGGCCACCGTACGGGCCGATTTTAGTCATGGCTTCGAGACCTTCGCGGCAAGGGCCTAGAGGATTTTCGTTGGAGTTGATGCGGACGTATTCGTCGACAGCGGGACGAGCAGAGCCAGTGATTTGGCGTTCCGCCTGTTGGGCAAGGGCGAATTCGCTGAAGAGCGGAAGGGCTGCTCCTGCACCGAAAAATGCGGCCAGGCGCTTGCTGATTTGGCGTCGCGAGAGGCCGGATTGAGGGGGCGTGCTGTGCATTGATTCCATGAGTGCCGTTGACTAATGAGTATAACGGAGGAATGGCTATTTCGACAAAGATGGCAGGTGCGAGCGAAGGCTTTCCCGGTTTCACTGAAGAGGCGTTTGCGTTTTTGCGCAAGCTGAAGAAAAACAACGACCGCGACTGGTTTGTGCCTAGGAAGGCGCTTTTCGAAGAACAGGTGCAAGGGCCGATGACGCAGTTGATGCTGGCGATTGAGGCCGAGATGAAGAAGAACAAAGTGCCGCTGTTGACGAAGCCGAAGGGCGTGCTTTCGCGCATTTACCGGGACGTGCGGTTTAGTGCGGATAAGAGTCCGTATCACACGTTTGTGAGTGGGGCACTGCATCGAAATGGCAAGAAAGATGCGCAGGGTGTGTTGTATGTCCATATGGGCGAAGCGGAGCAGTTTGCGGCGGTGGGTTTCTGGCAGCCAGAGCGACCGGTGCTGACGAATTGGCGGCTGCGGATGCAGGACGATCCGAAGGGGTTTCTGGGCATGGTGAAACAGTTGAAGAGCAAGAAGCTGGAGTTGGCGGGGGATCACCGTTTGCAACGGATGCCGCGAGGGATTGAGGCGGAGGAGGGGTCGGCGATTGGAGAGTTTTTGCGGTATCAGTCGTTTGTGGTGATGCGGAAAATTGCGAAAGAGGAAGCGTTGTCGAAGGAGTTACCGAAGGTGGTGGTGAAGTTTGCGATGGAAGTACAGTTGCACGACCCGCTCAAGAATATCGCCATATTGCTTCCGCATCAATGTTGGAACCTGCGAGGGGAAGCTGACCAAATAGTTCTGTCTGATCGCGGAGCGAAGGAGTGTGTTCCCCATGAGTGCGATATCCATAAGCTCTCTTGTGAATCGGTATCTTCAGCAAAAGCTTAAGATGATACCCATTAGAAAGTCATGAAGACTCACTGAGGGTTCAATGATTATTGTGTGGATAGAAATATTCGATATTAATTTCTCCTTTTTGGCGCGCGAACACCTCAGATCTTAAGAATTTCGCAACGACTTCGGGTCAATGATGGTGCGGCGACAAACGGACAGCCGAAACTGCGGTTATGGCCGTTGCGGATGGGGTCAAGCTAAAGGGTCGGAGCCACTAACGCGCCGTGCAAATAATAACAACATGCAATACTCATGAGTTTATTATTCAGCGGATCGGAAGCGATATCCATACCATGCCTCGGTAAGCAGATAGACAGGGCGTGAAGGAGCATCTTCCAGCTTTCTGCGCAGCTGATGGATGAAGGTTCGAAGATACTCAACCTCGTTTCCGTAGGCGTCGCCCCACACCGCGGTCAGCAACTTGCCATGCGCCAATGGTGTTCCTGCGTTAGTCATCAGGTAGTGAAGGAGATCGAATTCCTTTGGAGTCAGGCGGATTCGATGCCCGGCCTTATCCACCGTGCGGAGCGACGGGTTCAGGATGATTTCTCCGATACGAACGGAATCATCCGGTGGGGCGTCCACGGGCTGCGAGCGGCGCAGAGCCGCCCGAACACGCGCCGTCAGTTCGCGGATATGGAAGGGCTTAGTGACATAGTCGTCGGCGCCGGCTTCAAAAGCCTCCACCTTCTCTTCCTGGCCATCGCGAATCGTCAGCATCAGAATCGGAAGCGCAGGTGCCCTCCGGCGCATTTCGCGGCAAGCGCTCACTCCACCCATTCCGGGCATATTCATGTCGAGAAGCACGGCGTCATAGGAGGCTCTTCCGAGCAGTTCAAGCGCCTGCTCGCCGGTAGCAATACGTAACTTAGTCGAGAACAGGAC
>CAWJBS010000163.1:0-15719 GCA_963840845.1 Bryobacterales bacterium
AGCTCACGCTGCAGCGTTGCTTGCGTTGCAACTTCACCACGCGCGCTAATCATCTCTCCCCTCGCCACCGCCGACACCAGTTCGCCGGCGAGTTCCTCCGCATCGATCCGCCCACGGCCATGGCGCAAGGCTTCTGTTTTTAATTCGTAGTTTTTCGCAACAGAAAGACGCTCAAATGTATGCTCTACTGCGTAGCTCAGCGAAGGCGCCGCCGGCGCCGTCTCCAAAATAGAGCCACGCTCCAACGCCTGGTTCAGAAGGCTTCTTCCTCGCTCAATTTCTTCGGGAGTAAAGCGCGCCCACTGTCTGGCCTTTACATCAGCCGTCGCGATTTCCGCCAACTTTTCGGGTCGAGACTCACGAACCAAAAGCGCGATTTCCCGGTTAGACGGCCGCCGCCCGTGTTGCTCCATGAAGTCCGCTATGGCTTCGTCGCGTTGCTTACTTCGCTGGCTGAATTTCTCCCGGGTTGCTTCAGTCATGCCTTTGATGCCGAAACCGTTATCCACACCGCCCTTGAAGTGATCCTCGATCTCATAGCCGAGCTTCATGGTTTCCCGCGCCGCCACATTGCGGCAGAACTCGGTTAGGTACGCACGCTGATCGAAGATCTCTGACGCCTGCAGCGCATACCATTTGTTGTCTACCGCATCGAAACTCAAATTCGCTGCAACCAAATGAGAATGCAGCATCGGATCCAACTCGCGGCTCGCATCGTGGTCATAACGCGCAATGATCATGTTCCCGGTGGTGCGGTTCTCGTCTAATCCGCCCTTGCGCACGCGAACAGCGGCGAGTTTCTCCATTTCAACCGCCGTTTCACTCACCGCCATGTTCCAGACATCGACTAAACGCGGATCGAACATCGCTTGTACTGAAAGGTCTTTCGGAGCACTGACGGTGAAGTCGTACAGGTTCCGAGCCGTGCCAGTCTTCTCCATCGAGGTTTCACCATTTCGCTTTACTTCGCCGTACCGATCGGCGCTTTGTCGTTGGCGGAGGAACTCACCTGTAGATGGGTCATTTCCCTGGCGGATTGCTTCAAACTCCTCCGCCGTCACTTCTCCCTGCAAACCAAGCTTCTCCGCGCCATAGCCCAGCCATTGGCCGGTAACCTTTTCACCCTCGGAGTAGTAATCGTTATTCGAAAGGTGATTCCGCATATAGGTCTCACCTCCCGTCATTGGCTTGCCGGTGACCACGCGCTAAACCTTCCCCGCTAGCACAGCCTCTTGAACGTCCGTCCGGAAATCCTCAAAGTTCCACGGTGCGGGAATTTCATCGTCTACTGCGCAGACGACAACGTTTGCATCGGTTGGAACGTTTTCAGGTAGCTCTTCTCGATAAATGAGCGGCGGAATGGTCCGCAAAACAGGCTCGATCAAAGCACCCTTTTTCTTTGGCTGCCTGATCTTGAAGCGAAGCACGCGTCCCTCTTGCAGCATGTAGCCTTGAAAGCGCGGTAACGCTTGAATCTCCGCCGCTGTTACTGGCGCCGTAGACGTGATCTGATTCGTGACAGATCGCGCCCGATGGCCCTTGTTGAAGAGCATTAAGTGCCAGGGCCGATTCTCGGTCACTCTGTCAATTTCTTCGTGGCCGATCATCTTTTCGATGTGGGCCGCTTCTTTGTCTGAGCCAGTACCGACAATGATGTTTGTGTACGCTTGCGCCGTAATCGTCTGAGCACCCTTTTCGCCGTACCGTTGTTCAAGTTGCGGCAAGTCATGAAAGCCCAACACAATCGGATTTCCTGACGCGCGTTGCTTCGTCATGCCGCTTTCGAGCTGGCCGATCCGCCCCATCGTCGCCGCTTCATCCAGCACAAACCAAACGCGCGGTACATCCCGGTCATGGACTTCCGCTTGCGTGTGGAGAATGGCCATGTCCGCGATCGCGGTGTGTAATGGCAAAATCGCCTCTTGTGTTTCGGGCTCCGAGCAAAGGAAAATGCAGCCGTGCCTGTTCTTTTTCCACTCGCGAAGAGAGAACCGCCGCCGCCCTTCCGGAGTCGCCGGCATCATGCGCAGCACTTTGGCAATTTCGCCCAAAGTCGTGAATAACGACTGCGACATATCCGAGATTTCAACGGTTGTAGAGCCGCCGCGATTCAGGCTCCTATAGTGTTCCGTTCCTTTCACTCGCTTCAGAATTTCGCTTTCACCGCCGCTCAGCCAGGAGCCGAGCCGCGCACACGTCGCCGGCTCATTGGGCTCATTGTGAGCCGAGTATCGAGACATCAAGTAAGCGAAAATCGCGCGCGGTTTCCGCACGAAAAACGGCTGACTGCGGGGATGCTCCGGAAAGAAGCTCGAGGCCCACGGTGTAGCTTCTGGCTCATCTGCGGCTTCGTCTTCCATCGCCCAGTAGGGACACTCCTCTAAACGCGGATCAATCGCCCAATCAATGCCAGGGCGGTAAAACTCTCTATAAAACTCCCGTTTCGGATCATGCACAACAAACGTCTCGCCACGTGCCCGAATCAACTGAATGATGTTGCGGATCAGGGTCGATTTGCCGCGCCCCGTTCCACCGAAAAGATTTAGGTGATAAGGAAGAAGCTCTTCGCTGATCACCGCTCTGGCGATCGAGCCAATTTCCAGCGCCAGGCCTGGCCCTTCAGCCTCAGGCCAGCGCAAACCAAACCAGCGCAACACTTGCGCACACCATCCCGCTGCAGCCCGATAGCACGCTGTTGTAGCAGCAAAGCGCCGGCTTCGCCGGATAGCCGCTTGCACCTTGCCAGAAGCCAAACGTTTATAGGGAAGGAACAGCCACAACCGCCACAGTGGGCCGAGCTGCTCTGCATTGAAGCGCTTCCACCCAATGAACCGCGTACCGCGCCGATGTGTTCCGTCCATCGCGGAGAGTCGCCGGCGGCGGTCGAAGTTGGCACCGACCATGATCAGCACTAGAAATGAAACTGTCTCGAAAGCAACAAGAAACCCGTAGCGATTCAGCGCTGAGCCGTGATAGACGTGATCTGTCAGCCAAGCGTGAAATAGCTTTGGATTCACACTTTGCTTCTGTATGATGAGCTGATCGTGAAACTGTTCGGCGTCCTCCACACTGGCGAGCGCCAATCCGGTTGGAGTGTTCTCCAGCGCTACGTCGTATTGAGCGGCGAGAGGTACCCCGCTAGGCGACAATTGAAAACCATCCCGCAAACTCTCCCAGTACGTCCGCTCGTAAAACTTTGCCAGGAAAGGACTCCGCGCCTCATTCAAAGCCCAAAATGCCGGCGTAAGCGCCAGCGCGGCGCATACCGCCAACATCTTCCCAACGGGAATACGAATGGGGAAAGCGCCGAGCTTTCCCGTTGCTTGACGCTCAATATTCTCAGCCATTAGATCCCTCCGTCAGACATCGACAGCCGCGGTGCTTGCGTCTGATGGTTGTTATGCTGCCCCGCTCTCTGGAGTAACCCGGACGTGTTTGCTAGGCCTTGTTCGAGGTTCTGCAGCGCTAACACTTCGCCCTTGCCGTGGGCGATCGCTTGGCCATGGCTCAACTTTTCGGTTTGTTTTTCGGCCTCTCGTAGAACAGGCGCAAGGTTTTCCAGGGCCCGTTGATGGCGAGCCTGAGCCGCTGCTGGGTCATCCGTTGCATACCGTTGCGATAAGTCAATCGTCTTCGCGCCAGCTTCCAGTTGATTCGCGAGATTCAATGCGATTGCCGCCTCAGCCTGCTGGTACTTGTAGCCCCCGGTTTTCTGAGCTTCAATTCGCTTCTGAGCTTCAATTTGCTTTCCCGCATAGGCCCGCAACTGGCGTACTAAGTCCTCGCGGGAATGGCCCTGCTTTTGAGTGGCCGGTGATTCTTTCACGCGTTGAGTTTGCTGTTCGCGTTGCTGCTCACGTTCATGCGGCAAAACTAGGTCCGCAGGCCGATCGATCTCAACGCCTTGTTTTCGGTCGTAGATGTAGGAAACCTCGTTTCCGCCGTCCCATTCCAACTTCGCGGCCGCCACGTTCTCATCTTTCGCGAGCTCGCGCCAGGCCTGCTTAGTCGCGTCTTCCAAATCTGGCGAATGGATCGTGTATGTGGATTGAGCCCCTGTGTTTAGTGTCGTTACGAGGTTGTACTCATTCAGCGGCTCTTCCGGAATCGGGCTCGCATATTGCAAGGCATTTGGGCCGTACTTAGCGTCAAACGCATCCGACCGTTCGATTTGTTCAGCGCTCACTCCCAAGTCTTGGGCGCGCGTCTGACGTAATTCGTTCGCCTCATTTTGCCCTCGCAAGCTGGCGAAAACGCGGTCCGTCTCTTGTGGATCATCACCTTTGTGAGTAACTCGCCCGTCGTTAACCACGATGGATTCGCCCGCCTTCAGGGATGGGGCGAATTCTTGTTCTGAAGCCTGCTCATCCCCACGAAACAATCCTTTAACTCTGTCCGTTAATCCCACTTGATTTGTCTCCTGTTCCCCGTTAACGGTTGAAACTAAAACACCAGGACCGGCTTCGCGTAAAAGCGCACTTGCGAAACCGGGCCAAAATACCGAGAATCGAAACTATCTGGGTTGTAGCCGGAAATCGCCCACAACCCGGAAGTGTAAGTACCAAAGGCGTAATGGCTCAACGGCTTACCCTTTGTCGAAAACGCTTTAGGCCTCGTGTTAGGAATGCGACGATTCCCAACTGAAAAGCCATCCGCATCGAAGACCACCGGCGAAGCTTCACTCGCTTCGTAAACGGTCTTTAAGATCGGCTGATGCCCATCCGAGCATTCGCCCCGGCCCAACTCCAGCCCGGCGCCCAAAGCGGCGCGCAGCGTCTCCGCATCGAGACAGAAACCCGCGTAAGGCGCCCGCTCGGCAGCGGTTTCGTATAAGCCGATTGGGACGCTATCGGACGAATTGAAACGCAAACTCGACTGATGCAACGCGTTTGGAGCGGCGAGCGCCAACACAACAAACGTTCCTCCGAATAGGCCGAAAACAATCTGTTTCACTGTTGCCCCCCAACGTTGATCGCTTGATAGGGTCCAGGAAAGAGCATCGACTTCTGAACAGATATAAAGAACGGCTCACCTGGCCGAATCTTCAGCGTTGGCTGAACGTTCATGTTCCTGCTCGTGATTTGCTCGCCGAGCTGCCCGGCCTGCTGCCCTACAGCGGAACCCGCAATTTGAGACGTGGAAGGATAAGCGAGCGTGCTGTTTGTGCCATTGTGGTTTTGGCTAATCTGAATGCCGGCGGCGAAGAGTGAACTGAGCAAAACACCCCCGACTAACCGCTTGATGTGGTTGTCTGTCTGATCTTTCAATCCGACAGCCCCATCGGCCGCATGCCCGACAAATTTGTCCAGGTTGATGTAGCTGCCATCCGGAAACCGCAAGTAGGTCCAAACCACTTGAACGCGGCCCCTGGCCGTAGCTAACAGATGAGTTGAATTCGCCAGCAAGTAATGAGCCAGCAGGAATCATGATGAATTTGTGTGTCGGTGAATCGTAGACGTCATCCTTGACTTGCGCCACCAGATCCCCTGGCAAGTCACTCACTACGCGCGTAGGTAAAATGGCGACGATTTTATCGCCCCGTTCCACCACCCAACGGGAAAGCGGCGCTATCCGCGTGGTTTTTAGATAATCGCCTTCCTCTTCCTGCTGAAACTTGCGTTTGCCGTTTTGCTGATTGAGGTCTGCTTCTTCGCTCATCGCCGCGCTAGGTCCAAGCGTCGGATAACCGCCCCCCACAACTGGACGCGGCATGTTGTTTGCCGCCGCGCTGATCTGAGCCATCCTGTCTAAACTCGCTTGGATTGGATCCACGGACCTTGGTTGAGTCACCGCATTCCCCGCCGATCCGTTAGCCACAATCCCAGTTGGCGCCTGAATCGCCGCCAGACGCCGCTCTTCGGCCCTATGACGCTCTTTCTTTGCAGGGTCTTCCTCTTGTGGCGCATACTGCGCTTGCTGCGGTGGCACGTAATAGTAAGGCGGGTGGTGTAGCTGCGGGATTTGTCGCGGCTGGCCCGGTCGGAAACGGATGGGCCGCAGTGTTGACCGCGCCGCCGATCGCACGCCCGAACGCATCCACCGGGCCAAGGTTCGGGTTTGAAGCGGTGTTGGGCGTAGCAGGCGTTGGATTGGTAGTCGCCCCGCTAGTGACGGAACTCAAAGGCGTAGCTTCAGCATGGCCTCGAACTTGAGACCGGTTGCTTTGTGACGAGTCATGTGCGGTCGTTTCGGAAACCGTTACAGCGGTCTGCGCCTGCTTTTTCTGTATGCGAGTGCGAAAACCCAGAATGATCACAATCACGAGAAGCACGGCCAGGCCTGCCCGAGCCACACGATCCCATTGCTCATCGCGCTTACTATTTGCGGGCGACGCCCCGCCAGATTCATGGTGTTGGCAGTTGCCATTTACTTGCTCTCCTTGTCGTTGTGAATGCAAACCCTCTGCTGGCTCTTGCCAACTCCCGAGAGCAGGCAGCCGCGGTCAAATAAGGCATCCACGATCAGCTTGTTTTCTTCCCAATGCGAATTCGCGGGAATCGGTCCAGTTGGCCCGGTAATTTCAAAGGCCGGCAGGCCGAGCTTTCGGACTTGCTGCGACAGTTGAATGTAAGTCCGAGAACCGTCATCGCCCACACTCACCGGCACCATATAATGAGCATCTTTGCCGCGTAGCTCAAGGCTGTACTTCCAGTTCTTCATCTCCCTGTTCGGTGCGAGCGCCTCCAGGCGTACGGCTTCATCTGCCTTCGCCTTTTCGGCCAGCTCCGCTTCTTTTCGCCGCCGTTCTTCTTCTTCCGGATAGGTGAAAGCAATTCGCGCGATGTGTTCGCGCTGAGTCGCGATCAGGCGCAAGTAATAAACCCGTTTATTCGTGCCGACGGTGAGCGTTGTTTCGACGTTCGCCACCGTGGGCTTAATGATCAAGTAATCGAACTCCCCGGCTCGATCTCCCCCTTTGTGAACGCTGATATGAAACTCGTCGTCACCCACGTCCACATCTTTTTCGTTGGCGTGTTCGCCTGGCTCAAGATCGAACTCCGTCACTTGGAGGAGAGCGCAAACGACAGGCGCGATACCCCGACCAAAGGTGTAAATGACTCGCCCATCCGGCCCCGGCTTCGCTTGTGGATCGGCGTTAAATGCAGAATCCGTCATCGAAAGCGCGGGCTTAGTGTTGAGCGGCAAGGCCGCGCTTCGCACAGCGGCAACGGCTCTGCGGGCGGCGTTTTGTTGGTTTTGCCCTTAGCTGACGGAGCAGGATTCACGCCTGGAAGCTTGCCGCCTGGCGCGGCGACGCCACCACCGGCGCCCAACGTCTGCAGCGCTGTGTTGTATCCGGCTGCCATTTGCATCGCCTCGGCCTCGCTCACCGCTGGTTTTGTCGGAGTTGAATTTGCTGCTGACTCCACAGAGTCACGCTAAGGAAAGAGAGAAAACATAACGATCTTCAGAAACCTCATTGCTGCACCTCATTGAAAGTGAGTTCTGTCGCCAGAATCCCCATCGGGTTTTCCGCGCGCGCTTGTTCGTTGGTTGGAATTTTCGTGGCATACGTAATGCGTGCATGCCACATCTTGGTTATTGGGGTTTGCCCGGAAACTGGGGTACTTGTTTCGCTCCACCAGATGCCGTAGGTGTTCGCGCCTTCACGGTCGAAGGTGCGGTATTGAACGGTTACAATCTCGCCTTTGTTCGCACGTGCAAGCGGATCGTTAGCCTCGTACCAGCTCGCAACCTCTTGCCGCGCTTGCGAACCATCGCCTACAAATGCAAAGGTTCGATCCCAATCCGCTTTTTGCGCCGTCGCGTCAGAAGTCACAGTACGCCACGAAGTGATAAATTTCTTCAACTCCTCCACGCGAACGACGTCCCACGTCGCATCGTCCATGTTGGCCGGCTTAATTGTTCCGGCGTAGTTCACTTGCGAACCAGACCGATCAAGCATGTAAACCACGGTGTTGGACTTGTGAGCCAGATCCCAGAGCCCATACCCCAAACCGCCCGCAACCAACACCAGGGCGAACGCCATCAGTTGCCAGTTGCGGCGCCCCGCTAACAGCGACGAGTAGCGTTCTTCCCAATTGCGCTGATAAAGCCTCTGTTTCTGTTCAACCTGACTTTCAATCCAGCGCTCTTGGTCTTCAATCGCGCCGGCTTCCAATAAATTCATAAGCTTGTTCTTCCTTTCGTTTTTTAGACTGCTAATCCAAACCGCCAAATTGCGGCGCTGATCCGTTTGAGTGATTGCCGTTCGATCCCGCCGCCGTCAGCGCACCAGACGCGTGCGAAGCCGCAGCCGCCGCTTTACTTCCACCACTTGCCGAACTACCCGCCGAAGCCGCAGATGGCCCCGCTGCAGCCGTAGGCGCCGATGCGGCGGCCATTGTGGCCCCACCGCCACCACTCGCCGAAGCAACACTCCCGGCTGCTCCCGCTGCCCCAGCCGCCGAACCGATCCCCGACGCAAGCAAAGCAGCACTAACACCCGCTTGCGCCGCCGTCGCCAGCGCGCCCCATATTTCGTTGTGGGTAAGATTTGGGCCGCCAGTGAGTATCCCGGAGGCAATCGACGGACCGCGCCAGCAGATCACTCCGTAAAGCAACGCGCCAAAGGCGATGCCCCAGGAGACAAGCACGCCGTTGGAAGAAAGCGGCGCGCCCGCCGCTAATGTTTCCCAAGTGCTGGCCAGCGAGGTAGCGGCATTCACCAGGAAATAAAGCGTCATCAGGCGAACACCGCTCGCCACTGCGTAGGAAAAATACTTCTCTACATACGTTCGTGTCCAAGTCGACCCACCAAACGCCAGGAAGAAAAACCCCATGCCCATGGCCAGGAACGTTTGCACTTTCGTGATAACGAATTCAATTACGATGATTCCGAAGGCGATCACGATCACAAACGCGGCGATGATCATGGCCAGCCCTGTTAGTAGGTCTGTCAGCAAACCCGCAGTCAGACCCGTAGCAAGCAGCTTTCCCGCGATGGTCAAGCCCTCCACGAAAGTCGCGCCTGGCGTAATCGGGACGCCGCCGTTCACTGCCTGGCCCACGCTCGTGAACATATCGACGATGTTCTTTGTCCATGTCGGCCCGTTGAGAAGCAAATCCAAAAACAGCGCAATGAGCAACAGTCTGTTGGTCGTGCTCATAATCGCCGCTGTGATGTCGCCGCGATACGTCTTCCAGAGCGACCAGCCGAAAAACGCCAGATCTAAACCAGCAAGCGCAACGAATAGCTCCATCGCGTACGGCTGCACTATTCCCACCCAACTCGGCCACAAACTCTCATAGAGCCTGATCAGATCGCTAGCCGTGGTAAATGTCGGCGGAGGAGCTCCGGGAGTGCCGCCAAATCCGACTTGGAAGAACAACAGCAGCATCATGGTTAAGCCCTTCCTTTCGGTCCAAAAGCCCCGACTGCGCCTTTAAGCAAAAACACAGCCAGGTAAGCGACGGCGACGAAGGGCAACATCACCACGAGCAGCACTAACCCGCCCCCGTTCCCAGCTCTGCCGCGATGAACAATCCGGCCAGCATTTTGTCAAATCCAGTCATTTTGATTTGTCCTTTCTCTTGTTGAACCCACTTACCTGGCTGTGTTCCGCGCTCTTACCAGCCGCGCGTGTCCACAGAAAACGGCACGAATGTAAACGCGCCCTTGCGCATTCTGCGCCGTCTGTTGCGCATTGATCTGCGTAGTCGTGAAAGCTGAACGCGAGCCGATGTCTTGGATCATGAGCATCCGCAGCTTCTGCAACTGCGCCACGGTCTCCAAAGAAACGGCGTTTCCGATTTGAATGCTTTGATCCATGCCGTTCGGTTGGCTGATCAGGTGTTGCATCTGGTTCATGAACGTCATTTCGTTGCCGATCATGTTTCCCTGATAGCCGGCGGCCATGGCTGAGCCGTCGATCGCCTTCAGCGCGCCAGTGGCCCATGTGTTGTACTGCGCTGCATAATTGACCACCGGGTCGTAAGAGTAAGGCGAAAACTGGTTGTTGAAACTCGCGTCGATAGCTGCGCCAGATTCATCGCGAGACCTTGGCTACTGGAAATGATTCCGCTCACCATCGACAAATCCGCCATGATGTTCGTGCTTGGATGCGTGACGAGTTGCTGAACCTCTCGCTCCATCATCATCAAGTGCTGGAACGTGTTCAGCGCATCTGCGCTTCCTGGATATACTGCATCATTTGCTTCGCGTCGTTGACGAAGCTATTCGTCTCGTAAACCGGCTCGGATACAACAAACTGAGCTTTCGCCTGCTCGAACGGATATGAGAATGAGAGCCGCCGGCAACACAGCCAGCGCCCCGAAACAAGAAAAACGAGCCATTACTCTACGCATATTGAGCCGCCTCCTTAGCGGCTAATTCATCGCCAAAGGCGAGAAACTCTAAGCGCTGCGCTTGCTTCGAAAGTCCTTTTCTGCGCAGCCATTCGACAGCGGCCCGCGGCCGCCCATAGCGCTGAATCAACACGTCCAACGCCGCCCGATCCGAATCCCCAGACGCCAGCAGCGACAACATCACCGGCCCCAGTTCGAGCGAAATCATCCGCTTTCCGTCCGCGTTCATCGCGTAGTAATCACGCTTGGGAGTGGCTTCCGCGATCGCAAGACAATCCAACTCGCTGCAGCCGAGCGCTTCATAGTTCGGGCGGCCGGCGAAACGAGCCTGCACGTTCGGCAAACAAATAGTGGTTGCCCGCTGCTCCAACACCGCGCCCGCCAAGGGAGACGCCAACGTTTCGGAAAGCTCTTGAATCACGATCCAAACCGCCATGTTCAGAGCCCGGCCTTCAAAGAGATAATCTTTGAAGTTTTCGCCGCGATCGGATGGCTCAGCGCTTCGCTGAAACTCGTCCACAAACATGAAGGTCGGAACATCCGAACTCAGACGCCGGCGGATGCGCTCAAAGATGTAGAACAGCGTGCCGTTCATGATGTGCTGATCGAGCGCATACAGCCGGTGCATCTCGAAAGTCACCAAGCGCGACAAGCGCAAGCCATCCTGGTCGCCGTTAAGAATCTATCCAAGATAGAACTGCAAGAGCGCCCTTCACAGCCGGCAGACCGCACGCCATATACAGCGCGGTCAAACTTCGTGAGCCCTCGAACGCGACAGCAAATAGATACGCCTGCCGGATGTCTTTCCGCATCTCTGGAGTGACTTCTAAGCCGTTCAGCTCAACCAGAAACGATACGTATTTCACGCCCATGCGCGCTCTTCGTCGGTATCGATAGCAGCCAGCGGACATAAACGCTCATCCTCGTTTTCAGGACTCAATTCGATGAAAGTTCCACCCAAACACCGCGTAAGCGTGTAGAGGCCCTTTTTCTTGTCGAAGTTGAAAACCTGGCCGCCATACCTCAGCGCTTGCGCAGTCGCCAGAGCGATCAGCGAAGTCTTTCCCGCCCCTGTTGGTCCGACGACTAACGTGTGTCCAACGTCTTCCACATGGCCATTGAAAGCCGATACGGCGCGCCGCCGGCCGTCGCTGCATAGAACATCGGCGGAGACTGCGGCGGAAATATTTTGGAGGGATTGAACTCATGTCCGCGCCATGGCTGTGACAAAGGCACCATGTGGACACGTTCGCCGTGTTGATGAGCAACTCGCGCCGTTCTTTATATTGATGGCCAGGAAACGAGCCGAGCCAGGCCGCCACCGCGTTTACCGTCTCGATGCGCGAACCGAAACCGCAACGCCGTAAAGCCGTCGCTGATGGTCTCCGCCTGGTCCGCGATCTCTCCCAGGCCGCTCGCCATCAGAATCACCTTGCCCGAATACCGGCAATTGATTTCACGCCCATGTTCAGCTTTCGAAGCGCCCTCTCTGGCATCCGCCGCCAGTCTCAGCGATTCATCGTCAAGATCGTGAATGTCGGTTTTGCGAAGCTTCGCTTTGATGCCGCCCTCGCCCTTCGATTTCCACTTGCTCTTCGTCTTTGAAAACCTCCGTCGCTTCCACATCGTCCAAGAATTTGCGCCTGATGCGAAAACCGGAACGAAAGCGGAACGGCATCCATCGCCCGCAAAATTCCTGCAAAACTCAAATCGGGAAAAGAGTCGACCGCAATCACGCGAATGAATTTTCCCGGTAGAATGTCATCCAGCGGATCGCCAAGCTGCAACTCGGCGCCGCCCGTGAAATCATCCCCCGCAATCCACTGATTCAGATCCACCGGAATCGCTGGCACTGCGAACGGGAAACGCTCGCCCGTCACACACAAACGCAAGTACTCCAGCAGCCCATCGCAGTGCTGCGGAACCTCGCCCACGACTCGCATGTAACCCTTCAGCCTCCGGACCGTCCGCAGATTAGACCGCAAGGCCGCATCGATCTGGCGGACCTTCGAAGTGAACCGGCGAAGCTCCTCATCAATGTCTCGAGCCTGCTTCCATCGCCGCCCAGCAGTCTACGGCTCAACTTCCGCAAGCCCTTTTCTTTCGTCTCGTACGACAGACAAAAGAAATAGCGGCTCAGCCGCGGCGCTCCCTCAACGCCCTTTCGCGTGAACCAGGCCCGCCGCTCTTCCTCCACCAGCTCCGCCATCGGATCAAGCCACTGGCCCGGCTGAGTCGTGTACTCCGAGTACTCGTCGCGAATCAGTCGCATTGCAGCGACCAGCCGCGCCCCAACGAAAACACCCGCGCTAATCGGTCCGCTATCGCAAAGCATTCTTCAAGCTGAAGCGCGTCCATGTCCTGGCCGCCAAACTCCCACGCTGCTAAGTAAATCCCGGTCGATGTCTTCACGACGCCATCAGCCGCCAACGCAAAATAATCGATCAAGTCTGAAAGACCTTTGACCTCTTGCCGCGCTTCCCGCTCGATAAACATGTTTTTGGAAAACCTCCCTCGTTGAATTTTTGAAGTAGTTACCGGGTGCGCCAGTGCTGCACCCGGAGTCTTTTCGCTGTCCAAAAGCCTTGGCGGTAACGTTGGCTTTCGTGATGGACAGCGATAAGATGTGGATCTTTTTGCGCCATTTCCTGTAAGAGGTGGCGCAATACGAAAAACAAGAGAATGGCTCCGCCGATGCCGTAGACAGTCGGCACCGAGTAGCCAACAATGATGCAAAGCACCAGAGCCAACATCAGCGCCGTCGGCTCGCATCCCACCAATAAGTGCGGGCGGTTGGCCGATTGCCGGATTGGTGCGCAGAATTGCGCGGGAACTTGGATATCCATAGTATCCCCTAAATCACCGCGCCAGCCACACCAGGAATAAAGCCCAACAGCGAAGAAGCTCCGAGGGCCACACCGCCCACAAACAGAATCCCCATCGCGCCGGTCTGCAATGCGCCGGCGTCGTGATGATTCCGATACCAGCCAATAGCACCGCCCACGGTTGCAATCAAGGCCAATCCATAAGCGAGTGGCCCTGACACTTCAGACGACAAGCCATTAATCGCGCTTGTCGCCGCCATGCGGCCGCCGCCCAACGCCCACACTCTTGTGCTGAGCAGCGCGAGCGAAGCTAATTTCAGTAGTTTCCGTTTCATCGTTTCTTCCTTTTTTATGACTTGACTTACAAATGCAAAAGGTCGTAGTCCTGGCGGCCATGATCGAAACCACGAACAGCCACAACTTGACGAACTTTTCTTCCCGCGGCGACACGTTCGTCGCCGTCAATGAAGATCACGAGCCCGATAGCGGCCGCGATTCGTTCGCGGACCACGCCATCGTGACTTCCTAAAAACGTTTCGAGCTTCCGCAGCCCAGAGACCGCATCGTCCGCGTGGATCGTCGCGAGCCCGCCGCTGTGTCCGTGTTCCACGCCGACAACAGCACGCGCGCCGGTTCGGTCGATCTCGACTTCGCCCACCACAACTCGCTTCGGCACCAGGCGCAATGACGTCTTGAGCAGCTTCGCCTCATCCACCACACCGTCGACCGTCCGCATCGCTATGTGATTCGCGAGCGAGCACTGCAGTTCCACGGTGTCCTCAATCACGACCACGCGATCACCAGGGGTTTGCGCGCACCAGTCATCCATCAGCGCATTCGCCATAGTGGTTTTGCCGCTGCCTGTGGCACCGACCAGCAACACATTGAGCCGGTACCAGTTCGCCAAGCTGATGATGTCGACATGAAGCCACGCCTGCGCGCACGCCATCAAAAAACGAATTCCGCCGGCTCTGCACGTTCAGCGGATCGTTGCAATTTGTCAGAACGCTTTGCTCCGCGTAATCGCGCAACCTGTAGATCTTCTTCGCGCGTCGTTCGAATGGCAAACGCCGCATCCGTCACCACTGGCCGAATCAAGCCCTCAATGCGATCGCCAGTCAGCGGAAACGTGGTTTCAAAAACCGGGTGACTCGCATTCAACTCGCACCCTTGCTCTGTGGCGATTCCCGACAAAAGCAGCGTGACGTCGGACGGCGACATAACGCCTTCCTGTTCGAACCCTCGCCCGAGACGGTTCACCCACATCGCCCCATCGGGATTCACGCACACGTCAAACGTCCGCTTGCCCTAGAAGCATAGGCACCGGCCCGGCGTATGCTCAATGATTTGGAGCGAAGAAATCATTTGTTTCGCCTTTCGAACACCACCAAGCCGCAACCCAAAAGCAACGCGGAGATGATGACCGGCACAGTAAGTACTCGATGGAAGCTCAAATAGCAGTTGATTTGAATCCAGATTAAGAGATCGCCGCACACTACGCTGATGAGCGTTTTTTGGTTCATGCAGCCACCGCCGGCAATCGCCGCCGAGCGCGTAAAATCACTTCGCGAATCAGATCCGTTTGTGAAACTGCCCGCACGGCAGCCTCGCAATATCGCGCGTTTGCGTCTTTGCGCATGCTGAACATTTCTCGTTGTTCTCGCCCGAATGCTCCGAAAATTGGTGGCCGCAATCGCACAGCCACTCAGCGCGAAGTCCGCGCCCGACAAAGAAAAGCCGCTTCTTCATTTGGCTTCCTTTCGGTTCAGAATTCGCGCTGCCGCCAAGCGTGCGCAAATTTTGCATTCGATCACGCCGCGCGGGCTTATTCATGTACAGACAACACCGTGCGCGCCCAGTCGTCTATATCCGTTTCCGCCATGGTCATCGGCAACGTTAGAGTTTTGAGTCTCATTGCTCGTCGTCCTTTCTGTTGAGTAATCGCTGAACTGCTGGTAGTTCGCCAGCCGCCTGTAACGAGACCTTTCGAAGCCACTGACTCAGCGATGTCCCGCTGTCCAAAGCAACCGCTTCGAGCACTTGTTTTTCTGCTGGAGTAACTCTTGATCTGATCGCTTCGGTAAGTTTTTTCGCTCTCGGCGGTTGCACTCGTTCTTGCCCCTCAGTAGCCTCAGATGGACATTTACTGGATGGGTCAACAATAACTATGCATCCCGTTGCATGTCAAGCGTTTTTTGCTATATCATGCTCTGTAGCATGCGATACCACGCATTAAGCAGTCGTCGTTTCATACACTTGGAGGTAGAAAATAATTTTGCTACCGGGTGGCCTAAATCAAACAAACTCGCATCGTTGAGGAAGACATGAGTCTCCCAGCATCTTTTCCGCAGAGCTTCTGGCGCCTGTTAAATGCGGCTGCGAAGAAAACAGGCATGGCGAGAGCCGAGCTGGCAGCCAAGGCCATCAAGTTCTACGTAGCTGCGCTGGAGAAGAAACAATCGCCATCCACAAAAGCACTGGGCGCTCTTGACGCCGACAAATACACAGAAATGAGTCGAAAGGTGTCGCAGAGTTGGTGGTCTTCCTTGACGGCAGAGGAAAGAACCAAGCGGGCAAAGCAAGCCG
>CAWJBS010000164.1:0-62155 GCA_963840845.1 Bryobacterales bacterium
CCAGGTAATGGCGTAGATCGGCGGAGAGTTGCTCGACGGACGAATAGCGGCGCCGCGCATTCACGTCGAGAGCTTTGAAGAGAATGTTGCGCAGATCACCAGTAAGGAGCCGGGCAAGCTTGGCTTTTGAGCTTGAGCGCAAGCGAGCGATTTCTTCTGTGAGCGATGAGTGAGGCGAGGCAGGCTCCACATCTCGCAAAGCCCGTTCGAGTCCGGCAATCGGCAGATTCGGATCGCCAAAGGGCCAATGCCCGCTGACTAGCTCGAACAGCATCACGCCCAGCGAATAGACATCCATTGAGGTTGAGACCGATTCGCCCCGCAACTGTTCGGGACTGGCATAGCGCGGAGTCATCGCCCCGAAGCGCGTGGTAGTCGATTCGTCCAAGCCCGTCATCAATAACTTGGCCGTGCCGAAATCGAGAAGCTTGGCGGCGCCATCGGCCGTCACCAAAACATTTCCCGGTTTCAGATCGCGATGCACCACTAGGTTCCGGTGAGCATATTCAACGGCCGAGCACGCTTGCAAAAAGAGTTTGATGCGGTCGGGAATGCTCATCAAACGTGTGTCGCAATAGCGATTGATAGGCTCGCCGTCGACGTATTCCATCACTAAGTAAGGATCGCCGCTCGCGCTGACGCCGCCATCCAGCAGCCGGGTGATGTTCGGATGATTCAGGTTTGCCAGGATTTGGCGCTCAGCACGGAACCGTTCCGTGAAGAAACTCGTGCGCAGGTGAGCGCTGACCACTTTGAGGGCGACCTGCTGATCGAATTCACCATCGGAGCGATGAGCAAGATAGACCGTGCCCATGCCGCCTTGACCGAGTTCGTTGTCGAGCTCATAGCCCCCCACGTTTTCGCGCAGGTACGTTTTAGGTTCATGTTGTGAGGGCGGATCGGAGATGGTCGCGGGCGCAGACGGCCTGACCTGTTTCGACTGTTCGGAGGCAGCGAGCAGCATGCCGACTTCAGTAATGAGCGACTCGTCGCCCTCGCACAAGTGACGAAGAATTTGATCACGCTCGGAGGCGGAGGCCGCCCGCGCTGCGTGGAATGCCGATTCAAGGCGCTTCCACCGTTGTGCCTTGACGTCTGCCGGCATCTTTCCCTCCTTTACTAATCGCGCAAACGAGACGGAAAGTCCCTCATACCGCTTTGGGTGGGCCGACTAATTTCAGATAAAGCCAGGCGCGCGCCAGCGAAAGATCACGCTCGGCCGTGGTGACGGAGATTTTCAAAAGAGTGGCGGATTCGGGTACTGTGCAGCCTAAGAAGTAGCGAAGTTCCACCAGACGAACTTTGCGGGGATCGATCGTTTCCAATTCTTCCAGCGCGCGGTTGAGATCCAGCAGGTCTTCGCTATTGACGTTCACCCACGGAATTTCATCACTGAGGGAAAGGTGCGCCAGGCCCGCGCCACGTTTTACGGCGTGAGAGGCACGGGCGTGATCGGTTAGGACACGGCGCATGAGAGATGCGGCAAACGCGTAGAAGTGAGAGCGGTCTTGAAAGTTCGGCTGCCGCTGCTGGACAAGTCGCAGATAGAGTTCGTGTACGAGCGCAGTGGGCTGCAGGGTCTGATTTGGCGCTTCGCCACGGATATAGGCAGCCGCGACTTTGTGAAGGTGCGGGTAAACGTAAGGGATGAGTTGGTCGCAGGCTGCGCCATCTCCATCTTTCCAGCGATGGAGCAAAGCAGTGATGTCGCCGTTTTGTGCTTCAACCAAAGGACGCTCCTCCTGCGCTGCTTTTAGAGACTAACGCCAAGGTAGCATGATACGGCAGGAGGTGGGCTGGTTCCTTAGACATTCCTCAGGAATCGCAACGAGAAGGGCGCACTGTAACAGAAGACTTTTGTTCTTGAGCGAAAGTGAACCGATCGCGGGGGCGAGAGCACAATCCGCAATGCGAACGACTGAAGGAAACCATTCCTGATACCGTAAGGCCCGGTATTCGCCGGAGCGATCCGTGTCGGCGCGCATATTCAATCAGGATGTTCCGCATCGCAGGCGCCTTGGTTTGCGGCCGAGAGCAACAGGCCGTCCGTGCGCTGGTCAAGAGAAAAGCTAACAGGCCAGGGCAGCGGCATGATTTGATTCGCTTGCCAAGCAGTTCCGTTGCGCCGGATTCTGAAAAGAAAAGATGAGCCGCTTGGGCCTTCCAGCCCAACCATTGCTAAAACGGCGCCAGAAGTAGTGGCAACTGCTCTAACAACGCCCGGCATAATTCGTTTGACTTGACCCGCATAAAGCGATACACCCCATTGCCAGCACCAATCCAAATAGCGCCATCGCTATCCTCGGCAATGGCCGACACGTCAATCGCTTGAAAGCCAAAGTCGCGCATCGAGTAGAAGCGGCTCCCGTCGAAGCACGCCAAGTCAGTGAAACTGGCCACCCACAAGCGCCCCAGGTGGTCCTGGAAAATTTGTCGAATATTCGCAGGTCCGCCTGGCACCAGCACAAACGGCAACTGCTGGCCGAACATCACGTTCGCCAACAGCAGCCAGAAGATCCCGAAAAGGCCAAGTATTCGCGCGGAGCTACTATTATCTGCGTAGCCCCACATCCAGAACGACAAAGTTGCGCACAATCGCAAAAACCGTCATACTAACAGCCGGGGCGAAGCCTTTCTCACTTGCCCCAAGACGCGACGAATCACGGAAGCGGAACATTTATGTCCCCTATTGCACACCACCTGATGCCGTCGAGCCCGTCCGCCGCCTAGCTCTAGGCCGGCGTACCCCGCTCACGCCCATCAAATTCGGCTCCACTAAAAGCGGTTTCAAAATTCGCTAAAGCGAACTCGCGTTCTTAGTGGAAATTTGTCTTTAGCCTGCGTGTGTGTGCCTATAGGGAAATTTTCTTTGAAAAAACATCATCGTGGTTCTAACGAATCACTTTCCATTGATCCAGACTTCGCTTTATATGACCGCGAGTCTCGTAGTAGCAACTCATCCTCCGTTCGCCAAGAAGATCGGAAGACCCAACAGCTTTGTCAGCAAGTGAAACAAGCGTTGAATCTCGCGCTCGCCGGCCGCAACGTCTGTGCCGATATCACAGATTTGTATGTGGACGCAGTGACTCCGGCACCCGATTGCAGCCGGCTCTTAATACACGTGTTGATTTCGGAAGGGCGCGCCGTTCCCACAGTCCTCGCAGCCCTGGGGCGTGAAGGTCCGCATCTCCGTGCCGAGATAGCGAGCGCCATCACGCGAAAACGGACGCCGGAATTAGTCTTCGTTCCCGTCTGCCTCGACGGAGGCGAAGATGAGTAAAACCTCTTTAGCCCCCATTCGCAGCTGGCTCACCGAACCAATGAAGACGGAGGTCGCGCACGCGATTGAACGTTTGCGTCACGCGCCCGACGTTCAGCAGATGGCAATCATGCCCGACGTGCATCTGGCCAACGATGTTTGCATCGGTGTTGTCATGGCCACCTCCCATTTGATCTACCCACAGGCTGTGGGTGGCGATATCGGCTGCGGCATGCTGGCAATAGCCTTTGATGTCGCCGCCAGCAAGCTTAGTGATCAAAACGTCGCCAGTCAGATCTTGGCCGATATTAGTCACGCCGTGCCCGCTCGGCGTCGAAACCGTACCCGCTCCATCGCTCAATCGGCAGAACTAACAAGCGGCGCCCTCAGCCATCCGAGCCTCGAATCTCTTCGCCGAGATGAAGGTGCCATAGAATTCGCCACCCTCGGTAGCGGAAACCATTTCATCGAACTGCAGGCGGACGAGGAAGACCGACTCTGGCTGATGATCCACAGCGGCTCGCGTGCTCTCGGGCCAGCCATCCGCGATCACCATTTATCTCGCGCCGAACCCGTCAACAACCGGCTCCGCGCTTTACAAAGCCACTCCGCTCAAGGCCAAGCATATCTGCACGACGCCGCTTGGGCGCGCCGTTTCGCCCATTTCTCACGCCAAGCCATAGCCATGGAGGTCGGCCAGGTGTTGAAGAAACACCTTGTTGCCAACTTATGTCTTGAGACCATCATCACTAGTGACCACAATCATGTAGCCACCGAACATCACGCGGGACGCGACCTTTGGATACACCGCAAGGGTGCCATGCCGGCGCAACTTGGCGTGAGCGGTGTGTTGCCCGGCTCGATGGGCAGCTTCAGCTTCCACGTCGAAGGCCGCGGCCATGCGCTATCCCTCTGTTCCAGCGCCCATGGGGCAGGCCGCGAGCTCAGCCGCACCGAGGCCCTTACGAAAATAAGCGAGCAAGCGCTTCACAAACAGATGGAAGGAATTTGCTACAACTCCCGTCTCGCCGCCAACCTGCGCGACGAAGCCCCATCCGCCTATAAAGACATTCGCGCCGTCCTCAAAGCGCAAAAGGAGTTAGTGAAAGTGCGGCGCACCTTGCGGCCCCTGCTGAATTACAAAGGCGTCTAAAGCTGTTTGTGCCCACAAAGTCACATGCTGTTGACTAGCCATTAACTCACTTGAAGCAAAGACCTGATATTGTAGTCAGCTTCGGGGAAAAACATGCACTTTGGAAACCACATAAAACGTACACTCACGCTCCTAACGCTGTGCGTAGGCTCGGCCTTCCTAGCCTCCGCACAGTTCGAATCCGCCACTGTTCTAGGTACCGTGACCGATCCATCCGGGGCACCCATCGCCAGCGCCTCCGTCACGCTTACCAACGTCCGCACCGGCGTCACGCAAACCAGCAAGACCGACGCCAGCGGCGATTATCTTTTCGTGAATCAACACCTCGGCTCCTACACCGTGCGCGCCGAAATGACCGGCTTCAAGGTAGAAGAGACCAGCGCCTTCGATCTCGCTGTCAACGCCCGCCAACGCGTCGATCTCAAATTGGAAATTGGCAACGTCTCGGAATCGGTTACGGTCAGTGATGCGGCCACTGTTCTTGAAACGGATAGCAGCTCCCGCGGCCAAATCATCAATTCGCGCGAAATTGCCGAGCTGCCTCTCAATGGCCGCGCTTATGCCGATCTCACCTTGCTGGTTCCCGGCGTCGCCAAATCGCCGCTCGAGAATGGCACAGACTCCAGCCGCGACGCCTCCTATAACGTCAACGGTCAGCGTAGTGAATTGAACAACTTCATGCTCGACGGCGTAGACAACAACGCGTACGGCACTTCCAATCAAGGCTTTTCCAATCAAGTCATCCAGCCCAGCCTTGACGCCATCCAGCAATTCAAAGTAGAAACCAACGACTACAGCGCCGAGTACGATCACGCCGCCGGCGCCGTCATCAACGCCACCATCAAAAGCGGCACCAATGAAGTGCATGGCGCTGTCTGGGAATACAACCGCAACACCGTCATCAACGCGGTCGGCTTCTTTAAACCCCGCAACGGCACGCTTCCGTTTAACCAGAATCAGTTCGGCGCCGCAGCGGGTGGACCCATCGTTAAAAACAAACTGTTCGTCTTCGGCGATTACGAAGGCTTCCGCCGCGTTTACCATCCGCTCCAGTTCGCATCCGTTCCCACCACGGCCATGGATAACGGCGATTTCAGCGCCTATAACCTTCCCATCACCAATCCGCTCACCGGCGCTCTCTTTTCAAATGGCGTCATTCCCGCATCGCAGATGGGTCCCATCGCCAAATCGCTGACGTATCTTCCCGCTCCGAATTTACCAGGCCTGTCTAATAATTATGAGTCTGCGCCTTCGGACACTATTTATAGCGACAAAGGTGACATCCGCTCCGATTATTATGTAACTCCCAAGCTCAGCGTCTTCGGACGCTACAGCCAGTTGAACATCCGTATCTTCAGCCCGCCTAACATCCCGGGCCCCTCAGGTGGCAACGCCAACGGCAACGTCTATGTCCAAACTTATGAAGGCGTCGGCGGCATGACTTACACCATAAGCGCCACCTCGGTTCTCGAATTTCGCCTTGGTGGAAACTACAGTCATAACGGTAAACTTCCGTCCACCGTGGGTCAGCCCACCGACGGCTTCACCATTCCGAATGAGCCGCTCGATCCTTCTTACGCCGGCGGTCTCATCACCGCCTCGGCCGGCAGTTTCTCGCAGTTCGGCCGCCAAGGCAGCAACCCGCAATACCAATACCCGTTGGTCTACGATCCGAAGGTCAACTACACCAGAATCCTCGGCCGCCACAGTTTGAAAATGGGTTTCGAGTTTCAACACATCGATACCGACGTCAGCGATTTCAACCCAAAATACGGTCAGCTCTCCTTCACCGGATACTTCAGCGACCCCTGCTACGCCACAAACAACTCCTGCGTGAACAGCCTGAGCAGCACCGCCAAAGATGTCTACGGCCTTGCCGATTTTATCTTCGGCGCTCCCAACAACTACACGCTAAACAACAATCCAGTCGCCCATTACCGCCAGCAGATGTATTTCGGTTACGTTCAGGACGATTTCAAAGTGAACAGCAAGCTGACGCTCAATCTGGGATTACGCTATGAATTCGCTACGCCTCAATACACCAGCAATAATCAACTGGCCAACTTCGACCCCATTACGCAGACTCTCATCTATGCGTCCAGCGGCAGTCTCTACAATCGTGCCCTCGTGCACCCTGACCCTAATAATTGGGCGCCGCGCGCCGGTCTCGCCTATCAAATTTCTCCCAAGACCGTGATCCGCTCAGCGTACGGCATTAGTTACGTGCTCTTCAACCGCGCCGGTGGAGAAAATTTACTAGCCTACAACGGCCCGTATATCATTAACTCCTCCATTAATCAGTTACCCAGCCAGGGTATCTGCGCTAACGCGAGCGCCGCCGCCGGAACCTGTTTCCGCTCGCTCGCGCAAGGCTTCCCCAGCAATCTGATTTCCCCATCGAATTTCTCTACGGCCATTTCCGAAGTCCGCTACATCCCCGGCAGCAACCGCAACGGCTATGTCCAAAGCTGGCACTTCAGCATTCAACAAGAACTCGCCAAAGATCTTCTCCTGGATTTGGGATATGTGGGCAATCACAGTGTCGGCCTCAACATACTCTCCGACGCGAACCAAGCCCTGCCTAATGCGCTCGGCCAAAACGTTCCGCTCCTGCAGCGCCGCCCCATCGCCGGTTTCACCGATATCGAAATCGCCTTCAATGGCGGCTTCGGCAGCTACGAAGGGTTGCAAGCCAAAATTGAAAAGAAGAATTCCAGGGGCCTCTACTTCTTGAATTCCTTCACCTGGTCAAAGGCCATCGACAACGCTCCCGGCCACCTGGAAAACTACAACGGCGACAATTCGCGCATCAATTACTACAACATGAAGATTGAACGCGGCCTTTCCAGCTATAACCAGCCGATCAATGACACTTTGTCCATTCTCTACGATCTGCCGGTCGGTAAGGGTCGTCACTTCAATCTCAACAATAGAGCGCTCGACTACGCCGTCGGTGGCTGGTCTCTGAATCTGATTAACACCATGACCTCCGGCCTGCCTCTCGACATCGGCTACGCCACCACCTCACAGCAACAGGTGAGCGATTTGGTGAGCCCCCGACCCAACTTAGTCGCCGGCCAACCGTTGTATCTGTCTACCGGCAACCCCGTTAACTATCTGAACCCGGCCGCCTTCAGTGTCCCGCTCTATACTCAGCCTTTCGGTAATACGCCGCGCAACAACGTCTCTACTCCGTTCATCTTCGATACAGATTTCGGTCTTCACAAAAGCTTTGCGATTACCGAAAAGTATTCTCTTCAACTCCGCGCCGAAGCTTTTAATTTGCTGAATAAGACTAACTTCTCTGCGGTCACTACCACTAACTTCAACAGCAGCGGCTTCGGCGTCTTCAACGCCACCTTCCCAGCGCGCCAAATCCAAATTGCGCTGAAACTGCTGTTCTAACTCCCACGAGAGAACCAGCTTTAGTATGTGGTGATGGGCGTTTAATTTCTAGGCATCCACCTTGGGCAGGATGCCAAAACGCCCATCGCTGCTGCCGATCCTCGTTGCGCCCCGTTGAGAAAAAACCATTTCTCAAAAGAACTGGTCTGGCATCAACCCCACACCGCAAATCCAGGTCGTGCCTCAGCGCCACGTGTATGCGCATCTCCCGCTCGGCATTCTCTCGCATGGAAAAGAGGTCGAGGTGCTTGGGCAGCGCCCGTCGGTTAGCTATCGCGGGTTGTTTTAATAGGCCTATTGAAGCGGTAGCGAGGCGAACTCTCCGCCGCCGGGCGGTTTCCCAAAGTGGGGCGGACAACTGGGGCAACGGGGGTGCTCGGAGGTCTAACTACTCTCGAAATCGGTGCTTCGCTCACAACCGCTGGCGCAGACTCAGTCTCGGCTACGTATTCACGTCTAATACGGTCCAACGCCACGGCAAGTCCCGCGAGCATGTATTGGTGCGCATGCGACAAGCAGTTGATGAACATCGCTGATACCAGGAAATAAACCCAAGCCGGCTGGAGGGCAAGCGCGATCTGGCGACCATCCCCCCATCCTTCTATGGGTTTCGAGCATCTTTGCAACGTAAAAAATGTAGTGATGACGAAAGCAGTATAGAACACAACCCCAAAAAGGCCGTTTTCTGCTGCCGCCTGTAGATACGTGTTGTGGGCCGGTTGGCCGCGTCTTCCGAGCACATCGAAACGCCAATCTGTAAAAACATCAGGCCCCACTCCTAAAACCGGGTGAGTAAGGAACGCTTGAAGGGCATCTTTCGCAAGTTGCTGACGTTCGTGCATAGAGTCAACCGCCTCATTGGGAACGCCGTTCTCAACCATTTGATCGGAATTCCAAAATGACGTGATCGTCGCTAACCGGGTAATCGTCGATTTTGGAAGTAGGACGATCGACCCCGCGGCCAATATGACGAAGCAGATAAGAAGACCAATCCGCTTTGCTCCCCCGGCGCGCCAGAAATAGACGAGAGCCATCGCAAACAAGGAAACGATCCCAAAGCGCGCAGCCGAAAGCCCCACGAGAGCTAGGCAGCCGACGACGCCGGCCACGCCCACAATTGTGCCCAATACTTTGCCGAGGCGGCTCGCTAGAAACAAAACGAGAGGAATGCACCAGCCGCCCAGCAACGCGACGTCATCCGAATTACCATACATCGCGTCTGTCAAAAAGAGACGCCCTTGAGTGTCGAAACCTGCGCCCACCGCGACGTTGAATATACAGGCGAACAACCCTACGAAGACAAGCCAGCGAATTTGACCGACCGTGGTTGGCGCAGCACCGAGCAGACAGAAAAGAGTCAGATTCAGCTCTACATACTGCTGAACGTAAGCGGCGCTGCCCCCCGCCAAATACTTGTTATTGAGGCCGCGCACATAATCGCTAAGAAAAGAACCAACGAACGGCCGATGGGTGTCCCCAAAGTTGGAACCCAGCGAGTGAACAGCATCACCACGATCGCGATACTCCCGATGATCGCCGGAATGTGGTAACCAAACAAAAATTGGTCAAACGGCCTGCCCAATTGCATGAAGACCATAATGGTCGCCATAATCATCGGGAGGGTAGCGCCGCCCTGCGCGGCGACTGCAGAATAGGGCGAAAGGCTACTGCTCGCCACTCTCTCTCCGTTGTCCGAAGCTGCGTTATAAGGGCGCGCCGCCGCCGGCGTCTTTCGCGCGATATTAGACATTAGCTTACGGTCCTCATACATGAATGCACTTTTTCTTCAGTATAGAGGTTATATCGGTCGAGCCTGGGTATATCACCGTTCAGAAATCCCCGAGACCAGCCTCGATTCTCCCTGGAACCGCCCCTGTAGCCCCGCCTTTATTCGTTTGTGCAGCGGCTCTTCCAAAAAAGCGTAGTTGAGACAGGAAATCAGCAGCACCACAAACAAGCAAAGGGAGACGGGAACCATATCGCTTTGAAGCCCCACTCTTTTCCAGATCAGACCAAGCCAAGTCAAGATCGGCACGTGCAAGATATAGACCGAATAGCTAGCGTTGCCTAGAAACACCATACTCTTCAATGAAAGGAAACGCGCCAACACTCCCCCATCCAACGCGAAGCCCAGAATAATACAGCAATAAGCAGGCAATAAGAGCCCGTGATGTACCGGCGGAAACGGAATCCGGTCGGCTTGGCTCAGCACTAGCGCAACGCTAAAGATCCCTGGCAGATAAAGGTAATATCCTTTGCCAAACAGCGAACTCTCCCGATTCTGCAAGTTGTTGAAGACCCGTTCCAACATAATGCCAACGCAGAATTCAGGGATACGCATCAGCGGGTTCGTGCAAAAAATAGTCGCCCATGACGCGGCAGGTGCCACCGCTGCCCCATCCGGCACCGTCGCCGCAATGTCACCATATCCATGAATGGGAATAAGAACTCCTGCCACCGGAGCTGCCAGCGACAGCGCCCAAAGCAGCAAACCGACGCCCACAATCCGACCCATCCCTGTTGCGCGCCACAGAAGCACTCCTATCATCGGGAAACAAGCGTAAAAGAACGCTTCGTTCGACAACGACCACCCGGGATCATTCCATGTGAGTGCCGTCGATGGCAGCCATGTTTGCAGAAGCGTAAAGTTCAAAAACGCCGTTCCCGCCTCTTTCAGCGGGTCAATCAGGTCCCAGTTGTGAATGAAGCGCCACGCGAACAGCGGCGCCAGAATGAGTAAGCCTAGAAGATAGCTTGGATAGATGCGCGCAAAACGGGCTGCTGCAAAACGCCAATATTCTTGCCTAGACCACCGGTGATCAAGGTTATAGCTGTACGCGAGGACGAATCCCGAAAGCACGAAGAACACACTGACCGCCGCGTATCCAGTCAAAATAAGCGACGAAAGCGTTTTGGGCAGATCGGCCGAGACGGCTCTATTACTGGTCAGCCAGTGGAACACCACCACCCACATCGCCAAAAAAATCCTCATACCGGTAAGGGCGGGCATGGAGCGCTTGGACCGATTCATCGTCTGTGAACTTACTGGGACAACCGGTAGGACTCGCTCACGGTCTGAGCCACGGTGAGAGGCGGTTTCTCTTAAGGATAACATTGCGTCGCTCGCTTAGACCAATCGCTGCAAGCGAGAGTCAAACTTCTCTTCGGCACCCACAGCGCGCTCCAATAGGGCCTTAGGCGATCCTTACAACCGTTTACTTTTTCGGCTCCCGGCCTTGGCCAAGATTCCAAAGCGCCCGTCATTCCTGCCGATCCGCTTCGCCACCGCCTCCATTGTCGTTTCAAAATCCTCGTGTCGCCGCATCAATGAAAAGCCACTTCTTCAAAAAATCGTGCGGCTTCAGTGCCGGAAACTCGCCCTGCAATCGACTGCATGATGTTCGTAGTCCGTGCACACCAACACCCCGTTCCAGTCCCAGCGCCCGGATTTCGTCGGCTCCACCAGGCATAACATCTGCCGTTCAAAAAGATACGCCGCCAACCCCCCAAACATCCTCTTCTTAAAAAACGTCGGATGTTCCGCGAACACCTCGAAAATCCATTCGTGTTTGAATGTTTTCATTCGCCCCGCAGCGCCACCATCGGATCGCTTCCTGCCGCCCGTCTCGCCGGAACATAGCTCGCCGCCAAGCCCGCCAAAATCAGCAGTACACTCGCGCCAATCAACGACGCGGCATCATACGCCTTCAACCCATACAGCAACGCCGCCGCCGCTTGCCCCATCCACAGCGCCAGCCCCACGCCCACTACCAGACCCACCGTCAGCAGCAACAAAGCCTCCCGCAGCACCAGCCACACAACGTTCCCGCTATCCGCCCCCAGCGCCATCCGCACCCCGATCTCTCTCTGCCGCCGCGCCACCATGTACGCAATCACTCCATACAGCCCAAGCGTCGCCAGCAACGCCGCCAGCACGCCGAACCCGCCCGAAACCGTCGCCATCAATCGCTCCCGCAGCAGCGAATCGCTAATCTCTCGTGAAAACGGCGCAAAATCAATCCCAATCGACGGACTCATCGCCGCCACCTCCGCCTTCGCTCTCCCAATAATCGCTCCGGGCTGGCCCGCTATGCGTAGCACGCAATTCGCCCTCGTCCGCGGCGCCTCGTCTTGCGCAATCGGAAAGAAACCAACCGGTAGGAAATCCTC
This sequence comes from Bryobacterales bacterium, assembly GCA_963840845.1. Taxonomy (GTDB): domain Bacteria; phylum Acidobacteriota; class Terriglobia; order Bryobacterales; family Bryobacteraceae; genus Bog-105. The sequence goes on from CAWJBS010000164.1 coordinate 11,988, forward strand.
CTGCAGCGAATAGTATTTTGTATTCGCCACCAGCCCGACGATTTGAAACAGCGGCTCATCCTTCCCGGCGCCTGCCTCCAAATGGAATGTATGTCCCACCGGATTCACACCTTTGAAATACTTCTTGGCGAACTCCTCGTTGATAATCGCCACCTTTGTGGAACTCAAAGTGTCATGTTCATTGAAGTCCCGCCCCGCCAGCAGCCGCGTACCCATTGTCTGGAAATATCCCGGCGACGAGCGATTAAAGAACGCATTCTTCCCACTCTCGGAAGCGGGCGTTCCATCAGGCCCTACCGAGTTATTCCAACCGCTCCCGCTCACTGGCGTCATCGCCACCTGCGCTGCTGACACCACCCCCGGAATCGCTCCTAAACGCTGCAGCAACTCCCGGTAAACGGCCAGCCGCTGTTCTTTCGGATATGGCGCCTTGGTAAAGTCGATGCTCACATGCAACACGCCCTCCGCCACAAACCCCGTATCGGTAGAAAGCAGGTTGTGCAAGCTTCGCACAAACAAAAACGAGCCCACCATCAGCACCAGCGATAGCGCCACTTGCAGGCACACCAGCGCGCGCCTCAGCCCGAATCTCTCCCGCCCGGCCGTAAAGCTGCGCCCTTCCACTCGCATCGCCGCTGCCGGAGAAAGGTGCGTGGACCGCAGCGCAGGCAGCAGCCCGAACAGCAAGCAAGTCAAAACCGCCAGCCCAGCCGTGAAACCCAACACGCGCCAATCGGCAGAAAGTTGCACGAACACCGGATTGTCACTCGTGCTGATATATCTGAGCAGCCCCCGGCTCAACACCATCGCCAAACCCGCCCCCAGCGCCGCGCCCACCAAAGCCAGCAGCAGGCTCTCGGCCAACAGTTGCCGCACCACCCTCCAACGCGACGCGCCCATCGCCAGCCGCACCGCAATCTCCGGTTCACGCACCGTCGCTCGCGCCAGTAAAAGATTCGCCAGATTCGCGCACGCAATCAGCAACACCAGCCCTGTGGTTGCCATCAGCAGCCACAACGGCCGCTCGTACTGCTCGCGCAAATTTGAAACGCCCGTCCCAGCGTCCTTCGCCAGCAGCTTGTTCGCCAGGAACCGCTTCGCCATATCCGGCCGGTAATCTTCCGGCAGCGTCGCGCGCATAATCGCCGGTGAAAGCGCCCGCATCTCCGCCGCCGCGCTCCGCACTGTCCAACCCGGCTTCAATCGGCCCATCAGCGATAGCCACCAATCCACTCGCCCTGGAATGCGTCCCTTCTTATCATCCGCCAGCAGCCGGTCCGCACACAAAGGGATCGCCACGTCGTAACGGTTCCCCACTTCCACCCCGAAAAACGCCGGCCCCGTCACTCCAATCACCGGCACCGTGTATCCATCCAGCGAAATGTTCCGCCCAATCGCCCCCGGGTCGCCCCCGAACTCGCGCTGCCAAAACGGATAGCTGATCACCGCGCCCGCGTTGCAAGCAGAGGCACTATCGTCTCTCGCCGAAAGCGTCCGTCCCATCATGCTCCGCACGCCCAGCGTCTCAAAAAAATTGCCGCTTACAAAAAGCCCTTCGGCAAAGCGCGGCTCTCCGCCATTCGTTAAATTGAACCGCGCGGCGCTCCACGCAGCCACATCCGAAAAAGCATGTTGCAGGCTGCGAATCTCTTCCAATTGCCCATAAGTGAAATTCGCGCTGCGGCTCGACCATCTTCCCCCTCGCGACGAATTCTTCTCCCAATCAAGCAGCACCAGTTGCTGCGGATCTTTCACCGGCAGCGTCGTCAGCCGGATCGCATTCACCAATTGGAAGATCGCCGTATTCGCGCCTACCCCGAGCGCTAAAGAAATCACCGCCACCGCGGTGAATCCAGGGTTCGCCTTCAACTGCCGCAAGCCATAACGCAAATCACTCCACATCGAATCCAGCCACGCTGCCACATTCATATCGCGCGTTCTCTCTTTCTGTATTGAGTAATTGCCTAGCCGCAGCTTCGCCAGCCGCATCGCTTCCCGCTCGGGAATGCCCTCTTCCATCAGCCGGTCGGCCACTTCCGCTAAGTGGTACTGCAACTCGCAGTCGAGTTGTTCGTCTAACCGCTCCGCCCGAAAAACGTTACGCCACCGCTGATACCACGGCATAATCAGTTCCCGCCTCTATGTGGCCCGCAGCACCCGTGTCACTCCGCGTGTCAACCGGTTCCATTTTTCCTGCTCCTCGGCCAACTGCTTCTTCCCGCGCGCCGTGATCGAATAAAACTTCGCTCTGCGCCCTTTATCCGTCACTTCCCAGTTCGAGGCAATCCACCCGTCCTGCTCCATTCGGTGAAGCGCTGGATACAGCGATCCCTCTTCTATCTGCAGCAAGTCGTCGGAAACAAGATGAACATGCTCGCAAAGCCCGTAGCCATGCAACGGCCCGCGCGCTTCCAGTGTTCGCAACACCAGCAGCGTCAGCGTACCTTGTAGCTTGTCATTCGGGCTTCTTGGCATATCTAGCTAGGTATAGATTACACGCGCGTGCCGCGCCTGTCAACTGTTCTTCACCAAGTAAGCAACATGAAAATGGGTGCACGAAGTAAGTGTTTATCCAATATCTACGTGCATCGATCAATCTTCAACTCGCCGGCCGTCTTGGAGAAGCGCGCTTTTCCGCGAAGTTCTCGCAGTTTTGCATACGTCTGTGGCGCAGCCACCGGTTCCAGGCCCGTACGCACGCCCGAGCCATCGCCCCGCTCTGCCTTCTCCCACCCGCTTGGACGTTAGCCCTGATTTTGCGAGTAATGTCCAATCTGCACCTTGCCTCAAGCTCAGCGAATTCCCACAGTTCGCCGCCAATACTCACCTGGCCGAATAATCGGAATCCCTTGAATCGTCTGCATATCCAACAGATCTCGATCAACGCTGATCAGCAGCCCGCATTCACCCGCAATCGCCGTGCCTAACACCGGTACATCCTCCGAATCTCGGCATACCTCTGAACTCAACGCGACCGGCACTACCAAGACGCTCTCGCGACGAAGAAAACGGCTTACCTGATCAACCTCCCGTTTCGGAAAATCGAATTTCTCCAACAGCTTTCGCGCTACTTCCCGAAGGATAAACTCCGACGTCACCAAATCGTGATGGAGAAGAAGATCTTCTAGGAGTTCTGCGCACACACCCGCCCGGCTGATGTGCGCCGCGATAAGCACCGAAGAATCAAGCGCGATCCTCACCTCTTCTTCAACGCGTCGAACACATCGTCGTCTGTATAAATGCCCGCCGCCTGAGCGCGCGCAACCAGTTTTGTCCGCAGTGTACGAAACTCCGCAACTCGCAAATAGCGCTTCAGCGCCTCCCGCGCCAGATCGCTTTTGGAAATTCCCCTCGCCGTGCTCTCTTTTTCCAGAGCCTCGTCCAAATCTTCAGGTACACGCAAGGTCAAGACACTCATGTATTCAAATGTAATACGTATTGCACCGCAATGCAACTCTCTTATTTCCCCATCCCAAACGGATTTCGAATCGTGAGCCCTTCAATCGTGCGGTCGGATTGCAGATCTTCTGAGTAAAGGAGGTCGCATCCCGCATCGAGCGCCGCCGCAATCACCAGTGAATCGTAAAAGGAATATCCATACCGTTCAGCGACCTCGAGAGCTGCCCGATGCACCTTGAGAGTCACCGGCACCGGATCAGGGCACAAGATATCCAAATCGTTCAACGCCGACCGTATCTCATCCCAGGACCGCCGGAGCTTGCGTCGCGCAACACTTGTAAATTCGTTCAGTTGTTGCACCCCAAGGGTCGCCCAACGCCTCCGGGCTGAAATCGACCCTATGGCTCACGCCGCTTCTTCTTCAATCGCTCCGTATGCCGCGCGCGAATGGTAGCGAAGACCTGATCCGCCGGAATCGCTCGGCTGCGGTCCGATTCAATGGCGTCAGCCACAGCAATCACTTCCTCCCGCAGCCACTTCTCCACGGCAGCGTCACGCTCCTGTAATGCCCGCAATCCTGCGCGAACCACTTCACTGCCCGACGCATAGGTTCCCGTTGCGACGAGCTTGTCGATGTAGCCCGCCTGCTCCACGGGCAGACTGAACGTTCGTTTTTCCGCTGATGGCATGCTTTGGACCTCGACTGGGGAGCGCTCTAGCGATAAGTATGACGGATTCATACCACCGCCAAACGCTCCATTCCGCCGTCCCACGTCAGCAGTGGCCGAAAAAGTAAAAGCCACCTTCCCACATTCCACACAATCGCTACTGCCCTCGCCCCTCAAACAACCTAACCGTCCTCCGCATCCGCGCCGCATACCGCCGCTTCGATTGCAGTGTCGCCTCTACCCGCTCCACAAGCGTGGCGTCAATCTGAAACTCCGGATCGTACATCAATAGCGGTTCAACCTCGTCCCTCGGAAACGCAGTTTGCTCGAAGCTGTGTTTCAGCCAACCCGCGTCCTCATAACTCTCTCGATATTTCTGTAAGAAACTCCACGAATCGATTAACTGCCTCCAAAGCTCTGCATTCGGCCTGTTGTCGCACCACTCCTGCTCCCCCTTTGCATCAATAAAGATGTGCCTGATCGTGCTGTCGGGCATGTGCGAAAGCTCCTCGCGGATCGCCTGATCTTCTCCCGGTTTATAAAAGAAGAAAAACGACCGCACGGCGCCGTCGCACGTCAGCCAAGCCGCCCCTTCGCTCCCGCCATCCTGCAACCGCGCCTCTGAACAATCCATCCAGACGGTGGCAAGTGTTCGCTTCAGCGCTTCCGCCCGCCCGCCATCAAAGATCCGCTTTACTGCCGCCCGCTTGCCCGCGTACACTAACAGGCAATCGTAATTCTTGTCATCCACACAACCGGCCAGTTGTTCCGGACGCGCCGGATCGTCCAGATAGAACGGACCCAACTCCTCAAACGCCTGCGCTAACCCGTCAACGCCTTCCGCGGGCGCCCATGCCGGACTTCGCTCAAATGCCCCAACCGTCAATAACCCAAGCGCAACAAAAGCATGGCCTACCCTCGGCACAGCTGTCATTAACGCCTGGCTCCGTTAAATTGCGTCCACCACGCAAAAATGAATCTTACTAAGTGCGCCCCCTGCAACGCAATAAAGTAAGTTCTGTTGGCCATTTCACAAAACTCCCAGAGGATCTACTTCCAACATCTCGCACTAGACGGGAACCGCGGGCGGAAGGTTACTAACTGACTGGGCCGAATGGTGATTTCCGTCGAAGTGTCGAAGAAACAATTCAGTTCCCGTCATACGTGCTTTTCGGCCAATGCCCGTTCTACGCCTTCTGGATCGTGCGCAATTACCGTCAAATAGGCACGGGCCGGCTGGTCCGGCTCGCAACGCCCCTGCTCCCAATCTCGTAGAGTACCGATAGGAATGTGGAATCGCATCGCAAATTCTTCCTGTGTCATAGCGAGAGCCTGGCGCAGCGTCTTGGTTCGGGGCACTCGCCGCGCGGTCCGCAGTTGCTCCGGTGTCATCGGCTTTGCGTCGTTGTCACCCATCGCCGCGGCCGTAACTTCTTCGTCCGTCATCGCCTTGAGTCGGGCCCAATCTGTCTTATCTTCAAGGCGCTTCGTGGAGCCGTCGTCTAACACCTGAACGAATGTCCTATCATTCTGTCGCTTAGCTACGATAGTATTCTCCTTCCTCACGTGCCGTTGCCTTCCTGGCCGAAATGACCCGAATGCGATCCCCGCTCTCCGTATAAACCACCCCCAACAATACGTCGTTCACTCTACCGGTAATGACGTACCTGATCTCGTCCGGCGTACCCTCGAAATCACATCGCTCATCCGCAAACACATCGTCAAAGACACGGCGCGCCGCCTCAAAGCTGACGCCGTGTTTTGCGAGGTTGCTCTCAGCTTTGGCCTCATCCCATTCGAATTCGCCTGTATCCATTGTATACGGCCTACCCGTAGTTTAACGATCATTCGGTTTTATCGTAGTTTAGCTTTGATCGGATTTCAGTCACAGCTCTCGCAAAAAATCTGAAAATACTTGTAACCCTAACCCCCTCAACACCTTCCCGCCATTTCTCCACCCGCCAAAATCAAAAACTCAATCCGACCGCGCAGCCCCTCACGCTAATTTCACCTCCAGGAGCCCTCAAAAAGCTCACTTCAATTTCAATCAGGAAATTCACATGAAGAAAATGAACCGTAAAGAACGCCGCGATCTCGACAACGCCGTCCGGAACGCCATTCGCAACGTCCGGTCTCACCTGGCCGACCTCACTCCCGATCCCGCCGTGGATCCGAAAAAGGAAGTATCCGAAGCGCAACTAAACGCCAATCGCGCCAACGCGCAACACAGCACGGGTCCCACCAGCGAGGCGGGACGCAAGAAAATTTCGCAAAACGCCCTCAAGACGGGGTTGACGGGCGCACAAGTTCTGCTCCCCACGGATGACGCCGCTCGTTACGAGGCGCACGTCCGCGATTATCAAAACGAGTTTCAACCAGTCGGTCCCGAAGAGACGCATCTCCTGCAATCGATCATCGACACTCGCTGGCGTCTTGCGCGCATCCCTGGTCTGGAAAGCGCACTTCTCGATCTCGCCCGCCGTAACTTGGTCAACGAGCAACCCGCATTGGCCGACAATCCGCCGATCGTGCTGGAAATGCAGGCGCGCATTCACCTCGAGCGCGATCTGCGCAATTTGCACTTGCAGGAAAACCGTTTAGTGCGCCGCCGCGAGCGCGAAATGAAGGAACTGCGCGAACTGCAGGCCACTCGCAAAGCCGCCAAGCCGGCGCAAGCTACTGAAAAGAAAGCAGCAGCCGCACCTCAAGCAGAAAATGGGTTTGTTTTTACACCTCCCAATTTGGATGACTTTCTAGCCATTCTTACCCCCGAAACACGCGCACAATTGCTGAAGGAGATGGCCGAATCCCGCGCTGCGGAGGCTGAAAACCAGCAAGCCGTCGCTTAGATCTTCGAAATCCGATGCCGTTTTGCGCTGCCCAAACCCGAAGTGTGCTTATCCGTGGCCAAAAGCCTTTTCTCATTTCCCCGTAAACCGCGGCGCCCTCTTCTCAACAAAATGCGCAACACCTTCTTTAAAGTCGTCGCAGTTCAAACTCTTCAGCAACTCCTGTTCAGCCAGTTGCGAAGCTTCCGCCAGCGTTTGCGAAAGTCCCTGGTAAATCTGTTGCTTCATCACCCGCAGCGAACGCGGACTCGAAAGCGTCACCAGTCCGCTCACATACTCGCGCACTTTCGCCTGAAAAGTCTCTTGCGGAAAAACTTGATTCACCAGGCCCATCCGCAGCGCCTCGGCCGCATCAAAATTGCGCCCCGAAAACAGCAGATCCAAAGCGTTCGGCAGCCCCACAATCCGCGGCAGCATCCAAGCAATGCCGTATTCCGCAATCAGCCCGCGCCGCGCGAACGTCGTACTGAACTTCGCCGAATCAGCCGCAAAACGCAGGTCGCAATACAGCGTCAGAATCAACCCAAGCCCCACCACGGGCCCGTTAATCGCCGCAATCACCGGCTTCGACAAAGCCGGAAAGTACGAATATTTCTGCGCAAAATCGCCGCTAATATGGTCCTGCGCCACCCTGTGCCCGGTCCCTTGCGCTACCACGGTCTGCAACAGCGACATGTCCGCCCCGGCGCAAAACCCGCGGCCCTCGCCGGTCAAAATAATCGCGCGCACGGCTTCGTTGCGGTCAGCTTCCATCATGGCGGCGCGCACTTCGCCTTCCATAATTTCCGTCCACGCGTTCAACTTATCGGGTCGGTTCAGCGTAATCGTCGCAATGGAATCGGCAATGTCGAATTTCGTTTCAAGCTGCGCCATAGTGCCGCAATTGTATCGAACCAAAGAGTAAGATTTGAAAGTGAATCCGTTGACAATTTCGCTTTCAGACCTGCAACACCGCGTCGGCCAGGAAATCGCCGTCACCGATTGGCTTCCCATCACGCAGGAACGCGTTCAGCAGTTTGCCGGCGCCACTGGAGATCATCAATGGATTCACCTGGACACCGCGCGCGCCGCCCAAGAGTCGCCCTACGGCTCAACCATCGCGCACGGCTTTCTAACGTTGAGCCTGCTGAGCCAGTTCATGCAACAAGCGGTCGAGATCACCGGTATCCGCATGGCCATCAACTACGGTTTGAATCGCGTGCGCTTTCCCGCCGCCGTCACGGTCGGTTCAAACATCCGCGCCCGTTTCACGTTGGCCAGTTTCAAAACCGTCGAAGGCGGTGTCGAAGTTGTTTACAACGCCACTCTGCAAGCCGCTGGCGTCGAGAAACCGTGCTGCGTTGCAGAGTGGATCGTTCGCTATTATCCGGCGGCTTAAAGCTCGTCGGTCACACAACCGTTGCTCGCGTTCTTCACCAGCTTGATGTATTTCGCCAGTGTGCCGCGCTTCGCTTTGTACGGCGGCATCTTCCAGGCCTCGCGCCGGCGCTGCATTTCGTCCGCCGCAACGTTAACGGAGATCTCGTTCTTCTCCGCGTCAATCGTGATCGTCTCGCCCTTGCGAACCAGTGCAATCGGCCCGCCCTCCTGCGCCTCCGGAGTGATGTGGCCAACCAGGAAACCGTGCGATCCGCCCGAAAAGCGCCCGTCGGTAATCAGCGCTACGTCTTTGCCCAAACCCGCGCCCATAATGGCCGAGGTCGGTGTCAACATTTCCGGCATGCCCGGTCCGCCCTTCGGCCCTTCATACCGGATCACCACCACGTCGCCCTTCTGAATCTCGTTGCGTTCCAGCGCGTGCAGCATGTCTTCTTCCGAATCGAAGACCTTGGCCGGACCCGAAAAGCGCAAGCCTTCTTTCCCCGTGATCTTCGCCACCGCGCCTTCAGGCGCCAAGTTGCCTTTTAGCATCTGTAAGTGGGACGATGCCTTCAACGGGTTCGAAAGCGGCCTTACAATTTGCTGGCCGGCGCTCAGGCCCGGCAGGTCTTTCAAGTTCTCCGCCAGCGTCTTGCCGGTAACAGTCATGCAGTCGCCATGCAGTAGCTTGTGTTCCAGCAGAAGTTTGCAAACGGCCGGAATCCCGCCCACCGCTTGCAGGTCTTCCATCACGTATTGCCCGCTCGGCTTGAAGTCTGCCAGTAGCGGCGTCCGATCGCTGATCGCTTGGAAGTCTTCCATCGTCAGCTTGATGTCCACCGAATGCGCCATGGCAATCAAGTGCAGCACTGCGTTCGTCGAACCGCCCGTCGCGCAGGCAACGGTAAAGGCATTTTCAAACGCCTTCCGCGTCATGATGTCGCGCGGTTTGATATCGCGTTCTAATAGCACCCGAATGGCCTTACCTGCCGCCACGCATTCCTCGTGCTTCAGCGGATCTTCCGCTGGCGTAGACGAACTATACGGCAGAGACATGCCCAGCGCTTCAATAGCCGAGGCCATCGTGTTCGCCGTATACATTCCGCCGCACGCTCCGGCGCCCGGGCAAGCATGCCGCACAATCTGTTGCCGCTGCGTGTCGTCAATCTTCTTGCTCAGAAACTCGCCGTAGCTTTGGAAGGCCGAGACAATATCCAGCTTCTGCGAACCGGCATGCCCCGCCCGGATCGTTCCGCCGTAAACCATGATCGACGGCCTGTTCAGTCGCCCCATCGCGATCACGCAACCCGGCATGTTCTTATCGCAACCCGGAATGGAGATATTGGCGTCATACCATTGCGCCGCCATCAGCGTCTCAATCGAATCGGCAATCAGATCGCGCGATTGCAGCGAAAAGCTCATGCCATCGGTGCCCATGGAAATGCCGTCGCTCACGCCGATCGTGTTAAAGCGCATGCCCACCATGCCCGCGGCTTGCACGCCTTCTTTCACTTTCTCGGCTAGGTCGAGCAGGTGCATGTTGCAAGGGTTGCCCTCAAACCACATGCTCGAAATGCCTACCTGCGGCTTTTGAATATCTTGTTCATTCAAGCCCGTGGCATAAAGCATGGCTTGCGACGCGCCTTGCGACTTGGGTTCAGTGATGACGCGGCTGTAACGGTTAATTGGTGAGTTCATTATTAATGCTTGGCTATAAGAAATCCTATCGCAGTGGCCCGCCTCAGCGATGCGTCCGCATCTCCGCATCCGCCAAATGCGGCGTGGCATTGAACGTAAACAGCCGCAGATTCGCATTGCGCAGCTTGAACACGGTGTAGGAAGAGTTATGAACCACGCCCGCCAATCGCAAGCTCCGTTGATCAAACACGTCCAAAGCCAGACCGCCCCAGATGCCAATCGGCGTAGCCGAAGTGAAGATCGCCACCTGCTGATCATCTGGCAACTCGCGCAGCTTCGTCACGCAGGCGGCAATGCGGTCATGAAACTGTTGCCACGTTTCACCCTCTTGTTCATACCGGCCCGACATCCAGGCCTGCACCACCATCGAATCGCAAGGATGCCATTCGCGATGAACCGCCGCCGCCTTCGAACCTGCACTCGCCCGCATCTGTTCTTTCAACTCGTCGTAGAGGCGCGCGAACACCGCATCGTTCGCACAAAGCTGCGGCGCAATCTCGCGGTAAACGCGCGTCAGGTCGAACTCATCCCAATTAGGGTCAACCACATAATCCTTCGAAACCGCCTCCGCCGTTTGCTTCTGGCGTTTCAAAGACCCGCTGATCACCTGATCGAACCGGACCTTCTGCGCATCGAAGTATTCGGCCAATAAGCGCGCTTGTTGATGGCCCAAGTCCGAGAGCCTGTCGTAATCTTCTCGCGTCCCCGCCTGCCCGTGCCGAACAAGATAGATAGTGCTCAAGCGTTCTGCTCCGCCAGCCTCGCAGCAACACTCACCAGCGCTTGTACCCGCAGGCCGAAATCTTCAAAACGTTTGTCCGTTGTCTGCCCCTTCCGAAACCGGAAGTAGATCTGCTGCAGAATCACCGCCAGCTTGAAGATACCCAGCACTTCGTAGTAACTAATGCGGCTCACATCGCGTCCACTCAATTGGGCATAGCGGCTGATCACCTGTTCACGCGTGTACCAGCCCGGTTGGCCTGTAATGGATGGCGCAACCGGCCCGCGCAATTCCGGCGTGTGCGCCCAAGACCAGTAACAAAGTGTAAGCCCGAGATCGGCCAGCGGATCGCCCACCGTCGCCATCTCCCAATCAAGAACTGCTTCAATCCGGTCCACGCTGTTTAACGGCAGCATCACATTATCGAGTTTGTAGTCGTTGTGTACCAGCGTCGCTGCTCCCGAAACCGGGCGTCGTTCCCGTAGCCAGCGAATCACGTCCTCCATCGCCGGAATCTCTTCGGTCTTGGCTCGCTGCCAGCGTTCCGCCCAGCCTTCTACTTGTCGTTCCAGGAAACCTTCTGGCTTACCCAGCGCGTCCATACCCTTGATGGCATGCAGCCGCACCAGGCACTGTATGAAAGCCTCGCTGATGCGTGCTGGGTAGTCCGGAATCTGCGCGACTTCCGGAGGAATCGAACTGCGCAGCACCAATCCATGCCGCCGTTCCATCAAGAAGAAAACAGCACCGATAACGGAGGTATCTTCACAAAGCCGAAAAACCCGCGGAGCTTCCGGAAAATGCGGATGAATGGCTTCCAATAGATGATATTCGCGCGCCATGTCATGCGCTTTCGGCGGCACCGGACCCAGCGGCCCTCTGCGCAGGACATACTCTTGCGAACCCGCTGTTACTAAGTAAGTCAGGTTCGAATGCCCGCTGGGAAACTGTTGGACCTCCACTTTCGCCCCTAGATACTGCGAGAGCGCTTCCGTGTTCAGCTCTTCTCCAGGCCTTACCGGTGTCACCATGCCGTCTGTCCACCGTCCACCACCAGCGTATGCCCGGTGACGTAATCCGATGCCCGCGATGCCAGAAATAACGCCGCGCCTTTCAGATCTTGCTCGCTCCCGAACCGGTGCAGCGGTATTCGGCTCTTCAGCCCTTCCGGATCGCGCCCAATCACCGCGCCGGACATATTAGTCGGAAACCACCCCGGCGCAATCGCATTGACATTGATGTTATGCATCGCCCATTTGCACGCCAGATCTTTGGTAAACGTGATCACCGCGCCTTTGCTTGCCTGATAGCCGATAGCCTGAAAGTCCGGCGGCGATCCACGCAATCCCGCCACCGATGCCAGGTTGATGATCTTGCCCTGCTTCTGCGCCGCCATCACGCGCCCTACCGCTTGGCAGAACAGAAACGTGCCCGTCATGTTCGTGTCCATCACCTTGTTCCACGCGGCCAGCGTCATCTCTTCCACCGGCGCGCCCCAGGAAGTGCCGGCATTGTTGATCAAGATGTCGATGCGCCCAAAGTGCGCCATCGTTTGATCCACCACCGCCTGAATGCTCTCCTGTTTCTTCACATCGCAGCCCAGCGACAGCACGTCCGCGCCCGTCTTCTGCCAATTCGGCCGCCGCGGTATCGCAGCGCTCCTTATTGCGCGCACACAGCACCAGCTTCGCGCCCGCTTCCGATAGCGCTTCCGCCATCTGCCGGCCCAAGTCCAATCGAACCGCCCGTGATGATAGCCACGCGCCCGCTGAGGTCAAACAGTTCCTGCACTCGCATAGTGAATCCAGGTTCATTCTATCCACCGTGCATAAATAGGAAGTAACCCGCTAGATGTCTGAATCTTCTTATGACGATGTGGCTGTCATGTACCACACGCTCTGGGCAAATTCGTATTTGCCCGGCGCTCTGCCTGCATTGGAACGTCTGTTCTTTTGCCAGGCTCTCGCCCAACGCGAGCGTACTCGACGTCTGTTGCGGCTCTGGCCATGTGACTGCCGAGCTCGTGAAACACGGCTATGACATCACCGGCGTGGATAGCTCTAAGGCTTTGATCGAGATCGCCCGCCGCGACCTGCCGCAAGTCGAATTCTTTGTTCAAGACGTGCGCCACCTAAATGTGCCAGGCCCGTTCGACGCTGCCATTTCAACCTTCGATTCGCTGAACCACATTCTCAGTCTGGAAGATTTGCAAGCTGTCTTCAGCGGCGTTTACAGCGCTCTCAAACCCGGCGGCTTGTTCGTCTTCGATATGAACCTGGAAGAAGCCTATTCGCTCGACCTGCATCAATGGCTGGTCAATATCCGCCACGACGCAGTGGGCTTGTCGCGCGGCATGTATGATCCGGTCACCCACACGGCTCATACCGAGCTCATCTGGTTTACACAAACAGCTTCGAAAGATTGCTGGCAGCGCCGCCAAAGCATCGTGGAAGAGCGCTGCTACGAAAAGCCCGATATCGTCCAAGCCCTGCAGTTCAGCCGCTTTCGAAATATCGAAGCTCACTCCGCCGAAGAGTTAGCCGTCGATAAGGAATTCGGCTTCGGCCGTTACTTCTTCTCCGCCCGCCGTTAGGCTAAGCCAACAATCCCGCCGGTTTGGTCTTTTCGAAGCCGGGAAACACATGCGCCAGATCGTGATTGCCCAACTGCCCTGCCACCAACTCGCTCAGCACTGTCCGGAAATCGGTGGTCACATTCAAGTCACGCCCTTCGTAAAGCTGCTCCGGCTGCAAGCCCGGCCATTCGCCGTAGATCTTACCGCCATGAACATTGCCGCCCAGCGCGAACATCACGTTCGCATGGCCATGATCCGTACCGCGGTTCCCGTTCTCTTTCGCCGTGCGCCCAAACTCCGACATCGTAACCACCGTAATATCGGCCATGCGGTCTCCCATATCGGCCGCAAATGCGCCCAGTCCGTCGCCAAACTCGCGCAGCAACTGTGCCAAGCGGCCTTCGTGCGGTTGCGCGCCCACTTCGTTGACGTGCGTATCCCAACCGCCAATATCGGTAAACGCCACTTCTAAACCGACATCAGACTTGATGATCCGGGCAATTTGTTGCAAGCTATCGCCGAACCGCCCTTTCGGATACGCAGCCCCAGTTCGCAGGAACATACGGCTTGCTCTGAATCGATTTCACCAGTCGAACCGCATCGAATGTTTCTTTCGCCGTCGTGTTCAAAACCTGATCCGTCGAAACGCCATACAGGCTTTCGAACGTAGCAGCCATGCGCTGATCCTTCACTTGAAAATCATTGACGTTGCCGATGGCCAGCGCTTCATTCTTGCCGCGCAGCGTGCGTGCCACATCTTCGCCCATGCTAATCGCACGTACTGGCGATGGCTTAGCTTCTGGGCGTAACGCCCGGTTCAACCATCCGTCGTAAGTCGCCTTCATGCCCGGCGTTCCAGATTCCATATAATCCTGGGCGTCGAAATGCGAACGGGTCGGATCGGGCGAACCCACTGCCTCTACAATCGCCAGCTGTTTCCGATCCCACAACGGCTTTAACGCTCGCAGCGCCGGATGTAATCCGAATTCGCCATTCAGGTCGATCACGCTATTGTCGCCGCCGGCAGGGCGGGGCAGCGCAATGCTCGGGCGCAATGCGTAATAAGCTGGATCGCCGTGTGGCACCACCACGTTGAGCCCGTCCACCGCACCGCGCTGGAAGACCGTGATCAAGATCTTCTTTCGCACAGGTGCCGGTGCGTCCTTCGCATAAACGGCGCGCGAGAGCCAAAGCGGCGCAGAACCAACGCCGAACATGGCTAAAGCGGAATTCTTCAAAAATACTCTACGTGTGGGCATAACAGTCTTCCTACTAATTATCGACGTTGAAATTCAGGTGAACCTAAGCTCAATCCGGCGATCAAGCTGGGCACTTGCGGCGGTCCGGCTTTGGCGTTTTGCGCTAATTCCTGTTGCAGGTCTTTCGCGCTGAGCATTTTTTCAATAGCGGCTTTCGTCTGTTCGCTGGGGTCCTGCTCCAGAATCGTACGGGCAATTTCCATCGGGTCATCCTTGCCAATCGCTACCCATTTGCTCAGATCCACCTTCACGCCCGGAACGTGATTATTCGCCAGCGCCAAAGCGAAGTTCATTCGGTCAAGCAAACTGGCGGAACTCACCCAATCGGCATTGGCAATAGGATAGCCGTTAGGTTCGACCTTCCGATAAAGCGGCTCGCCCAACCGCTGAATCTGATTGTTCAGCAGGAAAGCCGAAGTGACATCTGCGCCTGTGGCCCGCACCGCGCTCACCACCATCTCAAACGGTGTCTTGACCTTGGCGCGATAGCTACCCGGTGACCAGAACTCGCCCGAATACAGCATCGTCTCCATCACTTCTCGAAGATCGCCGCCGGTCTTCATATAACGTGTCCGCCATGCGATCCACCAGCGATGGCGGCGGATTATCGGCCACGAAGCGCTGAGCCAAACGCAGCGAAATGAAGTGCGCCGTGGATGGGTGATGCGCCAGAATGCTGATGACTCGCATGCCATCACTCAAACCGCCGCCGGCCGGAATAATTTCGCCCAGCACCACTTTCTTGCCATGGTCATGCACCTTATCGTTGTATTCGAAATCGCCGCCCTTGCGCGGATTGGCAATCGTCCAACCAGTGAAGCAGCGCGCCACTTCAATCACGTCTTTCTGCGTGTAGCCGCCATCAACGCCCAGCGTGTGCAGTTCCAAAAGCTCGCGGCCATAGTTCTCGTTCAACCCGCGTTTCGCAGCCCTCTGCGGAATAGGCCGTCCAGGTTTTGGCTCAACGGGTCCCACCGACTGCCAGTTATCCAAATAGAACAACATGGCCGGGCTCTTCGCCGTGGCCAGAAGCATGTCGTAGAACTTGCCGAAGACGTGGGGCCGAATCGCATCCCGTTCGTAACTCGTGACCGAAAAGCGATCCGATCCCTTTTCAATGAAAACGTTGAAATGGTTGTACCAGAAATCGACCAGCAATTCCTGCAACTGATGCTCACTATAAACCGCGCGCAGAATCTTCGACTCCGCCAAGTCTGCCGCCACAACGCCCTGCGGATTATTCGCCATCATTAGCTGGCGCCGCAATCCAACCGGCGCCACATTGAAGAGTTGCTGCCGCTCGCGCCGCCTCAGAGCCCAGGCAAAATCGGCCCACTTCGCGGGAGGAATGCTCTCCAAAATAGCGCGCTTCTCGTCCGGCTTACCTGTCTTTAGCGTGACAATCTGCTCTTGCTTTAGAATGTCGCCGAGCTTCATTTTGAGGTTCAGATCGGGATCTTCCTCCTGGCTCAACTGCTCGTTGGCGGGCAGATTCTTGCGCTCCAAATAGCGGTCGGCCAGACGCACCACAATCGCGCGCAGTTCAGGATCATCCGGCAAAGCCCCGTTTCCGCGCGCCACCGCGGCGATCATTTGAGGCGTCGGATACTTCACATAGGTTTCGTGAATGCTCAAACGCAGGGTTTCGTACGGAAGCAAGTCGGCCGCCAGCACCGGTGACTCCGGAACTTTTTCGGGGTGCAATTGAGCGTCCAGCCATTTATTCAATCCCAAAGATTGAATGCGGGCAAAGTCACCCGGCCGAGGGCCAAACGTAAGGCGGTCTAAGGCCTGATGCAAGCGCTCTTCTTTGTCCAGCTTCTGGCTGAATGCCACATACGCGGCAGGGTTGGCCTTGGCTTTGATCTGCTTGATCCTGCGCGCTTTGGCCCAGCCCAGCGGCAAGAACGACGAGAGAAGAAGCAAGGCGAGCGCTCCGCGTTGCATCGGCGTAGATTTGACGAGTGGGCTCACATCTAACTCAACGGCTATGGAGCCACAAAAGTTGACCCATCGTTAATTAAAGGGTACCTCTACTACGAGTCTGCTAGGCCAGCCCTAGTCAGAAAGCTACGCAGCCCTCGCTCGCCGGTGGCGCCATGCCGGCGTCCGATGATGTCACCTTCGCGATCAATGAGCACGTAGAGCGGATACGTTTTCGCTTCGCAAATGGCCGCCAGAGTCGTGTCTTCCGCCAAGACAACTTTCGACACGCGCGGATGCTCTTCCAGGTACTTCTTTACCTTGCGCCTTGGTTCTCCCATATCAACTGACAGGACGACCAAACCTTTGTCTTCGAAATCTTTGGTGACTTTCTCCAGGGCGCGTTCATCGTCTTTGCAATACGGACACCACGTAGCCCAAAAGTTCAGCAGAACGACTTTGCCTTTGAGAGAGTCGCTTGACAGTTTGTCTCCATCAATTGTTTTCGCGAAGAAGTGTAGCGGCACTTCCTCAGGTTCCCGCGCTTTGAGCAGCGCGAGAGGAAAGGCGGAGGCAAGCAGGGTTTTGACGGCACGGCGGCGACTGGTGAGACTTCCGAAAATCTCCATTTGCGAGGATCATATAGCCGTTTCGAAAGCAACGCAAGCGCAAAAACGCGCCAGCCCAAACTCAGCTTCACGAATGTTGGCTACTTCACACAAAGCCGGTCAGAAGTCCTTGGTGACGACAGTTACGTCCAATGTCAGATCTGCAACCGTGCCGGTAGCACCGTCTACTCGCACGCGCACCTTCTGCGGGTGACCGTCGGCTTGCGCTGGAGTTGGAATAGAAATCAGAAGCGTCCGGCTCTCATGCGGTCTTAACGGATAGCGTCCGGTACCCTTGGGAGTGCCCCAATCGCTGGGTGCATCGACCTTCAAATCAACCGAGGCAGCATCGCCTGAACCGTTGTGGATCAAGATAGGAATGCGCGCCTCAGAGGACATTGCGGCCTTCATCTGCGGGGAGAAGATCTCTCCGATTCCATCTAAATTATGAGCTTTCCAAAACTGCCGGTAGAACGCCCACGGATCTCCCAATTCCGCTGAGACTCCGTGATCCACCTCGGGCGCATAACCGCGCACCCGGTTGAATTCAATGGATTCGGTCACCGTACCTTCGAAGACATCACCTGTGATGGAGCCCGGAACTAAAGACTTACCCAAAACCAAACGCGTCTTCATTTGTTTGAGCGGTCCAAAGTCGTTCGCCTTAAGCGCCCGTTCCGCGAGCAAACCCGGATAGTCTTGCGTGCGGTGATTCGCAATAGACTCGAGCGCCAGCCTTCCATAAGTCACGTGGCGCGAGGGCGACATCTCCTCCCACGGGTACTGCGGCCCTTTGCCATCGAGCGCCGAAGGGTTGGCTGTATCGGAGAAGAAATAGAGTTTCTGTGCTTGCCAGGTGCTCAAGCCTTCAGCCATCTGCTCCGGAAATACCGTTGGATCGGCCGCCGTGTCAAACGCTTCTGTAGCAAGCACGCTGGCCGCTTGATGGTCGCCGTGATTTTCGCCAACGGAAAATGCCGGCAGCCAACTCATAACAACCTGGGGACGAGTGAGCCGGACCAGCCGCACGATCTGCCACAGCGCCGAGCCATGATTCCATGCCTCTAAAGAATGCAACACGTTCTGGCCCGGCGTATCGGGCGCTCCCAGAAACCACACATTGGTAATGCCAATCGAGGCGACGGCCTTGCGTGCTTCCATCTCGCGTTCAGCTCCCAACGCCGCGGACTTTTCGACGCCGACAGCGTTCTCTCCGCCATCGCCGCGTGTGCCATAGACAATCGCTACCCGCTTATGTTGATCAAGTACGGCTTTGGCGAAATAGCCAATGGCCATGCCTTCATCATCGGGATGCGCGACGATCAACAGGATGTCAGCTTTGAAGCGATCGTCTGGTTGCGGCGCAAGAGATTGAGCACGGATCAGCGGCGCCGCAGCCAGTCCTAAGAAGAGAAGAAGTCTTTTCAAGTTAACGATACCCCCGCGCCTGGATCTGAAACAGTTTTGAATATTCGCCGCCGCACGCCATAAGTTCATCATGTGAGCCGCTTTCTACTATATTTCCGTGTTCTAAAACAATGATCTTGCCGGCGTTACGCACGGTAGAAAAGCGATGCGACACCAGAATCAGCGTCTTGTTCTTATATTGCTGCTCCAGGTTACTGAAGATGTCATACTCAGCTTCCGCGTCAATCGCGCTGGTGGGCTCATCCAGAATCAGAACCGGCGGCGACTCATAGAAGGCGCGGGCGATCGCTATTTTTTGCCATTGCCCACCCGATAGATCAACGCCATCCTCAAACTCTTTCCCTAAAATCTGCTCATATCCGCCGGGCAGACGCTCAATAAATTCAGCCGCACCGGAACGCCGCGCTGCCTCTTTCATAGCCTCGGAATCGTTGCGCTCCGGCGCGCCTAACATGATGTTTTCTCGCACGCTGAAGTGGTAGCGCACAAATTCTTGAAACAGCGTTCCCAGGAATTTGTACCACTCGCTAGTCTCGACATCCTTCAAGTTCACGCCGTTGACGAAAATGCCGCCTTCAAGCGGGTCATAAAAGCGGCACAGCAGCTTAACGATGGTCGTTTTGCCCGCTCCGTTGTGCCCCACCAGTGCAACGCTTTCTCCTGGCTCAATAACAAATGAAACACCGCATAACGCATCTCTCTGACTGCCCGGATAGCGAAACCGCACGTTGCGAAACTCGATGCGCGGCGGTGTCGGGTCGCCCAGCGACACGGGCTGTGTTGCTTTCGGAATCAGATCCGGCAGCGCTAGGAATTCAAAGTAATGGTCGGCATAAAGGCTGTTCTCATAGATGTGTGCGAATTGTGTGGAAGCGTTGGCCGCCCGCGAGCCAAGCTGATCGAGCATGCTTACCAAGAGCGTGAAACTGCCAATCGTCAGCGCACCACCGGTCACCTGTGGAAGAAAGCGCCAGGCGATGGCGAAAAGAACCAAGGTCTCTAGCAACGGCGGAATGACCAACACACGCAGGTACAGGTCTAGCCCTTTTTTGTTGAGACGAAACAAATACTCCTGCATGTTGCGAAACTTGTCTAACAAGGCGCCGCTTGAGCCGGTGATTCGCACTTCACGCACGGTGAGCGGTTCTTGCAGCAGGTAATTCAGATACCAAAGCTTCTTCGATTGCGGGGCACCCGACCCCCATAGGGACCACTGAATGGCCCCGAACTTTGCCTGCAAGAACAAACGCGGCAAAACCATAAAGCTGAGCAACACCGGCAGCCACCAACCATAGGGCACCAGCACCACGAACGCCACTAAGTAACCTAAAATGGCAATCAGAAAATACGACAACGACCGCAAGAATTCAGGAAGCCGCCACTGCATGGTGTCGCGCGTTTTGGTGATCAGATCCTGGGTGGCGGGATTTTCAAAATAGGCGAGATCGAGTTCCGAGATCTTCTGTTGAAAACGAAAGGTGATCTCGTTCTGCAGTTTGTAACGGAAGATATAGTCGAGATAGTTTTGATTCAGGCTCCAATAAAGCAGTCCATCTAGAAATCCGACAAGGTAGCGCGCTCCTAAAACTACCGCCAGAATCACAGGCACGGTCGGCGCCAGCGAATGCTGCGCTTGTTGCAGATGGTCAATCAGCAGCTTCAGAACATAACTGCCGGCCAGCGGCGAAAGCGCCGATAGAGCTGCCGTAAGGTTGTAGAGAAAAGTAACTTTCTTATCCATGCGCCATGCGAAGGCGACAAGGTTACGGGCATTGTTGGCCACACGGCGAACCAACGCAGCGGCTCTCGAAATGGCATTGCGATTAGGAATGTTCACTTCCTCAATTCTCTGCGAAGGCTGGTCGCGATACTATCGGTGCTTATGAAATTTCAGCTTCTCTGCGCCGGTCTTCTAGTTTCGTGTCAACTCTTCGCCGCGGCCATTCCTACCCAGCCGTCCGCCGTTCTTTTTGAAAACGATCAAGTGAAGGTGATTCGCGCTTTGGAGAAGCCTCACGTGGCCGGCAAATTTCACGACCACAAGCTCAACCGCGTCATGATCTATCTGCAGCCGGGCTTGCAGAAGTTCGAATACCAAGATGGACGCAAGCCGGAAATATTCACGTTCAGAGCGGGAGAAGTTGCAATGGAGCGCGGCGAGCGGCATGCATTCGCCTGAAGTGGTAAGCGACAATCCGTTCAATATTATTGAAATCGAACTCAAGAAGCCAGGCAACAAGAAGCCGATTGTGAGCAATCTCGACCCAGTAAAGTTGACGCGAAAGATTACAAAGTGGCATTCGAAAATTCACAGGTTCGCGTGATTCGCGCAAAGATTCCAGCGCATGGCGTTGCGCCGAAACACGAGCATGCACTAAACCGCGTGACCGTGTTTCTGACCGATCAGGAGTTTCGCGTCACCGATTCGCAAGGCAACGTGGCTCTAGTGAAACACAAGGCCGGTGACGCTTCATGGGGCACGCCGATTACCCACACCGAAGAAAATCTGAGCGATCAACCGTTTGAGGTAATTGCCGTGGAACTGAAAAACTAAGTGATGGGAAACGCCAGCGGCCTGACGGGTGCTCCGGTGGCGCCGCGAATGTTCATAGGCGCCGCGACAAACAGGAACTCATAAACTTGCGCGCGCGCGAGTTCCTCTAAGTTCAAAACTTCGATGATGTGAATGCCCGATTCCACCAGCAAATGCACATGCACCGGCATAGCCGGGTTGGGCACTCGTTCAAAGGCCACCGTATCCGAACCCGCCGCGAAAATCTTTCTCTCACTTAACCAGCGGGCGGCTTCCAGACGCCGGGTCCGGGCGCAATCACGTTGTTGATGTACCGGCGTGCGTCGGAGAAATATCTTGCCCATCCGGTGCGCAGCAAAACAATATCGCCGGCCGCGATTTCACAGCGCGCCGCCTGAGTTAAATGCCTTGACGTAATCTCAAAATCGGCAGGCAGCGCGTCCACACCTTGCTGCCCCGCAATATCAAGCAGCACGCCACGTCGGACAATGGGAGAAACTGTATCGACTCCTAGCGCAGCCATGCCTTGTTCAAAACTTTGCTCAATGGCTTCGGCCGCCAAAGCAAACGCCATTGCAGGAGAAATGGCTCAGCGCGTCGATATGGGTGCCAACGTGCGTACCCAAGGCAATGGCATCGGCGGCCGAAGTGGACCCATTGTCATAAAAATGTCGCCGTGTTTCTTGGTCAAACTGTACAAGAATGGCGGATGCGTCGGGTAATGAGGCATGCCCGTGAAGTAAGGCTGGCCCAGGTCGTAGGGTTTCTGCTTGAGGAGTTCCTCAAAATTCATGGCGATCACTAAGATATCGCTTCAATACGCTGCGAGACGAATTGGGTCTTACGGCCACTCTCTCTGAGGGAAAAACTATGGGAAACGATGATGAGACCCTCGCCGACCGTCGGTCTTCTTCAGCCGTGGCGCGCATGTGCGCCGGAATTTTTTTGCTCTATCAAAGAGACACGGGCGCGCGCCAGTCTGACCCATTCATTCGCAGCGGAAAATCTTGGCTTGCCTTCGAACAGGCGGCGTTGCCGGAAATGTCCTCTTTTGCGTTCTTCGATAAGAGACACAAAACGATCCGCACGCCCAGTTCCGTTTTGGCTGATGTCATGGGACAGATTTGGGTCGCTTACAGGCTACCGAACATTGTGGGCACTCCATCTACGCTCCAAGTCATCACCGAACTGGCCAACCGCATTGAAGAAACTTATGAGATCACGCCCATTGACCGGCGCAGCCGAAAGCGTGCTTCACTGGGTTTGAATATTCTCGCCTAGCGCACCTACCGAAAACTGAGCGAGTTCGTCAAAAGATATCATCAAGTATCTAACTTCAGGAGCGTGGGATGCTTTTCCGTGCGGGATTTCTGCTGATCTTGTTCTATGTTGCCCAAGCTTTTGCACAGACACCCGCGCCCACATTTGACGTAGCCTCCGTCAAACCGAACAAAACCGGCGGTATGGGTACACGCATCATGTTCCAACCCGGCGGGCGGTTCAAAGCTGACAACGCCAGCTTGAAGATGCTGATTGGTCTGGCCTACGACGTGCAAAATTTTCAAATTACTGGTGGTCCTTCTTGGATCGATTCGGACAAATACGATATCGAGGCCAAGGCCGAAGGCGGTCCGCCCGATGATCTGCGCACCATGACCGAGGAACAGCGCAAGGCCGACATTGACCGCCGCAGGCAGATGATCCAAGCGCTTTTGGCCGATCGTTTCAAGCTCACTTTGCACAAGGAATCGAAGGAGGGCACGATTTATGCGTTGGTGGTTGCGAAGAGGCGGTCCAAAGATCAAAGAGCTTCCCCCTGAAGTGAAAACGGAAGCTGATTCCAAAGATGCGCCGGCGGCGCCTGATCCGAAACGCCCGATGCGCGGCGGTATGCGGATGGGGCGCGGCGAAACTGAGCGCCCAAGGCGTCAAGTTGTTATTTCTTGCCAATTCACTTTCGAATCAGGTGGGCCGAAAAGTGATTGATCAGACAGGTCTCAAAGGCGATTACAACTTCGAACTGAAATGGACTCCTGACGAAAGCCATGATCAGGGATTCAAAGGTCCGGGAGACGGACCTCCGCCGCCCGATGCTAATGGCCCATCTTTATTCACGGCTCTTCAGGAGCAGTTGGGCCTCAAACTGGAATCGCAGAAAGGTTCGGTTGATCTTCTGGTGATTGACCACGCAGAGAAAGCTTCCGAAAACTAGGATTGTTTGTGAAGTGCCTTGTTGTTGGGCTGCTGCTCTTCACAGTGAGTGCTGTGGCCTCTGAATATTCGGGGCAGGTGCTCTTCAACGGCTTGCCTGTTCCTGGCGTAACTGTTATTGCCAGACATGACGCAATAAGGCGAGTGACCACTACTAATGAAGCGGGTCTTTATACTTTCGCCGATCTGTCCGATGGAGTTTGGAAAATCGAAACAGAGATGACGGGGTTTGCAGCACAGAGCCGGCAAGTGACAGTAAGTGCTAATACGCCTCGCGAGAAGTGGGAGTTGACGCTGCTGCCGGTTGATCAAGTTAAAGCAGCGGTACAAACAACCTAGCGGTCGCCTGCTCCGGTTCAGGCAACCCACGCCCGAACGGCCGCCCAAGGCGCCTGCGCCGAAAGAAGCCAAAAGCGAGGAAGAAAGCGCCGGCGCTTCAGATGGCTTATTGATCAACGGCAGCACCAATAACGGTGCTGCCTCACCGTTTGCGCAATTCCCTGCGTTTGGCAATAGCCGCGTTGGGCGTCATGGTCTTTATAACGGCAGCATCGGCATCATCGGCGACGATTCGGCCCTTGATGCGCGCTCGTTTTCTTTGACGGGGCAAGACACGCCCAAGCCCTCTTACACACGCCTTACGGGAGTTGCAACGTTAGGAGGTCCGCTAAAAATTCCGCACCTGTTGAAGAACGGACCGGTCTTCTTCATTGGCTATCAATGGACGCGCAACCGCAATGCCAGCACCGGCGACGGATTGATGCCGACTCTTGCCGAGCGCGATGGCAGCGTTGTCCCATTGAGCCGCATTAGCCCGCAAGCGTTGGCCCTTTTGAGCTACTATCCGCTGCCAAACTTTGCCGGGAGCACGCGTTATAACTATCAGGTTCCATTAGTTGATGTTACGCATCAGGATGCCCTGCAATCCCGGCTGAATAAGTCGATCGGTCAGCGCGATCAACTCTATGGACGCTTCGCATTCCAGGACACTCGTTCCAGCAGCCCGAATCTTTTCAATTTTCTAGACACTTCGAATGTGCTCGGTCTGACGGCCGACGCCAATTGGTCGCATCGTTTTAATTCGCATGTGTTTACGAATACCGGTTATCAATTTAGCCGTTTGTCCACGCACAACACGCCGTATTTTGAGAATCGTGAAAATGTTTCCGGGCTCGCTGGTATTTCGGGCAACAACCAATCGCCGGTGAATTGGGGGCCACCCAGTTTGAGTTTTTCGAGCGGTATTGCGGGGCTTTCCGATGGTCTGCCTGCCACAAACCACAATCAAACGGGCAGCGTTATCCGATTCCACGTTGTGGATTCGCGGCCGCCACTATGTGACTTTTGGCGGCGATTTCCGCAGGCAACAGTTCAACTATTTGTCTCAGCAAAACCCGCGCGGAAGTTTTGGTTTTACCGGCGCTGCTGATGGCAGTGACTTCGCCGATTTTCTGCTGGGCGTTCCCGATACCAGCGCTATCGCTTTCGGCAATGCCGACAAGTATTTTCGTGACTCCATCTACGACGCCTATATTGCGGACGATTGGCGAGTCAGTCCCGAACTGACCGTGAATTTTGGCATGCGCTGGGAGTATGGCGCGCCCATCTCCGAACTCTATGGCAGGCTCGTGAATTTGGATATAGCTCCAGGTTTTGCGGCGGTTGCTCCGGTTGTGGCGAACAATCCCACTGGTCCACTTACTGGTGAGCATTATCCGGCATCCCTGATCCGTCCCGATAAAAGGGGCTTTGAGCCACGTATCGGCGTGGCATGGCGGCCGCTCTCGGGCTCGTCTCTTGTGGTGCGCGCGGGCTATGGCATTTACGACAACACCTCCGTTTATCAAAACATCGCTTCTCAGATGGCACAGCAGGCGCCGCTCTCAAAAAGTCTAAGCGTGTCAAATAACAGCGCGAATCCACTCACTCTTGCCAATGGATTCAACGCTTCGTCGTTAACCACTGCCGATACCTTTGCCGTTAACCCGAACTTCCGAATCGGCTACGCGCAAACCTGGCAACTCTCGGTTCAGCGAGATCTTCCAGGGTCGCTGCAACTTGTGGCCACATATTTAGGTATCAAGGGAACACGGGGTATGCAGGAATATCTGCCCAATACCGCGCCCGATGGCGCTGCGCAAACTTGCGCTGGCTGTCCCGCTGGGCTTCGTCTATCTCAATTCAAATGGCAATTCATCACGCGAGGCTGGTCAGATTCAATTGCGAAGGCGGCTGCACAGTGGACTGACGGCGACCCTTCAATATGTCTATTCGAAATCGATTGACGACGACTCGTCCCTGGGAGGTCAAGGTTTCACACTCACTCAGAGTGCTTCGGCATCTGGCAATGGGTCGCCTAATTCTGCTTTGCTGCCACCGGTCGCTAGCGGCGCGTCTAGTGCGATGATTGCTCAAAATTGGCTCGATCTCAGTGCGGAACGAAGCCGGTCTAATTTTGATCAGCGTCACCTTTTGAACGCGCAGATCCAATACACAACCGGGATGGGTCTGGCGGGAGGAACTCTCTTTTCCGGCTGGCGCGGGGCGTTGCTGAAAGAGTGGACCTTTGCCACGCTGATCACCGCCGGTAGCGGATTGCCTGAAACTCCGACTCTGCCGGTGCCGGTAAACGGAACGGGTTTTAGCGGTTCGCTTCGTCCGGATTACACGGGTGCGCCACTTTATTCAGCGCCCTCTGGACTGTTTCTCAATCCAGCGGCTTATGTTACGCCGTTGCCGGGGCAATGGGGAAACGCGGGCCGGAATACCATCAATGGTCCGGCGCAGTTCACGTTGAACGCTTCGATGGGGCGGACGTTTCGATTGAACGATAGGTTCAATCTTGACCTGCGTATCGATTCGGCGAATGCCCTGAATCATGTGGCGTTTACCAGTTGGAACACGACGATTGGCAGCTCTCAATTCGGTTTGCCGCTTGCGGCGAACAACATGCGGAGCTTGCAAACCACTCTGAGACTGAGGTTTTGAATCATGCGGTTGATCATGATTTTCGTGCTGGCAGCGATGGCCTGTTCTGCCCAGCAACCGAAGGAGCCGGTCACATTTTCGAGCAGCACTCAGTTGGTTGTTGAAACTGTCGTTGTTACGGACAAGAGCGGAAATCCGGTTGTGGGTCTCACTCCCACCGATTTCGTGGTCTCGGAGAATGGCGTGCCGCAGACGATTCGTGTTTTTGAATTTCAGGATCTGCCTAAAGCGCCTGCTTCTGCTGTCACCGTGCCGGCTGACACCAGCCAAGTCCACATCTTTGACAAGCTTGGCAACACGCACATTTCGCCCGAAGCCACAGGCAGCGTGAAATACAAAGACCGCCGCTTGCTGGCTCTGTATTTCGATATGACGGCCATGCAAGAAGGCGAGCAGATGCGCGCGCTGAATGCGGCGAAACAGTTTATCCAGACGCAGATGCAGAGCGCCTGATCTGATGGCGATTATGCGCTATTCGGGCGGCGCCGTTGACGTGCTGCAAGATTTCACGGACGACCGCAGCCGACTCTTGAGCATCGTCGGCACGATGATTGTTGGCGAGCGCGAGGGCTTGATGCATCCACCACCGACGCGAGTGCTGCCGACACGGGCGCGGCTTTCGGCCAAGACGATAGCGAGTTCAACATCTTCAATACCGACCGTCAATTATCGGCGCTGCAAACCGCCGCCACCATGTTGGGGCAATTGAACGAGAAGAAGTCGCTCATTTATTTCGCGGGCGGCTTGCGTTTGAACGGCATGAACAACCAGGCACAACTGCATGCCACGATCAATGCCGCGATGCGCGCGGGAGTTTCGTTCTGGCCGATCGATGCGCGCGGACTGGTGGCCGAAGCGCCGTTGGGCGACGCCACGCAAAGGTTCGCCGGGCGGCATCGGGCATGTACACCGGCAATTCGGCGCTGGCGGCAACATCGAATTTTCAGCAGTCGCAAGATACTCTCTTTACGCTGGCTTCCGATACCGGCGGCAAAGCGCTGCTCGATTACAACGATTTGACCAAGGGAATTGTGCAGGCGCAGCAAGCGGTGACGAGCTATTACGTCATCGGCTATTACACCAGAAACGCCGCGCTCGACGGCAAATTCCGCCGCGTCAAGATCACGCTGACGCGCGATGTCGCCGCGAAATTCGATTACCGCCAAGGCTATTTCGCCGGCAAAGAGTTCGGCAAATTTACCGCTGTCGACAAAGAGCGGCAATTGGAAGATGCGCTGATGTTGGGCGATCCGATCACGGAACTCACCATCGCGCATGGAAGTGGATTATTTCCAGTTGAATCGCGCTGAATATTTCGTGCCGATTGTTGTGAAGATTCCGGGGCGCGAGCTGGCGCTGGTGAAACGCCGCGGCGGCGAACACACGCTGATTGATTTCATTGGCGAAGTGAAGGACGACTACGGTACCACGATCTCTAACGTGCGCGATAAGGTGAACATCAAGCTGAGCGATGCCACGGCCGCCGAATTGGCGAAACGGCCGATTGAATACGATACCGGCTTCACGCTGCTTCCGGGCAAGTACTCAATCAAATTCCTGGCGCGCGATGACGAGACCGGCAGGATCGGGACATATCAAGACCTCGTTTGTGATTCCCAATCTAAACAAAGAAGAGAAGCGCCTACCCATCAGCTCAGTGGTCTTGAGCAGCCAGCGCGTCGATTTCAAAGATGCTCTCTACAACGCGGTGAAAGACAAGGCGCAGAAGGAAGAGCCAGCGAATCCGCTGGTTGAAGACGGGCAGAAGCTAATTCCGAGTGTGACGCGAGTTTTCAGCAAGGGCCGGGACATGTTCGTCTATCTGCAAGCTTACGAGCCAGGGGCGGAGACGGCTCGGCCGCTCCTGGCCTTCGTCAGCTTCTATCAACGACCGCGAGAAAGTGTGGGAGACACCCCGATCAAAGTGACCAGCGACTTAGCCAATCGCCTGAAAACGATGCCGATCAAGTTCAACATCCCGCTCGGTGCGCTGCCACTCGGACAATATGAATGCCAAATCTCGGTGCTTGATTCGACTGGCCATAAGGCCGCTTTCTGGCGAGCCCCGATTGCGGTTGTGCCTTAAACTGCTTTCACCGGCGAAATGGCCATACCGGAGGTGTTAAACCTTTCTTTCCAGCGGATGGTTCCCGTCGCCTGCATGGCGATGAACAGAGTGACGATGCATCCTATAGTAATCGCCAGTCCGGTGAATCCCTTCAAGAAAAACGAATACGAAAACAACACCAAGTAAACGAATTGCGCTACACCTGCCTCTAGCATGGCGAAACGTAAGCCCACGACTAAGCGCAAATAGGAGATGACTAGAAAAATAGAGACGGCTGAGCAGATCAAGAACGCCCAGTGAATGGAGATGCGATCGGCCAAATAAGCAAGAAGCAAATGGAACGCGAAAAACGCTGCTGCGATGAAGAAATAATTCATGGGATGCAGTTCGATATTGCGTAGCGACGTGATGGTAAACATGACGAAGAAAAAGAGGAACAGGGAAACCGGTGCGAAATAGCTGATCTCACTTGCCAGCGGTCCGGGCTGTAATTTCTCAGGCATCACCATGCCAATAGAGAAGCCGGAAATCAAGTTCTGATAACGCCAGACCAAATCCCAGCCTTTTTGTTGCTGATGTTTTTCGGTGGGCGCGAGCGCGTTGCTTGGAAAATCGATGTCTTTGAAATTCGTGGTCATCGTTAGCTGGAAGTTCCTCCATTGAGACACGTCATCGCCCATCTTGTAGTTCCAACTGTCCAGGCCGTGCGAACGATAAGCCACGCGTAACTTTGCTGTTTCGCCAGCGCCGATATTGGCGGCGGCGATAATGCCACTCTGATAAGGTGTGAACGCCGCTGGCTTGCCGTCAATTTCTACTGAAACGGCGTCGTAAATGGCTTGCTGCGCCGGATATTTCAAATCGAAGGTGACGTTTTGCGGAGAAGCTTCGCTGTTCCGGTAGGTGTATTCGCCCGAGAAATCCACCGTATACGTGCTGTACCAAAGAAGCCCTTTCTGGCGGTGTTCTAGATCGAGCGCTACATGGATGTCGCTCGAATCTACCGGCAGAAAGCTCGTCCGATCGACCGTCTCCATCTTTTTGACTACCTTTTCGTTGACTACCTCGGTCACCTCTTTCTGATCTTTCAGCACGATGCTAGCCGCCGGCGGCTTCTGTGTTTGTGACTCTCCCCAAATGGAAGACACGCCCGCTTTCAGGCGGTCTTCGAACGAATTGGTACGTGCATAAATGGTTGTGCCGAGGATCATCCAGGCAATGCTGGTGGCCGCAAAGATAAAAGAGATGGCAACGATTCGTTTCAACAAGGGAACGCCCTCCCAGGCGCTTCTCTTGCAGAATACCGCAATGTACTTTGTTATGTAAAGTACTATTTGAGCGCGGTCGATCTCGCCCTTTACTATGTAGATAGCTTGCAACTCCTTCGCTTACTATCTGCCTTGGGCGTTTTGTCCCTATCCGCATCGGCGGCCACCAGCACCGTTTGGGAGGTCAACGGCTTTTCCGATTTCCTCAAAGGGCGCCTTATTAATCTTTCGCTGAGCGCCGAAGGTGTTCTGCAGCCGGGGCCCTCCGTTCGCTGGTCTACGCGGCTGGATCAGCCAGCGCTGTGGTCGATTGCCGCAGCTCCGGGAGGCGGCATTTTCGCGGCTACTGGTCATTCCGGAAAAGTATACAAAGTCTCGCCTGACGGTAAGTCGTCGCTCATTTGGACGGCTCCGCAGAGTGAAGTGTTCGCCGTTGGGGCCGATGCAAAAGGCGTTCTCTATGCGGGCAGTTCACCCAATGGCAGCGTCTATCGCATTGAAGGTTCGAACGTGCGGGAACTTTGGCGAGCTCCGGCCAAATACATCTGGGCCATTCAAACGGGGCGCAATGGTGAGCTTTACATTGCAACAGGAGAACCGGGGCGTGTGTACCGTCTTGCTGCTGGCGCCACTAACGCAGAGCTCTACTATGAAACAGGCCAAGCAAATGTTACGGCGCTGGCGCTGGCGGCTAACGGTCACGTGATTGCGGGCACTGATCCTAATGGGCTTTTGTACGACATCAGCGCGGCGGGAAAGGCAAGTGTTCTGTATGACTCGTCACTGCCTGAGATACGCGCGATCGCGATTGACGCGAAAGGTATTCTCTACGTCGCTGCCATGGGCGGCGCGCTCTCTACTCGCAACGGCGGTCAAGCTGCTACGACAACCTCTTCTACGACAGCCGTTGCAAGTTCGCCCACTGTAATCACGGTGAATGAAGCGAAAGAGGATGAACAAGGCGGCGTAAAGATTCCAACCGACACGAGTAAGTCAAACGCCACTGCGCAATCGTCGGGCGCGGCGACTTCGGCTTCTGTCAGCGAAGTCAGCGGCGTGGAGAAGTCCGCCATTTATCGCATCTCACCCGATGGCTCGGTAGAAACTTTGCGCACGTCGAAGGACGAAAACGTGTACGATCTGATCCTTGACGGTGACGATCTTATTTTTTCGACAGACGCGAATGGGCGTATTTATCGTTGGCGCGATCATCAAACCACCTTGCTTGCCGAGCCAGGCAATGGAGAAACGACACGCCTGCTGAAAGCGAACGGCATATTGTTTGCCGCGATGAGCGATCCTGGGCGACTACTGGCTTTTGCGCCGCCTGGGAGTGAGCCGTCTTCGTATGAATCGGAGGTTCATGATTCGACGAGTGTGGCCCGTTGGGGCCATCTGCAATGGCACGGAAGAGGCGGGAATGTGGCGTTCCGCACGCGTACGGGGAATACGGCCCGTCCTGATCAGACGTGGAGTGCGTGGTCTGCGCCGATCAGCGACCCGGCGCATGCTCTGATGACGAGCCCGGTGGCGCGCTTTATACAATGGCGAGCAGAGTGGCCGGCAGCCAGTAACGCTGCTATTTCGACCGTTGATATTCCGTATCTGCCGCGCAACGGTCCACCCGCGGTGCATAGCATCAGTGTGATTTCGGTTTTATCGAATACGCCGCAGAAATCCGGGAACACGGCTGCGAGTTCCACTGCCGCTTATTCGATCACGGTTACCGACACGGGTGAAGCGCCGGCTGCCAGTTCGTGCGTCATCGGCCACCCAAACAGTGGGACGTTTGCAGGCGACGCAGACGCAGATCTCGTGGCAAGCTGACGACCCGGATGCCGACCGCCTTGTTTACGCGCTTTATTTCAGGACCGAAGAAGAAACGAATTGGCATCTGATCCGCAACCGGATGTTCGATAACACGCTGCTGCTTGATCCCGATGTGTTCGCCGACGGACGATATTACTTTAAAGTGGTTGCATCGGACGCGCCTGCGAATCCTCCGGAATTCGCGCTTGAGGCGGAAATTACGAGTTCTCCCGTGCTCATTGACAACACGCCGCCGTTGGTGTCTTTTGGCAAAGTAACGCGCAACGGAAATGTTTTGGATGCCGATATCGAGGCGGAAGACAAATCGAGCCCGCTGCGGTTGTGCGAGTATTCGGTTGACGCGAATTTTTGGCAGCCAGTGGAATCGGTTGATGGGGTGACCGACTCGCCGCGCGAACGCTTCCATTTACATCTGGAGAACGTGAAAGAAGGCGAGCATTTATTGGTGGTTCGGGTTTACGATACGTCCAATAACGCAGGTTTGGCGCGGGTCATTTTGAAGTAGATTGCCGGTGTACCGCGTCGAGGACGCCATTGATGAAGGACAGCGATTCGTCGCCCGAAAACTGGCGCGCTAGTTCGAGCGCTTCGTCAATGACGACGGGGCCGGGCAGTTCATTCCGTTCCAGCTCGTAAATTGCTAACCGCAGAATGTTGCGATCGACAACGGCCATGCGGTCCAAACGCCAGTTTGCCGCTTTCGCTTCGATTTTTTTGTCGATCTCCTCGGCGTTGGCAACGGTGCCGCGCACGAGCTCCTCCATGAAAGGATCGGGCTTCAGTTGCACGGAGGTCTCAGTTTCTTCGGCATGAAGCGTGTCGTAATAATGAGCGATGGCGCGATCGATGGATTCGCGCCGCATGTCCCACTCAAACAAAACCTGGAGCGCGCGCGTTCGCGATCGGTGGCGAGCGGCCATATTAGCGGATTTCCTTCAACTGCTTTACCAGGTTCGCCAGTTCGATAGCCACTTCAGCCGCTTCGGCGCCTTTGTTGCCACTCTTGCCGCCGGCGCGGTCCATGGCTTGCTGCATGTCGTCGGTGGTGAGAACGCCGAAGGCAACGGGTACACCGGTATCGAGCGTTACCCGATTGAGACCTTCAGCGGCGCCTCCCGCCACATAATCAAAATGAGGCGTATCGCCTCGTACTACCGCTCCGAGGGCAACGATGGCATCGCACTTAGGTGCCACATGTTTCGCGGCCGCGGCGAGTTCCCACGCGCCGGGCACTTTCACAAACAAAATATTTTCCGGCCGGCAACCATGTTTTTCGAGAACCTGCAAAGCACCTTTCAACAGTTGTTCAGTGATGAATTCATTAAAACGGCTTACGATAACCGCGATGCGCAGGTTAGTCGCGTCGAGTGAGCCTTGGAAAGTCTGATATGACATGAATGCGGAAACGGAGAGTCGCTATGGGATACTTGGAGTTTACCCCTCAGTCTACCGCAACATGGACCCCCGCTTCATACGCAATTTCTCTATCATTGCGCACATCGACCACGGCAAATCCACGCTAGCCGACCGCTTGCTGGAATTTACCGGAGCCTTGTCGTCTCGCGAAATGATGGAACAAGTCCTCGACAGCATGGATCTCGAGCGTGAGCGTGGCATCACGATCAAAGCGCATGCTGTTCGTCTGAATTACAAAGCCGACGATGGCAATCTTTACGAGCTAAACCTGATTGATACGCCGGGCCACGTCGATTTCACGTACGAGGTTTCGCGCAGCTTACAAGCGTGCGAAGGCGCGTTGTTAGTAGTGGACGCTTCGCAAGGCGTCGAGGCGCAGACCCTCGCCAATACGTATCTGGCGCTGAATCACAATCTGGAAATCATTCCGGTTATTAACAAAATCGATCTGCCTTCCGCCGAACCCGAGCGCATCCGCGAACAAATTGAGCAACTGGTCGGACTGGACGCGAGTGAAGCCGTGCTGGCCAGCGCCAAGAACGGTGTCGGAATTAAAGAAATCCTGGAAGAAATCGTTAAAAAGGTGCCGGCGCCGAAAGGCGACCCTAGCGCTCCTTTGCGCGCACTTATCTTCGATTCCTGGTTCGATCCCTACCGCGGCGTTATCATTCTGACGCGTATCATCGACGGCACGTTACGCAAAGGCCAGAAGATTCGCCTTTGGTCAAACGGTAAGTCTTTTGAAGTGGACGGTGTGGGATATCAGTCGCCGAAGCCGGTGCCGTGCGACGAACTGGGCGCAGGCGAAGCCGGTTTTCTTTTCGCGAATATCAAGACGGTGTCTGATGCGATGATTGGCGACACGATCACAGATGAGCCGACGACAGTTACGGAACCGCTGCCTGGTTTTCAAGAGATCAAGCCCATGGTATTCGCGGGGCTTTATCCTGTCGAATCACATGAGCATGGTTTGCTGCGCGATGCTTTGGAAAAACTTCGCCTTAACGATAGCGCGTTTAACTTTGAACCCGAAAACTCGGTCGCTCTGGGTTTCGGCTTCCGTTGCGGCTTTCTTGGGCTGTTGCACTTGGAGATCGTTCAGGAGCGATTGGAGCGTGAGTTTCAGATCGACTTGATCACCACCGCGCCAGGCGTGCGTTACCGGGTGACGACTACAAGTGGGGATTTGGTGGAGGTTGATAATCCGCAAAAATTCCCCGATCCTTCGAATATTGAAAGGATTGAAGAGCCGATCATCGATGCGACGGTTATTACGCGCGAAGAGTATGTGGGCGAAATTCTAAAGCTTCTGGAAGACAAGCGCGGCATACAAAAGAAGTTCGAATACATTGGCGGGGACCGGATTTTACTTCTGTATGAAATGCCGCTGAACGAAATCGTGATGGATTTCTACGATCGGCTTAAGTCCGCCAGCCGCGGTTATGCGTCGCTTGATTATCAATTGTCGGGCCACCGCGTTTCGCCCATGGTGAAGCTGGATGTGCTGGTTGCCGGTGAGCCGGTGGATGCGCTGGGCATGATTGTGCATCGCGATTTTGCTTACGAGCGCGGGAAGACGCTGATTGAGCGGTTGCGAAAACTGATTCCGCGGCAGATGTTTGAAGTGGCACTGCAGGCGGCGATTGGGAACAAAATCATTGCGCGCGAAACGATTGCGGCGATGCGCAAGAACGTGTTGGCCAAATGCTATGGCGGCGATATCTCGCGCAAACGCAAACTTCTGGAAAAGCAGAAGGAAGGGAAGCGCCGCATGAAGAGGGTGGGACGCGTGGAGATTCCGCAAGAAGCGTTTCTTGCCGTGCTTAAGGTTAGCACTGACTCGAGCGAATAGCCCGCTCTACAGCACCGCTAATAGTTCTTCGACACGGATGGGTTTCGAGAGATAACCGTCCATGCCGGCGGCGAGGCATTTCTCACGATCGCCGCTCATGGCGTTGGCTGTGAGCGCAATGATGCGCATGTGCCGGCCGCTCGTCTTTTCCAGCTCCCGAATCATCGCTGCCGCTTCGAGACCGCTTAAAACCGGCATCTGCACGTCCATCAAGACTAAATCGAACGTTTCGAGCGCGAGGGTATCCAGGGCTTCGCGGCCGTTATTGGCGACACGCACGGAATGGCCCTGCTTCTCCAAAATCTTCACAGCTAGACGCTGATTGACGGGGTTGTCTTCTGCCAGTAAAATGCGCCTTCGCCCAGCGGCGATCGTATGGCGCGTGACTAGTTTTCGCGGGCCCTGCGCTGCGGTTGCACCTAGCACGTCAGTCACAGCGAGGAGCAAAGCATTGCGCTTGATCGGCTTGCGCAGATAGCCTTCGATGCCCAATTCATGACAACGGAGGGCGTCGCCCTTCTGCCCGTGGGCGGTGAGCAGGATCAACTTCGTCTCTTCCGGTGTCGCCAAGCGCCGGATACTTTCGGCGACGGCAAAGCCATCCAAATTGGGCATTTTATCGTCCAAAATAACCAATTGATAGGTTTCACCGTTCTGGCGGGCGCGCTCAAATTCTTCCAGTCCGCTGGCGCCGTCTCCGGCGATGGAGACGCGTGTTTTCCAACGCCGAAGCGTCTGATCCAGCAGATCGAGGTTGATCCAGTGATCATCGACGACTAAGACTCGCAGGCCCGCTAACGCCGGAGGGGGCGCCACTGCGTTCTTCTGCGGGGAAATCCCCAGGCGGGAAGTAAAATTGAAGGCGCTTCCGTTACCAGGCTCGCTCTCGACCCAAATCTTTCCTTCGAACAAAGTCACCAGCTTCGTACTAATGCTGAGACCCAGGCCGGTTCCTCCAAATTCGCGAGTGGTTGAGCCGTCCGCCTGGGCGAACGCCTCGAAAATTTTGGCTTGTTTCTCGGGCGCGATGCCAACACCCGTATCATGGACACGGAAATGCAGATCAACATGATCTTCGTCGCGACTTATTAGGCTGACTTGCAGGCCAACTTCGCCTATTTTGGTGAATTTAATGGCGTTGCCGAGCAGGTTCACCAAGACCTGGCGCAAGCGCCCGGGGTCACCAATGAGACGGTCTGGTACGTCAGGATCAATATTCCAAACCAGTTCGAGCCCTTTGCGATGCGCCTGCAAAGACAAGGGCGCCAGAGCCTGGAAGAGCGCGTCTTCCAGTTCGAACTCAATGGTCTCGAGCGTCAGCTTACCCGATTCAATTTTCGAGTAGTCTAGAATCTCGTTAATCAAATTGAGGAGACCTTCCGCCGAACTGCGCACCATCTCAAGATTCTCGCGCTGTTCGCCGGATAAGTCGGTGTCCAGCACAAGCTCCGTCATGCCGATCACGCCGTTCATGGGGGTACGGATTTCGTGGCTCATGTTGGCCAGAAACTCGCTTTTGGCCCTACTGGCGGCGTTGGCCAACTCTACCGCTTGACTCAGTTGAGCCTCGCTGCGCTTTCGTTCAGATATGTCTTCACCCAGGAATAGCTTGCCGAGCAATTGGCCCTTGGCGTCATAGGTGGCGGTACCAAACCAGGAGACGTGTCGCTTGCTGCCATCGAAAGCTCGTATATACTGCTCGTGCAAAACGCCGCCGTACTCGCCTCCGTCGCTGGCCGAAATCTCCGTCTGAAAAATCTCCTCCAGGACGAAGTTGGCCGCCCAGTCGAGCCCGACCACTTCTTCCGCGGTCTGTCCCAATAGCCGCGAGAGCAGCCTATTGCAAGCGATGACACGCCCTTCCACATCGAGGCTCATCGCCAGCAAGGGTACGTTGTTGAGCATTTCCCGGCCGGTACTTAGCGAATGCTCCAGGGCGTGCTCTTGGCGGCCAATCCTTCGCCGCTGGACATAGATAAAGGCTATGGAGGCAAAAATAGCCAGGCCGCCCGCCACCAGCAGTCCGATGACGTGCTCGGTATTCCACCACGAGGGTTTCACGAGCATCTGAAAATCGTCTTCGGACCGGGCCAACAATTCGATTGAT
Source organism: Bryobacterales bacterium (assembly GCA_963840845.1). Classification (GTDB taxonomy): domain Bacteria; phylum Acidobacteriota; class Terriglobia; order Bryobacterales; family Bryobacteraceae; genus Bog-105. Next base: position 48,748 of record CAWJBS010000164.1, read on the forward strand.
TCGGGTTCGCCATTGCGGTCTTTCACCGCCGCGCAGATGCCTGTGACGCGAATGACTGAGCCCGGCAGCCCGACTCCTTCGTCGGCGAACGCGCTCTTTTCCAACCTGACCGGAATGGCGCGGTCACCATGTTTTAGCACGATCTGGTGCTGCGTCGCCGTCTCTGTATGTTCGAGGATGGTGCCTTCGATTTGGACCAGTTGGCCGTCGTACGGCACAAAAAATTCGCTGGCGGTTGCTTCGGAGATCTCCACGCCATTGATTGGCCGCGGCTGAATCAGGGCGCTGTGGCCGATCACCCGAAAGACCGCATCCTGTAACTCGGGCGAGTAGGTGCCCAACGCTCCATAGCCCGAGGCCTCAATTTCCGTCCCCGGGGCCACGCGTTCGGTGCTGCTGGCATGAATCAGTAGCGCTAGGTTTCCCTTTTGAACGTAAAGGTCTCTGCCGGGCCTTTGGAATGTAACTGTTCCCCGCACCCGGATCCGGTGAAACGGAGCACTGCCCTGTCCAAATTGGAGGAGCCCGTTCAACTCGCGGACGGGGGCATCGAAAGGATTGGAAACGCCCGGATCGATCACCGTGATCTCCTGCAAGCTGGGTACGATCATCTTCATGCCGACCAACTGTCTGCGGTCGTTGTAGACAGTGGCACAGACGCCCCTCACGCGCACTGCCGCGTCAATCAGTCTGGCATAATCTCCTTCGTAATTGACTACTCGAACGCTCACGCGACCGACGCCTGTATCCAGGTTGAGCACCAGAACGGTGTGCGCCCAAATTGTCTCAACCCCAACGGTGTGAACTAAGCCGGACATTTCAATCCACTGGCTATCCTGCTGGCCGCCGGCGAGTTCGCGCATCCGAAAATCGTGAGCTTGGGGCTCTTCTCCGCGACCGACAATCTTTATCGTTGTTGCCGTGACAGAAGGAGCGAACCAGCCTGGCTCGGAAACGCCTTCGATTTCCACCAAGTCGCCGGCGTTGTATATCCCGTTCGGGTCTTTGGGATCGACCGCGATGCCGGCGGTGTCGTCTTGAAAGAAGAAGCTGTTGTGCCAAGAGTTGGGCGTCGTCACCACACCGCGCAAGCGTACCGGTAAATGCTGGCTAGCTGCCGACACAGACAGAGACCGCACGGCGGCTACGTTGGTCAACACCTGGTGGGGCGCGGGAATGTTTGCTGCGCGAAGCACAGCTAAGCTGAACAGCAGCGCTGCCGCGAGCGCGCTGACCAAACGCTTTCTTCCGCAACTGCCAACAGGTGGTTTCAAGACACGACTGCCTAGAAACCTATCGGTATCGGAGGTCTAGCACTGTACGGATATTAGAAAAATCGAATCGGGCAGGAATACCGCCCCACGATGGACTTCAGGCTCGCGTGTGCTTTTTGGAGCGGGAGACGGGATTCGAACCCGCGACATCAACCTTGGCAAGGTTGCACTCTACCAGCTGAGTTACTCCCGCTTAAGTACTGCGAACAGCCCAATTGACATTCTCTAATGAACTTGTTCGGAAGTCAATTCATCTGCTTGCAACAGTTGATCTTTTACGCCCTCCAGCGCCCTAAAATCGCCTATATCCGGCCCTAAACTTTCGATTTATTACTTCGTAAGCTCTTGATTTATATGGTGTTACAAATACATCAGATTTCTATTTCAAAATTAATTCCTTGTGTTAGACTGAGTTGGTCCGCAAGAAGCGGAAAGAGTTTCCCACAGTTCGAATCCTGCCGGCGAACCGCCCGGCAGCACAGCCCCAACCGGCAATGTCGCTCTTCGTTTTCCACACATGTGGAAATCGTGTGGGAATCTTTTTCCTTTTTGGGGACCCACTACGCCTGGAGGAAAACGCGCGAATTTGGCTGACGCTTGGGAACAAATTAAGGGCCGCCTGGCTGTAAAGCTGGGAGAGGGCGCCTACAGGAATTGGATTTCTGGCACTGCGCTGGCTTCCTTTGAAGACGGCGAGTTGACGGTCAATGTCCCGAATCCCACCACCGAAGCGTGGATAAAGCAGGAATATACCTCGCAAATTCTCGATGTCATTCGTGAATTAAACCTTCCTGTCCGAAAGTTGCAATACAGCAGTCAGCCAATGGCTCTCGCAGCGTCTGCCTCGTCGGGCGGCGGCTCGGCCGTCTCGCCGTCTGCTAACGCGCAGTTCCCCGTGCCCGATTCGCTCTTCGAGAGCACGGCTAACTGGCTGAACCCGCGCCTCACTTTTGATGCTTACGTCGTCGGCTCGTCCAATCAACTTGCGCATGCCGCGGCACACGCGGTGGCCACGATGCCCTCCAAGAGTTACAACCCGCTCTTCATTTACGGCGGAGTTGGCGTAGGCAAAACGCATTTGATGCACGCCATCGGCCGCAGCCTGCTCGATCACTTCGCCGGGCTGAATGTGGTTTACACATCGAGCGAACGGTTCATCAACGAAATGGTGGCATCGATCAAGCTTGACCGCATGCCGCTCTTCCATCGCCATTACCGTTCGGCGGATGTTTTGCTCATTGACGACATCCAAGTCATCGCCGGCAAAGAGCGCACGCAAGAAGAATTCTTCCACACCTTTAACGAACTTTACGACCACCGTAAGCAAATCGTCATCTCGAGCGATTGCGCGCCCAGCCAGCTCCCCGGCTTGGTAGAACGCCTCCGCTCGCGCTTTGAATGGGGCCTCATGGTGGACGTGCAGGCGCCGGATCTCGAAACGAAGATGGCGATTCTGGATAAGAAGGCCGAATCGGAAGGCATCACGTTGCCGGAAGATGTGCGCGTCTTCATCGCGACCAAAACGAAATCGAACGTGCGCGAATTGGAAGGTGCGCTGACGCGGCTCATCGCGGTTTCGTCCATGACGGGGACGCCTATTTCTTTGTCGATGGCGACGCAGGCGCTGAAGCATCTTAACTCCACACCTGAACGGAAAATTTCCGTCGATTCCATTCTGCGCGCCGTGGCTGAGCGGTTCAACATGCAGCCCGCGCAAATTAAGATGAAAAGCAACACGCGGCAGATTGCGTATCCGCGCCAGATCGCTATGTATCTGACAAAGGAACTGACTCACGCGTCGCTGCCGGAGATTGGCAGATATTTTGGCAATAAGCATCACACCACCGTTCTTCATTCGGTGCAAAAGATTGAAGAATTGCGGCAGAAGGATGATGACTTGAATAAGATGCTGCAATCGCTGGTGGATACGATCCGGTAAGCCGGACTTAGTCTGAGTTAGACACACTTCGGGTTCGGCCCCTGACGCGAAATTTGATTTTGAGCTAGGCGGCGCGGCGGGCGGCCTCCCAACCGTTTTCGGTGAGGCCGCGTTTGGCGAATTCTGCCTCATATTCGGCTTGAAACTCGGGATCTTGGCGGCGCGCGGCGCAGTTTTGGGCAGCGAGATTGCTCAATTGCTGGCAGGCGAGGACATCTGCCTTCAAAACTTCCCAATAATGCTTGTCTTTTCGCAGTTCATGCTTCTCTGAAGCGACTCGTTGCGCCTCATTTTTGGTTTGCTGGGCCTCCTGTTTGGCTTTTTGCGCTTCGACCCCATTTTCGGCCTGACGCTTTTCCTTGCGGAGCTTTTGGAGGTCGTGGAGGCACTGACGAAAGGCGCGGGTACCCGAGTCTATCGCACTCTTCCCTTGATCCTGAAGACAAATGAACCGCCGCTGATTTACTTCACGAGAAGCCCAGGCTGAATGGAGCCATGCCGGGGTTGCACTCCGTAATACTTGCTACAGCCCATAGTTCGTCGCTTAGATTGGCTCGCATTGGAAAATTGAGGGTCACATAATAATACTCGGGAGTAGCTCTGTACGTTGAGCCATCCCGAACAACCACTAACCGGTGCGAGAACCAAACACGCAATTTTTGAAAAGCAACCGAACGTAGTCTGCGGGCCTACTTCTTCAACCGATGTTTAAGTGTCGAGATAAGACATCAGGCCGAGAAGGCCACTAGGGATAAGCGGCCAGCATGATGCTCCGGTTGATTGTAAATCGCACGCACCCTAGGTCGTTATTCAAGCATTTGAGAGCCGTCTCGATCTGGGTCAATATATGTATCGATTCAACAACACGGCTGGACCGTTGGCGTGGCTTGATTTTACACCGCGCATTAACTGCTCATTAATTCATTAAATCCTTGTGTGATTGACGAACTTCGGTCACAATACCTGGAAGAAGGAACCCGGAGGTTCTTGACCGTGACAATCGTACACGTTTGGTATACCGGAGGCGGCGGAGTGGGACATGCCTCGATGGAAATTGAGAATACGGCCTATGTGAGTTACTGGCCCGGGGGTGGTGGTGGCGCTGACGCCAAGAAGGACTTCAAACTGAAGCAAACCCACGACGGCCGATGGATTTCGAGTTTTGGAGTGGACCGGCGATTGGAGAAAAAGGATCCGGACGCGACGATCCGTATTGATAATTTGAATGAAGGCGCAATGAACGCGGCGTTTGAGGATTTAAAACGGAGCGCTCCGCTCTACAACATGAGGAAACACAACTGTTCCACGGTGGTGGCGTACCTTCTTCAGGTAGGCTCGGCTAAACAATCGACATTCGTGCCTTCGATGAATATTGCTGAAGTCTTGCCGCCCGGAATGCTCAAAACGATTGTGACCATCACCACGTTCGGGGGCAATGTGAAGATGTGGAGTCCCTACGCTCTCGCGCAGTACGCCCGCGAGCTGGCACAACCAAGAAACGGAACATCGTGAAAATCGTTTACAGCGACGGCTACGATTTGCACGTGCCGTTGCTCGATCACCTGCACCGTTTCGACGGCCGTAAGTATAGCCGTGCCTACGCCGTTCTGCAAGAGCGGTTCGGTGCGGATGCGCTCCGGCACGTGACTCATTCCCCCGTTCGCGAGGTTGCCGAGGCCGATTTGCTGCTTGTTCACACTGCGGACTATCTCGAATCTCTAAACTCAGGCGCCGTGCTTGCGCATGCGCTCGAAGTACCGCCGCTCCGTTTCGTGCCAGCGAGCATCCGGCACCAGCGACTCCTCAGTCCGATGCGCCTGGCCGTGCAGGGAACCATTGACTCTGCGGAATTGGCGCTGACCCACGGCCTGGCCTATCACCTTGGCGGAGGTTTCCACCACGCTTTTCGCGATCATGGGGAAGGTTTCTGCGTTTACGCCGATGCCGCCATTGCGATTCATTCGCTGCGCAGCCGAAAATTGCTTCTCGATACCGATAAGATTCTCGTGATTGATCTCGATGCCCACCGGGGGAATGGCTGCGAGCAGATTTTCGAGTCCGACTCAACGGTGCAATTTCTCGATATTTACAATTTTCAAATCTATCCGGGCCCGCTGGATGCGGATGAGTTACAAGCGCCCTACATGATTCCGATCAAAGCGCAGACTTCCGATGAAGAGTATCTGCAGACACTCAACGAAGCGCTGCCGCGTTTTTTGGCAGACAACGCCGGGGCGAAGCTGGCTATCTACAATGCGGGAACGGATATTCTGGCGGGCGACCCATTAGGTAGATTGGCGGTGAGCGAGGGCGGAACTCTGAAGCGCGACCGGATTGTGCTGGAAGCTTTGGCGGAGCGCAACATCCCTTCGCTCGTTCTGACGAGCGGCGGCTATACGGCGCGTTCTTATGCCGTGATCGCGGAAAGCATCGCCGAAGCGTTGCAGGCTGAATTGACAGCGAAACCTTGAACTGTGATTGAGCACATATTGCTAGTCATTTCCGATGATTACCTTAGGATCGTTTAATGGAGACAGCGGCGGTCAAGGGCGAAAAGATTTGGTTTAGCATCGATCAAGATCAGGACGGATACCCTCCGGTCAAGTTCGAAACCATGTGGGTATCAAAGACAGCGGGCGGTGCATATAGGCTAGAGAACATACCGTTTTTCGCAAAAGGCGTAAGTAGTGGTGATGTCGTTTCGATCTCAAAAAGGTCGGATGGTGAAAACTGGTTCGAAACGGTTCTGTCCGCCTCCGGCCATTCGACGTTACGCGTGATCGTCTTCAGAGAGTCGCTTGATAAGCGCCCTCTAGAAGAGCGCGTTCAGGAAATAAGAGATCGCCTCTTTTCACTCGGTTGCCCGACGGAGTTGAGTCATCTTCCTGGTCTCTTTGCGGTAGATGTGCCACCGCCCATTAAATTTACACACGTGCGTTCGCTGTTAAATCAAGGCGCAGCCAGGGGGCTTTGGGACTACGAAGAGGCTAATCTAAGAAACTTGGCATAGGTCGTTGGTTTCCCTTCGCTTTAATCGGATTAGAGAGCCTAGCCTGGATATGGACGGGCCCGCCTAGTCAACAAGCGCGCTAAGCTGAAACCATGACGTTCGCGATCGACGATGCGTTGCTTCCCGCTACGTTGACAGCGCAGCCCATGAACGACGAAGAGTTCATGGCTCTCTGCTCGGAGCATCCCGAACTGCATTTCGAAATGACCGCCGAAGGGGAGTTGATTGTCATGGCCCCCACACATTTCGATTCAGGCGTGCGCAATTCTGAAGTGGCTCGCCAGTTGGGGAACTGGGCTAGGCAAGACCACCGGGGTTTTTGCTGCGACTCCTCCACCGGTTTCGTTCTGCCCAACGGTGCCCGCCGCTCGCCGGATGCGTCCTGGACTCTGAAAGGCCGAGTCGCTGAACTCGGCAGCAAGAAGAGCAATTCATTCTGGCATCTATGCCCCGACTTCGTCATCGAAGTTCGATCCGGCAGCGACCGCCTGAAGCCACTGCAGGCTAAGATGACCGAATACATTTCGCAAGGCGCTCAAGTGGGCTGGCTGATTGATTCGACGGACCGATCTGTGGAAATCTATCGATCCAATGGCCAGATGGAAAGGCGAATGGGCATCGACACGTTAGAAGGCGAAGGTCCCGTGGCCGGCTTTGTCCTTGACTTGACCTCCGTCTGGAACCCTCTCGCCGATTAGTTTACTTTCCTAACTCCACAACCGGTCATGCGACCTTTCGTTATTCCACTCCGGCGTCGGTTCAAAATATCCAGGTTCCAGCATGTTGTCGTTTAACCAGACGTTTGGGTATGACAATTTGAATCGGCTGACGTCGGCGATCGACAGTGGTGGCTGGTCTCGGAACTTCAGTTCGGACGAGTACGGCAATTTGAGGGCCCGTGCGGAGAGGTGGGCCACTGCCGATTAAAGCATGAACATAGTTCGAATAGCAGTTGTCCCTTCTTGGAGAGAGACGAGCCATGGCGTATTCGAGTGGAACCCGTGATTTCAGATTCAACGTACCGGATGGCTGGGTTGATCGCAGCATGATTGCGTGGTCGGCACCGGCCACTCCGGGTGTAGCGCTTCCGCCGAATATCATGGTTGCCTATGATGCGCCGCACAAAGGCGAACCGCTGGCCAGCTACGTAGATCGCCAACTGAAAGACCTTTCTTCAAAAGCAAAGAATTTTCGCCTGGAACTTCGCCGGGACGTCAACCTGAAGGGCCGCGAATGTGCAGGATATTCGGGATTCTGGCTTCGATGTTGTTGAAAGACCTACCAGTCGGTTTCCCAACCACGCGCAGATAGAGCACCCGGAGGGTGCGGGCGGGTTCACGGACGAGAATTTACGGGGGCTGTCTCAAAAATTCAGTGACACAGACACCCCAAAGGGTATGTGCTAACGAATGCAGATTGAAATCGGAGCCGAGTATGTGTTGGTCGATGCCTTGGGACATGAGCTCGGAAAAGTTCGCATTACTGGACCGGAGGGCAACTTCATCTGCGGAAAGATAGATAAATATCCTGATTATTCGCTTTATGACGAGATTTTCAAAGAGCAGGAAGAATGTGTGAACCGGCAGCAATTTCGCGCGTTAGAAGAGATTGATGCGAGAATTTCCAAAATCGGCGTCCGGCTTTTTCTGATCGCCAATAAAGCTGCTACACCGTTTTCAATTATCGACTTGCAAATAATGAATGCTGACGACATCTGTTTTCAGGTAGCTAAGGATTTCTGATTTGCGCCGCGAAGTGATGTCGATGACTGCAGCGCTGGTCAAGGGAAACTGTCCAAGTATTCAGTGTTGAAGGATCTGACCTCGCGTCGTCATTCCATGCTTGCGAATCCACTTAGGCGCCGTACTTTGTTCAAGGATCACCAGGCACAATGCGGGCGTGAGGAAAGCGCATTATTTAGGTTTAATCAACGCTGAAGGCTGTCCCCGTATCGTTGGTGATGCCGCGGCCCTATCTCAATGGAGAGGAGTTGAAGGTACAGACTACGACCGGGCTTGCGCCCTTCTTGACGCGGATCCAAAGATCGAAGGCGCTGAGATTAAAGTTTGGATGGGGGACGCGCTTGTATGAGAGACGGGCGGTGGTTGGACGGAATTAGTGTTTCGAGCAACGCGATCCCATCACACCGTCGTTAGACTATGGCCGGCCGATCCACTCGACAAGAACGCGCCACGCGTGATTGCCGACCATCCCGATAAGGCGGCCAAACGATTGGGCGCGTTTCCGATCGATAGTGGAATATTGGCGGACCAAGTCCCTACGATCGTAAAGAAGAATACTTGGAAAGAAACCATCGACGCGGCAAGCGTTGAGGACATCGTAGAGAATGCACGACAGCAGGTAGGATCGCCTTCAGTAGAAGACCTTCTCAGGGCCTTTGAATTCTATGTCGATCATGACGCATTTATAAGATTTAGGGAGTAGAGCCAACCGCATACCCAACCGCTACTTTGGTATTCCCATCTTGCGTTTGCGGGGTTGTAGGCAGGAACCTACCACTGAGACCTCTCTTGGCCCACCGAGAAAGTGGCGGCCAAGGGACCCACACAGAAGGACAGCAATCTTTTGTAATCGGCCAGCGGAAATCAACTGCAAAGAGGCTACTGCGGTGATCGGCAAACTAGTAGAACAGGCACATGAAGGAAAATCTAGCTATGGGAGATTGGGGCAGCAAGCCTTGGGAAAATGACGAAGCCGCTGACTGGTTTCACAAGCTCTGGAAAAATTCCGACTTTTCCATAGTCATAAACGAAATTCAGAACTTTCGTCCGGAAGAGGAGAAGTACGATTCATTTCGAGCAGCTTGTTACGTATTGCAGTCGTTCGGCAATCCCTACATGTGGCCATCGAAGCATCGAGAGCTCCTCCGAGAACTTCTTGACACAAGTATCGGCATTCTAGAAAAAATGATTGACCCGCCGGGTGAGGCGTGGGGATTTCTTGAAATGTGGGGCAATGATCCGAAAGTTATTGAGGCCGTCAAACAACAAATTGGCGAGCTACGGCTACGGCGGTCAGAACTCGCTCCGAAGTGACGGCAGACTTATCAACCGAAACGCCCGCCAGGATACGGTTGCGAGATGGACATGTATTGAGCGAGCCCGATGACAAGAGAATCGCAGACGCTTCTAAATCTCCTAAACCTTGTGGAAGACAAACTTCCCGCGGATCAATTGAGATTAATCAAAGACTACATTGATGCGAATGAGTATGGTCTCGGTTTTGAGTTACTGCTGGAGCTTATTTCAAACCACAAGGTTCACGTCACCGAAGAATTTAAACAGAAGGCCATTTGGTGCGGCGATCAAATGCGGATAGATGTTGCACCATATTTCCAGATTTGAGCCGACAACTTCTTTGGCCACCTCGAATCAGTGACGTTGACCTGATAGCTGGGACGAGTATTATCCCCGCACTAACTCCACAACCGATCATGCGACCGCTCGTTATTCCACTCTGGTGTCGCCTCAAAATATCCCGGTTCCAGCAAATGCTGCTTCATCACTTCATCATTCAGCGTCACGCCTAAACCCGGCCCATCGGGCACAGTCACAAAACCGTGATTCACAATCGGCTTCTCCACGCCCTCTACCAAATCGCTCCACCAAGGCACATCTACCGAGTGATTCTCGAGCACCAGAAAGTTCTCCGTCGCCGCCGCGCAATGCACATTCGCCATGCACGAAACTGGCGATCCGGCAAAGTGCATCGCCATGGGCACGCCGTAAGATTGAACTGCGTCGCCAATCTTCTTCGTCTCCAAAATGCCGCCCGAGGTCGCCAAATCCGGATGCAAAATGTCTACCGCGTGCTCCGAAGCCAGCTTCACAAACCCTTCTTTCAGGTAGATGTCTTCGCCCGTGAGCAGCGGAATATTCACCGCCTGCTTGATCTCCTTCAACAGATCCGTGTAGTACCACGGCACCATATCTTCCAACCAAGCGATGTTGTATTTTTCGAGCGCGCGCCCCAAGCGAATGCACGAATTGACGCCGATGTGCCCGAAGTGGTCGCACGACAGCGGCACTTCATAGCCCACATATTCACGCACAGTGGCCACAAAATTCGCCATGGTCTCAATGCCTTTGGGCGTTAGTTCAATACCCGTGAACATGTGCTCCACGTTTTCGCGCCCGGTGATGCCCACGCCCATTGGCGCAGTAATCGTGCCCGGCACATCCTTCATCAAATCAATGCCCAAATCCATCTTCAGCCACGTGAAGCCTTGTTCCTTGCGCTTCTTTAAACGGTCGCCATAGATTTTCGGATCGTCGCTTTCGGTGGTGTCGGCGTAGCAGCGAATCTTATCGCGAAACTTGCCGCCCAACATTTGATACACGGGCACGTTGTAAGCCTTGCCCGCCAAATCCCAAAGCGCCATCTCCACGCCACACACGCCACCGGCTTGCCGTGATTCGCCGCCAAACTGTTTGATCTTGCGAAAGATCTTGTCTACATTGCACGGGTTTTCACCCAGCAGGCGGCTCTTCAACATCAGCGCATAGGTCTTGCTTGCGCCGTCGCGCACCTCACCCAGTCCATAAATTCCCTGGTTTGTATCAATGCGGATAATGGGATCCGTCATCGGCGCCTTGGTGATCGTGGCCACCCGCAAATCGGTGATCTTTAACTCAGACGGCTTGGAAGCGCCATTCACATAAGCGGTAGACGCTTCCAAAGTTTTCTCATCCCAGAAGCTCAAGCCGAGTGCCCCAGCGGCGGCCCCCAGAAATTTGCGGCGACGAAGGCGTTGGTTGGAATTCATGCTGGCCATTGTATGTCAAACGAACTGGCCCGCGCCCATCGTTAGCCGGGATGCACCCAGGGTCCGCGGTAAGGCCGAGCCAGCAATTCATTCGCTTCCTTATCATTCACAACCATTCGCTGTTTCGGATCCCACTCCATTGTTCGTCCCAGCTTCATGGAGTTGTTCGCCAAAATGCAGGAGGCGGCCGAAATATAACCTTCTTCGATATCGGAAACCGGGCGCGAGCGCGCGTCGATGGCACTGAGGAAGTTTTGCATGTGATGACGCACCGCCGGCGCGCACTGCCGTTCCAAATCTTTCTCGGTCTGGTCTTCCGGATACTCAATCAGTTCATAGGTTACGTTGCGGCGGACCGGTTCACCACCGTACAGCGGCGTGAACTCATAGCCATACACGTCCACGGCCAACGTTCCCTTGTCTCCGTAGAACGTGGCGCCCCACGGCATTTTCGGATTTACCGATTCGCCCCAACTGCGATGCTGCCAAACCACCCGCACTTCCGGAAATTCAAACGTGGCCGTCTGCGTGTCGGTGATATTGGCCTTGCTTGCCTTGTCCATTAGAATTCCGCCCGATGACGAAATTCGCGTTGGCCAACCTAGCTCCATCATCCAGCGCGTCATGTCTAACATATGTACACACATGTCGCCCACAATGCCGTTGCCGTATTCCATAAATGCGCGCCAGCCGCGCGGATGCACTAAGCGGTTATAGGGCCGCATCGGCGCGGGGCCGGTCCACATTTCGTAATCGAGATAATCGGGCGGCGCAGTGTCCGGCGGATTTTCGGTGGCGCGCATATGGTAGTAACAACAAATGTCCACCATGGCGATTTTGCCTAGCTTGCCTGTCTGGATGAAGCGCTCTTTGGCCTCGGCAATGTGCGGGCGTGCTGCGCCGTTGCATTCCTACTTGCACCACGCGCTGGTGTTCGCGCGCCGCATCCAACATGGCCGCGCCTTCGCGCACGTCCACGCTAATAGGTTTCTGCACATAGACATCGGCGCCCGACTTCACGGCGTCAATCATGGTCAAAGCGTGCCAGTGGTCGGGCGTGCCCACCAAAACAATATCGAGATCTTTTTCGGCCAGCATTTTGCGATAGTCGCTGTAGGTGCGTGGCGTCTTTTTCGACGCTTGCCGCGACGCCACAATTCCGGCTGCTTCGCTCAACTGGCGTTTATCCACATCGCACAGCGAAACCACCTCTACGGGGGACACTTGAATGAGTCGCAGCAGATCGATTTTGCCATACCATCCGCAGCCAATCAGACCTACGCGGCGTTTTTTCGCCTCGTCATAAGCGGCTCCGGGAGCGTATGCGCTTGCTGCTTTGGTAGAGGCGCCGGCGGCAAGCGTGGCGCCAGTGGCTCGTATAAATTCACGTCGGTTCACCACAACAGTTTATGCTCATCGCTTTCTGGCGCCGTCGCGCGAGTGCTCCAACTAGGTCTTTTGGGGGCGTACAGAATGCGGAAAAGCCCACTGAAAAGGCACTTTTTTTGATAAAAAGCGGAAAAACACAACAAAATCACAGTTTTTTGCGATTTTTTGCTTTACAAGCCATTCCTTTGTCTCGTATGATCGGATTGACAAAAGAAGAGATCGAACATTTCCGCATCGTTTTGTTTTTTAACCTTGCCGGGTGCAAGCGGGCGAATGTGCAGCTTTCTTCCCAGATCAAACAGAGGATATAGGGAGATTCTATATGGCTGAAGTAAAGAAGATGACTCAGACCGCAATCGTAAGAGAGTTGGCCGAAACCACCGGCGTCAACAACAAGGTCTCAAAGCATTATTTGGAATCGCTGGCCGATTTGGCGGTTCGTGAAACGAAGAAGAACGGCGTATTCATCGTGCCTGGTATTGGCCGGTTAGTGCGCGCGGAGCGTAAAGCACGCGTGGGCCGCAACCCTGCAACGGGTGAAGCGATCAAGATCCCTGCCAAGAAGGTAGTGAAATTCCGTCTTGCTAAATCCGTTAAAGACGCGATCGTTCCGCCAAAAGTCAAGAAGTAGATTTTTTCAGGCTCGAAGCGAAGACCCCTCGGCGTTCATCGCCGCGGGGTTTTTCTATTTTTGAACAGCCGCAATCCCCACCATCAGCAGCATTCCAAAAACCCAGAGCGGCAACACCATAAAAAGGCTTTTCGCCTTACTCACCCGAAACGCCGCCGCGAAGACTAACGCCATCATCACCAGCCACCATATCTGGAAAACCGAAAACGAAGAGGCGGCCGCCATTAGATACTTGCTGGTTCCCTCCGGCAAAAAAATATCCGGTCCCATGGCCGGTGTCAGTTCAGCAATGGTGGATACCTCGCCTTTGAAATGCAAGATCGCCGCGCCGGCAATTGTAGCCAAGCTCTGAATCAGGCTACAACCCGCCACCAAATTG
>CAWJBS010000165.1:0-42638 GCA_963840845.1 Bryobacterales bacterium
GGGCTGGCACGGGGAATCTTGCTAATCGGCGGTATCTGGAACGTTATCAAATCCTCCAAAACTTTGATTTCGACCCCTGCGGCCGACATCGCCCTTGACGATGATGCTAGCTGCTGGCGATGGAGCAGCGATAAGCCAGAATTCCATGCATGCGTTGCGGGCTATTTCGCGAGCCGAAAAGAAGACGGCTAACCAGGAAATAGACGCGCGTATAGTTGCGCAGTTTTTTCGCCAACGCCGCGCCAATCGTACCGAAGGGCTGAGCGTAAGCAGCTCTCAGATGTTGTAGCGGTCAGCGGTCCGGCGGCCGATAGTAGAGCATTACGTAACGCGTTGTCGGAATCATCTCTGTATAACCATCCAGTTCCTTCAGGCACTGCTTCCGGCAAGCAGCCCAGTGCCGGCGCCACGACAGGCCGGCCAACGAATGAGCGAGAATGGCGGTTCCCGAAGTGAGTACGTTGATATACGGCAGAACCAGCAGATCGGCCGCGCCCAGATAAAGACTCACTTCCCGGTCGGGTATATGAAAAGGATGAACCACAATTCCGATGGCTCTTGCTTTCGGCCAGCAGGCTACGGGCGAAGCTAGAGTGTACAGCCGCCAGGCAATTCATCACCGTCGCGTTCTGGGCTTTGAGGGAAGCGAAGACCCTTCTAAACTTCAATACCTTTGTAGGGCCTGAGTTGCCCAAAGAACAAATACATTGTTCCTTCTTCAGGAACGCCCCAGAGAAAACGCGCCGCAGCCGACTCTACCGGAGCGCCATCAACACCACAGTAATGGCCGTGCGGAATGACAACGCATTCCAGCCGGCACATGGAAGTTCTCTTTCAGCAAAGGAACGACCGCCTGACAATGAACGATGACCGCATCGCAGGCATTCAGTAGGACTTGGCGGCCTTCACGCTCAAGATCATGGTGGCGATGTTAGTGCGGATATAAATTGTGCGCCGTCCAGACGATCTTACAGCCAAGGGATTTGGCGCGATCTAAACTTTTTTCCCAGATGCGAACGTACTCAGCCATGCGATTCCGATCGACGTCGGTATAACCGTAGGACGGCCAATGAAAGTGCAAGATACTGGCGTTGGATAGCTTCGTAGCAAGAAGCCATTCTTCACTTCGGACAACCGGCATTGTCTTTACTATGACTTGAAGCTGACTCAAGGCCGCGGCTAACAGGCGCAATAGACTTTCGTGTCGGGTGGCGGCAGAAACACCGTCATCTTCCTACTATAGTGGCGCGTCGAAAGCGCCATCTCATCCGGGGTGGGCCGTTGGAACTGGGCAGACCACTTCACAACGTCTTCGCGCGTGATGGGCGGGGTTTCCATGTTGCGTTCTTTTATGCTGGCAAAGAGCACGTCCACCGGGGCGTCTAAGAAATGAAGTTCACCCGGCTGCCCCCAATTCGCGCGCCGCTAAACGCAAGGCGTCTCTTTCGGAACGCGCCCAGGTACCCCATTCGATGATGACGGTTTGCCCCAGTTGCAGAAGCCGTTGGGCGACTTGCCATTGCAGGGCTTCGATCTGAGCGCGCGCCGTTTCATTCCATAAATCAATTAATAGGGCAGCCATCCATTCATCGGCGCAGAAGCGGACGGCAGGGCGGGCGTGCTCCAGATGCTTGGCATGGGTAGTTTTCCCTGCACCGGGCAGGCCGCAGACGATGATAGCGTTGAACTCGTTGCCATTTCGCTTTTTAGCTTTATCATTTTCGACTTTTGGGCACACGTCGGGTTTGCTCTTGCAGTACAAGCCATATCTGGAGGCGTTTTTTTCAGCTCTGAAAGGGCCCTTGAGGCCAGATGGGAGCTGATTTGCTCTTCCAGGTGCGGTCGAAGACGTCCAAATGCTTGTTTTTGGTCCTTTGGGCGAATTCTACGCGCGCTACCAGGTAGGCATATGAAAAAACAGACCCGACAGACGGGTGGATGGGGCCGTCAAAGCCGATCTTGATGCTCGCCATGGCGATATCACGCTGGGCGACTTCCACAATTTCCCGTTCAGCGCGCATTTTTTCAAATTGTTTAATGCGTTTCTCCATGTCGCGCATGGCGCGGGAGACTTGCATAGATAAGTTGGTTAACACTTTGGTGTAAGTTTGCTGGACAACGCCTTCGATGATGACAAAGCGAATGTGCTCTTCGGGATCGTCTTTCTCGAGGAGCAGATATTCGTTTTCGCGGCGGCCATTGGCCATGATGCCGTATTCATAGACGTTGGCTTTATTGAGTTTCCATTCAAAATCGGCCACGGCTTGAATGACTTGACTTTCGACCGGTGCCTTTGGGATTGTAGTATTGGAAGATTGCAGCGACTAAGTGATCATAAGCCGCTTCATCTTCCGCAGCTACTAAGTTCAAAGGACTGGTTAGTCCGTGCTTGCGGGCATTTTGAGAAACTCTCTGCTTGCCTTCGGGCGTGACAGGCCCCTGACTTTTTGCGCCATTTTCCCTGCTGGCGTTTTTCTGCTCTTCGGATCTTTCTTCCATTTTCAAACCTTTTTTCAAAAAACCTTTCGTGACGGATAACTTGCGATCTTGCTAAGAACGTTTTCAAGTTAGCTTGTGCGGGCTTTCGCGGGATGCGGAAAAATCTTGTAAGTGGTTGAAAGCAAGGAAAATAACTTTTTTCAAAGTTTTGTGACTAGAAAATTGGGGAGTTTGCGGCGGAGGAAACGCTGCGCCTGGAGGAGAAGAAGATGACGGCTGCGGCTGGAAAGCGGATGTCCGCTTTGCGTGGTGCTTTGGAAGACGCTGGCGCACAGGTCATTTTTTTTCAATACACTAATGAAGGTCTCTATTTCCAGATGGCCACGAAAGGGTTCTCTCCAAATGTTCAGAAACCATTTGCTCCTGAAAATGACGGTCGTGCTGACTTTTGCAGTGTATTCGAAGGCTTTAGGCGCGGACACGTTTGACCAAATCAACTTAGTCTCGGACGTGCCGGGGTTGGCTTCGACGACCGATCCAA
This sequence comes from Bryobacterales bacterium, assembly GCA_963840845.1. Classification (GTDB taxonomy): domain Bacteria; phylum Acidobacteriota; class Terriglobia; order Bryobacterales; family Bryobacteraceae; genus Bog-105. The sequence goes on from CAWJBS010000165.1 coordinate 2,981, forward strand.
ACTTGAAGAATCCGTGGGGGGTGGCTTTTTCGGCGACGTCGCCGTTTTGGGTATCGAACCAAGGGTCGGGTACCGCTACGCTTTACAACGGCGTTGGTGCGATTCACGGCGCTGGTGGTAGCCGTTCCGGGGAGCGCGACTCCGCCGAGCGGGCCAACGGGACAGGTTTTAACGGCAACACGGATTTCGTCATACCCGGCGCCACTCCGGCTCCGGCGAAATTTATTTTCGATACGCTCAATGGCACGATCGCGGCATGGAACGGCGGCTCCACGGCAGCACGATGGCTACGACTCCCGGACGCTGTTTATACCGGCTTAGCGATCGGCAACAACGGGACTGGCGATTTTTTATACGCGGCGAATTCCAAGGGCAGCATTCAAGTTTTCAATTCGAACTTTGCGGTAGCCACGCTAGCCGGTAATTTTACTGACCCGAACGCAATAGCTGGCTATGTTCCGTTCAACATACAAGAACTGAATGGCCAGTTATACGTTACTTACGCACAACTCACAGCGACGGGCGCCGCTCTGCCGGGCGGATATGTTGACGTGTTTGACAACAACGGCGATTTCCTAAAACGGCTGGCGACCGGCGGCCCGCTAGACGCGCCGTGGGGAATTACGATAGCGCCTACCGGGTTTGGCAGTTTGGGCGGCGATTTCCTGATTGGCAATTTCGGCAACGGCGAAATTTTGGAGTACGACGCATCGGGCAATTTTCTGGGAACGCTAGATAACACTAACGGGACGCCGATTGTGAATCAAGATCTGTGGGCGCTGGATTTCCGCACGGGGGAACGGGCGTGAATACGGACGCATTGTATTTCACGGCGGGTATTAATAATCAAGCGGACGGACTGTTTGGGGAGATCGTGGTGGCACCGGAACCGTCAACGTTTCTTAGTGATGGGCTCAGTTCTGATGGCGGGGTTGTTATTACGGCGATTCCGCCGCTCAGGCGAATAAAGGAACGGAAGAGAGATGCACGACTACGGTGCATCTCTCTTCTCCTCCGTCAATAGCGTTCCTTCTTCTTTCCAAATTGGCGTTCACTTTCACCTCGCCGCGGACATAGTCATAATTCGTTTCCACTCGTGATAGCCGGACTTGCGGATGCTGACGGCGTGGTCTCCGTGGGCCATTCGAGGACGGACGGTGTGCTGCCGACAATTTGCCGTCAATTTCGATATCGGCACCATTAGGATCGGACAGGACATTGACGTTTGTCTTGGCAGCAGAGGACGCACCCGAACCGCCGGGTGGAAGGAGCTTGCGACGGCGCTTCGGCGTTGGCGCTTGACGGCGATTGGCGAGTAAGGCGTTGAATTGATCGTGGGTGACTTGGTTCACGACGCCGGTATTATTGTTCTTGAGGTAAGCACCCGCGATGAGGTCGAGCTTTAAATCGCAGGTGTAAAATTGATTTTCCCCGATGGCCTTGGCGAGTAAGGTCAACTTAGATTTTTCTTCTTTCCATTTGGCGGCGTAGACGCCAGGGCCAGCTTGGAACGTGACCGCACAAGTAGAGGCGAAGTTGAAGCCTTCGACATTATCGCCATCGATGATGTTGCCTTTGCCGCTGCCGACTGATCCCAGGTTGGCGGATTGCCAATCGGCGGAAAGTATGGAAATCTTGACGGGATAATGCGTGGCGTCTTTATCGGCGGGACGCAGATTTTCTTTGGCGTTCTTGAATTGCTCTTGCGAGATGAGGAATAACTGGCCGTTCTTTTGGATGTAGATATCGCGCTGGAGCGTGGTCTTCATCTCACATTCAGACCTGCGCTGGCCGCCGATCTGCTGGCCTTGGACGATGAGTCGCAGTTCTTCTTTTTTCCAACGCCCGAGATAAGCGCCATTGCCGGTTGTGGTGTTGTAAGTGGAGGAGCAGTTATAGGTGAAGTCGAAGCCGCGGGTGGATTCGCCGTCAATTATATTGCCGCGGCCATAGCCGTGAGCCATGCCGTAACCGATATTGGTCCAGGTACTCTCCAGGAGTTGGACATGAAGCGGATAATCCTTTTCGGCAGAGGCTGTGAAGACGGTGGATAGGCAAAGAAGTAAAAGAGGAATTGAGCGTTGCATGGCAAATGTGGTCTCACTTAGGTAAAGCGAGAAACGCGCGCCGGGCGGGACACGAACGCTCAAAGTTTTTTGGGACGGCCGATTTAGCGGCGCCAGCGGACGATGGGTTTGCGGGCGGCGGTGACTTCGTCAACGCGGGGAGTACGGGTGCTGTGGGGCGCGTTTTTGACTAATTCCGGATTGTCTTCCACCTCTTGCGCGATAGAGATGAGAGCATCGGCAAACAGATCGAGTTCGCCCTTGCCTTCGGTTTCGGTGGGTTCGATCATGAGCGCGCCGTGGACGATGAGAGGAAAGCTGACAGTATAAGGATGGAAGCCGTAATCGATGAGGCGCTTAGCGATGTCGCCGGTGCGGATGCCCTTGGCGGATTGGCGATCGTCGCTAAAAACACATTCGTGCATGGACGGCGCCTTATAGGCGATTTCATAATGGGGTTCGAGGAGCTTGCGCAGATAATTGGCGTTGAGAAGAGCGTCCATAGTGGCTTGGCGGAGACCGTTGGAACCGTGGGCCATGATGTAGGCGAGGGCGCGGATGAGGACGCCGAAATTTCCGTAGAAGGCTTTGACGCGGCCAATGGATTGAGGGAGATCGTAGTTCCAGCGCCAGAGATGGCCGTCGCGTTTGAGGCGAGGGCTGGGCAGGAAGGGCGTTAATTCTTTCACGCAAGCGACCGCGCCGGCACCGGGACCACCACCGCCATGCGGAGTGGAAAATGTTTTATGGAGATTGAGGTGCATGACGTCGATGCCGAAATCGCCAGGGCGCGCGATGCCGACGAGCGCGTTCATGTTGGCGCCATCCATATAGACGAGGCCGCCTTTGTCGTGCATGATGCCACAGATTTTGCGGATGTTTTCTTCGAAGACGCCGACGGTGTTGGGGTTGGTGATCATGAGGCCGGCGACATCGTCGGTCATGGACTTAGTGAGGGCTTCGAGATCGACCATGCCGCGGTCATTGGATTTGATGTTTTCGACTGAATAGCCGACCATCATGGCGGTGGCGGGATTGGTGCCGTGGGCGGAATCGGGGACGAGGATTTTTTTGCGAGGGTTGCCGCGGGCCTGGAGAGCGGCGCGCATCATCAGGATGCCGGTGAATTCGCCGTGGGCTCCGGCGGCGGGCTGGAGCGTGACAGAGTTCATGCCGGTGATTTCGGCGAGGGATTGTTCGAGAACGGCGATGACTTCGAGACAACCTTGCGAGAGTTCGTCGGGCTGATAGGGATGCGCCCAGGCGAGCCCTTCGGTGCGCGCGACGAGTTCGTTGACGCGCGGGTTGTACTTCATGGTGCAGGAGCCGAGCGGATAGAGGCCGAGATCAATGGCGTAATTCCAAGTGGAGAGGCGGGTGAAGTGGCGGAGAGTTTCGAACTCACTGACTTCGGGGAAGTCTTCGATTTGTGAACGGACGTTGCCTGCGCCGAGAGCCTGCGTCGGCATCGATGGCGGGCACGTCGAGCGGAGGGAGTTGATAGCCGACTTTGCCTGGGGAGCTTTGCTCAAAAAGGAGGGGCTCATTTTGGACGATGTGCTTGGAGACTTTTTTGATCATGTTTTTGGCGAAATGGCGGTGCGGAGAAATGGGTCGGTATTCGTGAGATGACGACTGATCCGCGAAGAATTCATTCGTTTTGGGGAACATTTTAAGGGTAGCATTGGATGAAGAACCACAGTATGAGAGCGGCTGTTGTCCAAACTCAAGCGGCGATTGAGAAGCGCCCGTTAGCACTGTTAGATGTGCCGCAACCCCGGCCTGGGGCGGGCGAGGTTTTGCTGCGTGTGCGGGCGTGTGGCGTGTGCCGGACGGACTTGCATATTGTAGAAGGCGATTTGCCGATGTTGCGGACGCCGCTGATTCCGGGGCATCAGATTGTGGGAGAGGTTGTGGAGGGTGCGACGGGCGAGTTGGCGGTTGGGGCGAGAGTGGGCGTGTCTTGGATGGGAGGCGTGGATGGGAGTTGCGCTTATTGCCGGCGCGATTTGGAGAATCTGTGCGATGCGCCGACTTTTACAGGCTATAGCGTTGACGGAGGATATGCGGAGTATGCGGTGGCGCGCGCAGACTTTGTGTTTCCGTTGCCAGCGAAGATTGACGATTTGCATGCGGCGCCGTTGCTTTGCGCGGGAATTATTGGGTTTCGGAGTTTGCGCGTGGCGGGCGTGAAACCTGGCGACAGTGTGGGGCTTTTCGGTTTTGGGTCGTCGGCTTCGTTAACGATTGCGGTGTTGCTGCATTGGAAATGTAAAGTGTATGTCTCAACGCGGGGTGAGTCGCATCGGAGGTTGGCGGAGTCGTTGGGAGCAACGTGGGTGGGAGGAGAAAAAGATAAGCCTCCCGTGCTGCTCGATTCGGCAGTGACGTTTGCGCCAAGCGGCGATGTTGTGATAGCGGCGCTTGGGAGCTTGCGCAAGGGAGGCACGGTGGCGATCAATGCGATTCACCTGGACCGCATTCCGCAGTTCGATTACGACAGCTTGCTTTGGGGTGAGAGGCAGATGCGCAGCGTTGCGAACATGACACGGAATGATGCGCGCGATTTTTTGAAACTGGCGGCGGAGATTGGGATTCGGCCGAAGGTGACGACTTTTCCGCTTGACCAGGCGAATGAGGCGTTGATGGCGATTCAGAGCGATTCGATAGACGGATCGGCGGTGATTGTGCCTTAGCTAGAGGCCAGCGCGCACATACACTTTTGAGGGCGCGGCGAGGCTGGCGTCTTTTTCGATGACTCGAATACGGACATCTTGCAAACCGGCTTTATTTTCGGCGCGAGCCATGAAGGTTAAGCGGTATTGATGCTGCAAGCCATTTAGAATGGCGTTGAGAAATGGCTCAAATGAAACGGGTGAGCCGTAGCCGATTCCGTAGAACTCGCCGCCTGTTTCGTCTGAGAGTTGGGATAGGAAATTCTGGCCCCAGGTGGCGCGGAAGAAGCTGTGTCCGGCGTGACCGGCGCTTGGGTTGTAAATGGTGTAGACGATGACGCCTTCTTTTTGGGCGGACGCGATGCCGGCATTCACATATTGATTTTCAGGAGCGGGACCGCCGCCTAGTCTTTCGTCACCGTTGCTAATCATCACCACTTCGCGGCGAGCCGTTGGGTCGTTTTTGGGCCATTTTTTGATGGCGTCGGTGAGGGAGTCATAGGGACTTACATCGCCACCGCCGCGTCCGAGTGCAAGATGAATGGAATTTGCCGCGGCGGCATGATCGGCGGTGAATGGAGAAGACATTTGCGCCATACCGTTTTGCATGTAGCCGACTGCGACCTCCGCGTTGGCGGGTAGAGAGCGGATGAAATTCTTGAGCGCGGGAATTTCGGTGTCGAAACTGGCGGCGGAGGATTCGTCAATCAGCAACAGCATTTGCAGCTTGGAACCGTTCATGGGTTCGAGCGCGGTCACTGAACACTTTTCGCGACCTTCTTGCACCGTTACGTCTTCAGGCAACAAAGGGGGAATGGTTTTTCCGCGTTTGGGTTCGGCGGTGACGATGACGCTGGCGGTTTCGCCTTGGTTGGATTTTTGGTGAGCGAGAAGAAGGGTTGAGAAGAGGCAGGCGGCCGCGCAGGACAGATACTTTATTCATAACCTACTTTATTAGACGTGCGACGGAGGTAAATAGGTTGCGTGAGGAGTATGATCTAAGCGCTGAGCGTTTTATGACAGTAGAGGCGATCGTACGCGAAACGGGAGGCGACCGAACGCGGCTCCTAGATGTTTTGCTAGCGGTACAGGAGCAGTTTGGATTCATTTCCGACGACGCGATTCGAGCCATATCGGCCGGACTGCACATACACCCAGTAGAAGTGGAAGATACGCTTTCGTTTTATGCGTTTTTGAACCGAAAACCGAAAGGGGACTTTTCAAGTTCGGGTTTCGAAGACGCCGGTTTCGCTGATGAAGGGCGCACGCGCGGTGATGGAAGCGTTTTCGAAAGAGCTTCCAGCGGAATGGACGAGCGACATTGGCATGGCGGACCAGGAGCCGTCGGCGCTGATCAATAACACCGTGTTCCACAAACTCACGCCGGGCGATGTTGCGGAGATTGTTAGGGGCGTTCGTGCGCGGGTGGATATCGCGTTGCTGCCGAAAGCAGGCGTGCTGCCGAGTTTACGACAGGCGGGGCCGGTGCTGTTTTCGGAGGGCGGGGCGAAGGTGGGAGATGGCGTGCGGGCGGCGTTGGCACTCTCACCCGAACAGGTGATTGACGAGATTTTGAAGGCGAAGTTACTGGGGAGAGGTGGCGCTGGATTTCTGACTGGCCGTAAGTGGAAGCTCTGCCGCGAGGCCAAGGGCGAGGCACGTTACGTGATCTGCAACGCGGATGAGGGGGAGCCGGGAACTTTCAAAGATCGATTGTTGCTGATGGAAAAGGCCGACTTGGTGTTCGATGGCATGGCGATTGCGGCACACGCGATTGGCGCGACGAAGGGTGTGCTTTATCTGCGCGGTGAATATGCGTTCATGAGAGATTCGCTGCAAGATGTTATCACTCGGCGGCGTAAGTCAGGATACGAGTTAGACATTCGGATACAGCTTGGGGCGGGCGCTTATGTGTGCGGCGAAGAATTTGGGTTGATTGATTCGCTGGAGGGGAAACGCGGAGCGCCGCGGGAACGATCGCCGTATCCGGCTGAGCACGGTTTTTTGCAGCAGCCGACCGCTGTTAATAATGTGGAAACTTATGCTTGCGTGGCGCGGATTATGGAGCGCGGGGCGGAGTGGTTTAGCGGGTATGGCAACGGAGGAATCGGCGGGCACGAAACTGTTTTGCGCGTCGGGAGATTGCGAGCGGCCGGGCGTTTATGAACTGCCGTTTGGTATTACGCTGAAGGGCTTTCTGGATTTGGCTGGGGCGCCAGACGCCGTTCTTGTGCAGGTGGGCGGGCCGTCGGGGCAGGCGGTGTCCGCGCAAGATTTCGGGCGGCGGCTGGCGTTTGAAGATTTGGCGACGGGCGGATCCATGATGATTTTCGGGCCGCAGCGGGACGTTTTAGAGATTGCGCTGCAGTTCACAGAGTTTTTTGCGGACGAGTCTTGCGGCTGGTGTACGCCCTGCAGAGTGGGCACGACGTTACTCAAGAAGGATTTGGAGAAGATTATTGCGAAGAGGGGAACGCGAGCGGACTTAGTCGCAATTGAGAAGTTAGCGCACACGGTGAAGCGGACCAGCCGATGCGGGTTGGGGCAGACGGCGGCGAATCCTATTCTGACCACTTTCAAAAGTTTTCCGGAGATTGTGGAGGCGAGACTTCAGAAGGACGATTTTATTCCGCGCGTCAGTTTGAGTGAAGCAACGGCGGAGGCGGCGGAGATACGGAGGCAGCCGTGAGCGGCGAGAGATTTACGTTCACGGTTGACGGAGTGAGCGTGGAGGCGCGTGCGGGGCAGACGATTCTTGAGGCTTGCGATGAAGCAGGGATTTATATTCCGAGGCTTTGTTATTCGCCGGGTCTTGCGCCTGCCGGGAATTGCCGGGTGTGTACGTGCACGGTGGGAGGCCGGCACGCGATTGCTTGTAGCACGCCCGCTGCACCCGGAATTTTTGTAGAAAGCAACACGGAGGAATTGACGGCGGACCGACTGGCGCTGGTTGAAATGCTTTTTGTGGAAGGGAACCATCTTTGCCCCACGTGTGAAAGGAGCGGCGATTGCGAGCTTCAGACGCTGGCTTACCGGCTGGGCATGGTGGCTCCGACGATGCCTTACTTATGGCCCGTTATTAAGATTGACGCGACACATCCGGATATTTTTATTGACCGAAACCGCTGCATTCTTTGTGCGCGCTGCATTGAGGCTTCACGGACAGAGGATGGAAAGACGGTGTTTGGCTTCGAAGGCCGCGGAATTCATACACGGTTGAGCATTGGTATCGAAGGGAGCTTAGATCAGACGGCACTACAGGCGGCGGACAAGGCTGCGCATGTTTGTCCGGTTGGCTGTATTTTGATTAAGCGATAACTCTTATGGTGAAACCGAAGTTAGCGACTTGTAGTTTGGCGGGATGTTTCGGGTGTCATATGTCTTTCTTGGACATTGACGAGCGGCTCTTGGAATTGATGGAGCTGGTTGAGTTTGATAAGTCGCCATTGGATGACAAGAAGAGTTTCGACTGCAAGGTGGATATTGGGTTGATTGAAGGTGGTTGCGCTAACGATCGAAATGTGGAGGATCTGCGTCGATTCCGGGAGATTTGCCGGATTCTGGTATCGGTTGGGGCTTGCGCAATTAGCGGCGGAGTTCCGGCGATGCGCAACCAGATGCGGTTGCGTGAGTGTCTGGATGAAGCGTATGTTAGTGGCCCGATGATAGAGGTGGGCAGCGGCATTCCCGGGCGATGAGGATTTGCCGTTACTGTTGGATCGTGTTTATCCGTCACACGAGTTTGTCAGGATTGACTACTTTTTGCCGGGGTGTCCACCCACAGCTGATGCGATTTGGGAAGCGGTGACGGCGCTGCTTGCCGGGAGAGAGCCGGTGTTGGCTGGAGGGCTCTTGAAGTATGACTAACGATACACGGAAGATCGTTATTGAGCCAGTTACGCGGGTGGAAGGGCATGGCAAGGTTACTATTCGTTTGAACGAGGCGGGTGAAGTGGAGCAGGCGCGCTTCCATATTACTGAGTTTCGCGGTTTTGAGCGTTTTATTCAAGGGCAGATGTATTGGGACGTGCCGGTGATTGTGCAGCGCTTGTGCGGCATTTGCCCGGTAAGCCACCATTTGGCGGCGGCGAAAGCGATGGACGTGGTGGTGGGCGCGGACAAGTTAACCGACACTGCGGATAAATGCCGGCGGTTAATGTATTTTGGACAAACGCTGCAATCGCACGCACTGCATGTATTTCACTTGGCGTCGCCCGATTTGTTGTTTGGTTTCGATGCGCCGGTAGGGAACAGGAATATTTTTGCGGTGATCCGCGAGTTTCCGGAAATCGGAAAGTGGGCGATCTTGATTCGTAAGTTCGGGCAAGAGGTGATCAAGGCTCTGGCAGGGCGAAAGATTCATCCGCACAGCGCCATACCGGGCGGAGTGACGGAGAATCTGAGCGTGGAACGGCGGGACGAACTGCGCAGGGACGTGGACCAAATTACTAGATGGTGCATAGAGGCGCTGAATTTGCACAAGGAGTATGCGCTTCAGCACGCCACGCTTTACCGGGAGTTTGCTTCTTTCGAATCGAATTATCTGAGCCTGGTAGGCGTGGACGGAGAGATGGATCTTTATGATGGCAAGCTACGCGCGATTGATAAGGAAGGCAGGACGATTTTCGAGGGAGTAAAGCCTGAGCAAGTTCCGGAGTATCTAAGCGAGGAAGTACGCTCGTGGAGTTACATGAAGTTTCCATACATCCGATCGCTAGGGCGAGAGGGCGGCTGGTATCGAGTGGGGCCGCTGGCGCACATTAATTGCTGCAAGAGGATCAGTACGCCTTTGGCGGAGGCGGCGCGACGGGAGTTTATGCAAGAAACCAATGGAAAGCCCGTACATGCAACGCTCGCTTATCATTGGGCGCGCTTGATTTGCATGGTTCATAGCGCCGAGAAGATTAAAGAGCTGTTGTTTGACGATGACTTGCAAGGGACGGACTTGGTTGTGAAGGGCGAACGGCGGTCGGAGGGTTTTGGCTGTATTGAGGCGCCGCGCGGGACGTTGTATCACCATTACAAGGTTGACAAGAATGGTCAAGTCACGAGCGCGAAGTTGCTGGTGGCATCCTGCAGTAACAATGAGGCGATGAACCGCTCTGTTACATCTGTGGCGAAACAGTATCTATCGGGCAAGGAGATCACCGACGGGCTCCTGAACCATGTGGAAGTGGCGATTCGCGCTTATGACCCATGCCTTTCTTGCGCAACACATGCGTTGGGGCAGATGCCGTTGGCGGTGACGCTGGAGGATGCGAGCGGCGCGGCCATTTCGACGCGCGCCAAGAAATGAAGGTTTTGGTGCTGGGTTACGGCAACCCCGGCCGGGAGGACGATGGCTTGGGTCCGGCTTTTGCGAACGCGATTGGCGAGATGGGATTGCCCCATGTCACGGTGTCGGACAACTATCAGCTAGTGATTGAGGACGCCATTGCGGTAGCGGAAGCGGATGTGGTTTGGTTTGTGGATGCGGCGACGAATGGGGCGGAGCCGTACGAAGTGAACGGTGTTACTGCTGCTGAAGATATTGCTTTTACGACGCACTTAGTAAAACCTGAAGTGATATTGGCGCTGACGCGGAAATACTACAGCAGAGCGCCCAAAGCTTATTTAGTGGGCATTCGCGGTTACTCGTTTGAGTTCCGCGAAGGGTTGACGTGACGGCGCTCAGGAAAATTTGGATCGAGCGCTGGAGGCGTTGAGGGCCAAGGTTTGTCAGGCTTGAAGAACTGCGGCGACGGTATCCATGTCTGCGCGTTTGTTCATTTCGGTTGCGCAGAGGAGCATGGAATCTTTGAGTTCGGGATAGAAGCGGCCTAACGGAAGGCCGCCGATGATTTTCTTTTCGGCGAGGGCGGCGTTGACTTGTTCGGCAGATTTGCCGCTTGGCAATTTCACAACGAACTCGTTGAAAAAGGGTCCATCAAAGGCGAGTTTGGCTTTGCCTGCCAGATAGTGAGCCTTGGCCAAATTCTGTTCGGCTAGTTCGCGAAGACCTTCTTTGCCGTAGAGGCTCATGAAGACAGTGGCCATCAAGGCGAGCAACGCTTGATTGGTGCAAATGTTCGAGGTGGCTTTTTCGCGGCGAATATGTTGTTCGCGCGTGGCCAGAGTGAGGCAGAAGGCGCGGTTGCCAGCAGCGTCGGTGGTTTCGCCTACGAGGCGGCCGGGGAGCTGGCGGATGTACTGCTCGCGAGCGGCGATGATGCCGACGTAAGGGCCCCCATAGCTAGGTGAAATTGCGAAGCTCTGTAATTCGCCGACGACGATATCGGCTTCGCGGGGCGGCTCCAGCAAACCGAGCGAGACGGCTTCGGTAAAGGCAACGATTAAGAGCGCACCTTTACTCTTCACGAGCGGCGCAATTTCTTTTAGTTGTTCGAGCAGGCCGAAGAAGTTCGGAGTTTGCACGATGACGGCGGCTACTTGATCGGTTAGTTTGGATTTTAGATCGTCAAGGTCAAGGCAACCCGACTTGTTATACGCGAGTTCCTCGACCGGGATGCCTTGATGCTGCGTGGCCGTTTTGAGAACTTCGCGATATTCGGGATGGACGGTGCGCGCGACGAGGACTTTATCGCGCTTAGTGATACGGACGGCCATCATGGCGGCTTCCGGGACGGCGGAGGAGCCATCATACATAGAAGCGTTGGCGACATCCATGCCGGTTAGCTGGCAGACCATGGTTTGAAATTCGAAGATGCTGACGAGCGTGCCTTGCGAAATTTCGGCTTGATAAGGAGTGTAAGAAGTAAGAAACTCACCGCGCGAAACAATAGCATCGACGACGACGGGGCGGTAGTGGTTATAGACACCGGCGCCGAGAAAACTGGCGTAACCATTGGCGTTGCGGGCGGCTTGCTGCTTGAAGTAATCGACAATTTCGAATTCACTGACGCCGTCTTTAATGTCGAGGCGTTTGTCAAAACGCACGTCGGGCGAGAGATGAGCGATCAATTCTTCTTCCGAGCCTAAGCCAATGGTGGCCAACATGTCACGGCGCTCAGAGTCTGACTTCGGTAGATATCGCAACGGTTTTTTTACTCCAACTTAAAAGGGAAAGACTGCGGAAACAGCAATTTTAGGGTAGCATTGGCGCTTATTTATCAGCTAGTCCAAAGAGCCGAATGGCGTTTTCGCGGAGGATGAGCGGGCGCACTTCGTCGCGAATGGCGATGCTCTGAAAATCAGCAAGCCACCGATCGGGCGTGATGAGAGGGTAATCGGAGCCGAAGAGGACTTTGTTTTTTAAGAGCGTGTTGGCGTACTGAACGAGAGTGGGCGAGAAATATTTGGGAGACCAACCGGAGAGATCTATGTAGACGGTGGGTTTGTGGAGGCAAACGGAAATGGCTTCGTCCTGCCAAGGGAAGGATGGGTGGGCCATGATGATGGGCAGGTCGGGAAAGTCGACGGCGACATCATCAATGTTCATGGGGTTGCCGTATTTCAAACGAATGCCACCGCCGCCGGGCATGTTCGTGCCGATGCCGCTGTGGCCGGTGTGAAAGAGGATGGGGAGTTTTGCTTCGGCGAAGACTTCGTAAAGAGGATAGGCGATGGGATCGTTCGGGAAAAACTGTTGAAGCGGCGGATGGAGCTTGAGACCTTTAATGACGCCGGCGGCGACGAGGCGCTTGGCTTCGCGAACGGCTTCGGGGCCGCGAGTGGGATCGATACTGGCGAAGGCGATGGCGATATCTGAATTTGCGGCGGCAAATTCGGCGACCGCATCATTGGAGACCGCAGGACGTCCGGTGAGGCGTTCATCTACAGGGAAGACAACACAGCCGATTTTGCGGGAACGGTAGTATTCGGCGAGCGCGGAGGGATCGCGGGCTGCGCCACTATCGCCGAAGTATTTTTTGGCTGCGGAATCAGCGGCGGATTCCGCGCCGGTGTGTTCGATGTGGACGTGAACGTCGATAGCGGTGAGGTTGGCTATGTTCATGAGTTACTCAATCGATCTTTATGACACGCGACGAGCCGGAGTAGATCTCTTCCACCCACGAAGCGCGATTTTTGAGAACAGCTTTTTGGTTGATGGTGCCTTTTTCAGTGAGTTCGCCGGCATCTAGCGATGGAGGTTTATCGAGAACGAGAAGGCGTTCGACACGCGTGGAATTGCCGGTGGAGGATATGGCGAAGGTTTGCAGGCGTTCGAGAAGAACAGCAGGCGTGGCCTGGGCAGTGGGGAAGATGAGCGCGCCGATAAAATCGCGGTCGGGAGCGGTGAAGACTGCTTCTTGCGCGAGGCCGAGAAAGGCGGTGAGGAATTTGACGCGCAGCGGACCAACGCTGACCCAAGTGCCACTGGAGAGTTTGAAATCTTCGTTCATGCGGCCATCGAAGCAGAAGCCTTTGAGGGGATTTTGTGGATCGGCAAAAACGAGGGCGTCGCCTAGTTTGTAGAAGCCTTCTTCGTCGAAAGCGGCGGCAGTGAGTTCGGGTGCGCGCCAAAAGCCGGGCGTGATGTTAGGGCCACGGAGACGCGCTTCAAGCTTGCCAGCGGTGGGAACCAGTTTGAGTTCGACACCGGGGACAGGCAAACCCACATGGCCGGCGGCCGCGCCTTCGACGTTAGTAGAGAGTGCCATGGGCGAGCTTTCGGTAGCACCGAGGCCGGTGAGCATGAGTATATTTTCGCCGCAGCCTTCGATGGCGAGTTGCTGCAGTTCATCCCAAACACGCTGCACTAAGCCGGCGGCGGCGTAAAAAAGAACTTTGACGCGACTGAAGAAAATGCGGTTGAATTCGGGGTCGGCTTTGAGGGCATCGACTAACATCTCGTAACCGCGGGGCACGTTGAAATAGGCGGTAGTGGGAATGTCGCGCAGATTTCTGACGGTAGTCGGGAAGCCGGCGGGCGTGGGCTTGCCTTCGTCGATATATAAAGAGCCGCCGTTGTAGAGAGCGATGCCGAAGTTATGACTGCCACCAAAGGTGTGGTTCCACGGGAGCCAGTCACATAAGACGGGAGGCTCTTCGGCAAGGAAACCCATGACGGCACAGAGCATTTCCTGATTTGCGCAGAGCATGCGATGAGTGGTGATGACGCCTTTGGGGGAGCCGGTGCTTCCGGAAGTAAAGAGAATTTTGGCGATGGAATCAGGGGTGACTTGGGCGTGTGCCGCTTCGAGAGAGGGACCGGCGGTGACAGCGGTTAGAGCAGAAAAGGGCGTGGCGGGGAGGGACTGTGTGGGAGTTACGGTAACTAATTCGGTATTGGCATTCAGGAGGCCGGACAAAGGCTTTTCGAAGACGACGCCTTCGGCCGCGAAGATCAATTTGGGTTCAAGACGCTGCCAAAGATAGCGCAGGGTGGTTAATTCAGCAGAGGCGAGAGAGTAAGACGGAGAAATGGAAGCATACGGCACGCCGGCATACATACAGGCAAGAGATAGCAGGCCGTGTTCGATGCTGTTGCCGGAAAGGATGGCGACGGCCGTGGAGGAGTTGAGGCCACGATTGACTAAGGCTTGGGCTGATGCTGCGGACTTTTGCAAGTGTCTCGCGATAAGTAACGCGACGCCAGTTACCGCCAGTGGGATCACGTTGGGCAAGGAAGATTTGATCTGGCGTTTGTGCGGCCCAGTGTTCGAGGCGATCTGTGACAAGGCGCGGATAGGGATTCAGCGGGTGCGGGGAGCGAACATAGATGAGGCCGCCGGGCCTATGATCGAAGGTGGCAGCGGCCGAGAAGACGTTGACGCGACGGACGGGCATGAATGAAAAGACAATGCTATCGCACGGGCGTCTGACGGTGCGAATTCATTTCAGGTCGAGTGAGATGACTTGAATGGAATATGGCGGAACAACATAGGAAGGATTGTTCTCCTTCAGATTGACGGTCGAGTGCACGGGCTCGATGCGGGCAGGTTCGGTGATGGTATTGGTGGCCCAGGTGGTATTGGCATGGAGGGTGCTGACGTGGGCGGTATGGGAGGAACCAGCGGCGAGACCGTGCAATGCGATGGCCAGCGGCTGCGGAATGGATGACGCGTTCACGAGCTTCAAACAGAGTTTGCCCGGAGCAGCGGTAGCGGAATAGAAGAAGCGTTCGGCAGTTTGGCTGACGGCGGAATCGAGCGAATAGTCTCCCAAGCAGGAGGAGAACATGACTTGGGCGTAATAACTGGGCGAGCCATAGCTATTGAGAGCGTTGTAACCAATTAAGTCGGAACTCCACTGCATGCCGCCGGGGTTGACATTTACTAATAGGGGAGCGTAAGAAGCCATGACGACGATATCGCTGTTGCGCTCCAGGCCGGTCATAAAGGCGGCGTCGCCGAGGGCCGCGCCAAAGTTTGGTGTGGGCGAGCCTTCGCGGGTGGCCCATTCGCCGACAAAGATTTTGGGGCCTTTGCGGTCGGTTTGGTCGTAGTGCTTCGCTTCGTCGAACATGCCTTGTTCTTGTTTATAGTAATGGTCGTCCAAAACGTCGGGCGTCATGCCGGTTATGGGCGTGGTGGCGATGATTTGGAGGTTGGGAGACTTCGCCTTAATCGCTTTGTAGAACTGCGCGTAACGGCCGCCGTAGGATTTGGCTTTATCGAATTGATCTTCGTTGCCGACTTCGACATAGTGCAGCGTGAAGGGCTCAGGGTGGCCGTTCGGGCGCGGACGGCGCCCCACTTGGTATCGGTGGCGCTACCGGTTGCGTACTCGATCTCGGCGAGCGCGTCTTCGACGTAGGGATCCAGATCGGGCCCTGGCTTCACAAATTGGCCATGAGAGAGTAGCCGCCGTAGACAGCCAAAACGGGATCCATGTGAAGATCTTCACACCATTCGAGAAATTCCAGAAGGCCCATGCCGTCGGACGAATGATAGCTCCAGGTGGAGGGGTGCGTGGGGCGATCGACGAGCGGGCCGATGGTTTTCTTCCAATCGAAGCGGTCTTCGATGCGATCGCCTTCGAGGTAGTTGCCGCCGGGGAAGCGAAGAAAGGAGGGGTGCATGGCGGCGAGTTTCTCCATGAGATCGATGCGGTTACCATTGGGGCGGCTGTGGTAAGTGGGCGGGAAAATAGAGACTAACTGAAGCCAGAGAGTGGCAGGGCGGTTGAGCATCAGTTCGAAATGATTTTCCGAGGAAGCTACGGCGATTTCGCCGGAATCCAATTCGAACGAATACTGCTTCCAATCGGTACCGGCGATGGACACGGAAGTTTGAGCGAGTACCTTGCCCGATTGGTTAGCCACTAAGGCAATGGTTACGGGGAGGGCCTCTGACGAGTTTGTTTTGGCATAGAGAGAGCCAGCATAGCGGGTGTGAGTGCGAACGGGAAACCCCCAATAGCCTTCATTGAGAATACCGGCAGGACTTTGGGAATCGGCGGAGGTGACTTCGAGTTTGGCGCTGCGCTTGAGAACCGCGGATGGGCCGTCGTTCGGATCGATACTTAGCTTGGCGGAGGATGTGCCTTTTTGGAGAAGAAACCAATTGAGGACACCCGACCAATCGGAACGAAAGGTGCGGTTGCGGATGAGTCCGCATAGAGGCCACCGTCGTAGGAATAATTTATTTCCTCGGTCATCAAGCCATAGAGAGTGGGGCTGACGGGCGCTTTGTGCTGATTTAGCTCAATGCTGAGACTGGGTGCGGCAGATTGTCCGCACAGCAGGGAGACGGCGCACGCAAGGATGGAGGCCCCACGGATGAGGCGAGTGTTGAATTGATGACGGTTCATGGTTTCCTGTTGCTTAGAAGTTTATCGGATAAGGAATGCAGGCGGCGCAGGTATTGCTGGTTCGTAACGAAATACGATAATAATCGTGTTATGAACAGCCGCCTATTTTGCCGTTCTTTTCGCCCGGTCGTTTTTGTGGCAGCGATGGTAGTGGTGGCGCCTTTCATGGGAGAAGCTGCAGCGGCGCGCCTTCGTTCCGCTATTGATGCGAGCAAGACGTTTACGCTTGCGGGCAACACGCGACCCGCCGTGGCTTCAGGGCGTGCGCAGGATCAAGGCGAGGTTCCGGGCTCGCAAACGCTGGCACACCTTTCGCTGCATTTCACTCTTACAGCGGCGCAGCAGGCGGACCTGGCCCAGTTGCTCGTGGCGCTACAAGATACCCACTCCCCGCAATATCATAAATTTCTAACGCCGGAAGCATTCGGCGCGCGGTTTGGGCTGAGCGACGCAGACTTGGGAAGCATCACGGACTGGCTGCAAGCGCAAGGTTTTGCGAATATTCAGGCGGCACGCGGACGGACGTGGATCAGTTTCTCCGGCACCGTGGCGCAGGCGCAAGCGGCGTTCCATACATCGATTCATAAGTATGTGCTCGACGGCGAAAGCTACTTTGCCAACGCAAGCGATCCGCAGTTACCCGAGGCTTTGGAAGGAATCGCGCAAAGCATTCAAGGGCTGCACAGTTTTCGCTTGAAGCCGCACCTTCGGATGCGTCCGCGCTTTACGTCGAGTATCAGCGGCAATCACTATACGGCTCCGGACGATTGGGAAACGATTTATAACGTGAAGCCGATTGCCGCGCACGGGATTGATGGCACCGGGGTGACGATTGCAGTGGTGGGCCAGAGCAGCATTCTGCTGAGTGACATTGCAGCGTTTCGATCGGCTGCGAACCTAGCAGCGAAGGCGCCGACGGTGGTAGTGCCGCCCGGCCACTCAGCTCCCGGCACGGTCAGTGGTGACGAAGAAGAGTCGGATCTGGATTTGGAATGGTCTGGGGCAATTGCGCCGAATGCGAACATTCTGTTTATTACCGCGAGCGCGACGGTTGGGAACGGAGTGAATGATTCGATTGCGTATGCGATTGACAACAACGTTGCGCCTATTATGAGCACTTCGTATGGCTTGTGCGAACCGGATTTGGGATCGGCGCAAGTGCAGTCGCAAAACTTGCTTTATCAGCAAGCGAATGCGGAAGGAATGACGGTGGTGGCGGCTGCGGGCGATGAAGGCGCGGATGATTGCAGCACAAATGGCGTGCCTAGCTTAGGCTATGCGGTGGATTACCCGGCTTCGTCACCGTATGTGACGGGGATCGGCGGAACGGCTTTTAATGAAGGTTCAGGGACTTATTGGGGCAGCACAAATAACAGTTATGGCGGCTCGGCCCTATCATATATCCCCGAACAGGTTTGGAATGATGGCAGCGATGTGGCGGGGGGCGGAGGCGCCAGCATTTACTCGGGGAAACCCACATGGCAAACGGGCACTGGCGTGCCGAACGATGGTGCGCGCGATGTGCCCGATCTGGCATTCGAAGCATCGCCGGGCCACGATGGGCTTTTGTACTGCAACGAGGGCTGGTGCACCAATGGATTTCGCGATTCCGGCACTTACTTGGATGTGATTGGCGGAACGTCGGCGGGTGCGCCGTCGTTTGCAGGAGTGCTGGCGCTGATGGTGCAGCAGAACGGAGGCGCGCGACTGGGTAACATCAATCCGCGACTCTACTCACTGGCGGCTTCTTCAACAGATGCTTTTCACGACATAACAGTGGGCAACAACATAGTGGCGTGCCAAGTAGGAACCGCGACTTGCCCGGCTTCGGGAACGGTGGGTTTTAATGCGGGCGTGGGTTATGACCAAGCGAGCGGCTGGGGTTCCGTCAACGCTACGAATTTGATTTTGGAGTTCACCGGTACAAGCATTTCGCAGACGATTAGCTTTCCGGCGATTAGTGCGCAAACGGCCACGACCACCGTTGTCTTAAATGCGTCTGCGACGTCCGGCCTGGCTGTGAGTTACAGTTCATCGACTCCTTCTGTATGCACGATCAGCGGGAACATCGCGTCGCTGATCGCCGCGGGGAACTGTACGATCACTGCTTCGCAGGCGGGTAGCAGCAATTATTCGGCGGCGCCTTCCGTTTCGCAATCATTCATTGTGGTGCTTGCGTACCAGAGCATTAATAACTTGTCGGTCGGGTTTGGCAAGGCGGGTACGTCTTATTATGTCTCCACCACGGCGACCTCGGGTTTGCCTGTTCAATACGCCGCCTCGCCAGCCAACATCTGTACGAGCGCGCCGGCGAGCGGAAATGGGGAGGAGGTCACTTATATTGCGCCGGGCGTGTGCGAGTTAACGTTCTCGCAACCGGGCAACAGCGCCTATGCGGCGGCGACAACTGTATCCGACTTTGTGCAGGTGAGCCCGGCCGGCAGTGCGACCGCGATTCAATTCGTGCCGGTGACGCCCTGCCGAATTGCCGATACACGTTTGGCGAACGGGCCTTTTGGCGGACCTGAGTTAGCAGCGGGGAGCACGCGTGATTTCGCAATTCCCAGCAGCGCCTGCAACATACCGGCCGGCGCCACGGCTTATTCGCTGAATGTTACGGTGGTGCCCGCGGACGGGTTAGGCTATTTGTCTATTTGGCCCAGCGGGGAAACGCAGCCAAATGTGTCAACTCTGAATTCGGATTCACGCACAAAAGCGAATGCAGCGATTGTGCCGGCCGGGAGCAATGGCGCGGTGTCGGTTTATGTTTCCGACACAAGTCACGTCATTCTCGATATCAATGGATATTTCACCCCGGTCAACGGAACAAGCAATCTGGATTTCTATCCGCTGACGCCTTGCCGAATTGCCGATACGAGAAATGCGAACGGCGCGTTGGGTGGGCCCTATTTGTCGGGAGGTGTGGCGCGGTCGTTCCCGGTGCTCTCTAGTTCGTGCGGCCTGCCTGCCACGGCGCAAGCTTATTCGCTGAACTTCACGGTGGTGCCGCACACGCCGCTAGGCTATCTTTCCACTTGGCCGGCGGGGCAAACGCAACCGGTGGTATCGACGCTGAATGCATTTACACAAGCGATTACGGCCAACGCGGCGATTGTGCCGGCGGGAACAAATGGGGCCATTAACGTTTATGCCAGTAATGACACCGACGTGATTATCGACGTGAATGGCTACTTTGCGCCGCCCGCGTTAGGAGGCCTGACGCTTTATACAGTGACGCCTTGCCGGGTGCTGGACACGCGCACAAGCAGCGGGTTGCTCAATGGAACGCTTACCGTGAATGTGACCGGCAGCGCGTGCGCAACGCCCGCCACGGCACAGGCGTTTGTGCTGAACGCCACGATTGTACCGCCCAGTTTGCTGGGTTTTCTGACGCTGTGGCCGAATGGAGTGGCGCAGCCACTGGTGTCAACGCTGAATGCCTTTGATGCGGCGATCACTTCAAATATGGCGATTGTTCCCACTTCGAATGGAACGGTGAACGCCTACACGACGAACCCGACGCAGTTGATTCTGGATATCTCTGCCTATTTCGCGCCGTAGAGAGGAATTAGCGATTAGCGCGAACGCGGGCCAGGACGGCGGGAGCGATGGAGCGAAGGGGCAACACTTCCTGAACAGCGCCGCGCTTGATGGCTTCATTGGGCATGCCGAAGACGATGGAAGTGGCTTCGTCTTGCGCAAAGGTCATAGCTCCGTTTTCCTTCATTTCAAGCAAGCCGCGTGCGCCATCGTCGCCCATGCCGGTCATGATAACTCCGACGGCGTTGCGTCCGGCGTAACGCGCCGCCGAACGGAAGAGCACGTCTACCGATGGACGGTGGCGCGAGACCAAGGGGCCATCCTTAATTTCGACGTAATAGCGAGCACCGCTGCGTTTCAAGAGTAAATGATGATTGCCGGGGGCAATGAGGGCGCGGCCGCTAAGCACGGTGTCGTTGGTTTCAGCTTCTTTGACGGAGATGCGGCAGAGGCTATCGAGCCGGTTAGCAAAGGTGCGGGTGAACATTTCGGGCATGTGCTGGACAATGACGATGCCAGGCGTGTCTTCAGGGAGCACTTCGAGGAACGTGCGAAGGGCTTCGGTGCCCCCCGTGGAGGCGCCGACGACGATCACCTTCTCAGTGGTTTCAATCATGGCGCGCGTGGCAGGGGCGAGGATGGCGTCGGCGGTCAGTTTTGGCTCGACTGCATGCGGCGCGCGCAATTTGCCTGGACGGACAGCGGCGGCCGCTTTGACAATTCCGCAAATGGTGGTGGAGGATTCGCGCAGAAACTGGGCGCAACCGACGCGCGGTTTCGCGACAATTTCGACAGCGCCGTATTCGAGGGCTTTCAATGCGGTTTCGGCGCCACTTTCCGCCAGACTGGAGCAGATCACCACGGGAACTGGATGCTGACTCATAATCTTTTGCAAGAAAGTAAGGCCATCCATCTCGGGCATCTCAATGTCGAGAGTGATTACGTCGGGCGCTTCTTCTTCCATGCGCTCAGCGGCGATGAACGGATTCGCCGCTGTGGCGATGACTTCAATCTCCGGGTCAGCAGAGAGGATCTCCGACAAGGTTTGGCGCACGAGTGCGGAGTCGTCAACGATCAGAACGCGAACCGGCTGGCTCAGACGCCGACCTCTGCCAAGGTGGCGTTGGCGGCAGTTGCTTCGGCAACGCGGCTAGATAAATCTTCGGCGGAGAAGACGCGATCAATGTCCAGAATCATGATGAGCTGGGTATCGCGCCTTCCCATTCCTTTGATGAAATCGGTTCGAACATGAGTGCCGATTCTGGGCGGTGGTTGGATGTGATCGGGTTCGAGATCTATGACCTCCTCGACTGAATCGGCGAGAGCGCCGATCACATTCGCCTCGCCGTCTACCATCATTTCGACAACGACGATGCAGGTGTTCACGGTTTTTTCGGTCCTCGACATGTCGAAGCAAAGACGCAAATCGACGACGGGGACAACGTTACCGCGGAGGTTGATGACGCCGCTCATGAATTCCGGGGTGCGGGGAATTTTAGTGATGGCGCTAAAATCCAGGACCTCGCGAACTTTAGCGACATCGGTGGCGAAAATCTCATCGCCCAGTTTGAATGTCAGGTATTGCCGAGTATCAGTGATTCCGGAAATGCTCATGGGTGACTCCGTTTCCTAGAAGCGTTCGAAATCACGATCGGCGTGGTCTTCGTTGTCGCGCAATTTCAGGCTGATACCGCCTTTAGAAGTCCGTCTTGAGGCGGATTGAGGGGGAGCGTTACGCGTCACCGCATGTTGGAGTTTACCGAGGGAAGCGGCGGGGCGTGGCGGAGCAGCAGCGGGACGGGCGGGAGGGGCTGCCGGTTTTCGTGCATGGTTGTGCGAAACGTCCCCCGTTTGGAAGAATTCGAGTGCGCCCAGAAGTTGAGCGCCTTGGCCGCTCAATTCTTCGGTGGTGGAAGCCATTTCTTCGGCGGCGGAAGCATTCTGTTGAATGACGCGCTCCAATTGCTGGAGAGCCTGGTTGATTTGGGTAGCGCCGGTATCCTGCTCCTTGCAAGCGGCGGTGATTTCCTGCACCAGTTCGGCGGTCCGTTGGATATCGGGCACTAAGCGGTCGAGCATTTCGCCGGCCTTTTCAGAGACCTTGACGGTGCTGGCGGAAAGAGTGTTGATTTCGCCAGCGGCCTTTTGACTGCGTTCGGCGAGTTTGCGCACTTCGGCCGCCACAACGGCGAAGCCTTTGCCGTGTTCGCCGGCGCGGGCCGCTTCGATGGCGGCATTCAGAGCCAAGAGATTGGTTTGCCGGGCAATCTCTTCGATGATGGAAATCTTGCTGGCAATTTCTTTCATGGCGGAAACCGCTTCTACTACGCTCCGGCCGCTATCTTGCGCGTCTTTGGCGGATTTGTTGGCGATTTTTTCGGTTTGCTGCGCGTTATCAGCGTTCTGCTTGATATTAGAAACCATCTCTTCCATGGAAGACGAAGCTTCTTGGGCGGAGGCGGCTTGCGCGCTGGCGCCGTTGGACAATTCCACCGAAGCGGCGCTAATGGACTTGGTGGCTTCACCCACTTGCTTCGGCGATGGTGCGAATGTCGCCGACGGTGTTGGTGATGGAACTGACCATTTCGCTAAGGGCTTGCATAAGTTTGTCTTGCGGGGAACGTTCGCGAATGTCGACCGCCAGATTGCCCCGCGCGATTTCTTCGGCCGCTGCGGTCACTTCGTTCAAGACTGCTGATCATGGCGGAGAGAGCCTGCATGAGCTTGTCTTCGGGAGATCGTTCGCGGACGACAATGGCAACGTTACCCTTCAGCAATCTCTTCCGCGGCGCGGGTGATTTCGGCGAGGGCGGCGAGAAGGGCGTTCAAGTTATTTTTAACCGCGTTGAATTCGCCGTGATAGGTATCGGTGATCTGGGGCGGCAGGTCGCCTTTGCTGATGCGTTCCACATAAGTAGCGGCGACATTGAGGGGTCGATGACCGCGTTGAGCGTTTGATTGATACCATCGACAATTTTCCGGAAGTCGCCGGGATGTTTTGATGCATCGGCACGGGCACCGAGTTTGCCCTCCAGAGCGGCGTTCACCAGGATGTTGTGTCGGCCATGAGAGCCTTGAGGTTGGCGCGAATTTGTTCGATCATTTCATTGATGAACGCTTTTTTGCCCGGGAACTTTTCCAGCGGCGCTTCGAAGTTGCCTTTGCCAAATTCGGCCACACAGGCCATGGCTTTTTTCTTGACATTGATGTGCCCAAAGACCATATCGTTGATGCCTTGGGCCATAACGCGATAGGCGCCGTCGAATTTCTCGGCCGGGACGGTTACATCAATATCGCCGAGATGTGTTGCTCCGACATGTGGTTCATCTCTTTTTGCAAAGTTTGCAAAACGGTGGCCACGTTGTTAACGGCGACCTTCATTTTTTCGTGATCGCCCTGGTAGGTCTGGGTGATGAGTTCGTCGATTTTACCGGAGGAAATCTGGGCGAGAACGCGGTTGGCTTCGCCGATGGGCAATAGCAGAGCGTCGAGCACCTGATTGAGGCCTTTGACAATTTCGGCATAAGCGCCGTCGAAATTTTCCGGCTGGCCGCGTTCGGTCTAGTTGACCCTGACGGGAGGCCTCGGTGAGCCGGGCCAATTCTTTTTGAAGAGACAACAGGACGAAGCCGACCCGCGCGATGGCCGCGCCCAGCACACCGTTAGCGTTTTCGGTATCGTCTCCGCTCTGGCGGAACACTTCGTTAGAGAGATCGCCGGTCGCTAGCGATCCGGCTTGCTCCAATAAGGAAGCGATTTGCCCTTTGATCTGGTCGAGGTGTTCGGTGCGGTCGTTCTCGCCCTCGGGTACAACGGAATCGATGCTCAATCCCATGGATTCAAGAGTGTTGAGGAGAAAGGAATCGCCCACGGCCTGCATGTCGTAGTTGAAGACTTTGCCAACGGCGCGTTCGATGGCGATGGCTTTGCCTTGGTCTTGAATGGCGTTCTTCAGGTGGGCGGCGAGCAAATGCTGCAGTTCGGCATAGGAGCCGATGTACCACTTAAAAGGAAGGTCGATCTTATCGTGCAACCAGCCGACGTAGAGACGTTTTTCAAAATAGCTGGTATTCCACTGATTGGCGGCGCCTTCGAAAATTTCGGTGAAGTAGCGGATTTGGGCTTGCTCTAGATGATCGCGAAGAGAGGCCAAAGACGTACCGCGCTTTTCAGATTGCCATTCGAAGAAGCGGCGGGTGGCTGGGAATTGGAACTGCCAGTCGTAGAATTCTTTGATGAGCGTGGGGGCGATGGAGCGCGCCCAGGGGAGCATCTCGGTGAGAAGCGCAGCCTCACTCTCGCCGAGACGGAGGAACTGGCGGCGAGGAGCTCAGATTGCCGTCGTCGATGCCGAAGCGAACCGCGAACTCGGGGCGGCTGCTGCGACCCTGAACCGTACCAGACGACGCTGTCTGTCCATGGCGGGAGGGAGCCGCGCCCGGCCGCTTACCCGCATTCCTTGAGAAATCATTTCTTTGACTAGTTGCCATAATGCGTTTTGAATCCTTACTGTATGTATCGAAATCTATAAGTCATTTATTGCTTGCATAATCAGCAGCGCGGCACCGGCACATTGCTGACATACTGGCTGACACCAGACATAAACGTGGCGCGGCCGGCCTGTGGCGGGAGGCAGCCTGGACGACGTCTTGCACAAGGCGCTGCGGGTCGATGATGAGCGCGACCGTTCCATTGCCCAAAATTGTGGCGCCGGAGACAACCTGCACGTTGCGGTAGACCCGGCCCGAGATTCTTAATTACGGTTTGATGGTTGCCCAGCACTTGGTCAACGACAAAGCCGAAGCGCCCCAATTCGGTTTCGACAACCATAATTTGTTCGCAGGTCTGGGGGTTCCAGGCCCATCTCGAAATACTCGCTCAGGCGGATGTAAGGGATCATTTCGCCGCGCACGTTGGCCAACCGGTTGCCGTGGGCCAAGTCTCTATCGGCGCGTGTCAGTTCCACGCATTCGAGACTGGTGGCTAAGGGCAGCACGAAATGATCGACGCCAATGCGAACCAGCAGACCATCAATGATGGCCAGAGTTAAAGGCATGCGCAGAGTAACCGTGAGGCCCGCGCCCGGCTTGCTGGTAATTTCGATTGAGCCGCGAAGCGCTTCCACATTGCGGCGGACAACATCCATGCCAACGCCGCGGCCCGAAAGGTCTGTGACCTGGCGAGCCGTGGAAAAGCCCGGCGAAAGGATTAAAGAGAAGACTTCGGATTCGGAGAGTTGGGCGTCCGCACTGATCAAGCCACGCTCAACGGCACGCGCGCGAACCGCGGCGACGTCGAGGCCGCGGCCATCGTCGGAGACGCGGATGAGAACGTTGGCGCCGGAGTGAATGGCCGATAGACGAATGGTGGCGGTGGGATTCTTGCCGGATGCACGGCGGGCGTCTGGAGTTTCGATGCCGTGATCCATGCTGTTGCGAATTAAGTGAACAAGTGGATCGTTCAACTGATCAATAACGGTTTTATCGAGTTCGGTATCGGCGCCATCAATGGTAAGTTCGACATCTTTGTGTAGTTCAGTGGATAAGTCGTGAACCAGGCGGCGGAAGCGTTCGAAAGTGCCGCGAAAGGCACCATGCGGATACTCATGGAGTTATCGCGCAATTCCGCGGTAAGGCGGTCTACTTCCTCGGAAATGGCCATGATGTCCGCGTTTTCCAGGCGGGCAGAAGCCTCGCTCAGACGAGCCTGTACGGTAACCAGTTCGCCTACTAAGTTGACGAGTTGGTCGAGTTTTTCGTTAGAGACGCGGACACTGGAATTGTTATTGGCGCGGTTGGCATTGGACGAACGCGGGGCGGCAGTCGGCTGAAGGCGCGGCGGGCAGCTCGGTAGGCGTCAGTTTCTTGGATCTTAAGCGGCTCAATGAGAAGTTCGCAATCGTCCTCAACGAACATAAAAAGTTCACGAATCGCCTCCTGCGAGACAGAGGTGGTGAGCGTGAGATCCCAGGAAAGATAACAACCTTGCGGGTTGATATCGGCGAGAGGCGGGAGTTGGTCTGCGTTGAGCGAAACGTTGAGTTCACCCATCTCGCGCAGGCCTTCCAAAAGGCAGAGCGGGTCTGTGCCATTGAGGAGAATATCCACGCCCGGTTTAAAAAAGATGTGCCACTGGCAGCGTTCGGCGGTGTTGCCGGGCGACGGACCTGCCTGAGACGGCGCGACGCTTATGGAAGTTGGGGCAACGGAGGCGGCTCCGGTGAGTAAACGGAACTGCTTCAAAATCTCGGACGAGCGATTTTTATCGACCGCGCCCACACCTTCGGACTCGTCCAACATTGTTTTGATCTGATCGCCCGCCGCCAGCGTGAGGTTGATGAGATCTGCAGTGGCTTGCAGACGGCCGGTGCGGAGTTGGTCGAAAGCGTTCTCGATATCGTGCGTAAAGGCCGCGATTTCTTCGAAACCGAACATGGCGCCCGAACCCTTAATGGTATGGAGCGCACGAAAGGCCCGGCCGACAATGGAAACATCGCCGCGGTTTTGATCGAGCTCAAGTAGCGCCGACTCAAGCTCTACCAGGTGTTCGCGAGCTTCTTCGCGATACCCCTGTCTGAAGTTATCCATCATTTGTTGATCGGGCATTGGTTTATCAGGGACGGATTCTCAAAGAATTGGTCGAAACCTGCGCCGCGGATGATCCGGATTGCTTCCTCGGAACCTAGTGCGGTGAGTGGGACACCAAGGCGTTTGCTTTCTAAGCGTGCGGTCCAAAGCATCTGGAGGAGTGGGATGCTCATTTCGCAGTGCCGCAAGTCGAGCTGCAGGCTGACCCCGGCGGCCAGAGATTCAAGCAACGCCGCCTTGAGTTCGGCTGCGGAATCAAGCCCGAAAGTGCGTTTCAGGCTGATGGTCCAAAGATTCGCTTGCCGTTCTACTTCCACCGACGCGCGCTGATTTGAAGCTTCCGTATAAATCCCCTGTCTTTCTGAATCGACGGAGCGGCTTGGCCGAAGTGATCCAAGGGCTACAGACAATAAGAGAGGAAAAGCTGGACATTGTCTCAGGAGATTTTCCGGCAATACGACGATTGGTGCGCGGAGACGGAGGCCTGATTTCGGCTTACGTTCGCTTTACTACGACGACGGTGATGTCATCCGCTTGTTCAGCCGTTGAAAAGTTCGTGACGCCGCTCACGATGGCGGATACAATTTCCTGGGCGGAACGGGTGCGGTTCTGCTGGACGATTTCGGCTATTCGCTCCGTTCCGAAATCTTCTTGATCGGCATTGGACGCCTCGCTGACGCCGTCCGTATATAGGACGAAGATGTCCCCCGACTGGAGCTGACGTTTTTCAGCGGCGCACGCCCATTGCTTGAATAACCCAAACACGGTGGCGGTGGGAGCTAGCCATTCGGTGGCCTCTTCGGGGCGCAGAAGCAGCGCGGGAAGATGGCCGCAATTGATGAAAGTGAGTTGGGATTGCGCTTCGTCGTATTCGGAGAAGAACAGAGTGGCGTACGACGCGTCGCGGGTATGTTCGTGAAAGAGCTGATTGGCTGAACGCAAAAGCACGCATGGATCTTGGCCGCCGGTGGCGAACTGGCTGCGGAGATTCGCTTGCAGACTGGCCATTAGAAGAGCGGCGCCGATCCCTTTGCCGGAAATATCAGCGATAAGGATACCGAGCCGCTGGCCGCCGAAGTCGAGAAAGTCATAATAATCACCGCCGACTTGGCGGGCTTGGATACAGACGCCGGCGTAGTCGAGGGTTTGCCGCACGGGCAGGACTTGCGGGAAGAGGCGGGCCTGGACTTGCTTGGCGATTTCCAGCTCTTGCGAGGTTCGCCGGTCGGCTTCAGCTTTCTCGGCAGCCGCGCGGCGCTTGGCCTCTACTTGTTTCGTCACCTCATCGATCCCCGCGAGACTAAACATATTTCCGTCGATGTCTTCAAAGCGCGTGGCCATCACGCCGAGGGCCGGTTGGTGAGGGGGGGAATGAAATTTGACGCCGCGTGCCGTCCACTGGTTGAAAGTGCGCTGCACGTCCGCGGTTAGGAAAAGAATGCCTGTGCTTCGGCCAATGAGTGCTTCTTCCTCTGAACCGCTCTGGGGAGCGATCAGGCAGATTCGCGCCAGGCCATCGGGAGGGGCCAATTCGACCCAGCGCTGGCCCGATTCGAGCAACGTGTCGATGGCCAGATTGAAACCGAGTTGATCCAGATAGAAGCGCAGGCTGCGTTCTTGGTCGCGGACGAAGACTATAACGAAGTGCAAGTGCGTGAAGGTATCGTCGCTGGGAGGGCTTGAGGCCGGTTTGTCGATGGACGAAACAACGGTCATGATTGAATGCTATAGCAATGGGACTGGCAGTAGGATCAGACGACGATTCGGAGCGCTTGAAATCAGCGGCCACCTAACATTCAAAACTTTTTTGGAGCGGCGCACCAGATTCGAACTGGTACCTTCTCGTTGGAAGCGAGAGATGCTGTGCCGTTGAACACTAGCGCCGCGAACGGATTTGGTTGAGGAGCAGAGACTCGAACTCTGGATATCTCGCTAATCGGGCGAGCGTCTTAGCCGCTAGACGACTCCTCAAAAAATGTGGTACCCCGTGAGAATTTTGAAATCCCGACCTGCCGGATGTAAGCCGGCCGCTCTGCCTCTGAGCTAACGGGGTGTAACTGGTATCCGCGGCTGGAATCTCACCAGCGGCCTTCCCGGTAGGAACGGGATGCTCTGTAACTGAGCTACGCGGACAAACTTTGGCGCTCCCGGCAAGACTCGAACTTGCGACCTCCACCTCCGCAGGGCGGCGCTCTAGATCCACTGAGCTACGGGAACAAACTTGGAGACCCCGCACAGAATTGAACTGTGATCGACGCGTTCGAAGCGCGTAGCCCTGAATCCGTTGGACCACGGGGTCGTTAAAAAACATTGGTGAGGACGACGGGGATCGAACCCGCGATGATCGGAATGAAAGTCCGATGACTTAACCAACTTGTCCACGTCCTCAAACCTGGAGCCGCTGGGCGGATTCGAACCGCCATCTTTCCGTTACGATGAATTGCTTAGAAGGCAACCTCGATACAGCGGCAGAAAGTATTGGTGGACCGTCAGGGAGTCGAACCCTGTTCTTCCGGGTAAAAACCGGATGCTTCGCCGTCAAAGCTTACAGTCCGAAAATGGTGGGATGCCAGAGAAATCGAACTCTCTTATCGGTAAGAACCGATTCTTCGTCAAATTCATCCCGTAGCCGTGCTGGGATTCGAACCCAGCCAGTACCCCAATCGAGGGATCATGCCGCTTATAAGGCGGCCCATGCACCATACATCTCACGGCTTTTAAATTGGTTGCGGCGGCACGAATCGAACGTGCTTCTGAAGGTTATGAGCCTTCCCTGGGGCCAATCCAGATACGCCGCATTGAAAATTCTTTGGCGGTTCCGAGGGGACTCGAACCCCCGTGCTCCGGTAGACAGCCGGACATCCTAGCCGCTGAATGACGGAACCGCATTGGCACCGGGAGGAGGACTCGAACCTCCGTAAACAGGTTTGGAATCTGTTGTCCTAGCCACTGGACGATCCCGGCGCAAAACGAATCGCTATTTAATTGTCAAAGAACCAATAAACACAAAAAAGCCCCGAGACTTTGTAAGTCCGGGGCTTTTGATTCACTAAGTTAAGATCGCTCTACTCAGTCAAACGAGACTCCCCGGATAAGCACACGTCCATCCATTCGCGTTTTCCGCGAATCGTGACGACGGCGATCTGTATTTGGTGTCTCACTTGACAGCTTTGAATCCTTGAGTTACAAAGTTAACATCAAAAAATGAAAAAGGCAATAACAAAAATTGGTGGATCGCCAGAGATTCGAACTCTGCTGCTGTTCTCATTGCAAGTGAGATGGCCACTCCAAGCAGCCCCGCAACCCACAGTTGGGGTGTCCTGGCGGATTTGAACCGCCGTTGATCGAGCCACAATCGACCGTCCTGGCCGCTAGACGAAGGACACCATAAAACAAAAATGAAGCCGGATGCACGAATCGAACGCGCGTGAGAGAGATACAAGCTCTCCGTTCTGCCACTGAACTAATCCGGCGATGGAGCCGCCACACGTAATCGAAACGTGGTCACTGCCTTACCAAGGCAGGGCTCTGCCACTGAGCTATGGCGGCCAAACAAAATCAGAAATACAAATACTTGCGCCACAAGGGAAATCTTCCCCGCGCGTTCTCATCAGACTACGGGCCGTATGAACGTTGACGGCGAGCGGCATGCGGGTCAGGGCCATGCCCGCCTCTTCGGGCGTACGATCCGCCTTTCGGTGGTTGCAGGAATGGCAGCAAGTCACCAGGTTCTCCCAGGTGTCCCGGCCGCCGCGCGAACGCGGCAACACGTGATCGAGCGAGAGTTTGTTAGTAGGCAAACCGAGCCGCAGTACTGACAGGCGTTAAGATCGCGGCTGAAAATATTTCGCCGCGTCACAACGTGACGCTTCTGCGGAACCTTGCGGTACCGGCTTAGACGAATGACCGAGGGCATCCGCATATTGCGCCAGACGAAAACGTCATGACTCTCTTCGGCTGCGGCTGCGCCCTTGATCAGCAACGACAAAGCGCGCCGCGCCTGACAGATGGCGATCGGTTCGTAGCTGGCATTAAGCACTAACACTGGCGATTTGATAGTCATGACGATTCCTCCTTCTCGGCAAACTGTGCGTTTCGATCCCCTGGAGCCGGAGCGGGGATTCGAACCCCGGTTTACTCGTTACGAATGAGTGTTCCTGGCCAAACTGGACGACTCCGGCAAAACAAACAAAATGGTCGGGGTGCTCAGAATTGAACTGAGTCCACGTGTACCCAAGACACGGATGCGGCCACTACACCACACCCCGAAACCGATGGTGGCTCCCTTCAGAGTCGAACTGAATCCTCCGGCTTTTCAGACCGGCGCGCGCACCCGCTACGCGAGAGAGCCATTTAAAAACTGGAGCGGAGTACCGGATTTGAACCGGTGTTGAAAGAGTGGCACTCTTCCGTGTTAGCCGCTACACTAACTCCGCTAACTAAGCGCTTAGAGCAGCGATGGAAAGGCGCTGAGATGGTCGCGTTCATGCGCCAGGAGATAGTCCTCCGCGCGCCGGCCGTAAGCGGCGTCCACACGCCAACCATCGCTGTCTTTGATGCGAAGATATTTGCCTGTTTTGGCGAATTTTTCGGGAATCCACGCGACCTCGTGGGTCGTTCCTTTGGTCAGATAACATTGGCGATAAAAAGTCATAAATTATTCCGGCAACTCAAGCAAAACATGGATCGGAAGACAGGCCTCGAACCTGTACACGAGCTTTCGCTACTCCTGATTCAAAGTCAGGTGGGCTGCCACTTACCCTACTTCCGAACGAACCTCTAGCCGGCCGTCTATTGGGACAGCTCACGCGGCGAAAAACTGGCTCCGAGAGCAGGATTCGAACCTGCGATGGGCGCATTAACAGTGCGCTGCCTTACCACTTGGCTATCTCGGAATATTTAGATAGAAAAACAAAAACCCCGGCACCTTGCGAGGGCCGGGGTCTTAGAAAACGATGGTTTGTTCTCTTGTCTACCCTGAACCCATGATGGCGTGCGTACCCTGTCCCGCTGGTTGATTGGCGGGGTTGACAACGCGGATTGAGTTAGTAAACACCATAAACCTGAACTTATGATACACACGTTTTTCTAATTTGCAAAGGACAAAATAAAAAACTTTTGGTATGCGTGGTACTAACTGAAAGTTGGTGGGTGCCGCCTGATTCGAACAGGCAACCTCCGAAGAGACTGCGTTTACAGCGCAGCGCGGCCAACCGTATCCGCCTGGCACCCAATGGCCGAGAGCATGAGAGTCGAACTCATTCCTCCTTTTACGGAGTTGGCGCGTTAGCAGTGCGCTGGCTTACCGTCTGCCTCGCTCTCGGAAAATAAAATTTGGAAGAGGGTAGCCGACTCGAACGGCCATCCGTTAGGAGCTGCAGTTTTCAAGACTGTGTGGGAATCCGATCCCAGTACCCTCTATGTCAAAGAACTAAGAAACTTGGTGGCCGAGAAGAGACTCGAACTCTTACGCCCGAAGGCACTGGTTTCTAAGACCAGCGTGGCTCCCAATTACACCACTCGGCCATGGAGCACTGAATGCGAGTCGAACGCATCAAATCAGCTTTGCAGGCTGACACCTAGCCGCTTGGTTTTCAGTGCATAAACGCGAAAAAGCCGCTCAGCTTGTCGCCGGCGGCTTTTGGGAAGAACTTGGATTGCTATGCGAGTTACACGAGTCTCTCATCCAAGCCAACCAAAGCCGCCGCACTCAGCCGATAGCTGAGGCTCGACAGACACGAACTGGATAAGAGAACGAACATCACAGAGACAACGCTAGAACGGCTTTCCGTATCCTGTCAAGTTCTTTTGTGAAAGTGAAGTACCATTTGACAGCTGCTTCAATTACCGCTATGCTCTTTTGAGTAAGGAGCCATCCATGCGACACACTAACCTCGAATCCAATAAAGGCCATAGCCTAAGATTCGGCGCGTCGCAAGGTAGCTCTTCTTCGATCTCCTTCGCTCGCGTCTAACAACCAACCGACTCAAAACTTTTGAGGAGTTTATGACGAGCACAGAATATCTGTGTCGGCATTTCTCCCGTATCGGCGCGCGTCTCAAGCTCCAAGGCCCAGGCGAGCGACAGGGGGAAAAAGTCCGAATTGATGTGGGCAGGGATCGTAGCGGCAGATTTTTTTGACATTCGCCGCCACGAAGGGTCTACACCTGAAGTTCTTGATTTGCGGCCGATCAACGCCATCTCGTGCTGATGGTCAGAGACGGCGGCGACAAGAACAAATTCCTGCTGGGACATGATGAACGTCACTGGTTTGCCGCAGCGGTACCCGGTGATCATGTTCGCGATGTGCGGAGCGCGATTGCGAGTCTTCGACCGACCGAAGTCGGAGGCCGCAAAGCGATTCGTCAAGGCGAGTGGTTCTTTGTTCCGGTGAAAGCTGCGCCTACCCAGGCTTCAGTCATTCATCGGAATGAGCCGCTCAGCCGCGGCGCTGGCTCCAAACCTCATATTTGCCAGGAACTGATGAGGCATTTGGGCGTGAGCGTGATGGTGTCTTCGGCGTACCCGAACGGGATCACAGAGGCTGAGTATCACCGGCTTCTGAATTCCAATCCAAACGCGAACCGCATGAACTGGCGTCGCATGATTCGCGATGCTCAGGTTTATGCGCGCGGAGACATCCGGCATAGCGACCATAAGACCATCCATTTGGATGGTTGGCATCGTGTCTACATGAATCGCGAGCGTTTTGCAAAACACGCAAGACAAATCGCGTTTCTGGACTAAAACAAACAGCGCGCCGGCTTATTGCTGGCGCGCTCGTTATAGCGATTTTTAGAGACCGTTCGTTCTAGAAGGACTTTCATTGAAACAAGAATTGGCGCAAGTGCGCGTAGTCGCGTCCACGAAAAACTGGATTGAAGGCGCGGCAGTGCAGCAATTAGAAAAGACCGCGGCATTACCGGGCATGCGTTTGGCTGTCGGCTTGCCGGATCTGCATCCGGGCAAAGGAAGCCCGATCGGCGCCGCATACGCGGCCGAGGGATGGGTGTACCCAGCATTGGTCGGGAATGACATCGGTTGCGGCATCGGATTGTGGCGAACGGAGTTAGGCGCGCATCGCCTGAAGCGTGAAGATTGGGCCAGCCGGATGAGGAACTTGGATGATGGCTGGGACGGCGATGTGCAGGAGTTTCTCGCCGTCCACGGCGTTGATCCGAGCGGTTTTGAACAATCGCTAGGAACCATCGGCAGCGGCAATCACTTCGCCGAACTACAGACGCTGGAAGAGCTTGTAAATGCCGAGGCCGGTCAACAGTTGGGAGTAAGTAGCGATGCCGTCTATCTGTGCGTACACAGCGGGTCGCGCGGATTTGGCGAGGCAATCCTGCGCGAACACACGGGCGTGGCCGGTGCCGGCGGATTGGAAGCAGGAAGTACGGAAGCGGCGCGTTATTTGACTCGCCACGATCATGCTAGAAAGTGGGCGGTTGCCAACCGCGCGTTAATCGCGCAAAGACTGGCCGCTACGTTGAAGACAAATGTTACTCGCGTCTTAGATATATGCCATAACTATGTGGAACCAGTAAGTCTGGCTGATACCGAATGCTGGCTTCATCGGAAAGGCGCGGCGCCTTCTACCGAGGGTGCCGTATTGATTCCCGGCTCGCGTGGCGCCTTCACCTACCTCATGCGGCCAACCGAGCCGACGGTGAGGAGCGCGTTTTCGCTCGCGCACGGAGCCGGGCGGAAGTGGTCGCGCTCGGATTGCCGGGGGCGGCTTGAGAAACGTTACACCACTAAAGATCTCACCCGCACTGAATTGGGTAGCATCGTGATTTGCGAAGACAAGGATCTGCTCTACGAAGAAGCGCCGCAAGCTTACAAGAACATCAGCGTTGTGATTGAAGACTTGGTTAATGAAGGACTCGCCGAAGTCATTGGCATTCTGCGGCCAGTCGATTACGTACAAGGTGAGGCGATGATGATAAGCAGAAGCGGGAGGTTTTATTACAGATTACAGCAGGACAAGGACCAATTGAGTGCGCGTGGGCAGTAGTGCGGACGATGCAAGAACTATTGAATGCGGCGGCGCAAGCGGGGTTCGCGATGAAAATGATCGATGTCGAGCCGGGGCCCGAGGAAGGCACCGCCTATTCAGTTTTTCTTTCCATATCCGGAGGAGCAGGCTTGGATTCGTTCGCAAGTTCGTGGCGCGGCACGGTGCAATGGATTGTGCAGAGCCGGTTTCGCCCCGAGCACAAACGGAAGAACTGGTTTGTCGGCGTGGACTATTTGAGTTGGCGGAAGAAACCAAGTTCGATCCCAAAGACATTGCGTGGGAAACGATGAGAGCCGGCGGTCCCGGAGGGACAACATGTGAACAGAACTGAATCGGCGGTGCGCGTAACGCACGTGCCGTCCGGGAATTCAGGCAGTGGCGTCTGAAGAACGCTCGCAGCATAGCAATCGAAGACTGGCTTTGTTGAGGCTTGCCAGAAAGCTCGCCGATTCGCAGCAACAAAACAAGAATGAGGAACGTGCGCGCCGGTGGCGTGCGCAAAATGAGCTGGAACGGGGAAATCCTATTCGGGTATTTAGGGAATGAGGGTGCCAGCCGAAAAGAATCTGGCTCCCCGACATGGATTCGAACCACGATTCACGGCTCCAAAGGCCGCTGTCCTACCATTAGACGATCGGGGAGAATAGGAAGGAATCGAACTTGTTTTAGTTTAGCAAGTGTCCGCAGCGAAACTCTACCAATCGGCGTAATTGGTGCCGTCTAAGGCTTTCTTGTCCGA
This sequence comes from Bryobacterales bacterium, assembly GCA_963840845.1. Lineage (GTDB taxonomy): Bacteria > Acidobacteriota > Terriglobia > Bryobacterales > Bryobacteraceae > Bog-105. The sequence continues at coordinate 38,305 of CAWJBS010000165.1, forward strand.
ACCGCTATGCACATCGAACAGGCCTGGGGCCGAGGGGGACCTACCACGCGGTTTCTTCCATGACCGTTTTCCAGGTTTGGTTGGAGTTGGTCATGGGATCTTGCGGATTTGGCGCAAATAGCCTTCCGACACCAAATCATCCAGCGAATCAGGCGCTTTCTGCTTATCGATGGTGTACTCATCGATCATGTTGCGAATGGCTTCCAGATTATGGTGCAGAACGGCTTCTTTCGAGCGGATGATCGATTTCTGATACACCGGCACCGCAAAAAACAGCAACAGCGAGATGATGGCCATGACCACCATTAGTTCGATGAGCGTAAATCCTCGCTGCGCGCCTTTGAAGAATCTTCACAATCTGCCTGCTTCACCGCCTCTTACCACTCGGAATAAGGCTTACCGTCACTGGCCCGATCCATTGTTTTTGTATACACATTGAAGACATTCTGGCCGCCCCAGGAATTGGAGGTGGGCTCATCCTGCATGCTGCGCAAGCCCCAATCGGTATCCCCCGTAAAGGGATCTTTCGGAATCTTTCGCAGAAACTTTATTTTGCTGCTTTGGCCATTGCCGCTGAGCGTGTTGTTCATCTTTACGCCGTCCACTAAAACGTCCAGCTTGGTCGGGTAGCAATAGGTATCTGGATCGCCAGCCGGAATCTTGCCCGCGTCGCAGAGATCTTTGTACTTGTCGATCGCGCGCTTCATTTCTTTCAGATCGGCGATGAGATCACGTTCCCGCTGGCGGCGCACTTGATAACGAGCGAGGGGCACTGCCATCGTCGAAAGAACGAGGAGGATGCTGAACGCAACAATCAACTCAACGAGCGAAAATCCAGACTGGGTGCGACGACGGCGTTCAAGAGCCCGAGTGGCTTTTGACTTAAAACGAAACATCCGCGCGGCACCTCATTCGATTCTACTTGTCCTTGGAGCTGGCGGTCGTCGTGGTGGACGAATCGGCAGCCTGGGTCAAATGACCTTCCAATAACTGCACCGACGGCGCGGCGCTCGGTTTCGGAGCAACACCAGCAGTCGCAGGTTTTGCAGTATGCGCGACCGCAGAGCGACGGCGTCGAGCTATTCAGGTTGCCGGTAACCGTCTTGGTTCGCTTGCCAACTGTACTTTCACAACCACCGTTGTCGGTTTGGCTTTGGCGGTAGCGGTTTGCGTAGCGGGCTTCCGAGCGGGCGACGGCGTGTTTGTGTTTGCCGTAGGCGCGACCATCAGCGAAACTCGCTTTGCCGCAGGCTTCGCCACCACTGGGTCAGGCCCGATCGTCGCATAAGAAGCATTGTCGGGATTCGCAGTTGACGGCGCAGGCGCAGGTTCTGGAATAGGCGTGATTACTGTTTGCGGATCTGGGCTGCGCAGGAGCTGGATCCGTTTCCTGACCCACGGGCACCGGCGAGTCATTCCCTGCCGTTGTCTCATAGCCAGTCACGATGACGGCTGCGCTCGGCGATGACGATGAACTGTCGTTGCCGCCTTCCGGGGTGGCTGCCGGCGTCAGGATCAGGCGTCAATCCCATCTGCTGCATTCCCTCCAGCGGTGTCACTTCGGTACCAGGGGGCTGCGCGTTCACGGGCAGTGGAGCCTGCGTCACAGCTTGCTGTGTTGGCGCATTCGCCACAGCCATAGACTGCTGCGAGGCGGGTTGATCCAGATTACGCACCATGGCGCTGGTATTGTTCATGCCAGCCGCCCGCCGGGCATTTTCGGATTATTCGTCGGCGGAAGCGCTTCCGACTGACCACCGGGGGGCGGTAATTGCGGGGCGCCCGTGCCGGGCCGAACCGGAGGAGTGTTGGTAACGGGAGCCGGAAGAGCCGGGGCGGGAGGCATTACCGGTTGCCTGCGTTCCACGCGAACCATTTTCTCCGTACCCGCTAACACGCCATCCGCTAACTGACTATCAATGGGCTGCGCGCGAATAATATGCGGCACCAGCGCGATGATGATATCGTCCTTCTCTTTGTCTTTCGTCCGCGTGCCAAACAAATAACCCAATACCGGCACCGCCGAAAAACCGGGCAATCCCGCCATAGTATTTGAATCACTATCGCTCGACAAACCACCCAGCAAGCTATATTCGCCATCCTTCATGCGAACATCCGCCTCATTGATCTTCTGACCAATAATCGGTTGCGCACACACCGGCAATCGTGGTCGTATTGACAACGCTCGAAATCTCAACCTTGATGTGCATGCTGATATCGTTTGGCCCGTTCACATGAGGCTGCACATCGATATTCACACCGACATCGATCTGTTGGAACTGCGTCGTGGCATAGGGAATGGATCCAGGCGTCGCCACCGCTGAGTTGAGCGATCCGGACACGTATGGAATCTTCTGGCCAATTTTCAAGTGCCCTTTCCGCCGTCGGTGACGCGCACTTGGGGGTTATGTAAGAGGTGCGTATTGCCGTCGCTGGCAATCGCCTGCGCAATCGCGCTGGGCAAAGCGAGCGAGAAATTATTAATGGAGAGCTTGCCAATACTGCCCGCGATGATTGTAGTGCCGGTTGTTGTCGTGCTTGACGTGCCACTCGAGGTGCTCGTGCTGGAAGTACCCGGTGTCATCGAGAGCAAGTTCCCTTGCAAGGCCGCTCCCAAGGTTGACGTTTTCGACCTGGATACTTCCCAAACCCGCACATCCACCAGAACTTCCGCCTTAGGTCGATCCAGATCATGGATCAACTTTTCCACCAGAGCCATGGTGTCTGGTGTGCCGCGAGCGATGATCGCATTCTGGCTGGCCACTTGGAAAATGCCGGTGTTGGCTTGGCGCCGATGCGAACGCCGTTAAAAATTTCGGTAAATTCGTTAGCCGTGCTGGCGTTCTGGAACGTGTAAAATACCCTCACGACTTCGTCTTGATATTCCTACGCTTCGGTTCGCTCTCCTGTGTAACGAAAATGGCGTTACGGCTGATGGGCTTCCAGAAAGTGTGGGTCACTAGACGCCACATATTGCAGCGCCTCTTCGAGCGTTGCATTGTTTAAATCAAGGTTGAAATTACGCGTGGTGCTTCCCATCGTATCGATGCCCGCTGGATCAAACAAAACATTAATGCCGGCGAGCTTCCCGATACTCTCGTAAATGACGCGAGAGTCTGGTTATTCATCTTTAGGTTGCTGATTTGATTATTGATAGGCCGTAAAACCGGCGGCCCTCCAACCAGTTGATCCGCATCTCCATTTCGTGCTGCTTCTGCTCCGCGGGCGTCAAAATCACTGTGCCATCCGGCGCTTTGGCCTTCTCCTTCACCATCTGGTCGGTTTGCATCACCAACTGCAACGCGATGGGCGAAGAAGGGTCAATCATAAACGCCTTCTGGAACTGCACTAGCGCCGCGTCCAGCTTTTGTTGGTCAACGAGTTTACGCCCCTGGCTAATATGCGCCTCGGAAGCCTTCACCTTCACGCGATTCGTCGCTAGCAGATAAGCTGGTTCCCGTGAGTCCTCTTCCAAAGCCTGCTCGTAGAACGTCAAGGCCCCGTCGTAATCTTGCGCGGCTTCAGCCTTCTGGCCGTCTTTTAATAATTTGTCACCCTTTCGGGTGTGAGCATCCACTGGCGGCGTAATTAGCGCAGCGCACAAAGGATCGCGGCCGTTTGCCGCCATGAATTAAGAATTTTCACGGTTAGTTTCCAGGCTAAGCTAGATGACACCCCTTAGGCAATCCCCTACGGTTGGAGTCGCCAAGCTAAAGTACTATACCCTATGCCTCCGAACACTCCTTATATAGGATAACCCCTAACCGGTGTGGTCACCTGAGCTGTTTTCATAAGCTTTGACGCATGCTACCTTACTTCTCGTGTACCTTTTGCCAAACGATTAGGCGAAACTGGAAATAAAGGCGAAAAACCTTGGCCGACCAACCAGCAATCAAAATACTCAGCGACAACCGCTCCGCCGGCCACGATTACCACCTATCCGACCGCTATGAGGCCGGCCTAGTCCTCACCGGTACGGAGGTAAAGTCTGCAAAAACCGGCAAAATCCAGCTCAAAGAAAGCTACGTAGAAGTATCACAACGAGGCGTGGCTGATGAACGCCCATATCAGCGAATATTCCCATGGCAATCTGATGAACCATGTGCCGGTCCGCAAGCGCAAACTCTTGCTCCACCGGTCCGAAATTGAAAAACTGCGAGTCGAGACCCGCGAGAAGGGCTTAACCATCGTCCCCACCGAAGCTTTATTTGAAAGCCGGCAAAATTAAGGTGGAGATTGCCGTTGGTAAAGGCAAGAAGTTTCACGATAAGCGCGAAGCCGAAAGGCCCGGGAAATGAAGGCCGAAGCGAAGGCAGAAATGGTCCGCCGTGCCG
>CAWJBS010000166.1:0-36513 GCA_963840845.1 Bryobacterales bacterium
CCAGCTTCTCGGCACGGTTGTAGCCATAACTAAAGCCCATGCCGCGATTCTCTTCCCAGGGATGGTCCATGCCGCTCATGCCGGGAGTGTACTCGGTGGTCCAATAGCCGCCATGTTTGTGGCGCGTGTCTTTGCCCCAGCGATCGTTGATCACCACTTCGTCTTTTACGGGCGAATCGTTGAAGAGCCAAGCGAGCATTTCCGGGCTGTGCCATTCGGCGGAGGTTAGCTCCCATTCGCCATCGCTGAAGATGATGGCGGGTTTGTAGTGAGTAACCACATCTTTGAACTGCGGGATCATGTGCTCTTTGACGTAGCCCGGCTTGTCTGTCAGCCACAGCGGGTTGTACCACTCATACAACGAATAATAGATGCCCATCTTCAAGCCCTTGCGGCGGACGGCTTCGGAGAGATCGCCTAACAGGTCGCGCTTGGGTCCGGTTTCGACCGCGTTCCATGGGCGGCCCCAAGTTGCTGAGGCTTCTTTGCTGGGCCAAAGGGCGAAGCCTTCATGATGCTTGGACGTGATGGCGACGTACTTGGCGCCGGAGCGGGCGAAGACGTCGGCCCAATGATCGGGGTCGAAGAGTTCGGCTTTGAACTGCGCGGCAAAATCCTGATAGGGGAAGTCGGCGCCGTATTCTTTTTGGTGATACGCCCAGGTGCCGGTTTGAATGGTGTGGCGTGCGGGTTGTTCTTTCCTTCGGTGAGGGCGTTCCAGTACCATTCGGCGTAGGCGAGCTTGCCGGGAATGACAGGTGCATATGAGGGCACTGAGTAAGTGCCCCAGTGAATAAAGATTCCGAACTTAGCGTCGGTAAACCAGGCGGGCGTGGGGCGCTGGTCAAGCGATTGCCAATCCGGTTGATAGGCCTGGGCGTGCAGCGTCGCGGCGGCAAAGAGCGGAAGCAAGATGGCAGAGAGGCGCATATGAGTCCCTGATCATTCTATGCGAACGCGATTCGGTATTGTGAAGACAACCCGATGCTAATCCTATTTTTAGCCGCTGTTGCGGCAACGCAGTATCCCGCGCATTGGTGGACGCCGATCAACGATCCCAATAAGCCGGCATGGGAAATACTGCCGCAAGCCGCGAAGCCGGGTAAAGAGGTTATCCTCTCAAAGCGCAACGAACTTGGTATCCTTTCTAACTTTGCGGCGACGCCATTTGTGTTTCATGGCAAACGCTATGCGAGCGTGGAAGGCTTTTGGCAAATGATGCTGTATCCGGAAGGGGCCGACGATCCGCGAGCACAAGCTGCCACGGTGACGTGGGCGCACACGCGGGAAGAGGTGGCGCAGATGACCGCTTTTGAGGCCAAAGCGGCAGGCGAGGCAGCCGAAGAGAACATGCGTAAACTGGGCATCGATTGGGTTACGTTGGAAGGGCGGCGAATGCCATACCGTTCGATGCGAAGAGGCGAGCATTACCGGTTGATTGTGGGCGCGATGCGTGCGAAGTTGGCACAAAATCCCAAGGTGCGGCAGGTTTTGCTTTCGACTGGTCATTTGATATTGCTTGCCGATCATATTCAGGAAGAGAATGCGCCGCCAGAGTGGTTTTATAACCGAATTTGGATGGAGCTTCGGGGCGAAATGCTTAGAAATTGAGGGGCTGAGGCGCAGCTTGGGTGTACTCATTCCGAGCACTGAAGATTTCGACCGCCTTTTGTTCGCTAATTAAGCGGCAGACGGAGTACTTTTGACCCGAGCGATGACAGTTTGGATGTCCAAAACCTCGCCGCTCAGGTTGAAGTGGGTCTGTTGGATCTTTCTGAACTCCTCAAATTCGGAAACGCTAAGATCGAACCCAAATTCGGAGGGAATGAACTCGACGTTTTGCTCTTTGGCCTTTTTGGCGATCGTGATGATGCGGTCGACTTGGCGGAGATTTTCGTCTTTGGCTTGCTTGGCTTCGCGCGCCGGGCGTTCGATCCGTTCTTTTTGAATTTCTTTCAGTTGCTTGGTGTCGTCGGCAATTTGTTTGCGGATGCGGCGTTCGTGTAAGCGGATATTGCGCAAACGTTTTTCGCTGAGGAGCATGTAGGCGCCTTCGAGCATGGCGGCGCGGCGCACAGGATTCTTTTCGTGCGGGTAGAAATCGCTATGAGCGTAGCGGGCGTCTTCAATGGCGGCTTGTTCCTCGGCGGGAACTTTGAGCAGACGCCAAAAGTTGTTCGAGATGAGGTGTACGAGTTCGCGTTCTTCGTCGGTTTGCGGATTGTGACGCTCCAGGTAGCTGGCGATTAACTGATCGTAGGCTTCGCGCGAGTCATCGGGAAGAAGCGCTTTCAGGGAGCAGAAGCCGTGCGTGAGAGCGTTCATGGAAGAGGCGGCGTGGCCAGCCGCAGTTTTCGCCCCGGTCGATTTTTGGGCGTTGAGGCGGTTGGCGTTGAGTTGCGCTTCGCTGAGGGGCCGGCGCGATTGATGCGATTGTTCAGAGGGCTCCGCGGCGGGAGGTTGAACGGTATTCTCGAAATCGATGTTTGCCATAGAATTATTTCTCCTGACAAGGGAAAAGTAGCTTGGCGGGCGTTGCGGCGGATTCGGGATGGCGGGTTTGGGATCAACGGGAAAGGGAATAAAGGACTATTAGAATGAATGGCGTACGGGTATTTTCGAGAGAATCGTACAAGTGTTGTGACTCGAAAAGCTGGCATTGCGGAACTGAGGAAGCAGGCTTCGGTAGTCAATTTTGATGATCCGACCGGTCGAGGCGCTTTTGAGCGTTCTTCGCGACAGCACCGAAACCGCCAATGAGAAGGCCGACGCCGAGACCTTCCATTTCGGCAAGAATTCGGTCGGCACCGGTAAACGCCTTGATCACTATGCCACCCCAAAAGAACGAGATCACCGCGACGGCGAAGAAGAGCGAAGCTATTCCGCCGAGAAAAGATCGAATGACCAACCTTGGGGAAGGGCTCGTCTGACGGCTCCGCTACGAGGGCGACTCTTCTCGCGACTTGTCTATTGCCCTTCTCCGCCAAAACAAATACCAAACGAAAAGGTTTACGCCGGAGATCAGCGCGCATTGAGCGATTGACGGCGTGTTACTAGGAAGCGCGAAGGCCAAGAAACAGCCGGGCGCCAACAATAGCATTCCCAGAAAAAGAGGTATTGGGTTGGCTGTGAAGATTGGCGAACTGCGGTATCAGGTATCCGGCGATCTGCACCGCCGAAAAGACCAACCACCACCTGACAGAGGGCCTTATGAGTAAATTTGAGGCGACGGACATCGAGTCATACGATTGTACTTACAGGCAGCGGCATCGATGAGACATGTCTGGTCGTCTACTTGCCGACGACAGATCGAGACGGCGAGTTCGGCCTTCATTTCCGGCGATTGTCGGATGCGGTGCTGGATTCCAAGACTTTCATCAGACGCCGGGAATATTGGGAGAGAGCGGCTCTTCCCTTGCCGGTGAGGCTGCATATTGTTAGCGGCATCTTACCCTTGAAGGTCTTCTCAATTTCGACGTAGCCAGCGGTCTCCAGTTTTGCTAAGTGTCCTGACAAGTTTCCCTGGGTGAAGCCGCCCTCGCGTTGCAGGTAGAGGAAGTCTGCTTCGCCGACGCCGCCGAGGATCAGCATGATGGTCAAGCGGGCCGGCTCGTGGATCACGCGGTCTAGTTGTGAGATCTCCTGGATTTGGTGAGGCGTCGGGCTCATGCTCGCTTGCTTTCCGTTGACAAAACGGCTGGGTTAGCCCGCAGGTACTCAGCCAGCGTGTACATTCCCTGCCCTACGAGCCACGCGCCCGTTAGGAGGATCGTCAGCGGCGGTTGCACGAATGGCGGCAGATGCGCCCACAGAAATACCAGACCGGTGAGGGCTAAAAGAAGGTTGAGCCCCAGTAGAAGGGGCGTTCCAAGTTTCTGTTCAGAGCATAGAGCACGGCTGCCATGGCCGCCATCACGGCCGGCGCGAGCAGACGTGGGGGATCCGGGTTGAACGAGAGGTAGATCGTGAAAAAGATCACCATCACGGTCCTGGTCATGAAATATGTTATGTTTTCGTCCGCGGGCCGTTCTGCGTTCAGAGACAGGCTCGTTAGAGATACGTGCGTATGAAAATCGGCGGGCGGCTGCACATAGCCGGTGCGCGGATAGGTCAAGCGTGCTTTCAGAAAATCTAAAATGACTCGGCACTTCCACCAGAACAGGAGGATTGCGGCTGCAAAGAGCCAGAAGTCGTACAGCCAGGGGTGGGGTGCGTACATCCTCCACAGCCAAGCCGTAGCGCCGCAGAGGAGTAATGTGAGACCGAAGACTATGTCGGGGAGTCCATCGACAAACCAGTAGGACGAAGCGCGGCGGCCGGGAGAGGCAATGGATTTGGGAAAATGTTCTCTCACGGAATCTCGTTTGCATCACTGACTAGTTTTTGTCAACACCAGATGCAAGGCATTCCATTGACAGGTCAAGCAGGTGGCTGCAGTAGAGAGGTTGCGGCCTCGACGGCGGGACACATGGCTTTCAGGCCCAGCACGAGTTGTTCTCCGGCACGCAGTGAGTTCTTCGATTGGCATGAGCGGCAGGCGGTCAACGATGGGGGAGCGGCCGCACGGGTGAAAGTTGCGTGCCCATCACGCAGAGGGCGCGGTAGTCGGGATAGTCGCGCCAAACTTCGGCGGCCACCATTGGAGCGAAAGCAGTTGGCTTGACGCATGTGTAGCATAAGAGCGCGGGAGGTCTGAGCTGAAGCGGAATGAAGGTCTGCCACCGGTGTGGCTTATGGGTTTGTCGAATTTGTCGGTGGGGCTGACGAGCGGAATCGCGTTTTTCGTGGTACCGCAGTTTTTGGCGGCGCAGCATGTGGCGGAAGCGAGGATTGCGGGAATTACGGCAGCTGCGATGGCGTCTAATTTCTGGCCGGCGGTGTTCGGGCCGATGTTAGACGTGTGGGTGAGCCGGCGCGCCTATGCGACGCTGTTTGCGGGGTTGGCGGCCGTACTCGTGGGTGTGGCAATGATGAGCCCGCGGCATCATTTGCTACTGGCGATTGCCTTGGTGGCCGGTGTGGCGGCGGCGATGCTCTACACGACGGCGCTGTGCGGCTGGCTTTCGACGGTTTGCCCGGTAGAGAAAAAGAACGATCTGAGTGCGTGGGTGAATATTGCAGTGGTGGCGGGGACTGGCGTGACGTCGGTGCTGGGCGGAGAACTGATTCGGCATTTGCCGCTGTGGCTGGCGGCGAGTTTGCTGAGCGCGCTGATTTTTCTGCCGACCGCGCTGTTCCTGTTTATTCCCTCGGCACCGCCAGACCAGCGATTGATGAGCGACAGCTTTGGTGAGTTTTTCCAGGAAGTTTTTGCACTGTTGCGACGCCGCGAGGTGCTGATTGCGCTGGTGATTCTGCTTTCGCCGTGCAGTTCGTTCAGCTTGACGAATTTGCTGGGCGGCTTGGGCGATGACTTCCATGCGTCGGCGCGCGTGGTCAGTTTAGCGGGCGGGACGGGCGCGATTTTTCCGGGGATTCTGGGCTGTTTGCTGTTCCCGGTGATTGCCAAACGCCGATCGTTGATTTTTCTTTACCTGGCGGATGGGATTTTAGGCAGCCTGTTTACGTTGAGCTTGCTTTGGCTGCCGCACACGCCGGCGACGTTCACGATTGCGCTGGTGGGTGAGTATCTGTTTCAGGCGTTCGCGTTTTCGATTCAAGTGGGGATTATGTTTGAGGCGATTGGGGAAAGCAACCCTTTGGCGGCGACAGGGTTTACGGTGCTTTCAGCTGCTACCTATGTGCCGATTACGTACATGATGCTTGCCGATGGGAAGGGTTACGCGCGAGGGGGGATCGCGGGCAGCTTTGGAGCGGATGCCGGGATCAGCATTGCTGCCTGTTTATTGATTGGCTTGTTACTTAACCGGATCAACGGGCATTCGTTTCGCGTAAGATAGGCGATCCGCAAAGGCATTGGCTATCAGACGCTTAGCAAGATGCTGGTCCATGAAGAGCTAATCACTTCTGCAGAGTTTCGATGTACTTAGTGATGTTATGAATCCTGACCTTGCCGAAATCCTGATCGTTCGCCACTTGTGAAAAAAGCGGACCCCAGATGGGCATCTCTTTTGTCCCGTGACCAACGCTGGTGGTGTCCGTGCCCTCGATGCGACGCGCGACGCGGTCGAAGGGGAACTTGCCGGCATTGCGTTTGGCCAGTTCAGTTAGGTTGGGGACGCGCACTTTGAGGACGGATGCCATGGGGCCGGTACCGTCTGCGGCTTTGCCGTGACACACGGCGCAGTAAGTCACGAAGAGAGTTTGTCCGTCGAGCGAGGGGATGACGTGATCGCTTTCTTGCGGGGCTTGTGACCAGGCTAAGAGCCCCACACACATCGACAGTAATGCGAGTTTCATCGAACACTTCCTTCTAGTTGAATCGGGCGGCCGAAGGCGGGTCGAATCTCGGCGGAGTCGACAGTGGTCTTCCAGTGTTGATAAGAAGCTTCCGCTTGCGCTTCGGTGGCGTGCGATTCGAAGATCTGCACGGGGCCGCGGCGCATGGACAGAGTGACGCGGTCGGGCGTTTCAAACGGCAGCCAAGGCGTCGAATCGACCTACCATCCTGCCCGTCGAGCGTTCGCTCGAGCGGGCCGTCTGGTGAGACGTGGCCATTGGGGTCTACGTTGAGCGCCAGGCGGCGGCCTTCGGGCGCATGGAGATACAGGCCCATGTGGCGGCAGGGGCGGCGCAGAACGTCGAGGTCGGGCGGGGTGAGATGTATGCCGCTGACGACGGAATCCAAGCCGACGGTGAGGCGGTAATGCACCCGCTCTTCGTGGCCCGGCCAACGCAGGAGGCCGTTTCCCGCCAGCATGATCGTTTGAATGGTTTCGGCCATAACAGGAAGTATGGTGCACGGAGTGGGCCGTTGTAACTACTTGAGAATGCGATGGTGGGGCTGAGTGGCGGTGGTCACATGACGCACAGGTGAGTGAATTTGCGCATGGCGACGCGGGTTGCACAACCAAGCGCCTCCGAACATCCCTTTGAGACAGTATTTCGAGGCCTTAAAAATACAGCCTCGCCGCGATTTCCCGGCGTGCGAGATTTCCTTAGTATGGGAGCAGAGAAACCGGGTCAGCCGGATCGGCAACCGTCCGCTGATTCAGGTGAGGCTTCTATGAAACTCTGCATTCTGGCCGTTTTCCTCAGTGCTTCGTTTTCGCTCTCAGCCCAAACGGCGTCTCAACCGGACGTCTCCGGCACCTGGGTCAGCGAAACAAACGGTGACGTGACTTGGGTGCTTTCTGAAAAAGACGACGCTCTGCACGTCATCGAAAAGACCGGCGACAAACCGTCCGCCGATTTCACTTGCCCGCTGAACGGGCAGTCCTGCGATGTCAAGATCGCGGGCCATTCCGGAAAAGTTGATGGTCTACTTCAACGGCAATCGTCTTGTCGAAATTCTAGAAGGCCATGATGGGGTCACCAAACGCCGCTTAACGGTAAGCCCGGATGGCAATCTGCTGACAGTTGAGTTAGTGCCACTCACTTCGCAAGACAAGGGTGAAAAGATGCTCTTCCGTCGGGGGACCACGACCATTTCACATTCATGAAAGGAAATATTAAACACATGAAAAACGTTTTTCTGGCATCACTGGTTATAGGGGGTGTCGGCCTTCTACCGCTTTACGGCAAGACGGGCGCGACTGCAAACAAGGACGCCGCTTTTCTGCGGCTCGCCGCCCAAGCCGATATGACCACCGCGCATCTGGGACAGTTGGCGGAGGACCGCGGCAACCAGGATGAGATCAAGAACTTCGCCAAGACGCTGGTTGAAGATCACACTGCCGACTATCAGCATTTGACGGCGCTCAGCATGAAGACGGGCGATCCGATTCCGACCGCCATCGATCGAACCAATAATTATGAGATCCGGTCGCTGGAACATCTTAAAGGAAAAACGTTCGATAAAGTGTTTATCCAGAGCGAGGTTGCCGAGCACGAAAAACTGGTCAAAGCTTTTCACGATGAGGTAGATCATGGGTCTAATCCCGACGTCAAGGCTTATGCAACGCAAGCCCTGCCTACGATTGAACGGCATCTTCACGACGTTGAGAATCTAAGTAAGCGCAGCAAATCCTAATGAAGACAGTAAATGTACGAAGGGGCGCATCCCAAAAGATGCGCCCTTTCGCGCATTATGCGTAGCAAAACCCGCTTGTGAAGGATTGTTCGCGAACGACCTCCAGCGGCCCAGAACTTGCGCATTGATAAGCTGGCATGATGGTCCGCGTACCGGAGGTCGCATTTCGCGTGGGGCCGATGGTGGTCTCGGCGCATTTCCTTTTCGAGTCGCTCGCGTATACGGTGGGGTTTGCGATTTACCGCTGGGACCGGCGGCGCTTTGGGGATTCGCTCGCTACCGAGAACCGCAATTCGGTCATTGTGGCGGCAGTAATCGGTGCGGCGATCGGCAGCAAATTGCTGGCTGGCTTGGAGGAACCTGCGTTGGTAATGCAAGCCCCCTGGACCGTCCTATTAGGCGGCAAGACCATGGTGGGCGGGTTACTCGGCGGCACTATGGCGGTGGAGTGGGTCAAGCAACGCGCCGGGATTCGTCAACGCACAGGCGATTTGTTCGCGGTGCCCATGTGCGTGGCGATTGCCATTGGGCGGCTTGGCTGCTTCTTTTCGGGCTTGGGCGATCACACCTATGGCACGCCGACAACGCTGCTTTGGGGCATGGATTTCGGCGACCGCATTGCGCGGCACCCCACGCAACTTTATGAGATTATTTTTTTGACCATGCTGGCCACGCTGCTCTCTTGGCTGCGCGAGCGTGTGCCGCCAAACGGCGAACTTTTCCGGCTGTTTCTCGTCAGCTATCTCAGTTGGCGGTTAGTGATTGATTTTCTTAAACCGGAACCGGCGTTTGCCAGCCTTTCGGCGATTCAATGGGCCTGCGCTTTGGCTCTGCTGTTTTATGGGCGCGATACGGTGAGGATGTTTTATGGCAGACAAAGAGCGACCATACCTGTTCTATGACATAGCGGTGTCGATTTGCGCGACGTGTTTTCGCAAGGTAGACGCGAAGATCGTTTTCGAAGACGGCAAGGTTTACATGTTGAAGCGCTGCCCGCAGCATGGCAGCGAACGCGTGCTGATGGCGGACGATGTGGATTACTACCGCAAGTGCCGTGAGGTGTTTCTGAAGCCGCCGGAAATGCCAAACCGTTACAACACGCCGGTGAAATGGGGCTGCCCTTACGATTGCGGGCTGTGCACCGACCATGAGCAGCATTCCTGTTTGACGCTGATTGAGATTACCGATTTTTGTAATCTGCGCTGTCCGGTTTGTTACGCCTCGAGCGGGCCGGAGCGCGTGCAGCACCGCGATTTCGCGACGATCGAAAAGATGCTCGACGCGGTGGTGGCGAATGAACGGCGGCCGGACGTGGTGCAAATTTCGGGCGGCGAGCCCACCTTGCATCCGGAGTTTTTCCGCATCCTGGACGCGGCGCGCGCACGGCCCATTCAGCATTTGATGTTGAACACGAATGGGCTGCGGATTGCCTCCGACCCGGAGTTTGCGGAACGGCTGGCAGGTTATATGCCGGGTTTCGAACTGTATTTGCAGTTTGATTCCTTCGAGGAAGGACCGTTGCGCGAATTGCGTGGTGTGGATTTGCGGAGTGTCCGCGAGAAGGCGCTGGCCCGTTTAAATGAACTGGGGATTTCGACCACGCTGGTTGTCACTGTGAAGCGCGGGACCAATGATCACGAATTAGGCAAGATTATCGAATATGGCGTGAAGCAGCCGTGTGTGCGCGGCGTGGTGTTTCAGCCTGTGCAGGCGGCGGGACGGTTGCAGGGCTTTGATGCGGCGCAGAACCGGCTCACGCTCACCGAAGTGCGGCGGCGCATTTTGGAGCAAACGAAACTGTTTCGGCCCGAGGATATTATCCCGGTGCCGTGTCATCCGGATTCGCTGGCCATGGGCTATGCCTTGAAAATCGGCGGGGAAATTACGCCGCTCACCGGGTTGATTGATCCGCAGCTTTTGATCAATGGCGGGCGCAATACGATTGTGTTCGAGTCGGATGAAGCAGTGCAGAAGGCGGTGTTCAAAACGTTTTCGACGAACCACTCGCCGGAGTCGGCCAGTACGACGCTGCGCGATTTGTTGTGCTGCTTGCCGAAAGTGGGAGCGCCGGAGGGCATCGGCTATCAGAACGTCTTCCGCGTATTGATTATGCAGTTCATTGACGCGCATTCGTTCGATGTGCGGAGCGTGAAGAAGACGTGCGTGCATATTGCGCATCCGGATGGGAAGCGGTTGATTCCGTTCGATACGTACAACCTGTTTTATCGGGATGAACTAGAGCAAACACGGTTAGCGCCGTTACGCGAGGCGGTAGGCGTTGGTTGAAACGGAACTAACCAATAAGGGATCACTGAGCAAAGGCTTCTGGCGGGCAGCGCTTTGGAATATAGGCGCCTTGGCCGTTGCCATACCACTGAGCGTGGTTGGTGTCGGCGTCATTGTCATTTTTTTGCCTGGCTTGGCGCAAGTTGCCTGGCTGTGGCCGATGCATCGGGAGTTCACAAAGAAGGGTGAAACAGAGACGGGCAAAGGGATTGTGCTGGCGGGTGGCATCACCTTTCTGCTAAACGCCAGTTGTTGGGGAGCAGGTTTGTACATTCTTGCCAGTCAGTATCCCGGGCGGTGACAAAAGGGGGGCGCATGGATTCGATTACGAATGAAACGCCAAAGAAATCGAGGGGGTCGTTCTGGGTCGGACTCGCGATTGGCGGCGGCGTGAATCTGGGAGCGCTGGCATTGTCCGTGGCAACAATGGCGATTGGCGTCGGCGTTATTCTCGTGGCGGGTTTCGGGCTATTGCAGATTCTCTGGCTGCTGCCGTTTTATATAAAGTTCTTCCGCAAGGGAGAAAGCCACACGTGCAACGGAATCTTGCTGGCAGCCGGGATCACGGTGCTTTTGAGCGCGACGTGTTGGAGCAATTTAAATTTAGGCAACATGCACTGAGCGCGCGCGGGCGACACTCAGCGGCATGTTGGCAAAGCTAAAGGCGAAGCCGTCAGCGCGCTTAGCTGCGCCGTTCCCAGTTGCTGATTAAGACCGGGAAGATCGCTTTTGAGCAGCTCGTTCCAACTGGTTGCTACCGACTCCAGATCGTGACAATAATCCGAATAAGCCGTGCGCATGGCTTCGGTGGGAGCGGCATCGGCACTATCGACAAGAGTGGCCAACGAGCCCAACTCACGGTTCAGCAAGACGAACGTAGGCTTTGGCTTTCCGCCGGCGGCAGCGCCGCCACCGCCTCCCGGCCCACCACCTGCCGACCCTTGTAACTTCGCAAGCTTTCCATCAAACGCCTTCAACGCCGGTAGCAGGGATTGAGCCTCAGGTTTCTTTTGCAAGGCTACGACTGCTTCATGCAGCAACAGTGCTTCATGATAATCGCCAAAGCTCTCGCTCACCAACCTGGCGACGCTCTGTTCCAAGCGAAATTCCTGCGTCAAAGCTGTGGCGGAGACATCGACGCGCGGGTCCAGGCTCAATTCCAAGGGCTGTTTGTAGGTCTGCCCATTGACGGTCAAGCGAATTTCATATTTGCCGGGCAACGCTAGGGCGCCGGTGGGCTCGGCAGGCGTGTTCTGATAAAGCGCCGACATTGGAATTTCATGTCTCACCACGGCCGGTGAATCGTAATGCAAATCCCACTGCACGCGATTGAGGCCCGCATGGCTTGACAGAGGTTGCGGATGGGCGAGCCAATATTCAGGCACATTGGGCGGGGGCTCATTCGAAGGTGGCGCTTCTCTACTGGTCAATTGACGGACCAAATTTCCTGCCGCGTCATAGATACCTATGGCTACTTCCGACTGCGCCGTGGCTGTGAGGTAGTAGTCAAGCAAGGCGCCATCGGGCGGATTCTGGCCAGCGGGGAGTTCCGGCGGTATAGGCGTATCGCCATTCAGATCGCGGCGCACCCGCAAGGCCTTTTGCGGTTCGAACAAAAGAGTCTTGGTGGGCGTTGGGTTCTGCGCAAGCTGGCGCAGGGGCGTGACATCATCCAAAATCCAAAACGCGCGGCCATAGGTGGCGATGACCAGATCATCGCCATGAATGACAAGGTCGCGCACGGAGGTGGTGGGCATGTTCAGTTGGAGCGTGTTCCAGTGGTCGCCATCATCAAAGGAAACATACGTAGCGGTTTCGGTGCCGGCGTAGAGGAGGCCTTTGCGCTTTGGATCTTCGCGGACAACGCGCACGAAACTGCGGTCGGGGATGCCGGCCGCGACCTCTTGCCAGGTTTTGCCGAAATCGCGGGTGCGCAAAATGTATGGCTTCGGGTCGTTCTCTTCGTGGCGGTCAATGGCGGCGTAAGCGCAGGCCGCATTGAAATGTGAAGCCTCAATGATGCTGACCAGTGCATACTGCGACAGCCCGGGGGGCGTGACGTTCTGCCAGTGGACGCCGCCGTCTTGCGTCAGGTGAATGAGTCCGCTATTTGTGCCGACCCAGATCTGACCTTCCTTCAAAGGAGAGAGCGAGAAGGTGTTGATGGCGCTGCGATCGGGCGGATGAACGGTTTCCTCAGTCTCACGCGCTTTAGGCTTCAGGCCGATCGCTTCCGTTGGATTCTTGGGAGCCGTGTCTGGCGGAGCGGGTTCCTCGGTGCGTTTGGCGAGATCGGGACTGATTTTCTTCCAACTCACTCCGGCGTCGCGCGTCTCCAGTAGGAATTGCGCTCCTTCATAGAGACGGTGCGGATCCTGCGGCGAAAAAGCGAGCGGCGGGTTCACTGTCATACGAAAATCGCCATCATGGCTAACGTTTGGAGAGACGGTAGCCACTTGCCGGTTGGCGCGGTCAATCTTCACGAGGCCGCGCGTGGCCCCGCTGCCAGGACCGCCGGCGAAAACAATGTTGGGATTGAGCGGATCGGGAACGATGTAGCCGAATTCGTAGCCAGCCACTGGATCCCAGTCCATAAAGGTAATTTCGCCGTAATCGCCACGGCTCAGCGTGCCAATGGAACCGCTGTCCTGCTGCGTTCCATAGACCCAATATGGGAAGCGGTTATCGGTGGAGAGATGGTAGATCTGGCCGGTGGGCTGGTTGTACCAGGAACTCCAGGAAAGGCCGCGGTCCATGCTGATGGTTGCGCCTTGATCGCTGGCAAGAATCATGCGGTCGGAATTGCTGGGATCAATCCAGAGAGCGTGATTATCATCGCCGCCGGGCGCGCCTTTGTAGGCGATGAAGGTGTGGCCGCCATCGTCAGAGCGGTACAACGACGTTTGCGCGATGTAAACCACGTCGGCATTCTTTGGATCGAGAAAGACGCGGCTGAAGTAACCGCTGCCGCGAATGCGTTCGTCGGTGGTGCTGCGGTTCCAGGTGATGCCGCCATCGTCACTTCGATACAAGCCGCTTTGACTGATGTTGGCTGCGATGATGGCGAATACGCGCTGGCCGCCGGGACCCACGGCTACACCAATGCGGCCGACATTTTTGTTGGGGAGCACTTCGGAGGTGACAGGTGTCCACGTTTCGCCGCCGTCCACTGTTTTGTAGATACTACCGCCGCCCGTTCCTTCAATCATTTGACGCGCATTGCCGGGCTTCACGTAGTGGAACCAAAGGGCGGCGAAACCGATCTTCGGATTATCGGGCGCGAAGCTGATATCAATGGCGCCAGTGGTGTCGTCTTTGTAAAGGACCTTACGCCAGGTTTTGCCGCCGTCGGTGGTTTTGAAAATGCCGCGCTCGGCGTTGGGCGCGAATGTTTTGCCCAGAGCGGCCGCTAGCACGATGTTGGAATCGTGCGGGTCAATCCAAAGGCCGCCGATGTGCTCGGTTTGATCGAGTCCGACATGCGTCCAAGTGAGACCCGCATCGTTAGAACGATAAACGCCGTTCCCTTCGTTCACCGCTCCGCCCACGTTGCTCACGTCGCCCGTGCCGACGTACACAACATCCGGATTCGAAGGCGACACGACGACGGCGCCAATCGAGGCGACATTGATCTGATCAAAAATAGGTTTCCAGACAGTGCCGCCATCAACGGTTTTCCAAAGGCCGCCGCCGGGCGTGCCCATGTAATAGACTGCGGCATTGCCAGGGATGCCGGCGACCGCAGATACGCGGCCGGCCCGAAATGGTCCAATTTGCCGCCAGTGGAGCGCCGCGTAGAGCGAGGGATCCATGGCACTGCTGGAAGCGGCGGAGAAGATCAAACAAAGGACAAGGCGAGAGATGAACGTAGGCGGCATTAGATGAGAGGATGACATAATTTGATGCTGCGCGCTAATGATCGGGCCTCGATTCTACGCGCAGCGCCAGGCTAACCCTTTTCCATCATGCGAATTGAGTCCGATTGCTGCAACCCTGCAACGGTGCCGCCATCTAAGCCACTAGAGAGTCGTAGAAAGGATAAGATTCACTCAGATTTCGCCGATCTGATACACTAACAGAACATATTCTGTGGTGTGGAGACCGCGAAAAGCGGATTGAATTAAATACTTTGAAGTTAAGAAGCATAGCTGTTAGCGCCATTCTTCTAGCCGCCTCAACGTGGTCTTTGAGGGCAGCCGTCGAGGATTCGTCTGACGACGCAAATAGCCCCTCTAAAGCTATTATTAACAAATACTTACAAGCCACCAACCAGCAGCCGGCGGCACCGCACTCCATGGAAGTAGAAATCAATGCGTCGGTTCCGCGTTTGCAACAACATGGCAAATTGCGGGCCTTGCGCAAGATTTCGCAGGTGGGGCTGATCACGTATCGCGTACTGGGCTTCCAAGGCGACAATACCGTCAAAAAGGAAGTGATTGCACGCTATTTGCAGGCCGAACAGCAATCGCAGAGCGATCCGGGATTGACGCTGACGCCGGCCAACTATAAATTCAAGCTGAAAGGCGAGCGGATCGAGCAAAGCAACACGGTTTACATGTTTCAGGTTTCGCCGCGCAAGAAGCGAGTGGGCTTGTTTAAGGGTGAGATGTGGCTGGATGCGAACTCTTACCTGCCGGTGCTGGAGAAGGGCCGCTTGGTGAAAAATCCCAGTATTTTCTTCAAAAAAGTGGATTTTGAGCGCGCCTTTGCTATTCAAAATGGTGTTTCGGTGCCGGCGCACATGACCAGCACCATCGACACGCGAGTAGTAGGAATCGTTCAGTTGGATATTAACTACACCAGCGTGGCCGAAGGCGCCGATGACGATGCGGTTGATACAGCGTCTATTGCGTCACCTACTTTGTAAGGGCAACGGGTTGCCGTTGGATGCGCTTAATTCCCGCTACACCCCTTGTCATACCCGGTCGCGCTTAAGTGGTTGAGAATCGCCGAAATAACCAAGTATTCTGGAAGTTGACGTTCTTAGGGAGCCCATGCGAACTCTTTTTCTAAATCCTCCTTCTTTTGAAGGTTTTGACGGTGGAGCAGGCTCGCGTTGGCCGGCCGCGCGCGAAATCGAATCTTACTGGTATCCGGTCTGGCTGTGTTACCCGGCCGGCATGATTCCTGACAGCAAAGTTTTAGACGCACCGCCGCATAAAGTTTCGATTGATCAAACTGTGGCCATGGCATCCGACTATGAGTTGTTGGTGCTGTTCACCTCTACTCCCGGCTTCAACGTTGACGTGAAGATTGCCGAGATGATGAAGGACAACAACCCGAAGCTGAAGGTTGCCTTCGTTGGTCCGCCCGTTACTACCGAGCCGGAAAAAAGTTTGCGCGCCACCAAGGCCATTGATTTTGTGGTGAAGCGCGAGTTCGATTACGCCATTCGCGATTATGCGATGGGCAAGCCGCTGGCTGAAATTCCCAGCGTGGCGTTTCGGAATGAAGACGGCAGCATTCAGAACAACCCTGAAGCGCCGGTGATTGAAAATCTGGATGAATTGCCTTGGGTGACCAAGGTTTACAAGCGCGATCTAGATTTTAGGAACTACAACGTTCCGTTTCTGCTGAATCCGTACATCTCTTTTTATACGAGCCGCGGTTGCCCGGCGCAGTGTACGTTTTGTTTGTGGCCGCAAACCCATTCGGGCCACCGCTGGCGTTTGCGTTCGTCCGATGACATTGTGAACGAGTGCCGTTGGGCTTTGGAGAACTTTCCCGGGTTGAAGGAGATCTTCTTTGACGACGATACCTTCAATTACCAGAAGGCGCGCACTATTGAATTGTGCGCCAAACTGAAGCCGTTGAAGTTCACCTGGAGTTGCACGTCGCGCGTGACCACCGATTACGACACGCTGAAGGCAATGAAAGATGCCGGATGCCGATTGTTAATCGTGGGTTACGAATCGGGCGATCAGCAGATTCTGAAGAACATCAAGAAGGGCGCGACGATCGATATGGCGCGCCGTTTTACGGCGAATTGCAAGAAACTGGGCTTGACCATTCACGGCGATTTCATTGTGGGCTTGCCGGGCGAAACGCGCGATTCCATTCGGTCCAGCATCAACTTTGCCAAGGAACTGGATGTGGAAACCATTCAGGTTTCCATTGCGCATCCCTACCCTGGCACTGAGTTCTACGATCACGTCAAGAAAAATGGTTTGATTACCATTGACGCCATGACGGATGAAAGCGGGCACCAACTGCCGAACTACAACTACCCTGGTTTGGATAAAGGCGAGTTGGTGGATTGGGTGGAACGGTTCTACGGCGAATATTATTTCCGCCCCAAAGTGGCCTTCCGCTTGGTGAGCAAGGCGCTGTTCGATGGCAATGACCGCCGCCGGCTTTACAAAGAGGCGAAGGAATACTTGACGCTGCGTTCCAAGCGCAAGCAATACGTAAAAGACCAAAGCAAGCAGAAAGAAGAACAGCAGCCGCCGGTTCTGAGTACTGGTGACTAACCTTGTCTGCGTCGCGGCCAACCAAAGCCAGAACGCTCTGGCTGGCGCTGCTTGTGATTCTTTTGAATGCAAGCGGCAATCTTAGTTTGACCCTAGGTATGAGAGGGCTACCGGAGAGAATGGCCGCGAATCCGCTGGATTATATTCGCGCCATGTTTCATCCGTTCGTAGCGCTCGGCATCGTGTTGCTCATTCTCTGGCTGCTCACTCGCATGACGTTGTTCAGTTGGGCGGATCTGAGCTTTGTCGTGCCCGTAACAGCCATCGGCTACATTTTCGCGGCCGTTTTGGGGCATTTCGTTCTGGGCGAACGGGTCACTCCCATGAACTGGATCGGCACCTTTCTGATCTTCTTCGGCACGGCTTTTGTCGGCGCCACCAAACCGATGACCACGGAAAGCGAGCACGCCGCGGAATGAAGTGGGTCTTACTTTCCATCATTGTCATCTCTACAGTTTTGGAGATTTGCTGCAAAGTTATGAGATGAAGCGCAGCGGCGAGCAAGCAGTAGATGCGCGCGGCTTGGCAAAACTGTTGCGCATGATTGTGAGCAAGCGGTTTCTGCTGTTGAGCATTGTGGCCATGGCGATTTCGTTTTTCGCATTTATGGCGTTGGTGCAAATTGCGCCGTTGAGCTTCGCCGTGCCGGCCTCTGCCGCAACATTCGTGCTGGAAACAGTTTTGGCCAAGTTCGTTTTAAAGGAAAAGGTCGGCCCACGCCGCGCCGCCGGAGCGTTGTTAGTGCTGGGCGGCGTGATTCTGCTGGCGCGATAGCATAAACCCTTGCGCGCCCTCTGGCTGGTCTTCCTTCCCGCGATTCTGTATCAAGGCCTGGCTATTTTTGCATCGCTGCGGCAGTTGCGCCGGCCGAAGCCTTCGGCATGGACAGAGGGGGTGTCGGTCCTGAAACCTTTGCGCGGGCTCGATCCGAATACAGCCGAGGCTTTTGTTTCGCAGGTAGAGCAGAAACATCCGGAATTTGAAGTGCTTTTTGCCGCGCGCGAGGCGGCAGATCCGGCTTTACTGGAAGTGAAGCGTCTGGTGAGCGAACACCCGGAAGCGCCCGTGCAGTTCTTCCATGGCGGCCCCGAAACGCTGAACCGCAAGGTGGGCTTGCTGGCGGAATTGAGCAGCCATGCCAGCTATCCGCTCCGGGTGGTAAATGATAGCGACATTAAAGTGGACCCGGAGTATCTGCTCGAAGTGACGGCGCCGCTTGGCGGATGCGCAAGTGGGCGTGGTGACGTGTCTGTATCGCGTGAAGGCGCACAACGTGTATGCGGCTTGGGAAGCTTTGGGCATCATGACGGACTTCATGCCCAGCACCATGGTGGCGCAATTGATTGGCGTGCGCGAATTTGGGTTGGGGTCAACGCTGGCGTTCCGGGCGAACGATTTGGAAAAGGCGGGCGGGTTCGCGGCCATTGCCGATTTCATTGCGGATGATTACCAACTCGCCAAAGGCATCACGGGGTTAGGCAAACGGGTGGTGTTATCTACCTACGTGGTGGAAACTACGTTGGGCGACGCGACGTGGCTGGGCGTGTGGCGGCATCAGTTGCGCTGGGCGCGGACCATACGGCTTTCCAAAGGCGCCGGCTACTTGGGCCTGCCTATTACGCAAGCGGGATTGTGGATGGCGGCGGCGCTCTTGTGTGGCGTGTGGCCAGTGGCGCTTCTTTTGGCCGCGTTGCGTGTCTTCTCTGCCCTCACAGCGGGGGGCTTAGTACTAAAGAGCCCACTCGCTGCGACCTTTTGCTGGCTAGCGCCCCTCTGGGATTTGTACTCATTTGCTATCTGGGTGGCGTCTTATTGCGGTAGAACTGTGCGCTGGCGGGATCGTACGCTCTCGATTGGCCCAAAAGGGCGTATTCTAAAAGAGTAGAGCATGCTAGCCTGTTATGGGCGAATTCCCCATCCCATCCGGCACAGCCCGGTCTTTAATCGCTTTTACACAGGAGTCTAGAAAGTAATGTTCTCGCATTTCCGGAGCGTGTCGCTCCTTGTTGCCTCAGTGACGGTGGCCAGCCACCTGCCCGCGCAAGAGATCCCTCCCGCGAAGGTGGCCATTATCAACCTGCAAATGGCCGTAAGCCAGACGCAGGAGATCAAGAAAGACATCGCGGCGATGGAGGCGAAATATAGTCCCCGTCAACGAGCGATTGAAGCGATCCAAAAGGATCTGCAAGATATCCAGAAACAGGGTGCGACGCCGAATCTTCAGCCCGGACGTGAAGCTGAACTGCAGGCACAATTCACCACAAAACAAAAGCAACTACAACGGCTCCAACAGGATCTACAAGCTGACGTGGATGCGGAACGGCAAGACGTATTGGGCCATGTGGGCCGGCAGATGTCCGAGGTGGTCAAAGGATTGGCGCAGGAAAAGGGAGTGGACGTGATTATTGAAATCTCGAATACTCTCTATTACAAACCGGCGCTTGATCTGACGGCAGCGGCGACGGCGGCATACGACAAAGCGTATCCGGCGAAATAACGATCAAGTTTAAAGGAGTACGTGGTATGGCCAGCAGTTATTTAGAGGGTTATGGAATAGAAGATGAAAAGCGCAGTAGAACCATTCGCTACATCATCTTGGGTGTGCTGGCCGCCATTATTCTTACCGTGGTTGGCTACTTTGTTTTGCACGATTACAGTGAGAAGCAGGTAGCCAAACAATTTTTGTCTGAGCTGAACGAGCACAACTACAAGGCTGCTTATTCTACCTGGTGTCCGACGACTTGCGAACACTACGACTATGCGCGCTTTGCGGCCGACTGGGCGAATAAGAAGATCAACTCGCCCTGGAAGATTGATTCTACCGATAGCTGCAAGACGTTTCTCACCGTGAATGTGACGGCTGACGGAACGGATGTGCAGTCTTTGAGTGTCGAGCGCGGGACGAAGGTTTTGACTTATGCGCCTGCGCCCGAGTGCCAGGAATATAAGTGGCATTGGAAGCAGTTCTTTAAGCGGCTCTTCGGCGGCGCCTAGCCTTGATTCGGCTGGCAACGGCGGCCGATGCCGAGGCGATTCTCAACATTATTGAGCCGGTTTTTCGGGCAGGCGAGACGTACGCCGTTCCGCTTGACATTTCGCGCGCAGATGCCTGGGCATATTGGCTGGCGGATGGGCATGAGGTGTTCGTTTTCGAGGAAAACGGGTCTATTCTCGGCACGTATTTCCTTCAGGCGAATCAGCGGGGTGGCGGTTCGCACGTCGCGAATTGTGGCTATATTACCGCTGCACAGGCGACGGGTAAAGGTATTGCTCGGACGATGTGCTCGCATTCGTTGGAGCGGGCCAAGCAGCGCGGCTTTCGCGCGATGCAGTTCAATTTTGTCGTATCGACGAATGAACGAGCGGTAAGGCTCTGGGAGAGTTTCGGATTTACGATCGTCGGGCGATTGCCAGAAGCGTTCTTGCATCCTACACGCGGATACGTGGATGCTTTGGTGATGTTCCTGCGATTTTCCGATTGAACCTACTTAGCGGGCAACATGTTGCGGATGGCGGCGATCTGCCAGCCGGTATGTTCGCGGGTAAGTACGATTGAGGTCCACATGCGACGAGTCGGGTTACCCGCGGCGTCCATGAGATCATAGCGGCCGTCGGCAATGGCTACGGTTTTCGTGAGGAAGCGAATGGATTCGATAGTGATGGTGCGCTTGCCGGCTTCACGCTGCGATGCAGCGATGGTTCCTTTCACTACCGCTTCGCGCCCCTTACGCCATTCGCCGGACGAAACGAGCTGGTCTGCTTTAGCAGTGAAGAGATTCGTGAGAGCTTCAGGATCTGGATGTTCGCGGATATCTACGTACCTTTGCACGGCGGCACGAATGGCGGCTTCGGGGCCGGCGGCGAAGGACAAGGAAGCGGCTAACAAAAGGAACCCGGCTAGGCGAATCAACATCCTTTCATTGTGTACCGTGGCTTCTCTCAACACGGTGCCTTAAGCTGATAAACAGTACTCATGCGAACAAAGATTCGTGTTTTCATAGGCGCGCTGGCTTTTTTGACAGTTCAAACCAGCGTTTTCGCCCAAAGAACTGACGTCACCAGAGCCACATTAGATAACGGTTTACGAGTTGTGGTGATCCGCGATCCACTGGCGCCGGTAGCCACGCTCGAGGAAAATTACCTGGTGGGCGCGAATGAGGTGCCGCCGGGCTTTCCGGGCTTGGCACACGCGCAAGAACACATGGCGTTTCGCGGTTGCAGCGGATTGACAGCCGACCAGATTGCCGCTATCTACGCGCAACTGGGCGGATTCATGGATGCGCAGACTCAGCAGAACACCACCCAGTACTTTGTGACGCTGCCGGCGCAGGATCTGGATCTGGCCATGCGTATCGATTCGGCCTGCATGACCGACGTGGAAGATGCGCAATCGCAGTGGATGCAAGAGCGCGGCGCGATTGAGCAGGAGGTGGCGAGCGACCTGTCGAACCCGACTTATAAGTTCATCACGCGCTTGAATCACGATTTGTTCGCAGGTACGCCATATGAGCAGGATGCGCTGGGAACCAAGGCTTCGTTCGATCAGACCACGGGTGAGTTACTCAAGGACTTTTACAAGAAGTGGTACGCGCCGAATAACGCGATTCTAGTGATTACCGGCGATGTGGACCCGGTGAATGTCATAGCCAAGGCCAAGCAGTATTACGGACAGATTCCGCGGCGCCCAGTGGGTGCGAGACCGCAGATCAATCTGCAAGCGGTGCAGGCGGATTCTTTCGAATTGCCGAGTAACCTGCCGTATTTACTAACCGGCGTGGCGTTCCGCTTTCCAGGAACCGATAGCCCCGATTTTGCGGCGGCGCGGGTTCTAACTGACGTGTTGGCAAGCCAGCGGGCAGCGTTGTATGATCTGGTTCCGCAAGGTAAAGCATTGGGAACAGACTTCGATTTGGTGGAAACATACCCCAAAGCAAGTGCGGCGTTTGCGCTGGCGGCGCTGCCTTCAGGGACGGACCCGGCGGCGACAGATGCGGAAATCAAGCGCATTCTGGCTCATTATGCGAATGACGGTGTTCCCGCCGACCTAGTAGAAGCGGCCAAGAAAGGAGAGGTGGCGGGGGCGGAGTTCGAACGCAATTCGATTTCGAATTTAGCGTCTACCTGGTCGCAGACACTGGCGGTGGAAGGTCAGCAATCGCCGGACGAAATTGTGGAGGCGATCAAGAAAATCACCGTGGCGGATGTGAACCGGGTGGCGAAGAAGTATCTGCTCGACACGTCGGTCGTCGGCACGTTGAAGCCGGCGGCGTCGGGCGAAGCAGTGTCGTCGAAGGGATTTGGCGGATCGGAAAAAGCGATGTCGTCGCCCACGAAACCGGTCGAACTGCCGGCTTGGGCGGAAGCGTCGGTCAAGTCTTTGCGCGTGCCGGAGTGGACGGCGAAGCCAACGGATATGATGCTCGAAAAACGGCATCCGGCTGATTGTGCAGACGGAACGAACCAGCCCTACGATTACGCTGGTTGGCTCTATTAAGACGCAAAACCAGCTGCAAACGCCGCCCGGGAAAGATGGAATTGCGGACGTTTTGGAAGGGTTGTTCTCCTACGGCACGAAGACCATGGACCGCGTGGCGTTTCAGAAGGCGCTGGACGATATTGGCGCATCTGAGTCGGCGGGGGCGAGTTTCGGGCTGAAGGTTTTGGCGCAGGATTTCGAGCGCGGCGTTCAGTTATTGGCGGATAACGAATTGCATCCGGCCCTGCCGAAAGACGCCTTTACGATTGTGCAGCAGCAGACGGAAGAACTGAGCGGGGGTGAACTGGACACGCCCGACTTACCGGATGGAACGCGCGCTGCTGGCGGCGCTATTGCCCGCGAAAGATCCTTTGTTGCGGGAGACGACGCCGGCTACGGTTAAAGCGATACAGTATGCGGACGTGTTGAAGTTTTATCAGGCGACGGTGCGGCCGGACCTTGCCACGATTGTGGTGATTGGCGACATTACGCCGGAAGCGGCGCACGCGGCGATTGATAAGTATTTTGGCGAATGGAAGGCGGTGGGGCCGAAGCCCAATGTGGTTCTGCCGCCAGTGCCGGCTAATCAGGAAAAGTCGATGAACGTGCCCGATTCAAGCAGAGTGCAGGATGAAGTTGAATTGGCCGAAGAACTGGAGATGAACCGGTTCTCGCCGGATTACTTTGCGCTGCAGGTGGGAAACCATGTCTTGGGCGGGGGCTTCTACGCGACGCGGCTTTACCGGTCGTTGCGGCAGCAAGCGGGGCTTGTTTATACGGTGGAGGATTCATTAGAAGCCGGAGAGACGCGCGCGACTTACAGCATTACGTATGGCTGTGATCCGAAGAATGTTTCGAAGGCGCGGAATTTGGTTGAGCGCGAGTTGGTAGACATGGCGAAGAACAATGTGACGCCGGAAGAGTTGCAGCAGGCGAAGGCATTGTTACTGCGACAAATTCCATTGGGCGAAGCGAGCGAGGATGCCGTGGCCGGAGGATTGTTGGGCAGGGCGCGGATTGGACTGCCGTTGGATGAGCCGAAGCGCGCTGCTGATAGATACTTTAATATGACAGCCGATGAAGTGCGCGGGGCGTTTGCGAAGTATGTAAACCCGGAGAACTTTGTGCAGGTGGTGCGTGGGCCAGCACCGCAATAAGGGGGAGAGAGATGTTCGAACGGTATACGGAGCGGGCGCGGCGAGTGATCTTCTTTGCGCGCTATGAAGCGTCGCAATTGGGATCTAGTTATATCGAGACGTCTCATCTGCTGTTAGGGATTTTGCGCGAGGATAAAGGGCTTACGGCTAAAGTGTTCGGCTCCACAACGCCGTTTGAAAATCCGGCTGAAGCGATGGGACTCGGGCCGTCCGGCGAAAAGATCACCACGTCTGTGGACGTCCCGTTGACGGAAGAAGCGAAGAAGGTGCTGTTCGTCGCGGCGGAGGAATCGGAGAAGCTACATCAGAAGTTCATTGCGCCGGGGCATATCTTATTGGGGATCATGAAGCAGACTGACTTGGCGGGTCAGTTTCTGCGGAAGTGTGGTCTTGAATTGGATAAGGTTCGCAAGGTGGTGTTGGAAATGGAGCCGCCGGTAACCCATAGATTGGTGCGACCGGATGAGTTGCCTACTATCGTAGACCTCGATGCGCACATCGTGACGCAACTGCGGGCGCAGTTCAAGTTGCTGACGAACGGATTGAAGCCGGAGATGGAACCGGCGGTCGTCTATAGGCTGGGGAAATGACGGTTCGCGAACTGGGGACGCAGTTACGGGCGCGCAAGATCTCTTGCGTGGAGTTAGTGCAGAAGACGCTCAACGACATTCTGGAGCGGGACAAGTTCAACAGCTTGATTACCGTGACGGCGGATCAGGCGCTGGCGACGGCGCGTGAGCGCGATCAAGAACTGGCGGCAGGCAAGGACCGAGGGCCGCTTCATGGCATACCGATCGCGTTGAAAGACCTGTTCTACACGAAGGGCGTGAAGACGACGGCGGGGTCTCTGGTTTACAAGGACTTCGTGCCCGACTTCGACGCGACGGTGGTGGAGAAGCTGCAAGCGGCGGGAGCCATTTCGATCGGGAAGACGAACCTGCATGAGATTGCGTTTGGCATTACGTCGAAGAATCCGCATTTTGGGTTTGTGAAGAATCCGTTGGATCCGAACCGGCTGGCGGGTGGCTCGAGCGGTGGATCGGCGGCATTGGTGGGCGGCGGATTTTTGCCGATGGCGCTGGGGACCGATACCGGCGGGTCGATTCGGGTGCCGGCGTCGTTCTGCGGAATCGCGGGGCTGAAGCCGACGTATGGGTTAGTGAGCCGGCATGGCGTGTTGCCGCTGGCGTTCAGCTTGGATCACGTGGGGCCGTTGGGCAGCACGGTAGAAGACTGCGCGCTGGCGCTGAATGCGATGGTGGGCGGTGAAGAAGATTACAACGTGCCGGCGCCTACGGATTTGAAGGGCTTGCGAGTGGGCATACCCGTTGACCCATTGTTCGCGCAGGTGACAGAGGATGTGTCGGTGCCGGTGGAAGCGGCCGTTGATACGATGCAGCGTTTGGGCGCGGAAGTGATGCGGATCGAGACACCAGACTTTGCGGAGATGAACGCGACGGCGCGCGTGATTCAGCTGGCGGAGACGGCGGCGGTTTACGTGAACGAGCATGACCCCAAGAAGTTTGGCGAGGACGTATGGGCGCTGTTGCAGCAAGGCCGCATGGTGATGGGGCATGAGTATGTGAACGGACAGCGGCTAAGGCAGCTTTTCCGCCAGGAGTTCGACAAGCTGTGGACGAAGGTGGACGTGCTGGTGGGTCCGACGACACCGATGACTGCGCCGCATATCGACCGAGACACGGTGATGATTCAAGGGCGCGAAGAGAACGTGCGGATGGCGGCGACGCGGCTGGTGAGGGCGATTAATATGTTGGGCGAACCGGCGCTTTCGATCCCTTGCGGCATGGGAGCGAATAAGATGCCCGTGGGTTTGCAACTGGTAGCGAAGCCGTTTGCAGAGAAGACGCTGGTGAAGGTGGGCAAGGCGCTACGGCAGTGACTTGTCGTTGCCGGTGAGACTGACGAGCTTGCCTTCAGGCGTGACGTAGAACGTGTCTTCGATGCGGACGCCGATTCTTTCTTCGGGGATGTAGATTCCGGGCTCGATGGTGAAGACCATACCTTTCTGGATGGGCTTGCTGTAGTCGTACGGGTCATGCACATCGATGCCAACGGAGTGACCGATGCCGTGGATGAAGTACTTGCCTAGATTGCCGTGGGCGTTCATGTAATTGAAGGCGATGGTGTCGAGCGAATCGGGGTACTTGTGGCGCGGGTCATTGATGCGCGAGGTGCCGGCGACAAAGGCGTCGATAGCGGCTTGCTGGGCTCCGCGGACGACGTTGTAGATCTCTTGCTGGCGCGCGGTGAACTTGCCGGAGACGGGCAAGTGCGGGTGATGTCGGACGCGTACATGTTGCATTCGGCGGCGGCGTCAATGACCACGACATCGCCCGCTTGCATGGTGCCGCTGTCGGCTTCGTAATGAAGGACGGTGGAGTTCGCGCCCGAGCCGACGATGGGCGGATAAGACGGACGGGCGCAGCCTTGCTTCATGATGGATTCGGTGAAGACGCCGGCGACGGCGCGCTCGGTGGCACCGGCATCGACAGCTTTGCGCAAGGACTTGCTGCGCGATGGCAGAGACTTTGGCGGCGTGGGAGAGAAGCTCTACTTCGACAGGATCTTTGATGGCACGCAGTTCGGCGATGGGGCTGGACGCATCGGCGAGCGGCGGGCGATTGTCGCTGCCCAAAGTGGTGGCGACCCACATGACGAGAGCTTGCGCGGCTGGGGAATCGGGCTGGCTGAAAATGCGATAGAGAATGCCACGATCTTCGGAGGCGAGTTGGGCGAGCATGGAGGACAGTTCGGTCATGGGGCGGACTTCGTCCACATGCGCGAGGGCGGCTGCGTTGGGCGTGGCGGCGTCGAGCTTGACACCGGTGAACTGTTCGTTGCGAAGGTTACGGGCTGGGAGGAAGAGGATCTCGCGGTACTTGCGGGCAGGGACTTTGTCTTCGGCTTCTTTGGCGGACTGAATGAAGAGCGCGGCGCCGGGTTCGTTCCAGCCAGTGAGGTAGAAGAAGTCGGAATCCTGACGGTAGGCTTCGAGCATTGAGCGCGGCTCGGAAGCGGCGAAGAGGACGGAGATGCCGCCTTTGAGCTTCTCGGCCAGGTGAACGCGGCGGGCATGGTAATCGGGTTCGGCCGCATGTAACCAAGTGGCGAAGATGGCGCAAAGGGTGAGCGTTTTCATTTGTTCGAGTGTATGCCGGATTCAATTTCGGCAATGATGGACGAGACAGCCTGATGCCGCATGACGCAGCCCGACATGACAGAAGCCTTTGCGTCGCCAGTGCGGAAGGGCTTGGCGAGTCTGAGAAATTCGTCGTGGTTCAAGGTGAAGAGAGCCGTGAGGGCGTAGCACTTGGCTTCTAGTGATGCCGATTTGAAGAGCGTTTCAAAATCCTTGAGAGCGGTTGGGCGAGCGAGGATCTGGTTATAGTCGAGCTCTCCTTGTGAAGGCAGCCCTGCGACGCCGACGGGGCCAAAGGCGAAATTCGGCACTTTGGCCAGGCGATCGAGAACCGCGTCGGAAGCGGTTTGATGAGAGAACAGGCTCATTTGCGCGGCGGCTCCAAAGGAAGATCAGACGCTTCGATGGCACGCCAGCCGCCGTCGAGCGACAGGACGTTGTGATAGCCCATCTTCTGAATGTTGTCGGTGGCGAGAGCAGAGCGGTAACCGCCGCCGCAGTAGAGAACGAGGCGGGTGGACTTATCGGGGAACGTGGTCTCGATGTCGCGTTCGATGATGCCTTTGCTCAAGTGCACGGCACCGGCGGCGTGTTGAGCGGTGAACTCGGATTCTTCGCGGACGTCTACCAATTGTCCGGCTTTGCCGGCGGCGACGAGGCGCTTGTATTCTGCGATGTCGATTTCTTTAATGCGCTTGCGGGCTTCATCGACAATGGCGACGAAGCCGGGGCTGTGTACTTTTGCGGCGGCCATTATTCCTCACTTCCCCCTTGCTGCACGCGTTGAATGTTGGCTCCGACGGCGGCGAGCTTCGCTTCGATTTTTTCATAGCCGCGATCGATGTGATAGACGCGATCGACAATGGTTTCGCCTTTGGCGACGAGCGCGGCGAGCACCAGAGAGGCACTGGCGCGGAGATCGGAAGCAATGACTTGCGCGCCGGACAAAACGTCTTCGCCAGCGACGATGGCTTGGCGGCCTTCAATGCGGATGTTCGCGCCCATGCGCGCGAGTTCCTGCGTGTGCATGAAGCGGTTTTCAAAAATGGTTTCGCGGATGAAGCTGATGCCTTGGGCGATGGTCATCCAGGCCATGTATTGGGCTTGCAGATCGGTGGGGAAGCCGGGATATTCTTCGGTGGTGATATCGACCGCGAGCGGGCGGCGATGGGCGCGCACACGGAGAGCGCCGGGATGCGTATCGTCAAACTCGGCGCCGGCTTGCTCCATCTTCATGATGAGAGAGCCGACGTGTTCGGGGACGAGGCCGGTGACGAGAACGTCGCCTTGGGTGATGGCGGCGGCGAGGATGAAGGTGCCGGCTTCGATGCGGTCGGCGATGATGGTGTGCTCTGCCCCGTGGAGCTTTTCGACGCCGGTGACTTTGATGATGGATGTGCCGGCGCCTTCGATTTTGGCGCCCATTTTGATGAGGAGATCGGCGACATCTTTGACTTCGGGTTCGCGCGCGGCGTTACGGATGATGGTTTGGCCTTTGGCGAGAACGGCGGCCATGAGAACGTCTTCGGTGCCGGTGACGGTGATGCGGTCAAAGTGAATGTTGCCGCCGACGAGGCCGTTGGGCGCTTGGGCTTCGACATAGCCGTGAGACTGGACGATGGTGGCGCCGAGATGTTCGAGCGCCGTGACGTGCATGTTGATGGGACGCGCGCCGATGGCGCAGCCGCCGGGCATGGAGACGCGGGCGCGGCCGGTGCGGGCGACGAGCGGACCGAGAACGAGGCTCGAGGCACGCATGGTTTTGACGACTTCGTACGGCGCTTCGGGACGGTCGAGAGATTTGGCGTGGACGGTGACGTTGCCGCCATCTTGCGTGACGGTGGCGCCGGCGTATTCGAGCAGGCTCTGCATGGTGCCGATGTCTTTAACCTGCGGGATGCGGTGGAGGATGACGGGCTCGTCGGTAAGGAGGCAGGCGGCGAGCACGGGGAGCGCCGCGTTTTTGGAGCCGCTGACGGGCAGTTCGCCGCTCAACGGGACGCCGCCTTGAATTTTGAATTTATCCATAGTCGTTAGTTACTTAGTGCGAATCTGTTTACGGGCGGCGCATAAAACCGAGGGCCGGGGCGAAGTTTCATCATAAGATACACAGGCACGCACGGCCTGTTTTACGCTTCGAACCCATGCCGAGCGGGGACGAGGGGATGGGCAAACGTGAAAAACGAACCCAATTTGGGCGACGGACCGGCTGGATTGCGCTTCGAACCCAAGATTGAGGCGATGGATGGGCGAAAGTCAAAAACGAACCCAATTTTGAGGGGCGGCTGGGACGTTGCATTGCGCTTCGAACCCAAGGTTGGCCAAAAACGAAAAACGAACCCAATTTTGCCGGGGAGGGGGGTTTTACGCTTCGAAGCCAAATTTTAAAAAACGAACCCATTTGGTTGATGAGCGGCTCAACTTTCTTCTTAAAAGTAAAAAGGCGCCCGGACCGTGGCAGGTCGAGGCGCTTGTTTTGGAAAGGTTGGGAGATACACTACTCCCTACGTAGACTTTACGACGGAATGCGAGGGGTTGTCAATGGCTAAGGGGGTCGCATACTCGCGGTCGGCTTGCGGTCGGGACGGAATTAATGAGGCGGGTCGTGGCACCCGCGGTGGTTACCCACCGCCGGATTTGGCTTGCTGGAGGCGCGCTTGCAAGTCGGCGATCATCCATTCGTCGGATTTGTCGAGCCTATTGGTCTTCTGGAGGTCAAGGACAATTTTGAGGGCGCGCTGGAGATGGCTCGCGGTGCCGAGTTTGACCATCGAAACAATGATGTCGCGCTGGTAATCCGCTCGCCTCGGCTCCTGCTTCACTAATTGCTCGCGCAGCAAAAGCGACTTTTCGTAATACTGGTGCGCCGCCTCGCCCTCCCCCAGCGCTCTCTGCAGATCGCCCAGTCTGTCGTAAGACACAGTCAGGTCGCGCTGGTAATCCGCTCGCCCCGGCTCCTGCTTCACTAATTGCTCGCGCAGCAAAAGCGACTTTTCGTAATACTGGCGCGCCGCCTCGTTCTCCCCCAGCGCGCTCTGCAGATCGCCCAGCTTGTTATAAGACACAGACAGGTCGCGCTGGTAATCCGCTCGCCCCGGCTCCTGCTTCACTAATTGCTCGGCGATCGAAAGCGACTTTTCGTAATACTGGCGCGCCGCCTCGCCCTCCCCCAGCGCTCTCTGCAGATCGCCCAGTCTGTCGTAAGACACAGTCAGGTCGCGCTGGTAATCCGCTCGCCCCGGCTCCTGCTTCACTAATTGCTCGCGCAGCAAAAGCGACTTTTCGTAATACTGGCGCGCCGCCTCGCCCTCCCCCAGCGCTCTCTGCAGATCGCCCATCTGTCGTAAGACACAGTCAGGTCGCGCTGGTAATCCGCTCGCCCCGGCTCCTGCTTCACTAATTGCTCGCGCAGCAAAAGCGACTTTTCGTAATACTGGCGCGCCGCCTCGCCCTCCCCCAGCGCGCTCTGCAGATCGCCCAGCTTTTCATAAGACACAGACAGGTCGCGCTGGTAATCCGCTCGCCCCGGCTCCTGCTTCACTAATTGCTCGGCTATCGAAAGCGACTTTTCGTAATACTGGCGCGCCGCCTCGCCCTCCCCCAGCGCTCTCTGCAGATCGCCCATTCGTTCATACGACACAGACAGGTCGTGCTGGTAATCCGCTCGCCCCGGCTCCTGCTTCACTAATTGCTCGGCTATGGAAAGCGACTTTTCGTGATACTGGCGCGCCGCCTCGCCCTCCCCCAGCGCTCTCTGCAGATCGCCTAGCTTGTTATACGACACAGACAGGTCGCGCTGGTAATCCGCTCGCCCCGGCTCCTGCTTCACTAATTGCTCGCGCAGCAAAAGCGACTTTTCGTAATACTGGTGCGCCGCCTCGCCCTCCCCCAGCGCTCTCTGCAGATCGCCCAGTCTGTCGTAAGACACAGTCAGGTCGCGCTGGTAATCCGCTCGCCCCGGCTCCTGCTTCACTAATTGCTCGCGCAGCAAAAGCGACTTTTCGTAATACTGGCGCGCCGCCTCGCCCTCCCCCAGCGCTCTCTGCAGATCGCCCAGTCTGTCGTAAGACACAGTCAGGTCGCGCTGGTAATCCGCTCGCCCCGGCTCCTGCTTCACTAATTGCTCGGCTATGGAAAGCGCCTTTTCGTAATACTGGCGCGCCGCCTCGCCCTCCCCCAGCGCTCTCTGCAGATCGCCCAGTCTGTCGTAAGACACAGACAGGTCGCGCTGGTAATCCGCTCGCCCCGGCTCCTGCTTCACTAATTGCTCGCGCAGCAAAAGCGACTTTTCGTAATACTGGCGCGCCGCCTCGCCCTCCCCCAGCGCTCTCTGCAGATCGCCCAGCTTGTTATACGACACGGACAGGTCGCGCTGGTAATCCGCTCGCCCCGGCTCCTGCTTCACTGCTGCCTCGTCGATCTCCATGGCTTCTTGTAGTAGCGACAGCGCCTCCACCGAACGGCCGCGGTTCATGAGTTCGGTGCCGGCGCGATCAAGGAGGACACCCAACTGACGTTCCTGTCCAGGTTTACCGCGAAGGTCGGCAATAGCACGTAGGGTCAAGTTGGGGTCGAAGGTCGATTCGGATGGCTCTACAATCGCTGACGGTGGCGGCAGCGTTTGGGATAGCTGCTGTTCGGAGCGCGTTGCCGGAATTTCGGCGATAAAGGCACGGACGGACCAGAAGTCGGGTGCGGCGTCTCGGAGAATTTCGCGGATCCACGGAGCCCCGACTAGAACGATGGGTGCTGAGAAGCGGGCGGCAATTACATCACGTGTACGGTTCAGCTTCACGGCGCAAGAATTCCAGGCAGCTTGGTAGATGGTCCGATCGCCAGTGCCATCGGCCCAGATCGGCCCAGCGGGAGGCGCTGCGGACATCAGTTGTTCGGGAAGATCGGAAAGAGACTCGGGGGTTCTGAGGGACAACGCAAAAAGGGAAGGGTCTTGACGGGCTTGAAGCCAGAGATCAAACTGGCTGCGGCAGAGGTTGGCAACCGCTCGATTCGGTACCAACAATATGATAAAGGCGAAACCTTGGCTGAGTTCGAAGTGGCGAAGAAATTTGCGCCATTCCGGCTGGGCCAAAAGATCGACATCCGCGGTAGATCCTGTGATTGGCTGAGAGCTCAAACGATCATTCCTTCGCTGCCGGCAATGGTTCGGGGTTGAGAGCCAGTATCCGCTTTACTTCGTCGCGAACGAGGGGGTGGGTGTCGTACCAGTTCGCGTCGTTGCGATAGAAGAGGATCATGTGAGAATCGAGCAAGCGCATGTAGCGGTTCACGTCGCTGGCTTTTGAAGTTTGCGGGTCGGCGGCTTGCTCTTCGTGAATTTTGTAGAGCCAGCGCGCATCTTCGACAGAGGTTCTAAAATCGTTGCGGACAGTGGAGATGGCTTGCAAGACGGTCTTCTGGGGCACCGGCAGGCTTTGCGCGGCCAAGAGTGTTTCGCGGAAGAGCCGCAACATGTCACGGAGTGCGCCACCGCTGGCCGATATCAGCGTTTCGATGCTTTCAAAGTGTCCCTCGGAATCGGGCTGGCCAAAGATGCGCTGCTGGTTCGCTTTTCCGAGCCGTTTTTCGAGGATATCGCGCAATTTCTGGCGGCCGGGTTGATACGGCGTTTCGGCAGTCTGACCTTGCTCACGCTTTTTCCAAACTTTGATGGTGGGGATGATGACCAGTTCGCAGTTAGTAATAAAGAACTGAACAAACGCAGGGACTGAGTAGACGCAATGGACAAAGGGAAGCTGCAGCATCTCCATGTAGCTACCAAACAGCCGCTCGATGCTGGCCATAATTTCTTGCTCGTTCGAGGGAGTGCCGCGGAGCTTTTCGAAAGAATCGAAGAGGAAGACTATGCGTTTACTGGGATCTTTTTCCTTGACCTTTTTGACAACCTCTTCGACAAAGGCTTCAACTTGACGGCGCACGTCCGGCAGACGGCTTTGAATTATTTTTCGAACACGCTGGCGAAAGGTAGGCGAGGATTTGATCTCGGTTTTCAAGGAGAACCCGGAGAGATTGAACGAGGCTTCCTTAAAGTTGACTTCGGTTTTAACAAGATAATTGGAAAGACGCGTCCCAGTAGGAATCTTGAAGTAGGGAGGGTCGAGATTGTCGCTGAAGGCGCCGGCCATAGTGACCAGAAGTTCTTCCACTTCGATGGGTTCGCCCAGATTGAGGTACTCGTCAGCGTTGGCGTAGACGACCTGATAGCCTTGCGCGCTGAGATCACGTTGGAGACGCAGCAATTGGGTGCTTTTGCCGGAGCCACTGAAGCCGGAGAAGAGTTGCAAGCTTTGAATTTCGGACCAGCCGATGTGTTTTCGGAGGCGGGCGACCGGATCGTAATCGGAATGCTCCCAAATTTCGACGTAAAACGGGTCGCTGGGGCCGATGGGCTTCTCCTGAAGATTGCGGTAACAGATGGCCAGGATCTGGTCGTCTTCCGGGGTTAAAGGCATTGGTGTCTTTTTCCAGAGTACGTCAGGTGAGGCTTGGGGATTGCAGGCGGGTTCGAGTTTCTGAGGAATGCGAGGCGGTTGTCAATATCGTTGTGGCGAATTAGGCACGCGCTGAGTGTGCGGGCCTTTGCTACGAATTTTATAGCGCCAAGCGGCCACGATGAAGAGCCCGAAGATCGCGAGAGGCATTGCCTTCGGCTCGGGTGCGGCGACATCAGTCGTATATGCGACGGGCGTTGATTGATTCGCTTCAAGGATTGAAAATCCTCCCGAGACGATTGTCGATGTCGTTCCATAGCCACTTATTTGGTTCAAGAGCAAAGATGTGCCAGCGGATACTTGAACATCGAAAGTGGTACCGAGCGTGACGGGAATGACACAGGCTACGAAGTAACACCCCTCGTAGGCGGCGAGTGTGAAGCCAGCGGCGTCGATTTCCCAAGAACCGCTAAAGGCACCCTCGATGTTGTCGTATAAGGACAGGTACCCGGGTCGGACTGGTCCCGCAGTTGTGACAGCTATTGTTTCGGTAATGACAGCTGATGATGAGCCTATGGATCCGGCATTTATCTCGCCTGTTAGCGCCACCATCGCGTCAAGGGAAAAATTGATAGTTGATGGAAGGAATGAGAAGGTCGCGGTAGAGTTGGCGGCCGCAACAAGTATGTTGTAAGTGAAGGGACTGCCCGACTGTACCGAGCATGAACCCGGCGAGTTGGCAGTGGTGGTTTGTCCCGGGATGGAGCAGGTGACTGTACCACTGATCGTTGCGGCGGAGAGGAAGGCCAGCGGGAGTGTTGCTAAAAGAAGAACGCGAACGAGCATTTGGATTTCCTTTGAGTGAAGATGGCTACGAGATAATGTACCCCGGTTGATGTTACTGCGCTAGCTGTGAATACTGGCGTGAGGTAGTTACGGGCTGCAGCAAGGGCGTGGCACGCGATGAAGGCGGTGCGGAAATGTTTATGGGTGTGACACCGGCTGAATGCTTTGAGAGTTTGTGACGACAGGATCGCAATTTGCCTGGCAAGCGGCGGGGCGTGGTTTGATGTTGCGGGCGATTTGTTTGCCGGCGGCGGATTGGCGGACGGTTTGTAATTCGTAGTCCTTCTGAAGGGCGAGCCAGAAATCGGCGCTCATGCCTAGGTAGCGTTCGAGGCGGAGGGCGGTGTCGGCGGTGATGGCGCGGCGTTCGTGGAGGATTTCGGTAATGCGGGTGACGGGGACGCGCAGTTCGATGGCGAGGCGGTTGGCGGAGATTTGCAAGGGGACGAGGAATTCCTCGCGGGGCATTTCGCCGGGATGGACGGGCTTGCGGCGGATGGTCCAGCCGTTTGGGGGTCGTTGGATGGTCATTGTGCGGGTTCAGTTGGATTACTTGATCGGTTCTGAGATCTCGCCGAGGGGATCGCCCTTCTTAGCGGCGTGTTCGGTTAGGCCGGCTTCGACGTCAGCGTTTGGGTAGATCGGTAGACGGAGTTCCGCATTGGGTCTGAAGAATTTGGCCCGTTCGCCTTCGCTGAAGTCGTATTGATCTTTCATGGCTGTTCCTCATTTTACGGCAGATACTTCGGTTGAGCGCTTTTGCCCTTGCTCGCGCGCGGCTCCGTGTAGGTGCGATGGCGACTGGTGGCGTGAGGAGTTGGTCAGGCACCAGCGGATTTGGCTTGCTGCAGGAGCTTTTGTAGTTCGGGGATCATCCACTCATCGGATTTGTTGAGACGGTTGGTTTTTTGGAGGTCGAGGGCGAGGTTCAGAGCACGCTGGAGGTGGGTCGCGGTGCCGAGTTTAACCATTGAAACGATAAGATCGCGCTGGTAATCCGCTCGCCCTGGCTCCTGCTTCACTAATTGCTCGGCTATCGAAAGCGACTTCTCGTAATACTGGCGAGCCGCCTCGCCCTCCCCCAGCGCTCTCTGCAGATCGCCCAGTCTTTCGTAAGACACAGACAGGTCGCGCTGGTAATCCGCCCGCCCCGGCTCCTGCTTCACTAATTGCTCGCGCAGCAAAAGCGACTTTTCGTAATACTGGCGCGCCGCCTCGCCCTCCCCCAGCGCGCTCTGCAGATTGCCCAGCTTTTCATAAGACACAGACAGGTCGCGCTGGTAATCCGCTCGACCCGGCTCCTGCTTCACTAATTGCTCGCGCAGCAAAAGCGACTTTTCGTAATACTGGCGCGCCGCCTCGCCCTCCCCCAGCGCGCTCTGCAGATCGCCCAGTCTGTCGTAAGACACAGTCAGGTCGCGCTGGTAATCCGCGCGCCCCGGCTCCTGCTTCACTAATTGCTCACGCAGCAAAAGCGACTTTTTGTAATACTGGCGCGCGGCCTCGCCCTCCCCCCAAGACGCTCTGCAGATCGCCCAGTTTGTTATACGACACAGACAGGTCGCGCTGGTAATCCGCTCGCCCCGGCTCCTGCTTCACTAATTGCTCGATTATCGAAAGCGCCTTTTCGTAATACTGGCGCGCCGCCTCGCCCTCCCCCAGCGCGCTCTGCAGATCGCCCAGCTTGTTATAAGACACAGACAGGTCGCGCTGGTAGTCCGCTCGCCCTGGCTCCTGCTTCACTAATTGCTCGGCTATGGAAAGCGACTTTTCGTAATACTGGCGCGCCGCCTCGCCCTCCCCCAGCGCTCTCTGCAGATCGCCCATTTTTTCATAAGACACAGACAGCTGGCGCTGGTAGTCCGCTCGCTCCGGCTCCTGCTTCAGTAATTGCTCGGCTATCGAAAGCGACTTTTCGTAATACTGGCGCGCCGCCTCGCCCTCCCCCAGCACGCTTTGCAGATCGCCCAGCTTGTTATACGACACAGACAGGTCGCGCTGGTAATCGGCGTTGCCCGGCTCCTGCTGCACCTTTTGCTCATCAAGGTGCAGAGCTTCCTGGCACCGATTCAGCGCTTGCGGGCCGAAGCCTAGAATGCGTAGGCCATCGGATTCTTGCCGCAGCAGTCGTGATTTATCAGGATGAGTAAGCGGAAGGGTGGTATTGACTTCGCGGGCGAGTTCGGTCCAGAGGATTGTTTGGCCTATGGGTTGGAGCTTGCGGATCAATGCCCAAGCAGATGATGTGGCATCGTCGAACGCGTGAGCGGAAAGAAAGAGGTGAACGGCTTCGGTTAGATCCTCGACCCACTGGCTGCCCGAGGCCGGGCGTTTTTGAAGATAGCGGGCAGCCTCGAGACAGCAGGCTTCGTATTCTCCTGACGGCATTAGGGTTTTCAGCGACTCGGCCGTCCACCGATGGACGAAGATGTGATCTTCTTGTAACAGAGCGAGCAAGGAACTGGCGGCGAGGCGACGGATTGGGGCAGCGAGAGAAGTAGTATCGACTTCGGCTTTCGGTGAATCAGGATCGAAGGCGAGAGCCGCAAGCGGAACTGCGAAGGGGAAAACTGAGGA
>CAWJBS010000167.1:0-6971 GCA_963840845.1 Bryobacterales bacterium
AAACGATTGCCCATGCCTCGTCGCACCAATTTAACCCATGCCAGTCCGCGTGAGGTCGCCGCCGCGATTTCGCGCAGCCGCCGCGATTTTTTACGCGGCGTCACAGGCGCTACCCTTCTCGCGCCGACGGCCCTGCGTGCGTTGGGCGCCACCAGTTCGAAGAAGGTGGTGGTGGTCACGTTCGGCGGCGGGGCGCGCGACGACGAAACGTTCAACCCCGACGGCCAAGACAACATTCCGCACATGCTGAACGAACTGGCGCCGCGTTCAACGTTCTTTACGCAAGTGGTCAACCACGGGATTTTGGGACACTACGTAGCAACGGCGAGTTTGGCGACGGGTGTTTACGA
Organism: Bryobacterales bacterium; assembly: GCA_963840845.1. Taxonomy (GTDB): domain Bacteria; phylum Acidobacteriota; class Terriglobia; order Bryobacterales; family Bryobacteraceae; genus Bog-105. The sequence continues at coordinate 351 of CAWJBS010000167.1, forward strand.
GACGTTCAACAATTTCGCAGCGGTATCGCCCGCTAACCCGACAGTCTTCGAATACTTCCGCAAAGACTTGAAACGGCCCTCGACGGATGCGTGGGTGATTGCGCCCAGCAATGGCTTCAACCGCATTGGCGAAAGCGACAACAAGAATTACGGCAAGGGGCTGGGTGCGGGCGTCATTTTGCCGAAGCGCTTGCTGGCGGCAGCGCTCGCGAATGGCGAGGGTGCGGATTTCAATCACCTGCTGCAGGACAATTACGAATCGCAGGCGTTTAGCCCGGTGATTGGCGGCAACGATGTCGAGCTGAAGCAACTGGCGGATATTTTCAAAGTGTCGGTTACGGACTTCATTACGCATGCAAAGAGCTTGGCGAGTCCGGATGAGCTTTCCGTCTACATTGCACGCCAGTTGATGAAGCGGCTGGCGCCTAGTCTTTTGTGGATCACGCTGCACGATATCGACGTGGCGCATTCGGAGCATTCTCTCTTTATCTGGAAGGCATCAAGCGGTCGGACCGGCTGTGTTCGGAGCTTTGGAAGGGCATTCAAAGCGAGCCGGAGTATGCGGGGAAAACAACTCTATTTATTCTGCCGGACTTCGGGCGCGATTCGGATATCAGTTCAGGCGGCAACGGATTTCAACACCATCGCACCGGCGATGCCACCTCGCGCACGACTTGGATGATGGTGCTGGGGCCGGGCATTCGCGAAAATCACGTTGTGGACCGGGCTGGTAGATTCGACGACTTGGTACCTACACTTGGTCAAATGCTAGGCTTCACACCGACGCTTTGCCAGGGTCATCCGTTGTTGGAGGTGCTCTAGATGCAACCGAAACAACTGACGGCCGAGAGCTTTCAAGAACTATCCGCCTAAAGGGCAGGCACTGGCGGTGGCGAATCTTGCGCTGCTGCAACGACTGCCGCTGGCGTTCGTCCCGTTCTTACTCAAAGACGTTCGGACGTTTGACTGGAAGTTTCCCATTGAGCAAGCGGAACTCAGCAACCAATTCGCTGTATCTGAAGGGCCTGTGGGACCAACAGCTCAAAAGGGAGATGGAAGCCGTTTAACAGTCTTAAGCTGAACGAAAAGCTGGAGAGCGACGACTGGGTGAATGAACCAGCGGTGTTCATGGAACAGCTTTCGGCGCACCTATGGGCGACGCAGCAGATGGACGGTTTTCGCGACGGGTCTGAATCGTACGTACGCAAGACTGAACAAATCGATGCCGGCGGTGAAAGTGCCTAGCACCGCGCTTGGGCGTCGCGGTCATCGGCGAAGGCGTAACCACCAACCAGTACAAGCTCTTTTCGCAAGATGCGCAGCAGCGGGGTTTACTACAGCAAAGTCAATCCGGACAAAGGGCATGGAAGACGATCACGCAAATGCTGAAGGCGCGGGCAGCGGCGAATCCGCAGCCCATATGGGCACTGGTGCATTGATGGGGCGGACACGGACGCTTCCCTGCCCGGGTTCAATTGCGTTTCTTACAACGCGCTGACGCCGGTGCGCACAAATTGGCGGCGACTGATGTTGAAGGCGTACGAAGTCGGTCAAGTTCGATCCGGAAGCCTTGCGTTCAAACCTGGCGGCGGTGACGCCGGAAACAGTGGGCATGGCGGATTCCGGCGATGGTGCGCTGGACCGCTTCCAATTGACGTTGCTTACTGAAGGATCGGGCACGCAAATTTACAGCACGACGTTCGTCCAATGGGCGGCGCGCGAGGCGTTGCGGCGCGCACAACCGATTCACAATCTACACGCGTTATGCGCCACGGCAAAAAGAGCGCAACATGAACGAATTGCTGGCGGCGGCGAACAAAAAGACGGTAACTGATCCGGAGGGTTCGTTGATAGACGGCGACATGGGCGCTTACTACACGTGGATCAATTTGCGACGATTGCCGGGTTCGGATAGCGCTCGATTCTTAATCTGGTTCGAAGGGCACAGCGAAGCGCTGGTGATCGCTCCGGGGCTGAAACCGGCAACCGAAGTGGCAACGCCCATTGACATGGCCGGGCTTTGGCCACCCTCGCCTAACGTGAAAATCACCAACCTTAAAGCAATCATCTGCAATGCGGAAATGCGCAATTGGGTCTTCGTGAAATTGGAAACCGATCAGGCAGGGCTTTATGGTTGGGGCGAATGCTCGCTCGAATGGAAGACCGCAGCGTGGCGGGGCGCTCGAAGATTTCGCGCCCATGATCGTGGGCGAAGATCCGACCCGCATCGAACATCTGTATCAGAAAATGTACCGGCAATCGTTCTGGCGCACAGGCGTGATCGGGCTTTCGGCCATCTCTGGAATTGAGCAGGCATGCTGGGACATTCTCGGCAAGAGCCTCGGGCAACCGGTTTATAAGTTGCTCGGCGGCGCGGTGCGCGATAAAGTCCGCATGTACACGCACCTCGGGGGCGGCGACATGCGGGCCGTATACGAATCGCAATACAGCGCCGACCCCAAAATATTCGTCGATCGCGCCCACGAAGTGATCGCCCGCGGCTACAACGCTGTGAAGGTGTTGATCACTCCGCCGACAGAATCGCTCAACTCCATCGCGGCCTACAAATATGCCGAGCAGATGATGGAAGCGCTGCGGCTGGCGGTGGGCGATTCGGTGGACATCATGGTGGATTGCCACGGCCGGCATTCGCTCGGCGAACGCGGTGGAGTTCTGCCGGGTGTGGCGCCTTACCGGCCGTATTTTGTAGAAGAGCCGGTGCCGCCGGAAAATGTTGACGTGATGGTGGAAGTGCGGAAGGCACCCGGTGCCGATCGCGACAGGCGAGCGGCTGGTGACGCGTTACCAGTTTCGCGACGTGATTGAAAAGCAGGCCTGCCACGTGATTCAGCCTGATCTTTGCCATTGCGGCGGGCTTTGGGAAGCGAAGAAGATCGCCGCCATGGCCGAGACTTACACAATGGGCGTCGCGCCGCACAATCCGCTGGGCCCGGTGGCGAACGCAGTGGCGCTGCATTTTGATCTGAGCACGCCCAATTTTCTGATCCAGGAAGATATGCTGACAGACGTGCCGTGGCGCTGGGAAGTGGTGCAGCATTCGCTGGTGAGTAAGGACGGCTACTGGCTGCCGAACAATACGCCGGGGTTAGGAATTGAAGTGAATGAGACGGCGGCGGCGCGCGCATCCGTTTCAGCAGGAAGTGATTCATCCCGCTAACGGTGAGGGCGCACGACGGGGCGGTTCTCGATTGGTAAACGAATTTAAGTATCCTTAAGGAGCACATGTCTAGACTATAAGGGAAGAACGTATTGGTGACCGGCGCATCGTCCGGGATCGGCGAGGCGATCGCGATCCGTTTTGCGCAGGAAGGCGCGAATGTCGCCATGAATTATCACAGCGGACAAGACCGGGCGGAAGCAGTAAAGGCGAAAGCGTTGGATGCGGCAAAGGCGGCGGGCTATACGTGAAGTGCTTCACAGTGCGGCAGACGTTTCGGATGAAGCGCAGGTCAAAGCATGTTCGCGACAGCGGTGACAGCAGCTTGGTTCGCTCGACATTCTGATCAACAACTCGGGCATCCAGAAGCACTCTGCCAGCGACCAAGTGGATATGGCCGATTGGGACAAGGTGATCGGCGTGAACCTGCGCGGGGCGTTTTTGTGCGCGCGCGAAGCGATCCGCCATTTCCTGTCGCGCAAGGCGAAGGGCTCCATCGTGTTCAATTCGAGCGTGCATGAGATCATTCCGAAACCACTGTATGTTCCTTATTCGATCAGCAAGGGCGGCATGGAAAACATGACGAAGACGCTGGCGCTGGAATACGCGGACCGCGGCATTCGGGTGAACGCGATTGGACCGGGCGCGATTGTTACGCCGATTAACATGGCATGGATCAACGATCCAAAAGCCAAGGGCGAAGTGGAGAGCCACATCCCGATGGGTCGCGCGGGCACGGCGGAAGAGATCGCCGGCGTGTTCGCGTTCATGGCATCGGACGATGCGTCTTACATCACCGGGCAGACATTGTTTGCTTGCGGCGGTTTGACGCTTTATCCTGAGTTCCGCACCGCCTGGTCTTCCTGATTATTAGGGCAGTGCAAGGGCAGCCGGACACCAAAGACGGTATGCCCTGGTTTTGAATCAACCTGGATATCGCCGCCGTGGTTCCTCACCACACGGGCGGCGATATCCAAACCTAATCCCGTTCCTTCGTTCACACCTTTGGTAGTAAAAAACGGCTCAAAAATTCTGTCGCGGATTTCGGGAGGAATGCCCGTGCCGTTATCGATGATTTCGACCAGCGCGCGGCCATCGGCGCACTTGGTTTGAATGCGCAGGATGCCTTTGCCGTTCATGGCATCAACGGCGTTAGTGATGAGGTTGGTCCAAACCTGATTGAGCTCGCGGCCGCGGACGGTCATGCGGGGGATGTTGCGGTCGTATTCGCGAATGACTTCGACGCCATTTTTCAGGCGGTGTTTGAGCATGATGAGAGTGGTATCGATGCCGTCGTGAATATCGACTTCCTGCTCGGGCATTTGATCCATGTACGAATAGTCTTTGACGGCGCGGACCATTTCGGTGATGCGCTTCATGCTGTTTTCGATTTCGTCAAGCAGCCGGTTGATGTTGAGGGAAGCGGTGAGACGAGCGAGAGCGATGCCAAGATACTCTTTGGGAATGCGGGCGGCGATCTGTTCGAGCAGTCTGCTGGGTGCAACCGGCATCGACCAGATCAGGCGCGAGGGTCCAGGCATCCTGGACGCCATGTTTTTCCATCCAGGCGGCGAGATTTTCTTCGCGGTCGCTACGATCGAGCGAATCGAGCGCAGCCAGAGCAGACTTTGTCGGAAAGATCGCTTCGAATCGATGAGGAAACGGCGAGATTCGAGATCGAGATTGAGTTTGGCCAATTTGCCGTTGGCGATAGCGAAAATCTTTGACGGCTTTGCGCAGATAGTCGGCGGCGCGCTGGCCGGCGGAGGCGGGGTTATTGAGTTCGTGAGCCAAGCCGGCCGAGAGTTGGCCCAAAGCCATGAGTTTTTCCTGCTGATGAGTGGCGCGGGTGGTTTCACGAATGCGGTCGGCCATGAGGGCGACAAGGCGCTGCGGCAAGACAGGAATGCGCTGGGCCATCTCCGTGAAATGACTTTTGTGCAGGCGACCGGCGGAGCCATCTTTGACGCAATAGACATTGGATGGGAAGTGAGTGAGGCGCGAATATGGGAGGAGACCGGTGACCTCACCTGCACCGGCGACGAAGACAGGCCGTCGCGCCGTTCACCACGAATCTCGCCCTTGAAGATCACATTTAAGAAATCTGCGGGGTCGCCGGCGCGAGTGACGAGTTCACCGGCTTTATATTCCTGCAAATCGATGTGGTCGGAAAGCCATTGCAATTCATCTACCGACAGATCTTGAAAGACATCAATGGTGCGAAGATCATCCAACGTGGGGTGAAGAGCCACAGACATGTTAGGCGCCTACCTTTGCTAAGTATTGATGAACGAACTGAATGGCGACGGAACCTTCGCCAACGCTAGAGGCGACGCGCTTGGCAGAGCCGCAGCGAACATCACCGGCGGCGAAGACGCCAGGGAGACAGGTTTCGAGCAGATAGGGATCACGATCGAGACGTCCAACCTTTGGGAGGTTTGCCGTCTTTCATGAGATCGGAACCGGTGAGGATGAAGCCTTTGGGATCGCAATCGATAGCACCGTGGAGCCAGGCGGTTTTTGGTTCGGCGCCGATGAAGATGAAGAGCGCGGAGCAAGGATGCGAGTGGCTTCGCCGGTTTTCTCGCAGAGAATGGAGATTTCTTCGAGATGATCTTCGCCGTGGACCTCCGTTACGTGAGTATTGACTTCCAACTGAATGTTGGGAGTTTGGGAGATCTGATCGATGAGATATTGCGACATGGTGGCAGAGAGAGACGGGCCGCGGACGAGCATGACGACGCGCTTCGCGTATTTAGAAAAGAACATGGCGGCTTGGCCAGCGGAGTTAGCGCCACCGATAATATACACTTCTTCATCTTTACAGGAAAGGGCCTCGGTGGAGGCGGCGCCATAATAGACGCCGGCATCTTGGAGGCGATCCATGCCGGGCACATCGAGTTTGCGCCATTGAACGCCGGTGGCAAGAACGACAGCATGGGAGGAGATTTTAGTGCCGTTGGCGAGTTCGAGGAAGCGGTAAGGGCCCTCGGCTTTGAGAGCAGTGACTAACACGGGGGATAGGATCTCCACACCGAAGCGGCGCGCTTGCGTTACTGCACGGCGAGCGAGGTCGGCACCAGAAAGACCAGAAGGGAAACCGAGATAGTTTTCGATACGCGAGCTGAGACCCGCCTGGCCGCCGGGCGCTTCGCTTTCGAGCATGACCGTTTTGAGACCTTCGGAGGCACCGTAGACAGCGGCCGCGAGACCGGCGGGGCCACCGCCGACAATAGCGAGGTCGTAAAACTCCGCACCGGCACGGGTTTGCAGGCCGAGGCGGTCGGCGAGTTGGTTGACATCGGGCTGCTGGAGACACTCGCCGTCGGCGAGGAAGAGCATGGGGATTTTGCGGTCGGACTCGGGGTAAGCGGCTAGCAGCTTCTTGTGGCAGCGGTTTGATGGGAAGATTCGAGATCGAGCCATTGATAGGGGATTTGGTT
>CAWJBS010000168.1:0-90892 GCA_963840845.1 Bryobacterales bacterium
CGATGCCGGTGGAATTCCCCTAGAATTTCCCACCCACCCAATTCAGGAAACGTGCCGCCGCCCCACCGCCGCCTTAGATCGCAATCTTTTCTATCTCGGGTTAGTTGAGATTCTAGTCGGTTATCCGTTCGACGGCGTTGTGCTGCTCACCGGTTGCGACAAAACCACGCCCGCTTGTTTGATGGCCGCCGCTACGGTGAATCTGCCAGCCATCGCCCTGAACGGCGGCCCAATGCTCAATAGCTATCTCAACGGCAAACCCATGGGCGCGGGAACCGTACTTTGGGAGTCGCGCCGCTTGATGGCTGCCGGTAAAATCGATGGCGAAGAACTCATTTCTCGCGTGACAAATGCCATTCCCAGCATGGGCCACTGCAACACCATGGGCACGGCGCTGTCTATGAATTCCTTGGCGGAAGCTTTGGGCATGATGCTGCCCGGTTCCGCCAGCATTCCCGCGCCCTACGCGGAACGCGCCCGCATGGCCTACGAAACCGGCAAGCGCATCGTGCAAATGGTGCACGAAGATCTAACACCCAGCCGCATTCTCACGCGCGAAGCTTTTGAAAACTCGATTGTGGCGGCTTCCGCCATCGGCGCTTCTACGAATTGCCCGCCCCACATCACAGCCATCGCCCGCCATATGGGAGTGCCGCTCGATATTCAAGATTGGGAGACACACGGCCACAGCGTCCCTTTGCTGGCCAACATTCAACCCGCCGGCGAGTTCCTAGCCGAAGAATATCATCGCGCCGGCGGTATGCGGGCCATTCTCGGCGAGTTGCTGCAAGCCGGGCATATTCACGGCGACGCTCTCACCGTCAACGGCAAAACAATCGACGAAAATTATAAGGACACTCGCAGCCTGGACGCAAATCTCATTCGATCCTGCAAGAATCCAGTCAATGATCGCGCCGGCTTCGTGGTGGTCAGTGGCAATCTCTTCCACTCTGCGCTTGTGAAAACCTCCGTCATCGGCGAAGACTTCAAAAAACGCTTCCTGTCTAATCCCGAGTCGCCGGATTGTTTCACAGCACGGGCCATCGTCTTCGATGGCCCGGAAGACTACCGCAAGCGCATTGAAGATCCATCGCTTGAGATTGACGAAACGAGCATGCTGGTTGTGCGCGGCGCAGGTCCCGTTGGCTATCCCGGTTCGGCGGAAGTGGTGAACATGACTCCTCCGGGCCACTTAGTCAACAAAGGAATTGACGTCCTGCCTTGCATGGGCGACGGCCGGCAAAGCGGGACTTCCGCCACCCCGTCGATTTTGAATGCGTCTCCTGAATCGGCGGTGGGTGGCAAACTCGCCATCCTGCAAACGGGAGATCGAGTGTGCGTTGATCTACGCAACCGCCGCGTTGATGTGCTGATTAGCGATGAAGAGATCGAACGCCGCTGCCGGGAAGCTCAAACCGCTGCCTATTACGCATGATTCGCCGTGGCAAGAACTCTACCGCCAGCATGTGGGTCAACTGGAAACGGGAGGTTGTCTGGAGTTCGCAGTCGGTTATCGCAATCTACGCAAGGTGGTTCCGCGCCATTCGCACTAAGCAGGCGCGTGCTATCTCTGGTAATTCGTTTGAAACATGGCTGAACCGAGTTGCCCTATCTGCTACGCGCCCCTGGAAGTGCGCGACGTTGCACCCTGCTATGACTGCGGTTGGGTGCCCGCAGAACTAAAGCATCTGGCGCAGGGCATTCATACCTATGATGAAGTCCAAGTCTTCGGCGAAACCATAGTGCTATGCAACTTCTGCCAGGTAGACTTCTGGAACTACAAGCCCTTCTATTTTAATCGCGACCGCGACGTGCAACCCGGCAAAGACATGCTGTACCGTCACACGGTGCCTAACCCGCAGCCTGCTAAAGATAAGTACTGCCCCGAATGCGGCCATCGTCTGGCGTTTCTTCGCTTCCTGGCGAGCGTGCGAGCGGCGGGAAAAAGCTAGAAAGCCTACTTCTTCCCGCCATGACCAACCTACCGGCGGTCGCCGTGTTGCGCCCGATAGTCTCTCAACGCGCGCTCCAACTCATGATTGCCGCCCATATCTTCATCGGGAATGCGCAGAACGCCGCCTTCGTCAACCGTGACCTCTCGCTCCTCATGTCTGCCTAAAAAGCGAACCGTCAATTGTTTGGGAACGTTCGGCGCCGGATCACCACCCAGATCGTTGTTGCTGATGGGAATTTCCAATACGCCATCGTGCAGCCGGTCCCAAACTCTATCGGTCACGTCCATGCATCCTCGCTGCCGGCAAAACGCCGTGGGTTGCATGTCGCGCGCATGGTAGCTGGCCGCGATAATGCGCCGAACCAACGGCGGCGCGTGCAAATGTCCGCCTTCCGGCACCGATACCGCAAACCGCCGATCGCCGATGCGAAACAGAACATCCAGCCGTTTAGGCACGTTAGGAGCAGGATCGCCCCCAAACGTATCGTTACTTACTAACAAGTCAAGTTCGCCGCCCGCACGGGCCATATCCACTCTGCGCGTCACCTCGACAAAGCGATCCGCCGCCCCGTAAAGCGCCACCTCGACTTCCCAGCGGATCTCATCTCGATCGTGCCGGTCATGGCGATCTCTGTCATCCCGATGATCCCGATCCTGCGCCATCGCGCCGGTGGCCACCATGCCCATCATCACCAGACAAGAGGGCAGCGCTTTCAAAATTCCCATACCGCTCATTATGTGTATCTCCCCTTGATCATTGTCTCTTTTTTCCGGCGCTCTGTCTCCCGCAATCCATACCGCTATCATTAAAGAACGCAGCATATTCAATTCGGGGTCGGAGACCATCTATTCGCCTGTTCTTCGCCATCTCCGCTTGCCAAGCCTGCGTGCGCCCAAGGCCTTTAGGGAGCCATGACTACAGCCGACCAACATCCTCTTCGCAAAATTCTCCAAGACCGCATCGCCATTATCGATGGCGCGATGGGCACTACCATTCGCACCTACGGAATGAAGGAAGCCGACATCCGGGCGGAGCGCTTCAAGGATTCGAAAAAGGATCTGCTCAACAATGGCGACCTCTTCTCCCTAACCCAGCCTAAGATGATCTGCGACATTCACCGCCGTTTTCTGGAAGCGGGCGCGGACATCATCGAAACCAATACCTTCGGCGCCACCAGCATCACGCAGAGTGAGTTCTTCGTGGACGATCCGCGCGAACACGGCGGCCGCAAAGACCCGGAATTTTATCAGAAGATCATCGAAGATCCGTTTCTCAACAATCTGGCTTGGGAGATCAATGAACAATCGGCGCGCCAGTGCCGCGAATGGGCCGATCGGGTGGGCACCGCCACCGGGCGCCAGCGCTTTGTGGCCGGCGCCATTGGACCGCTCACAGTATCGCTCTCGAACTCGCCAGATGCCGACGATTCTGGTTTCCGCGTCGTGACGTTCGATCAAGTGAAAGCGGCTTACATCCAGCAGATACGCGCGCTAATGGCTGGCGGCTCAGACCTGCTGCTAGTGGAAACCATCTTTGACTCGCTGAATGCGAAAGCCGCGCTCGTCGCCATTCGCGAAGTGTTCGATCAAGACGGCAAAGAATTACCGGTGATGATCTCGGCAGCGGTGGGGCGCGGCGGCGAAACCATGATCTCCGCCCAAACCATTGAAGCGTTCTGGAACGCGGTGGCGCATGTAAAGCCTCTTTCAGTCGGGCTCAATTGCTCGCTCGGGCCGGATCTCATGTATCCGTTTCTCGAAGATTTGTCGCAGAAATCGGACGTTGCGATTTCGTGTTATCCGAACGCCGGATTGCCGAATCCGCTTTCGCCCACGGGCTTCGACCTGGAACCGCCAGACATGGCGCGCTATTTGGGAGACTTTGCGCGGGCCGGGCTCATCAACATCGCCGGTGGCTGCTGCGGCAACACGCCCGAGCACATCGCCGCCATCGCCAAAGCGCTCGAAGGCAAACATCCGCGCGACTTGCAGGCCGCCTCGCATACGAGTGTCAGCGTGAGTGTGCCGGAAGCACCGTCTGCCGCTGCGTCTGTCTGGCGCGCAGCCCTTCACGCAGCAGCCCGGCGTCTTCATCATGATCGGCGAGCGCACGAACGTCGCCGGTTCTCCCAAATTCGCCAAGCTCGTGAAGGAAGGCAAATTTGAAGAAGCGGTTAGCATCGCCCGCCAGCAAGTAGAGAACGGCGCCAACGTAATCGATATCTGCATGGACGAAGGCATGATCGATGGTGTCACCGCCATGAGCCGCTTTCTACAGCTTTTGGGGAGCGAACCCGAAGTAGCCAAGGTTCCCTTCATGATCGATTCCTCCAAGTGGGAGGTTATCGAAGCCGGCCTCAAATGTTTGCAGGGGAAGGGCATCGTCAATTCCATCTCGCTCAAGGAAGGTGAGGCTAAGTTCCGCCAAAACGCGGCCACTGTTCTGAAATATGGTGCGGCCGTGGTCGTAATGGCGTTCGATGAGCAAGGCCAAGCGGCGACGTTGCAAGACAAAATCCGCATCTGTGAACGCGCGTACCGCATTCTGGTGGATGAAGTCGGTTTTCCGCCCGAAGACATCATTTTCGATCCAAACATCCTCACTGTTGCTACCGGCATGGAGGAACACAATAACTACGCGGTTGATTTCATCAACGCCACGCGCTGGATCAAAGCCAACCTGCCGCACGCGAAAGTGAGCGGCGGCGTCTCAAACATTTCCTTCAGCTTCCGCGGCAACAACAAAGTGCGCGAAGCCATGCACTCGGCGTTTCTGTATCACGCCATCGCGGCCGGGCTGGACATGGGCATCGTCAACGCCGGCATGCTCGAAGTCTACGAAGAGATCGAGCCTGAACTCAAAGTGCTGGTAGAGGACGTTCTGCTCAACCGCCGTCCCGATGCCACCGAGCGCCTGGTGGAACATGGCGAAACAACTCAAAGCCGCCAGCGCTGGCGCAGCTGGCAATGAAAAGAAAGCCGAAGAGTGGCGCAACGGCACCGTCGAAGAACGCCTTTCGCATGCGCTGGTCAAAGGCATTGATACTTACATCGATATCGATACCGAAGAAGCCCGCGCTAAGCTGGGCCGCCCGCTCGCTCGTCATTGAAGGTCCGCTCATGGATGGCATGAGCGTGGTGGGCGATCTCTTCGGCGCCGGCAAAATGTTTCTGCCGCAAGTGGTGAAATCGGCACGCGTCATGAAAAAGGCCGTGGCCTATCTAACGCCGTTTATGGAAGCCGAGAAGGCTGCTCATGGCTGCGGCCGGCCAGGTAGTCAAGGCGCAGGGCAAAATCGTGCTCGCCACTGTCAAAGGCGACGTTCACGATATTGGCAAGAACATCGTGGGCGTGGTCCTTGCTTGCAATAACTACGAAGTGATCGACATGGGCGTTATGGTCCCATGTGAAAAAATTCTTGAACGCGCCAAGAGCCGAAAAGGCCGACCTCATTGGTCTCAGCGGTTTAATCACGCCGTCTCTTGATGAGATGGTGCATGTCGCGCGTGAGATGGAGCGCCAAAAATTCAAACTGCCCTTGCTGGTGGGAGGCGCTACCACCAGCCGGGCGCATACTGCCGTCAAAATCGCGCCGCATTACAGCCAGCCCGTCGTCCATGTTCTGGACGCCAGCCGCGCGGTTCCTGTCACCACCAGCTTGCTGAGTGAAGATGGCAAAGATGCGTTCGTAGCTCAGCATCGCCTCGATTACGACGCCCTGCGCAAAGCTCATTCCGCGCCGCGTCAAAAAGTAGTCGTCGCTGGCCACTGCGCGTGACCGCCGCACACCCATTCCAGTGGCGCGCTGAGGACATTCCCGCGCCCTCATTCACAGGCGTGCGCGTGCTCGACAAATATCCGCTCGCCACCTTGCGCGAGTTTATCGACTGGACGCCTTTCTTCCATACCTGGGAGCTGAAAGGCGTGTATCCGCGCATTCTGGATCACGAAAAATACGGCGCGCAGGCTCGGCAGATCTTCGCCGAGGCTAACACTCTACTTGACGAAATCATCGCCAAAGATCTCATTACGGCGCGCGCCGTCTATGGTTTCTTTCCCGCTAACTCAGTGGGCGACGATATCGAACTCTATGCTGACGAAAAGCGCGCTCAGGTGCTGGATCACTTCCACTTCCTGCGCCAACAGGCTAATCGAGAAGGTAGTGAGCCTTGCCGCTCGCTTGCGGATTTCATAGCACCTAAAGAGAGCAAACTGGCCGACCACATCGGCGCATTCGCGGTTACCACTGGCATCGGCTTGAAAGAACTGTGCGATCAATACCGCGCCAAGCATGACGACTATAACGCCATTATGGCGGAAGCCCTCGCCGATCGTTTAGCCGAAGCCTTCGCCGAATGCCTCCACAAAAAAGCTCGCGAAGAATGGGGCTACGGCAGCGCCGAGCATCTCAGCAACGCCGATCTCATTCATGAAAAATATCGCGGCATTCGCCCAGCACCCGGCTATCCGTCCTGCCCCGACCACACGGAGAAGGGAATCCTCTGGCGCCTGCTGGATGTAGAAAAGAACACTGGCATTCGCATCACAGAATCGTTCGCCATGTGGCCCGGCTCCAGCGTGAGCGGCTTTTACTTTGCCCACCCGGAATCACGCTATTTCGACCTCGGCAAAATCGACCGCGATCAAGTGCTCGACTATCACACGCGCAAAGGCATGACGGTTGCGGAAGTAGAACGCTGGCTTGGCCCGAATTTGAATTACGACCCGGTTGCTTAAATCCGGATCCACGCTCTCAGCGTGGTAGCTCTATTAATGCACTTCTGCCGGCACAGAGCGTGCCACTTACTCGGCATTAATCCTCCTGTTGGCGCTGCTATTCGTTCAGGTTCGGGGTAAGGGGGCTGTCGGAACAGAAGTCCATCCGCCGAGCAGCGGGTTCTCATGCCCACGCGCATGCACCTTCTCCACACCGCTGACACGGCCATCCACAATCATCAACGCTTCATCAAAGTTGTTCACCGAAGGGCACACATGCCGCGGAATCAAGTACAAGTTTTCGCCGATCGCCGGAACCTTCGCGCCCGCTGCCACTTCCATCGGCAAATGCTCTTCACTCGGTTTCAAAGGTGTCAGTTCCGGATGCCCAATCACCGCGCACGTCGGCACACCGGCATCCGCCGAAACACTCTTATGCCCCGCATCGCAGGTGATTCGATCCGCCGCGGGATGGCTGATCACCGTCGTCAAAATCAACGCTGCAGCCTGATAACCAAAGCCTGCCAGTTGCTTGAGGCTTGTCGTGTCGTTATAGACAACGGTCCCTGGCGAGATGCGCTGCACAAACTTCGTATTCGCAAATCCGGGATACGAATATCCATACGGCGCTACGGGCGTCCCCGAAGTAATGACCTCGCCTACAGGACAGCCCGCCGCTTCCACAGCCTTCACAATCTCCACTAACTTGTCGTAACCGTTGTGCGCAGCGGCTTTTCGTTCCTCCGGCTCGCCGCCCCCCAGATGCCCGTCATACCAATGCAATCCCCGAAAAGCCGCGCCACTCGCGCGAGCCAATTTCACAATGTCTGCTACCCGCTCGTTGCTAACGCCCGTCCGGTTCATCCCCGGGTTCACGTCCACAAAAATGCCGATACCCGTGTCGCGCCAAACAGCGAGTTGTTCGCCAGCCTCAACCAGCACCGACACGCGCGTCTTCGGAAATTGCTTTGCCACTTCCAACACCCGTTGCGCGTTCGCGCCCGTCATGGCAAACGCTACGAGCACGTCGCTCGCGCCCAGCTGACACGCTGTCAGCAACTCCAGCGTCGTGGCGCACTTGAAATTCTGGATGCCTTGGCCCATCATCTGGCGCATCACCGCGCCCAGTTTCGCCGTCTTGATGTGCGGCCGCCAGCGCTGTGGGTCGTTACCCACCATACCCAGCGTAATGCGGATATTTTGCTCCACGATCTTGGGATAAATCAGCAAAGCCGGCGTCACAATCCGGCTCGCATCCTTCACTAAGTAGGTTTCTAAGGGCACATCCATGGCGTTCATTTTCGCACTCGTCCGATAATAGAAGAAGATGAGTTATCTCGACAACTTGGAAAGTTCGCTGAAGAGCCTGGAATCGCAGGAAGAACGCGATCCGCGCGAACACCAACGCCGGCAGGAAGAACGCAAACGCGCAGTGGCCGTTGGGCCTTGGGCGGAGCAACTGAAGAACGGACCCTTCACGCACAAGCTTTTTGAAGAGGCGGCTAAGGCCGGCCACAAAATCCGCACTAAAATCTATATGGCCTGGTTTGACGACATGCTTCGTCTGGAGGCGCGCGAACGCCGCCTCGAACTCCGACCCACGGCGGAGGGAATTGTTGCCGCCTTCGTTGAAACCGATGGCGCCACCAAAACCCAACCCGTGAATCTCAAAAGCGATCCAGCCGTACTGCTGCAACAGTGGCTGGACTTCGAATCCGAACGCAACGGAAGGTTAGAACGAGCCTTCATCGGCCGACGGGCCATACAGCGCCGGCACGGGAACATCGATGAGTCGCAAGTAAACCGCTAATTGGCCCCGGTGGAAAATGCTGTGGTTCATCACGAAGGTCCGCATACAAACCATCTTGGGCATGCTGAAGATTTTCTCTCCGCCCTTCAGCATCGTCCAGGTTTTCATAAAGTCCTCGTCACTCGCTTCTGCTAAAGCCAAGCGCGCGTCGGCCGCGTTCTTCTCGAACTTCGCCACCAGTTCCGCCGTCGTCTTGGGCTGCTCCTCTCTGTACGGAGGTGCGCCCGGCGGCGCGACGTCGAACACATCTTGCTTCATGGTGATCAACGTCCAACCGGGTAAGTTGGCCAAGTGCGTGGCTAGCTTGATCAATTCCCAGGATTTCGCATGGGGTTTGAAATCGAATTTGGCTTCCGGACAACGCTCCAAGACGCTCTTGGTCATGCCGGCTTCTTGATCGAACTCGGGCAGAAGACTTTCACTTATTTTCATTAGGGATGAACCTCTTCAAGGATCTTCTCTCTTTCTTCGCCTTTCGTCAAGCCAAAAAAATGGCTCGCAGCCAGAAAACTGCGAGCCATTTTGGAGACTAGTCTTTACGCTTGCGTGGGCGACGCGTAGCCCCACCAGCACCACCACTCGGTGCTCTTTTGCGGGTAGCCACTTTCTTGGGCTTAGGCGGCGGAGGATTCGGTTCGAAGATCGTGGGCTGGCCTTCTACAATGGGCTGCGGCTCGTCTTCTTCCTCTTCCATGGTCGGTTCGGGCGCAGCGGGCGGTAAGGCTGGCGGGTAGAATTCCGCGCCTAACTGCACCACTAAACCGCGCTCTTCATCCGGCTCGGCACGCACGACTGTTTTGTCCTGCGCATAGTTCAGCAATTCAGTGAAGCGCTGGAAGCCGAATTTGGCGAGACTGAATTGCGGGTTTTCCGCAATCATCCATTGCTCCAGCTCTTCGGCTGTCGCGCCGCCTTCTTCGAGTTCCATGCGGTGCGTTTCCAGCACGTCGCGTAACGCCGGCAAAGCATCTTCCGGACGGGCAGCGATCTTATCCGCTCCGCCACCGCGGCGCTCAATGATGTAGCGGCCGCCTGAACCACTTACGTTAATAAAGTCTGATTTCTTCAGCTTCTCCACAAAATCAGAGAAGCTCCCCGCGCCATAAGCGCGTTCACTAAAGGCCGGATCCAGTTGCAGCATGGTGCTCTTCAGCAAGCCCAGTTGCGGCTGAACGGCGCGCCGTTCCAAAACTTGCAAGGCGCGCTCCACAAGCGGCATGGCCTGCGAAAGTTCCAGCGGCGCCGGGCGTTGGCCTTTGTTCTGCTGTTGCTGATCGCGCTTTTCTTTATCCTTGCGGTCGCGGTCTTGCCTATCCTGCTGCTGGCGGTCTTGCTGACGGTCGGGTCGATCGCCGCCGCCACGCATGTCACGCCGGTCAGGCATCGGTTGCGGGATGATACGGTCGCCATCTTCGAGCAGCGATTCGTAACTCACGAATTCGTGGCAGTTTTGTTGAAGAATGGTGCTGGTGAAGGCTTTCCCGCCAACCACAAACACCGTCTTGCCGTATTCCTTCAGCTTGTTCACAAGCGGAATAAAATCGCTATCGCCGCTGACAATGGCGAAGGCATTCACATGCGCGTGAGTGAAGGCCATTTCCAGCGCATCGAGCGCCAAATTAATATCGGCGCCATTCTTATCGCCGCGCGGCGACGGAATGCGTTGCACCATTTGCACCGCATTTTCCGCCATTTGCCGGGTGGCGCCTTCTTGCCGGCCCCAGTTTGCGTAAGCAAACTTGGCAACCAGATCACCGCGCTCCTTTAAAGCGCCTAACGGCAGCGATACATCAAATTCGCGCCGCAACGTTGACTTAACGCCTATTTCAATGTTGTCGTAATCGACGAACACGGCGATATTCAGTCTGTCTTGCATCAATTTCCTTTTCCCTCCGCTGTGCCGGCTGATTGAGCGGTACATGACGGATTTTCCTTTGTGCCCGAGGTTGGCTCAGGCGGCCTGTTTTACCGACTCGCGAATGAAATGAACGATCTTTTCGAGTGAAGCGCCCGGCTGAAATACTTCGGCCACGCCCAGCTTCTTTAATTCCGCTGCGTCATCGTCGGGGACAATTCCACCTACGATTACGAGCACATCATTCATCTCCTTTGCGTGCAGCAGCTCGATCACGCGCGGCACAATAGCATTGTGAGCGCCCGAAAGTATCGATAGTCCGATCACTTGGACATCTTCCTGTAAAGCTGCATTAACAATCATGTCCGGCGACTGCCGGAGACCCGTGTAAATCACTTCCATGCCCGCATCGCGCAGCGCGCGTGCGATCACTTTTGCACCCCGGTCGTGCCCATCCAAGCCAGGCTTGGCGACTAGCACACGTATGGGGACGCTCATATCTACACTGTCCAGATTATAGCGATTGCCTTTTGAGAGTTAATCGGAGCGCTTGCGACTCTTGAACTACGCGTTCAGGAACCGTAACTGCTCCAACTGACTGCCAGTATAGCACTATGCGGTCTAGCTGAATCAAAAGCTCTACACTCAATCTAGTGAGTGACTCTACTTTTAACGAACCCCGCATCGCCTTGAATCGCATCTACACACGAACAGGCGATTCCGGTGATACCGCCCTGGTAGGTGGCCAGCGCGTGCCCAAAGATAACTTACGTATTGAATCTTACGGCACGGTTGACGAACTTAACGCTTTTATCGGCGCGGCGCGCATCACGGCCGAATCGCTGCCCGCCACAACTTCGCTCGCGGCCATACTTAAGCGCGTGCAACATGAGTTGTTCAATCTCGGCTCGATTTTGGCGACCCTGCCCGCCGATGTTCATCCGAAACAACCGCGCGTGACGAATGCGGAGATTACTCAGCTCGAACAAGAAATCGATCAAGCCAATAGCGTCCTGCCGCCTTTGCGCTCGTTCGTCCTGCCGGGTGGAAGCCGGCTGGATGCCGACTTACACATTTGCCGCACAGTTTGCCGCCGCGCTGAACGGATCTTAGTGGCTCTCGCCCGCACGGAAAGCGTTCCCGAAGAAGCTGTTCGTTATCTCAACCGCCTGAGCGACGCGCTTTTTGTTTGGAGTCGTTGGGCCAACCACGTCCTCGCTACGCCTGAAACGCTTTGGTCTCCGAACGCCGCCGCCAGCGGGCAGAAGTAAGGCTCCATCCACGAACGACCCAATTTGCGATAAACTTGCGTTTGGTCTCGCAAGCCGATCCTGCTAGCCCGGTGGTCGTTTTCACTTCTGGCAACTACATGGAAGCGCACTTTGTTGCGTCTTTGCTCAACAGTTATAACTTACCGGCCTTTGTGATTGATGACAACATTTGTCGCGTCAACGTCATACTCAGCTTCATTGTGGGCGGCGCCAAAGTCGTAGTCGGCCGGGAAAATGCAGAATTTGCTTTGGAAGCCCTGGAGGCGCCCGGCACACGGCAGTTATTTTGCGGCCAATGCATGTCCATTCCCATGAGCCTCGAAGCCGTTGTTGCGAAGCTCGTGACCGGCCGCAAACCAAGCCCTCCGCCACCGGAACTCCCTGAACAATCACCCGCCATCTAACTTTGCTAACCTGCTTTCTGAGCTAATTCGATACATGAACCCATTCCTTCGTACTCTACTGACCGGCCAGTTGATCGTAAGTGCCGCGCTCGCTGCCGATACGCCTCACGCCTCCATCATCGAAATTGCCACCCCTTCGGCGCAGAGCCTCCCCCAAGGGCTGGATATCGCGGCCGATGGCAGTGTGTTCTACACGGAAACCGCCGCCGGTAAAATTGCGCGACTCCAGGGAACCCGCACTCGCGAATACACTCTGCCGAAGGGAGCTTCGCCCAATATCGTCAAAGTCGCAGAGGAGGGCGTGTGGTTCACCGACGGCGGCAACTCCGCCATTGGCCTGCTCAATCCCGACTCCGGCGCCGTGATTGAATACCCCGTGCCTTCCGGCGCGCCTCCTAACTTCCTGCAGATTGCTCACGACGGTTCTAAATGGTTCACGGAACCTGCGGGTGTGGGCCGCCTCTCGGCTTCCGGTGTCATCACCGAGTGGCATCTCACGCTCGAGAAAACCGACTCGCACATTGAACAGCTTTCCATCGATCCTTCCGGCCACATCTGGTTCACCGAATTGAATTACGATGGCGTGGGCGCGGACGGTACCAATTTTGTCCGCCGCCTTGACCCTGCCACTAACATCATCCGCGCATATCAAGTGCCCACTTTCGGCGGAACTCCGGCCGGCGTGACCGCCGCACCGTCTGGTTACATTTGGGTGAGCGAATATTTTGCGGGCAAACTCGCGCTGCTCGACCCACAAGCGGCGCCTTACACTTCAATTACCGTCAAGCCCACTTCGGCTGTCTCGTCAGAGAGCAGTTACGGACGCACCACTCCTCCAACAAGCGCTCCAGTGAAAACTAGCACCTCCGTTACGCCCAGCAGCCATTATGTCACTCCCACTAAGTCAACCGGCTGGCTCGAATATACGATTCCCACCGTGGGGGCGAACGCCGAGGACATGCGCCTCAGTCAGACAGGCGCGCTTTTCTTTGAAGAAGACGGCGGCTTTCTCGGCATGCTCGATCCGCGCGTAGGCGAATTTACCGAATATCCCATCCCCTCGGCGAACAGCGGCTATTACAACATCGCTCTCTGCGATCAAACCTTGTACTTTTCAGAAGCCGGCGCTTTTGGCCCCGTGGCCACGAAAGTGGGCTTACTAACATTGCAGTAAGTGTCTTCTGCCGCTTAGGGCCGCACGACAATATCGTTGCGCACGCGGGTTACTCCGTCTACTTCAGCCGCCGCTAGCTCCGCCGCTTTTCTCTGTTCCGCATTAGCAGCGGTTCCTGACAGAGTGACAACGCTGCCATTCACCGTCACCTCGACATTGTTCAGCGTGGAAAGACCCGCATCCGCCGCCAGTTTCGATTTCACTTTGCCCACCAGCGCCGCGTGAGACATCTTCTCCGAAGCGGAAGCGCCATCCGGCCCCACAGTGGAATCCACCTTCTGGCTCAGTTCCTTGGCATCTTTCTTGATTTCATGGCCGGCCTTTTTTGCTTCGTCGGAGAGTTCGTGTCCCGCCTCGCGCGCCTGCTCATCTGCTTTGCGTTGGTCCAACGCGCTGCAAGCCGTCATCCCCATCACTAGCGCCATTCCTAGTATTGCCGAAAAAAGTCTCATTTGTCCTCTCAATGAAGACTGATGGCGGCGCATTTCGTTTCTTTAGGTTGCCTTGGCTCCTACCCGTCTATAGACAGCCGTACACACATGGTACGAACCTCCCACGCCGGCTGCCGCTGCCGCCGTCCACAAGGAGACGCGCCGCGCTTGCAAATAAACGTTGAATTCCACAATCATCAGCGGCACATATAACAGAATTCCGGTGACCACTCCCGGCGACACTGTGTGCGTTTTCACACTGGCCCAAGCGTGCCAGAAGCCATTCGAACAAAGCAGCGCGCAGAGGGCCAAGAGTGAAGCGGCACCCCATTTTGTATCGGCCGCGAGCGCATAACTGACACAGGCGGCCAACAACAAGACATTGACAACAATCAGTATGCGCGAGGTGATTCGCAAATTGTTCGCCCTATATCGTCGATACCAGTCTGCGAACCCGCCGGGCCACACAAACTCCTCGAAAATATGGCAAATCGCCGCCAATAATGGTGCCCAAGGAAGCAAGTCCATCATAGATTTACACTACGTAAAGATAGACGCGCAAGTTCCGCATTTCGTTGGCAAGTTTCCGCTCCTTTTTTTAAGCCCTTCCAAAAGCAGCCATGGTTTATAGTTCTCCTATTGCCTGAAAAATCGTCAGCCGCCGCCGCGAACGACCATTGGCCTGCTTTGATCGCCAGTTTTCTCGGCTGGTCTCTTGACGCGTTCGACTTCTTCCTGGTGGTCCTCTGCCTCACCGCAATCGGTTCCGACTTTCACAAAACGGATAAGGAAATCGCCTTCTCTCTGACTCTCACGCTGGGTTTCCGGCCACTGGGCGCTTTTATTTTCGGCCTGCTCGCCGACCGCTATGGCCGCCGGTTGCCCATGATGATCGACTTGGTTTTCTACTCCATCGTTGAAGTGGCTACCGGCTTTTCTCCTAACTTCACAACGTTTCTAGTGCTGCGCGCGCTCTTCGGCATCGGCATGGGCGGCGAATGGGGCGTAGGCGCATCGCTGGCCATGGAGAAAGTTCCCACTAAGTGGCGCGGCGTCGTCTCGGGCGCGCTGCAACAGGGTTATGCCTTCGGTAACTTACTCGCGTCTCTCGCGTATCTCTTTCTTTTTCCACGTTGGGGCTGGCGACCGATGTTCTTTTTAGGCGGTCTGCCCGCCTTACTCGCTCTGTTCGTCCGTGTGCGCGTGAAAGAATCGGCAATCTGGGAGAAATCGAAAGCCGAAAGCTGGTCGAATCTGACTAGCTCGATCTTCCAACACTGGCGCCTGTTCCTTTACCTCGTCGTTCTAATGACGGGCATGAACCTGGCGTCTCACGGCACCCAAGACATGTTTCCCACCTTTCTGCAAAGGTACTGGCACTTCGGCGTGCGCGACCGTTCGCTAATCTCCGCGGTCGGCAACATCGGCGCGATGATCGGCGGCACCTTTATCGGTTTCATTTCCGACCGTCTGGGCCGCCGCCGCTCGATTGTCTCCGCTCTGCTGCTGGCCATTCTGATCGTTCCTTTGTGGGCTTACGCTCCGCATATTGGACTGCTGGTGGCCGGCGCTTTCTTGCTCCAGTTCTGTGTGCAAGGTGCTTGGGGCGTGATTCCCGCGCATCTGAGCGAACTTTCGCCGAACTCCATTCGCGGCTTCCTGCCCGGCTTCGCTTATCAGTGCGGCGTGCTACTGGCCGGGCCAGTGAGTTACTTCGAGGCGGTTCTTGCTGAAAAGATGAGTTACGCGACGGCGATGGCTGCCACCGCCGCCACGGTGTTTCTAGTGACTGCGATCGTGGCCGCCCTCGGACGCGAGAAAAAAGGCATCAGCTTTTAACGCATCACCCACCTCGCACACTTACCGTGCAGTACCGTTTCGTCCGACTGACGGGAAACAACCACCGGTTGACGTGTGTCTCAGAGGTGGGAGTTTGTCACATAAACATGAAAACGTTCAAAAATATTAGCTTTGTCTTATCGTTCTCGGTGGCTCTTCTACTGCCCGTCTTTGCCGCTGCCGATGAGCATGACGATGTGAGGCACCATCGTTACTGGGATCGCGAGCACCATGATTATCATCGTTGGAACCGTGATGAGGACCGGTATTGGCGTCTGTACTGGACGCCGGCGCGTGGGCCGTTCATCACTTGGGGTCACGCTTCCGATGAACAAAGGCAGGCGTACTGGCACTGGCGACACGAACACCACGAATACGACCATCGTTGAGATGCCTTAGGAGGAGCCGCTTCTGCTGTGGAGCGGGCGGCTCTTGCTGCCTGAAATCCGCCTTTTCGTCGTCCATGCTTCCTTGCCGCTCCATTGGGCAAAATACGGGCTTTGTCATTGAAAATCTGACAGCATTTCGTTCCCGCTCGCGCTATAGTGAATGGACAAGATACATCTACGCTTCTAATCATGGTCGCCTGTCAGTCTTGATAGCGGTCTCTTTCGACATCGTCTCCCTGTCTTTCTCGCTCAATTCCTGAAATTATTTAGCCCACATGGGGTCTGTGTGCCGACGTTCTTGCCGAGACCGCAAGCGAACCTAATTGGTCGTTTCGGATCGTCTTTCTTAATTCTGGCCGGTCTAGTTGCCTTGGCCTCTTGGCTACTGGAGTGGCGTGTCGTTCTGCAAATTATGCCGGGCGCGCCGTTTATGACTTGCGACACGGCCGCGTGTTTCGTGATTGCCGGCCTTGGCTTTTTCGCCGCTATTCAGGGCGCGTGGAAATTTGCGCGCGCCTTCGGCATGTTACTCAGCGCGCTAGGCTTTCTGTATTTGGTCGCGAACGTCGCGAAAATACCGCTCTCGGTGCACTCCTTGTTCCCAGCCCTCACGGCTCGAGTGGTTGCTCCTCTGCCCTTGGGCGATTTACAAGTTGCGCCCTCCACGGCAGCGGTTTTTCTCTTGTTGGGCAGCTTCCTTATGATCGTGGCGCGGCCGATGTTAGGTCGATATTCGCTGAATGCTGCCGCCTTTCTGGCTGTCGCTATACCCTCGCTCGGCGTGCTCGGCGCCTTATTTCGTTTAGCAGGCAGCATTGACAGGCACAACTGGACCGACTATCTCTCGAGCATGTCTCTGCCGACGGCGTTGTGCGCCTGCGTTGCGGGTACCGCTGCTTGCGCTCTTTTCTGGAGCAGAACGGCACGCAGCGATCGGCGGCTCGCCTCCACTGCGGCAACTCTTTCATTAGTCGGCCTGCTCATCCTGTTTGCCGGTGTGAACTCGGCAATTCTCACCCACGGACGCCTGGCGACGCAAACCACACTGGACATCAAGAGTCTTACCCGGCGGATTGATCTACTTCAGACCATGGTTGAGTCGGCACGCAAGGCGGAAACCAGCCAGCAGGGTTATCTGTTGACGAACGATGACGCGTTATTTACAGAACTATCAGGCCAGCCTTCACGACATTGATGCGTCTTTCGCCTCGCTTCCCGCCGACACTGCGCAGGCCTGTGCAGTTCTGCACAGCCTTATGCTCACGAAATTAGCAGAATTATCGGCTAGTCTTGAGCTTCATCGCCAGCATCAGAACGACAAAGCGCTCGCGCTGGTGACATCCGCGGGGAGACGCGACACCATGGATCTGATCGATCGGGAGTCGTCCCGCGTGATTCAGGGCCTGAAGGCGCAACGAAGGGCTCGACTCGACGACAACCAAGCCTCCATGTATCTAGTCAAGCGGACCGTTGAGCTTTCTTCATTGCTGGCCGCCATCATGATCTCGCTGCGGCATTGGCGTGCTCCGCATGGAGATTCGGCGCCGAACTTTCGTTGAATCGGAGCTGCGGGCCAGTAGTCAAGACTTACAAAGCAAAGTGGACGAACGGACCGCGGAAATTCGTAAATACAGCAATGAGCTGCATGCCGAAGCCACTCTGCGGCAGGAGGCTGCGGATCAACTGCGCCTTTCGCTCGATCTGGCGCGGGTCGCTGTATGGACTTGGTTTGCGCTGGAAGATAGAACCGTCTGGTCTGGCGCGGTCGAGGAAGTCCTGGGTTTTAAGGCTGAGCAGATGAGCGACTACAAAAGCATGCGTCATCTCATCTTGCCGGAAGACCGGGTTGCGACGGACAGGCTCATCGAGCAATCCGTGAAAAATCGCCAGCAATTTCAAGCCGAATTTAGGATTGTTCTACCCGACGGCAATATTCGTTGGATATCGGGTCATGGCGATGTCATCTGCGATGCGAGCGGCCAAGTCATACGTGTCTCCGGTGTCAATATAGATATCTCGGAAAAGAAGAAGGTGGAGCAGCAACTGGAAACCAGCGAGCGCCATTTTCGCGAACTGGCCGAATCCTTGCCGCAAATTGTTTGGACGGCTAATGCCAGCGGTGAAATGGAATATCAAAATCACCGCTGGTCGCTTGTAACAGGATTGCCGATGGGCAAAGTCTCAGCGCAAGACCGGTGGAAGCTTGTTCACCCGGACGACGTCCAACAAACGTCGGAAACTCGTACCGCGGCCATCCGGGCAGGCAGCGAATATGACATGGAGTTCCGGCTTTTTGATGCAAGCAAGCAGGAATATCGCTGGCAGTGGGTTCATGCGATTCCGATCCGCGACGCGCAGGGCGCTTTGGTCCGTTGGTTTGGGACGTCTACGGATATTCATGAACGCAAAATCGCCGAACTGCGCCTGGCGGAAAGCGAACAGCGTCTGCGTGCGCGCGAACGTCAGTTAGAGATCCTCTTCTCTAACGGGTCCGCCGGGGATTATATCTGGGACTTTGCCACGTCGGAAGTGACGGCTCATCCCGCGATTTGGGCCTTATTCGGTGAACCGAACGGCCGCGGTTCCGCTCCCGCCGCTTGGTTCATCGGCCGTTATCATCCAGATGATATGCCCGAAATGACTCGCCAGTTGCAGGAGGCGATGGACGGCACCCATGCGTTTGACGTCGAGCACCGGGTTGTGTGGCCCGATGGCACCGTTCGCTGGTTGGCCAGCCGCGGGTTTCACGTGCGCGATCAGGACGGCAAGCCTACGAAGATTCACGGGCTCGGTTTCGATATCACCGACCGTAAATTGGCCGCGCTCCAGATTCAAGAAAGCGAACGTCAGTTCCGTGAATTGGCTGATGCGATGCCGCAAATTGTTTGGCGTTCCTTCGCTTCGGGTGAAGTGGACTATTGCAACGCACGCTGGTACCAATACAGCGGCGTCAGCATAGAGGAATCGAAGGCGGCTGGCTGGGAGGATGTCATGCATCCGGAAGATCTGCCTAAGTGCCGGGAAACCGCGATGCGTGGGTTCGCCAGCGGTCAACCGTTCGATATCGAATTTCGTTTGCGCCGAGCCTCCGACGGCGAGTATCGCTGGCATCTGGCGCGCTCCGTTCCCTCGCGCGATTCACAAGGGAATCTTTTGCGGTGGTTTGGCGCGGCCACTGATATTCACGAACAGAAGCTTGCCAAGGAACAACTGGTTCGTTCTCTGGCGGAGAAGAACATCCTGTTTAAGGAAATGCATCACCGCGTGAAGAACAATCTTCAGGTGATCTCGAGCTTGTTGCGGATGCAGAGCGAACTGTTGAAGGATCAATCCGCGGCCGCTGTTCTGAAAGAGAGCCACCAACGCGTACTGTCGATGGCATTGATTCATGAGCAGCTTTACAGCAACGAAGCTGTGAGTCAGATTAATTTCACTGACTTTACCGAGAGACTCGTTAATGAGTTATTCCAGTCTTACTCGGCCGATAAAGGGCGAGTGACTTGCCGGTTGGACACTTCGCCCGTTCATCTGTTGATTGATCAAGCCATTCCGCTGGGGCTGATTCTCAATGAGCTGGTGACGAATGCCTTCAAGTATGCGTACCCGGCCGAGACTACCGGCGAGGTTGTGATCTCTTTGCATGCGACGCCGAAGCGGCGCGTGATCCTGACTGTTTCGGATGAGGGCGTGGGCCTGCCGGACAAATTTGACTGGAGCGGTTCGAAATCGATGGGTTTACCGATTGTCGAACTTCTTACACAACAACTAGGAGGCACGCTCACCATTCGTACTAAACCGGGCGCTGCCTTTACCGTTGAGTTCCCGCTCGAAACTGAAAAAGCCTCCGTTGCTACCGTGTAGTCTGAAAGTCCAAGATGCCAGTAGACGTTCTCTTTTTTGGGGCGCATCCCGACGATGTGGAATGGGGCGTGGGCGGTAGCACGCTTCTTTTGAGACAGCGAGGGTGTTCGTTCGCCATTGTTGATCTCACTCGGGGCGAACTGGGCTCGCGCGGAACTACTGAAGAACGCGACGCTGAGGGGATTCAGGCGGCCGAATTCATGGGCGCGCAAGCGCGCGAAAATCTCAGTTTGCCCGATGGCGGGCTTGTGGATACGCCGGCGAATCGGGCTCTGGTGGCGCGCAGCATTCGGCGGCACAGGCCGAAGATGGTGGTCGCGCCGTTTTGGGAGGATCGCCATCCGGATCACGCTGCCGCAGGTTTGATGGTGCGTAACGCATCGTTGTATTGCACTCTCAAAAAGGCCGACGACCCGAGCCCGCCGCATTTGCCGGAGAGTTTTCTTTACTATCCGCTGCATAAGACAATACAGCCTACCTTTGTTGTGGATACGACGGCGCTGTTTGACCGCAAGCTGGAACTGCTGAGAATTCATCACTCGCAATTCGGCAAAACGGCGAGCGAACACGGAGTTATCCCACAAGGTCTAGGCGATTATCTGCATACTCTAGAGACGCGGGATCGTCATTACGGGTTACAAATTGGCACTCATTTCGGAGAGGCGCTGATCGCCGACCGTCCGTTGAGAGTGCGCGGGATCGAAGCTTTGCTAGCCTTCTAAAAAGAATGGTTAACGTCCGGGACAATGTGCGCATGGCACTGGCGGCGCTCAACGCTTATAAGCTGAGAGCGGCGTTAACGGTGCTGGGTCTCACGATGGGCGTGGCCACTTTGATGACGGTGATGACGCTGGTGCAAGGGGCGAACGTCTATGTGGAGCAGAAGATCGCGAACCTGGGAACCAACGTTTTCCGGTTGGCCAAGACTCCTTTCGCCGTGGTTGACTTTACGGTTGTCGTAAAGGCGCTCAAGAACAAGAACATCGACATTGACCGACTACCGTGCAGTTTCCGAACTGTGTACAGCTTGCGAACAAGTGGGTGCGTCTGCCAGCAGTACGCTGTCTGTGCAATACGGCAACAAGCAGACCGACGATACCTCCATTATTGGGTATACGCCCAACATGATTGATATCGATACGCGCACCTTGGAGTTTGGGCGCTACTTCACTCCAGGCGAAGACCGGCACGCGGCGTATGTGGGTGTCATCGGATCGTCATTGGTGGACCAACTCTTTCCCAACGAAGATCCTATTGGCAAAACCATCCGCACGGGCAGCCTTGAGTTTCAAGTGATCGGCACGTTTAAGAAGTTAGGTTCAGTGCTGGGACAGGATCAGGACAACTATGTGGTGATTCCGCTGAACACGTTTCTGAAGGTGCGCGGCACCCGCACGAGCCTTACGTTGGAGATCAAGGCGTCGGGCGGCGACAAGAACTTCAACGACGCGCAGGACCAGGCGCGGGTGATCATGCGCTCGCGGCGGCATGATGCGCCGGGGAAAGACGATAGCTTCTTTATCGGCACCTCGCAGAGTTACATCTCTTTGTGGCAGAGCATCAGCGGTTCCTTCTTTGCGGTGTTTGTGATGGTTAGTTCCATATCGGCTGTGGTGGGCGGTATCGTCATCATGAACGTGATGCTGGTGAGCGTGGCGCAGCGGACACGCGAGATTGGCTTGCGGCGAGCCATGGGCGCGACTAAGAGCGATATCTTGCGGCAGTTCTTAACCGAGAGCCTGGTGCAGTGCCTTATTGGCGGGGCGGTGGGCATTGCCATTGGCTTTGCTTGTGCGTTGCTGTTGCGAGATCTGACTTCCTTTCCGGCATCGGTCAAGACTTGGGTGGCGTTGCTCGGCGTGGTGCTGAGCTCGGCCATTGGGCTGTTCTTCGGCATCTATCCAGCGCGCAAGGCGGCGGCGCTCGATCCTGTGACGGCGCTCAGGACGGAGATGTAATGACGCGCGACGAAATTAAAGAAAACATATCGGTCGCGATTGAGACGCTGCGGGCGAATAAGGTTCGGTCGGGGTTAACGATCCTAGGC
This sequence comes from Bryobacterales bacterium, assembly GCA_963840845.1. Taxonomy (GTDB): domain Bacteria; phylum Acidobacteriota; class Terriglobia; order Bryobacterales; family Bryobacteraceae; genus Bog-105. The sequence goes on from CAWJBS010000168.1 coordinate 21,753, forward strand.
ATTGTTGTGGGCGTAACAACCGTGATTGCGGTCGCCTCTATCATCGACGGACTCAATGGCGAAATCAAGCAACGCGTGGAGCGGCTCGGTTCGAATACGCTGTTTATCACGCGATTTCCGCCAGGGCAGGACCCGGCGCGGCTAACGGCGAAAGTTAAGAACCGCAAATACTTGCAGGACGATGACGCGGACTTTGTGGCGCAGGCAAGCCCTGGGGTTTCCTACGCGACTACGTTCGCGAACCGCACTAACTTCACCGAACAAAATGACGAGATTCGGTATGGCAACAATCACGTGGAACGGTTTTTTCTGCGCGGCGTGCAGCCTGCCTATATTAATGCCTTCCCCCTGTTTGCGGTAGAGAACGGCCGCTTTATTTCCGCTTACGATGACGAGCACGCACGGGCGGTGATCGTTATAGGCAAGGCTATTGCGGATTCTTTATTTGCGAACGTCGATCCATTAGGCAAAGAAGTTCGGCTCAACGGGCGGCTGTACGAAGTGATTGGCGTTTTCGAGCCAGACCAAGGACTTTTCTCGGCGTTAGGCGTGGATCAGTTCGCTTGCATTCCGATGAACAATTTCCGAAAAAGCTTTCCGGATATTCGGGAAAGGTTCATTGCGATTGCGGGTAAACCTGAGTTTGCCATAGATACGGTTAAAGGTCAAGTGGAAGAAGCGATGCGGAGGCGACGGCATGTGCCGCATAATGCGGAGGATGATTTTGATATCTCCTCGCCGGATTTCTTGAGTTCGCTTATGGAGCCAACTTACCGGGGCGTTGGTGTTACTGACCGGCATTATTAGCGGGGTTGGGTTACTGGTGGGTGGGATTGGCGTGATGAATATTATGCTGATTTCGGTAACGGAGCGAACGGGGGAGATTGGCGTTCGGAAGGCGGTGGGTGCGCGAAGGTCGGACATTCGCGTGCAGTTTCTGCTGGAGGCGATTATGCTCTCGTGTGTGGGTGGGGTGATTGGTATTGTTTTGGGGGCGCTGATTGCGTTCTTAGTGAAGACGCTGATTCCGGCGGTACCGGCGTTTGTATCGCCGTTGTGGGTAGCGCTGGGGTTTTTTATTTCGGTGAGTGTGGGACTTTTCTTTGGTTATTATCCGGCGAACCGGGCGGCGAATTTGGATCCGATTGAGTGTCTGCGGTATGAGTAACTACATACGTTCGCGGGAGAAGGTGATCAGGTCGACGTTGGGCGGGGTGTGGCCGAGGGAGCGGATGAAGCCGACGGCTTGGCCGCGATGGTGGGTGGAATGATTGACGACGTGCATGACGATGGTCCAGATGGGCTGCGACCAGGGGTTGCCTTTGAGGTCGGAGTAGCTGAAGGTGCCGGCGGCGGCTTCGTCGGTTAGCTCGCGGGCCCAGGTGGACCAGCCACTTTGGATGGCGGGCCAATTTTGTTGGAGGGCGGCGAGAGTGTTGTCGCCCTCGACTTTGAAATCGGCCTTCTCATTGGTCAGGCGCTTGAGCCAGATGCGCTCGGCGCGGTAGCAATGCACGAGCGTTCCTAGGATGCTCTTGTCGGAGGTTTTGAAATCTTGTTCTAATTCCTCCGGCGTGAGGGCGGCGGCCGCCTTGAGCACACGTTCGGTGGCCCAACTGGTGAAATCCAACTCGTATCGCAGAATCTGCCGTGTAGTTGCCATTGTTATGCCGCCACGTTCGTGTTAACGGTTAATTCGCGCTTAGACTTCGTAGGCTTTGATGGCATCCTCTTGCTTCAGGATGTAGCCGAGTTCATCGACGCCGTTCAACATACATTGTTTGGCGAATTCGTCAACGGGGAAGGTGACGGAGGAGCCATCGGGCAAGGTGAGCTTTTGTTGTTCGAGATCGACGGTGACGGTCGCGGCGGGGTTGGCAGCGAGGGCGGCGAAAGAGCTTCTTGTGCGCGTCGGCTGGAACGACGATGGTGAGCAGCGAGTTCTTGGCGGAGTTGCCTTTGAAGATATCGGCGAAGGACGTGCTGATGACGGCTTTGAACCCGTATTGGGTGAGAGCCCAAGGGGCGTGTTCGCGAGAGCTGCCGCAGCCGAAGTTATCGCCGGCGAGGAGGACTTGCGCGGCTTTGCCGTTCGTCGTATTGAGGATGAACTCGGGCTTGGGTTTGCCTTCGGCATCGTAACGCCAGTCGCAGAAGAGTTGATCGCCCAAGCCGATTTTTGACGTGGTCTTGAGGAAGCGGGCGGGGATGATTTGATCGGTATCGATGTTATCGATGGCGAGCGGCGCGAGGCGGCTGGTAAATGTGGTTACTTTTTCCATTTGGTTAGTCCTAGAGCAAGGTCCTCACGTCTGTTACGACTCCGGTGACAGCGGTGGCGGCGGCGGTGAGCGGGCTAGCCAAGAAGGTGCGGCCGCCTTTGCCTTGGCGTCCTTCGAAGTTGCGGTTGCTGGTGGAGACGCTATATTCGCCGGGGGCGAGTTGATCGCCATTCATGGCGATGCACATGGAGCAGCCGGCTTCGCGCCAATCGGCTCCGGCTTCTTTGAAGATCTTGTCGAGACCTTCGGCTTGCGCTTGTTGCTTGACTAACTGCGAGCCGGGCACGACCATGACACGGACGTTCGGGTTTACTTTGCGGCCTTTGAAGACGCCAGCGGCGGCGCGGAGATCTGAGATGCGCGAATTGGTACAGCTACCGATGAACACGACGTTGACTTTATGGCCGAGGAGGCTTTGGCCAGCGGGGAGATCCATGTACTTGAGCGCTTTGCCGAGAGTGTCGCGTTCGACGAGATCGGTGATCGACGAGGGATCGGGCACGTTCTGCGTGATGCCGATGCCCATGCCAGGGTTGGTGCCGAAGGTGATCATCGGTTCGAGCGTGTTGGCGTCGATGTGAATGGTTTTGTCGTATTTAGCGCCGGGATCGGTGGGCAGTTTGCGCCAGATGCCGAGAGCCTTTTCCCAGTCGGCACCTTTAGGTGCGGCGGGACGGCCGGCGAGGTATTGATAGGTGGTGTCGTCGGGCGCGATGAGGCCGGCACGCGCGCCGCCTTCGATGGACATGTTGCAGATGGTCATGCGCTCTTCCATGGAGAGCGAGCGAATGGCCGAGCCGGTGTATTCGAAGACGCAACCGTTGCCGCCGCCGATGCCGATGCGCGAGATGAGATTGAGGACGATGTCTTTGGCGCCTACGCCGGGCTTCAGAGTGCCATCGACGCGCACTTCGTAGGTGAGCGAACGGGTTTGTAGCAAGCACTGGGTGGCGAGAACGTGTTCGACCTGGCTGGTGCCGATGCCGAAAGCGAGCGCGCCGAATGCGCCGTGAGTGGCGGTGTGGCTGTCTCCGCAAACAACGGTTTGGCCCGGTTGGGTAAGACCTTGTTCGGGCCCGATGACGTGGACGATGCCCTGATTTTTGTTATGAGGACCGTAGAAAGGAATACCGAATTCTTTGCAGTTAGTTTCAAACTGCGTGATCTGATTTTCGGCGATCTTATCGACGATGGGCAAAGAGCGATCGTGCGTAGGGATGCTGTGATCTGTGGTGCCGATTGTAAGATCTGGACGGCGGACTTTGAGGCCGCGTTCGCGGAGACCAGAGAAGGCCTGCGGCGATGTTACTTCGTGCACCAAGTGCAAGTCAATATAAAGGAGCGTGGGCGTACCTGGCCGCTCCGCTACGACGTGGTTGTCCCACACCTTTTCGATAATCGTGCGTGGTTGCATAAAAAAATCCTTTTAAACTCGCGCGCTGAGTGCTTGGCACACGGCATCGCCTACTTCGGTAGTGGTGGCGGGTTTGCCGGCCGGTCTGAGATCGGCAGTCACATGGCCACTATTCAAGACATCTTCCATGGCGGCGTATACGGCATTGGCTTCTTTGGTGAGGCCGAAGCTGTATTCGAGCATGGCGCCGACTGAGCCGATAGCGCCCAGCGGATTTGCTTTGTTTTGCCCGGCAATATCGGGCGCGGAACCGTGAACCGGTTCATACAAACCAACCCAAGCGCCGGAGGGACGCTTGCCGCCGATGGAGGCGGAGGGCAACATGCCAATAGACCCGGCCAAGACTGCACCTTCGTCACTCAAAATGTCGCCGAATAAGTTTTCGGTCAGCACGATATCAAAGCGCTTTGGGTTGAGGACTAACTGCATGGCGCAGTTATCGACCAAGATGTGATCTAGCGTCACATCGGGATAGCCCGCGGCAACCTCTACTACCACTTTACGCCAAAGTTGTGAGTTTTCGAGAACGTTGGATTTATCGACGCTGGTGACTTTTTTACGGCGCTTGCGGGCGATTTCGAAGGCCATGTGGGTGACGCGTTCGATTTCGGCGCGCGTGTAGACCATAGTGTTGATGGCGGTTTCGGTAGGGCCGCTGCCGGAAATGCCGCGCGGGGTGCCGTAATAGAGGCCGCCGGTGAGTTCGCGGACGATGATCATGTCGGTGCCATCGACCAGTTCGTTCTTCAAGGGCGACGAATCGATAAGCGCTTTATAGGAGCGCACGGGGCGGAGGTTGGCATACACGCCGAGGGCTTTGCGAATGCCGAGCAAGCCGCGTTCGGGACGCTTCTCTGGCGGAGCGTTATCAAATTCGGGCAAGCCCACAGCGCCCATAAGGGTGGCATCGGCTTTCATGGCTAGATCGCGCGTTTCATCGGGCAGGGGATTGCCGGTTTTGTGAATGGCAATGCCGCCGAGGAGCCCTTCGCTGAGAGACAGCGTATGGCCGCACTTAGCCGCTACGTGCTTTAAAACCTTAACTGCTTCTTGTGTTACTTCGACGCCGATTCCGTCACCGGGCAAAGTCAATATAGATAGATTCATTCGTTAATTAACTATTTCGTGGCGCCCACGTGCATGTGTTGCGACTTGACGCTTTTGATGAGTGCCAGTATCTCGTCATTGCGCAGACCTTTCTTATTGTCTGCGGCATGGGTGAACTGGGTATAGATTTCGTCTAACTCTTCGCGACTTAGTTCGTAGCCGAGTGTATGGGCACGGTCTTTGAGGGCGTGGCGGCCGGAATGTTTGCCGAGGACAAGGCGGCTTTCGGGTACGCCGACGCTGGCGGGACTTACTATTTCGTAAGTGGCCGGATTCTTTAAGTAACCGTCTTGATGGATGCCCGCTTCGTGCGCGAAGGCATTTTCGCCGACGATGGCTTTGTTGGGTTGGGGACCGAAGGTGATGAACTGGGTGAGGAGCTGGCTGGTAGGGAAAAGTTTTTCGCTATGAATTTTTGTTTCAAAGGGCAGACGATCTGGGCGGACTTTGAACGCCGTAACGATTTCTTCCAAGGCAGCGTTGCCGGCGCGTTCGCCGATGCCGTTCATGGTGCACTCGATTTGACGGGCACCGGCTTTGACGGCGGCGAGTGAATTGGCGACGGCGAGACCCATATCGTCATGGCAGTGGACGCTGACGATGGCGCGGTCTCCCAACGCCTTGACCATGCGGCCGATCAGTTCGGCGTATTCATCGGGGACGGAAAAGCCCACCGTATCGGGCAGATTGACGGTGCGGGCTCCGGCTTCGACGACGGCACGGCTGATTTGTTCGAGATAATCCCAATCTGTGCGGGTGGCGTCTTCGGCGGAGAATTCTACATCATCTGTATAGTTGCGCGCGAGAGCGACCGCGGCGCAGGCTTCATCGAGCACTTGCTGGCGGGTTTTGCGGAGTTTGTGCGTGAGGTGAATGTCGGACGTGGCGATGAACGTGTGAATGCGCGGACGTTTGGCGTGTTGGAGAGCTTTGGCGGCACGCTCCACATCTGTCGTACACGAGCGAGCGAGCGCGGCGACCTGGACCCAGGGATATTTGCGGCTGACGGCATCAACAGCTTCGAAATCACCTTCGGAGGCAATGGGAAAGCCCGCTTCGAGGATATCGACGCCGAGGTCAACGAGGGCTTCGGCCATCTTGAGTTTTTCGGGCATGGTCATGCTGCAACCTGGGGATTGCTCGCCATCGCGAAGGGTGGTGTCGAAAATGTAAACTCTGCTCAAGGGATCTCCTCGCTTCCTTAATCATCCTAGTTGGGTGGGATGGATTATGCAAATTTATAGTATTGTGAACTGGTATTAACAACGATTATGACATAAAGACCGGGAATGGGCGAACGGACGCAATTCGGGTTTGCTCTTGACGAACGAGCTATGGATGGAGGCGGTTTTTTAGGACTTTTGGCCCCACGGAACCCAGATGGGAGCCGATTTGTACCTCCAGGTGCGGTCGAAAACCGCCAAATTCTTTCTGCCGGCCACTTTTTGGAATTCCAGGCGGGCGGTTAGGTAGAACATTGAAAAAACGGACCCGACGGATGGGTGTATGGGGCCGACAAAGCCGACGGTGATGCTATCCATGGCATAGTTGCGTTGCGCGACTTCCACGATTTCGCGCTCGGCGCGCATTTTTTCAAACTGCGCGATTCTCTTTTCCAGGTTGCGGAGGCCGCGGGAGGCTTGCATGGATAAGTTGGTGAGTGTTCTTGAATAGGTGTGTTGGATTTCGCCTTCCATGATGAAGAAAGTGGTTTGCGGATCTGGGTCGTCGGGACCAAAGAACAGGTGCTCGTTTTCGCGGCGGCCTTTGGCGAAGATGCCGTGTTCGGAAGTGGTGGCTTTCTTGAGTTTCCACTCAAGATCCGCGATGGATTGGACGACTTCCTGTTCCATGGGGCCTTTGGGATTGTAGTGCTGGAAAACGGTGGCGACGAGTTTTTCGTACGCGGGTATTTCCAGGGGATGGAGGAGGACGGCGTCTGTTGTGAAGCCGTGGGAGTAGGAATTTTGAGAAGCTTTCGCTTTTCCTTCGCTACTGACCGGGCCGTGCGATTTGGCGCCATTTTCGCGGCTGGCGTTGGCTTGGTCTTCGGAACGCATGGTGTATTTGTTTTTAAGAACCTTTCTGTTCGGGGTCGGGTGAGAGACCGGGAACGATTCAGGTTAGGGCGTGGATTTTTCAGCGGAAGAAAATTTTGGTTGTAAGTTGTTGAGGGGAATCAGAAAATTTATTTTTTAGTTGTGTGATGGGAGATTGGGGGCGCGGCGGGTTTGACCTCAAGAGACTGGGCCACAAGCTTATTTATCGTTCTGAATCAGCAATTCCGAGATGCGTTTCCGATGGCGACCAGACGGTACCCCGGGAACGCGGTAGGCTTATCGGTGTTCTGATGGCGTCGAATCGGCGGATTCCACCTGAGCGCGCAACCACTCCTTCGTCTCCGGGTCGAGCAGTTTGACTCCGGGGCATGTCGTTTTCAATAGTATCCGTCGCCCCAACGCGACGTTGAACGCTTCGACCTGGGCACCGATTCCTCGCTGTTCCATGCGATTGATCACGCCTTCCGCAATGTCGGGCGAATCGCAGGAGAGCTCGATCAGCCCTTCGAGGAGTGCCTTGTTGTACTCAGCGACTTCCTTCTTATTATCAGGGTCGTATCCATACCTACATTGGATCGGCGACGTTAACTCATAAAGGCAGGAAAACAATCCGACCTTGGGAGCGCCTCCCTTGGCTGCCTGCTCAAGCCTTGCAATGGATGCTTCGCGGGCACCCTGAAATTCAATCCCCCAGGGGTGTTCGATCTCCGCGATCAGTTGCTTTAGTTCCTGTTGCTGAATCGGCTCTACGTCGATTGCGCGGGCGTCCACGAGTTCTCCTTCCGCGGGCTGTGCGAAGGGTTGACTCTCGAACACCGCGCCTGCTAGATGGGCATGCTGCAGATCGGCGCCATTCAGTTGCGAGCCCTGCAGATCAGCGCCTTGTAAGCTTGCCCACTCTAGAGTCGCCGCTTGCAACTGCGCGTCGTGCAGGTCGGCGCCTTGGAGTTGGGCGTCGTGCAGGTCAGCTGCCTCGAGCTCGGCACCGCGCAGGATCGCTCCCTGCAGTTGGGTGCCGGTCATGTCTGCTCCTTGGAGCTGTGTTCCCTCTAGGGCGATTTTTTGCAGGCGCGCCCCGTACATAAAGGCCTCCTGCAGAAACGCGTTATTCAAGTTAGCACCCTGCAACTGCGCGTCCTGCAGGTTCGCCCACTCCAAATGCGCTCCAATCATCTCCGCTCCCTGCAGTTGGACCCATCGCAGCTTGGCGCCAACCAGGATGGCATTCATCAATCGAGCCCCACGAAGACTCCGATACTGCAGGTCAATCGGCTCGACATGACCTCGCACCTTTTGCCACTGAGCGTTACGAATCAGCGCCACGTTCTCTGCGCTGGTCGTTCGCGCCAGCAGCACCTGTTCGTCGAGCATGAGGTGGCGCATCGCAGGCAGAAGGTTATCGCAAAAGGCGGTGGAGCGGCCGTGCCAATCGTGCGACTTGGGCTGTTGAATGGTTGCCGACTCAAGCCTCTCGCCGTCGACCAGTAACGCCGGCGGAACACTGAGGCCGAGTAACAAGGTCGTGAGAAGGGCAAACGCTCCTCGCGGAGCGGAAGGATTCCAGAATGCTGCCAGGGGCACCGTCACCAGCAGCCCCAGCAGCAAAAAAGGCATGTGAAAGTGAAGCGAAAAGAAGAGCAAGACGACACTGACGGCCAAAGACGGTACGCTGAAGCCTAGCCGCACCCCTTTCAGGGCTTTTCGGCCACCGAGCGCGAGAATAATCAACGGAGAAATTGTAAAAACAGACACGGCGGTCATAGCTGCTTTAGGATCGGTGCACTCGAAGCTGAAAATGAGCGCCACAAAGGTCAGAGCCAAGGCCGGCCCTATGCGCCAATGCGGTCCGTAGCCGGGGAGCAGTTCGCGCCAATACGCTCGCCAATCGTCTTTCGGATGCATGATGATAGGCCACAGAATCAAAGCCAAGGCCACATCCAGCCAAACCGCGGAACGCTCAATCCACGTAATGCTTTGGTCCTGATACGCAAGAAATCTTAATTGCAATGCCAGCAGCGCCATGAGCGGCAGAAGCACCATGGTTACCGAGACCAAGAACTCGTTGAGCAGTTCAACGATTGGCCCGGGATGGCCTATGAGGTAGGAGGCGAAGGGAAAGATGTGCAGCTGCTCGCTTAAGTCAGCTTCCCGGCCAGCGCAGAGCGCAGTAGCTTCGAAGGCGTACAGCTTGCGGGAAAGAGCCTGAAGCTGCAGAAGAAGATTGAAGTGCACCAGGACTAACAAGAAGGGAGCTGCGGCATAGAAGCCCATCAGCGGCAAGGCAGTGCCGAGTAACGGAAGAGTGACGGACTTGCCGAGAAGAAGATCGAGGTCGCTAGTGCTGAACACGATGATCAGCACATAGGCACACAGGGCCATGAATCCGAGATGCAGCGTAGCGCAGTACTGGGATGCGCTGTTTGCCGCGTCGAGAAGCTTGGCCCGATCAACCATTGAGCTTTCTTGGTCCACAGGCACCTTTTTTGTTTCTCTTTATCTATATCCAGATACAAACTAACACTTGATACTGAATGTCTGTACTAGGCAAATATCCAGTTATCTGATGATTACCGGTCAATTCAAGTTATCTTGCGTTGATAGATGGCAGTGGGAACGGCTCAGTCCGATGGGTCATGAATCTGAAGTCCGAGTTCACGAAAGTCATCCACGTTCCGTGTCACAAGCGTTAGGCCACGTTCCAGAGCTAGGCGGCAATCTGCCCGTCGGAGATGTTGAGTCGCAGGCCGAGGCGCTGGCGCGTTGCTTCCAGCCGGCCGCAACGCTCAGTGATTGCGTCCGTCACCGGCAAAATACGACCGGCGAACCATTCCTTTACTTCCACTTTGAGCCATCGCTCTAGATCGGCGCGTCGCTTTCCGGCGGCAAGCAGTTCGCATCCTTTGCGTATCTCTCCTAGCGTGACGACGCTAATGAAAACGAAATTCACATCGACCAAATCCAGCCAATGGATGACGCGGGGCTCCGGCCGAGGATTGCGGAACTCAGAAGGAATGTTCGTATCGAGAAGGAAGCCGCTCACAGGTTGACCGGACGACCTGCGGACGGATTGCGGCTGAGATCAATTTCGGCACCCTGCAGGACGGAGAACAACTCAGAGAGGGACTTTTTCTTTTGCGCCGGTTGTGAGGATTCTACCTTCTCTCGTGCGCTGGCGGCGATTTCTTTTCGGACTAGGTTCTGAAGGTAGTCGGCGACGCCGAGTCCTTCGGCCTGCGCTTGGGCGATAAGACCCGCTTCGATCTCGGGTGGCAGTTCGATTGTGACGGTCATAACGGTCCCTAAAACGATTATCTCAGGGTTTGAAGGCGCAAGCTGTGGTTTGAGGGTAAGCCAATGTGCTGGCGCGTGGGTGGAATGAGCGTGCGTCAGACGCCGATATGCGGGTCGTTTCCAATGAAGCGGGCGAGTCGACAGCTGTCATTCTGCCGATCGGCTTTGGAAAGAGATTCAGGTATGGGCAAGCCGGCGCTACGCGCAATGGCTGAGCGCATTCGTTGGTCTACAGAAGCCCGCACCGACATCCGCGCCATCGACCGTGATACAGCCTTGCGTCTGTTGAAGGGCCTAGACCGCTTCTTGAAAACAGGTGTGGGCGATGTTAAGCAACTCGAAGGCTTCGAGCCACCGTTGTTCCGCTTGCGTGTTGGTGTCTGGCGCCTCATCTACCGTCCGGCGAGCGGCGACGTTATCGAAGTCGTTCGCGTGCGCCACACCGCAAAGAGGCTTACCGCTGATTCGAAGGTGTGGCTGGGCACTCCGGTTCGCGCCTTGAATTTCGCCACTTCCGTTTTGTTGCTCGGAACGAAGGCGCGGTTTGTGCATGTAAGACGTCTTGGGCGAGATGAAGCGTGGCATTTGGCGGTCGGTAAGAGGCGATGGAGGTGACAACAGTCTAAGGCGAATGCAAGTCACTCCGGTTACTGAGTGCAAGGGCTGGAGATTTCGCGCGCACGCGCAACGGGAATCACGTGGCCTTTGATTAGATGGTTTTTTGCTCGCCGATGTGGGGGGTCTTGCCGGTGACCCAGCCTTTGGCCAGTTCGAACCAGACGGCGGGGGCGGGCTTGTCTACGGCAAAGAAAGAGGCGCGGTGGATGGTTACGCCGATTAGGGTAATTTTGGGATCGTCGGCTGTGCCAGCGACGGGGTCACCTTGCCTTTCGTCGCCTTTGAACCACATCTTCCAATCGTCGGCGTAGAGTTCCTTGATTTTGGTCTTGTCTTTGCTCACGGCGGCTGTGCCAGAGACGGAGATCCATTCGCGGCTGCCGTCCTTGTAATAAGACAGATTGAGGTGGGGGTCAGCGGCTAGGTCTTGGAGTTTGGCGCTTCCTTCGGCGGCGACAAACCAGAGGTCGGCGCCGGCGGATCTTTTCTGGTTGGCCATGGCGCGGGAGCGGAGTTCGCCGTCTGGGGTGCGGGTGGTCATCATGGCGACGCCGATTTTCTCGACGAGCTCGTAAAATTGCTGTTCGTTGCTTTCCATCTCATCCTTTCGCTTCGTCGCGAATGGAAGCACGTGTAACACCATTTGATTTGGCGGTGCCTGCTTTGCTGAGCGGGAGCGCGGCTTGGCTTTTTCGTGTCGAAACTTCCTGATCGATTGAGAGGTTTCTTCACTCGTACGGCTGCTAGCAGTTTTCCTGCGCCATAATTTAGGGTGGGTCGATCTAGCAGGCATGAAGAAGTCGGAAGCCGTAGAAATTCTCGACATTGAGGGGCACGAGGTGCGCGTGACGCACCCGGACAAACTGTATTTCTCCAAGGCTGCCCAAGTTAGCAAACTTGACTTGGTGAACTACTTTCTGGCGATTGCGCCCGGCGCGCTGCGCGGCATTCAGGATCGGCCCATCGTCCTGAAACGGTTCGTGAACGGTGCGGAAGAGCCACCGTTTTATCAGAAACGCGCACCGGGCGATCTACCCGGCTTTCTGCGCACGGTGGAACTCTCCTTTCCGTCAGGACGCACGGCGCAAGAGGTGGTTGTGGACAATCGGGCGGGCCTTGCCTGGATCGTTAACCTCGGCTGTATTGAACTTCATCCCCATCCGGTGCGTTCCGCCGACCTGGACCATCCCGATCAACTGCGCGTGGACCTTGATCCCGGTCCGGGCGTTGACTGGGATAGCGTGCGCAAGGTGGCGCTGGCCGTGAATGATTTCCTTTCTGAAAACGGTCTGCGCGGTTGGCCGAAAACGAGCGGTTCGCGCGGGATGCACATCCTAGTCTCGATCGAGCCGCGCTGGACTTTCACGGAAGTGCGCCGCGCGGCGCTGGCGCTGGCGCGCGCCATTGAAAAGCGCATGCCGGGCGTGGCGACGGCTAAATGGTGGAAGGAGGAGCGTCACGGTGTGTTTCTTGACTACAACCAAAACGCCAAGGATCGTACGACGTGCTCGGCTTATTCAGTTCGCCCGGTGGCCGATGCGCGCGTCTCGACACCGCTCCACTGGGAGGAAGTGGCTGATTGCGAGCCTGCGGATTTTACGATCTTTACGGTCCCGGATCGCTATTCGAAACTTGGAGACCCGCACGAGAATATCGATGAGGCGCGCGGTTCGCTTGCAACACTGCTGGAACTTGCCGCGGCGGACGAAGCTGCGGGCGTAGGTGACGCGCCGTGGCCGCCTCACTTCCGTAAGATGGAAGGCGAAGACGCGCGCGTGGCTCCGTCTCGCGCCAAAGCGGGGACGGCCCCACCGGCACCGGTGCGCCAGCGCGAAACAATGCCGTTGCTGGTGATTGCGAATTCGCCGGACAAACAGGCCGCCCTGGAGGGTTTGGAACGCTGGAAAGCAAAACACGCCGACGTTGTAGCGCACCTTTTGGCTGAAGATATTCTGGTGGATTCTATGCGGGGCCGATCATCCACATGGACGCGGATTCGTATCAACCTCAAGAACGTGCCTGACTCTCTGCGGCCGGTCCAAGAAACGCCCGACCCGGATGATGATCCAACGCGCGGATGGCGCGAACATACTGTTAGAAAACGCGCGGCGCACAGTTAGCCGCTAAGCCGAAAATTTGGGTTAATTCATGCGGCGGCACAACCTCTAATTGCGCATACGTGCAATCTTGCGGCTTCTTATCGAACCGCCATCTTCGAAACTGCGCGATATGCCGAAAGCGATCACGTTGCATGTGGTCATACGCCACCTCTGCTACCAGTTCGGCTCGCAGCGGCTCCCACGAAAGATCTTTGCCGCCACTCCAACGACTCTGGGCTCCGGGAAGACGCTGTGCGCCGCCATCCGCATCCGCCCACTCTTTCCACGGATGGTTGTCCCACGCGTGCTTCCGGTAAGGCTCCAAAAACTCTGCGAGCTCTTTTCGTGTTTCCAGCGAGAAGCTTGAGCACACACCCACATGCTGGAGCTTTTCCTCATTGTTAAAGAGTCCCAGCAGAAGCGAGCCGACGCCACTTTCGACTTTCTTGTGCCAGCGGAAACCAGCCACCACGCAGTCGCAATCGCGCTCATGCTTGACCTTGAACATCACGCGCTTGTTTGGTTGATAAACGTCATTCGGCGCCTTTGCCATCACGCCGTCGAGCCCGGCACCCTCAAACCGCTTAAACCAATCCTGGGCCACAGCGCGATCGGCGGTGGCTGGCGTCAAATGAATCGGCGGTTTGACTCCGCTCAACATTTTCTGCAGCGCTTCGCGGCGAGATTGAAAGGGCTGATTTCGTAAATCGCGGGCACCGTGGGAAAGGAGATCGAAAAATACAACTGCCGCGGGGCTTTTCTCCGCCAGTAACTTCACGCGTGACGCCGCTGGATGCAAGCGCAACTGCAATTCATCGAAATCGAGGGCGCCGCCTTTGGCAATTACGATCTCGCCATCCGCCACATAGCGAGCCGGCAGCCCGTGGCGCAGGGGTTCGAGTAATTCGGGGAAATAACGGTTGAGTGGTTTCTCGTCGCGGCTTTGAATCAGGACTTCGTCGCCGTCGCGAAAAACAAGCGCGCGGAAACCATCCCACTTCGGTTCGTAAATCCAATCCTCACCCGGGGGCAGTTCCTCCAGTCGCTTGGCGAGCATCGGCAAAACCGGTGGATTCACAACAAGTTCCACTTGGTCATAATATCCTGCAACTGAGGGGGTGTCTTCCGTTTCTTTGCCTGCGCCGCCTGCGCGTATCTTTCTTCTGTCGCCCGCCAAGGCCGGGGGACGCCGCCACGCGATCCTTGCCAATGAGAAAGCCACTTTCGAGCTAGCCCTCCAATTCCGTGCCGGGGCGGCCACGATCGGCGAAATCTACAGTTTTATGAGCGGTTTATATTTCCGAGGGAAAATGGCTTACGTGGCCGCCTTCGGCGCTGGTTCACCGCCATGGCCAGGCGCTTTCGTGATTGTTCCCGGGTTGGGTCTGCTCTCGCCTGAGACTGTCTTCAGCCCGGAACAACTGCGCGCCACAGCGCAGATCGACGTGGATGAAGACAATCCTGTCCACTATGACGCTCTGCTTGCGGCCGCCGCTTCACTGGATGACGCGACGGGTCGTCAATGCTCGTTCGTACTTTTAGGAAGTGTCGCGAGCGCCAAGTACACAAGAGCCCTGCTGCGAGTGCTGGACGACCGCCTGCTGTTTCCCGCCGAATTTGTGGGACGCGGTGATATGAGCCGCGGGGGTCTGATGCTTCGCAGCGCGGCGTCAGGTCAGGAACTTACTTATGTTCCAGTAAACGCTGGACAACTGCGAGGGCCACGAGCACCGCGCCTCAAGCGAAAATAGCGACCTAGTCTGCGAAGGGAGATGACCCTTCGCTACCAAACCAGTCATACTTGGCGATGGTTCCTTGAAAAGACCAGCGTTGAGGCTCGCTATTGGTTACCCAATCCAGCGGCTCACCGAGAGGCTGAGAAGTTGCGGCGATCGTAAAAGCCGACTGAAGAGCCTTCCGCTGTTCGGGTCCGAGGGCGTCAGCGGCTGCCGACACAAAAAGAGGCGTGCCGCTTCTGGCTAGCAGATCAGTCCACTGCCGGTTGAAGCTCCAGACGATTTGGTTGGTCAGGCCGACGCAATCAGCATCAACCGCGAAGAACGCATTGTGCTGCGGCGCCCGGAAAGCGAGGGTGTTGACGCCCATTTTGCGGGTGCGATTCCAGTCGCGACCGCTGGTGTCGTCGCCCGTGCGCTGCAGTTCAAAGACGCCGGCCGACAGATGTCCCACGGTGTTGCAGCCGAGGAGGATTACGTTGTCCGCGGCTTCGCGAATTGACTTATAAAGTCCGAGGATCACTTCAGCGTTGGTTTGCGATTGATCGGCAAAGTTCCAATTGTCGTCGGTCAGTTGTGCGCCCATGGCGAAGCCCCAGCGGCCGAGCAAATCGTAAGTTGAGAAATCGTGCTTGATGAGTTGATAACCCCAGCCGGCCAGTGTCTTGACATCGCGGCGAATCGATTCGAGCGCATCGGGCATGGTTGGATCGAGCGTGTGGCCTTGCGAGCGCGACAATTCACGCAGCGCATTAGGAGATTGAAGCTGCCAAGCTGGAGGAATTTGTTCTTTGGTGAAGAGCGGACGCATCCAGATGCCGGGCTGGACGCCGATGCGCCGCATGTCAGCCGCCAGTTTGGGCATGTCCGGAAACTGATCGTTGCCCTGTAGCCATGGGCCGGCGGTGCGATTCGGCGTCCAGCCATCGTCAATCACCATGAATGGTTTGTTCTCAACAGAAGTGGCGAGCGAAGCAATGCGTTCTGAATCCTGCCGGATGTCGCTGGCAGAACTCTTGCCATAGGCGTAGTACCAATTGTTACCGCCGTAGATGGGCGCGCGGGGCAAGCGTGGCGACTCACACATTCGATGGCAGAAGCGAACGGCTGCTCGAAAGGGCGTGGTGTCCGGATAAGACTCCGTCACAATTGTGGCCAAGGCCAGTTTCCGGTTGCCTAGTTTGACTCCGCGGCCTCCATTGCGCACATCCAACCAGAGCGAAACGCCGCTAGGATCTAACTGCCAAAAACAGAATGCGGCGGGGGCGGTTTTCACACCGCACGCATGCGTAAGACTGCCATGAGTTGCCAGGAAATACCAAGGGAGAATGCGCTCCGGCTCCATACTTCGCCAAGCCAGATCGCCATAGGAGCGCTCCCACTGGTCCCCTAGAAACTGCAAGTCGGAGGGCAACGCAACTTGCCAGCGCAGCCGGATGCGGCGCAAGTTACTCTTTGGCGCGTGGACGCTCAGCGCCGATTGCGAGTCCGCCTGGAGGATTTGCATTGCGAGGTCTTGGCCTTGCCACTCGGAGGCGGAGTGCGCTAGCTGGATGGTTCCCGATTCGGTGAAGGCCGTGACGGAATCAGGCTTTCCCGCTAACGGCATCAATAAATTAGGTTGACGGGGAGCGAAGTGCAGCGCGCTGGGCAAGACCAGCGCAGCGGAAGATTGTTGAACCAACCTCCGGCGGGTGAAGGGTGGGAGATTGGGCATTTCCTTATTTTCGCTGCATCTCGATGAGGCAGGCTGTGCTGTTGGCGAAAGTGGTGCTTGCATTTAGGGGTTGCAAGGTTTACAGTATAAACGTAGTTGAGTTTATGCCATAAACCGAGAAGCCATGTCGAATCGTCAGCGCCTGGAATTTGTCACGAGCCACTTCGAAGATCTGCAAACCATTCGCTTCGCGGCTTTACCGTTAGCGATGCTAGCGGTTCCTGTGGTGGTGCGAATTCCGCATATTTGGGGACCCATGGGACTACCATTCTTAGCGATTTTCGTGCTTGGCGGTATTGGGTTTTATTGGTGGAGTACCGTCGCCATCAAACGGCGGTACGGATCGGTGAAGGCATTGCGCGTCGAACTGGTGCGAAGGCAGCAGCACCCCGCTATCCTCGTGCTTTCCATGATCATGCTGGCGACTCTGCTGTGGTTCCATTTCTTCGCTCCCAGCACGCGCCATACGGACCTCTACCTGATGTTCATTGTTTTGATTGTGATGCTGCAGAGGATCCTTGATGCGGCGAACCCGACGAGGCGCCGTGTTGTTTGGGCCATCGGGCTGGTGGCGCTATTCGGAGGGGGAGCGCTGCTGCGTGATGTGGATGGTGGAAAGTGGATCTTTGCGCTCGGCGGAGCGGTGTGGCTGTCGATAAGCATCTTCGACTTCCTGTTGTTGCGCCGGACTTTCGCGGGAAACGCGGCATTTCCATCCTCCGGAAATGGTGAAGAACCGGTTGCGCAATATGGCTAAGCCGCTCAGCATCCTTCCTTCAGAGTTAGTGGCTCCGGCCGTACGCCAGACGGACTCGCTGCCTGTAACCTTAGCGGATTTGAACCGGCTCGTCCATGAACCGGCGCGACTCGCGATCCTCACCGTGCTTGCGAGTTGCGAGAGCGCTGACTTCACGTTCCTGGAAACGGCGACAGGATTGACGAAAGGCAATCTGTCGGTGCAACTGACGCGGCTCGAGGAAGCTTCGCTGATTTGCATACAGAAAGAGACAAGGAAGAAGCGAGTGATCACGACGGCGCGCCTTGTTGCTGAAGGCCGATACCAGCTAGCACGGTATTGGCGGCAGATGGAAGAAATTCGCGATGCCGGAGCTCAGCGAGTCCGTCAGTCTGATCCGAGCTGAAATGGGCATGACTGCGCACACGCGAAGCGCCTCTATGCCTCGCAGGTGCGCTTGCCGAGGGCAACATGCGATGGGAGATCTCGTGGGATTCTTCGTTGATGCAAGCAATGTGCCGCATGGTTTCGTGCGCGTGCCGTAAGGCAACGTGCCGGACAGGATCAGCGCGTCATCCGTACAAGTACCACGAGTCGTGTTGGCGCACGACACGTCCAACGTAGTGGATACAAATGAAAACTTCGAATGATCGTCTCAGATTAGTGGTTGCGGTCCTTGCCGCAGCAACGTGCAGCTTCGCGCAAGCGCCAGCAGCGTCGCAGATGCCTCCGGGAGGGATGCCGCCTGCGCAGATGCCGAGACCGGGGTCGGTTAACTATGTTCAAGGTCAGGTGTCGTCGGCGGGGCAGCCTTTGACGGTTGAGTCAGTCGGACACTATGCGCTGCAGCCGGGGCAAGCGCTGGAGACGGCCAGCGATGGGTACGTTGAAGTGCTGCTGACACCGGGCGCGTTTCTGCGGGTTGGTCCGAACAGCGAATTCAGCTTAACGGGCGTTGGGCTGGCGGATACGCGCATCAATCTGACGCGGGGCAATGCGTTAGTGGAAGTTGACCAATTTATTTCGGGCACTCACTTGGAAGTTACTGTTGCTTCCACGTCGGTGGACATGATTAAGAAAGGGTTGTACGGTTTTTCGGTTGCGCCGCTGGACGTCAGGGTTTTCGATGGGAAGGCGGACGTGGTTGGCATGACGAGCCATGCGGCGGTTGGTAAACACGATCAGATCATGATCGACGATAATCCGAAGCTGAAGCGGTCGAGCTTTGATGAGAGTCAAGCAAAGCAGGATCCGCTGTATGTGTGGAGTGCGGCGCGCAGTCAGGCGGAATCTGAGCAGAACAAGTTAGTGGCCAAAAATCCTGCCGGTTACTATCCGGTGGGGGACGGCTGGTTTTGGGATCCGTACACGAGTTACTACGGTTTCTGGGGGCCTGGGTTTTTCTATAGTCCGTTTGGGTTTGGCTTTTATGGGGGATTCTATCCCGGGTTCTACCACGGATTTTATGGCGGCTTTCGAAGCGGCGGATACCGGGTCGGCGGGCATGCGTTTGTGGGGGTTCACGGAAACGGCGTGAGCGGTGGCTTCCACGGTGGCGGTTTTCATGGCGGGGGTTTTCACGGTGGCGGCGGCGGTGGTGGTCGCCGATAGTCGGTCGAATTCGGGGATCGCCTAAGAACTTTTTTGTCAGGCTGCCCTACAGAGGTTTAGAAGGCCGGCTGAAGGGATCCATCTAAGCAATTCAAGATAGTTCCTGCATTCGGGAAGTAGGGTGCAGGAACGGGATCTTCCGGGAAAAGTGGTTGAGGTTGTCGCACGTCCGATTGCCGGACAGAATCGCTGCGGTTTGAGCGTTTGAGATCCAGCTTTTCGCGACCGGCCTCGATATGCGAGGGCACGCTGCGCCTTTAAGTGTCGCGGGAAAGCTTATCAGTCCTGTGTCGCTGAACCCTCGACTTAGTGACGCCGCATCCGCCGGACTTATGGCCGGCCTGGATGCAGATAGGAGCAAGCGACCAGCTACCGCAAAAGCGGTAGATCTTTATTAAGAACGGGCCGGTAGGAGTGGGGTAGACTGCTAGTTACTAAGTTTCGGAGCTACACTCGCTCAACATGCCTACTATCAGGCCGACGACTGTCTTCATCCCTGCTTCGCCCCCTCGTAGGAGGCGGAGAAGGCGGAGTCGGAGCGGACTGAGACGGAAGCCGCTTGGCTGGAAAAAGATTTTGGCGGCGCTCGTTCTGGTGTTCAACATCATTCCGGTGATTGTTGTGACTGAATACGTCATTCGTCCCACGCGTCACAGGTGGGCGGAACAGGCTGATTCGATGAAAAGCGAGTTTGAGTTCGGAACCAGGTACAAGGCCAGTCCTGTCGAGCTCAACGCCCGCGATGGTGAGACCCTGCATGGCTGGTGGCTCTTACCTCCCCAAACGGCGAGCCGCGCGGTGCTGTTCTGCCATGGTCTGGGTGAATCCTCCGCTTTTCTGTTGGATTTTGCCCGCTCGTTCCTGGATCAAGGGTTTGCGGTGCTGCTGCCTGATCTGCGCGGCCATGGGGAGAGTCCGGGTGTGGTGACTTTTGGGGTTCGCGAGGCTCAGGACATAGAGCAATGGGTGAATTGGATCAAAGGCCGGGGCATCGGGAGCGTTTTTGGTCTGGGCGAATCGCTTGGGGGCGCCGCTATTCTGCAATCGCTGCAATATGGAGCGGGCTTCCGGGCGGTGGTGGCGGACTCCCCTTTTTCTTCTTTTTCGGAGGTGGCGGATTACCAGACTGCGGGGTTCCTTGGGCCGGTGCTCGCGCCGGTGATTGTGCGCGAAGCGATGGTGTACATGCTGTTCGTCCACGGCGCTAACCTTTGGAGTGCCAATACCGTGCGTGCGGTGGTCCATACAAAGGTCCCGATCCTGCTGATCCATGCGATTGACGATCCCATAGTTCCGCCGGAGCAATCGCTAGAAATTGCTGGAGCGAATCCTGCGATCCAAACGTGGTTCGTTTTGAGTGTGTCGCACACGGGGAGCTATCGTTTTGCCAAGAGTGAAGAAGAAAAGCGCGTTTTCGATTGGTTTAACAGGTGAGTCTTACGACAGTTGGGGAGTGGGTTGGGGGCGCTTTTTACGGCTGAGGAGGAAGAAGAGGGCCACTATGAAGACGAGGGTGGCGAGGCCGGCGAGCTTGAGAACGTTGTAGATGGCGACCGTGTACTTGCCGGTGAGCGGGTCGAACGGGCAACAGAATAAGAGGACATAGTCTACGGGCGAGCCGATCTTATGTTTCGACGCTTCGATGAGAGAGAGGCGGACGTCGGTAGGGGAGTACTGAATACCGTAGAAATAGCGGGACAGTTTGCCTTCGGGGGTGGCGATCATGACTCCGGCGGCGTGGACGAATTGGTGGGTGGGTTCGTCCCAGCGATAGCGGAACCCGACGGCTGAAGCCAAGGCGGTGATGGCTTGCTGGTTGCCGGTCAAAAAGTGCCAGCCGGCGTTGAAGGATGATGGCTGACTAAACGAGGCGGCGTAGGTTGCTTTTTTGCCCTGCGCGAGGGACGGTTTTTCGGCGGGGTTGATGCTGACGATGACGACGTTGTAGTCCCGGGCGGGTTCGAGGTTGACGTGTTTTAGCGATCGAACCAAGTCGCTCAAAGTGAGGCCGCAGAGGCCGGGGCAACTGTAGTAGACGAGTGCCAGGACGACTGGCTTTTCCCCAAAATAGGTGCGGAGCGGGAGGGCTTGATCCTGTTCGTCGTGGAAGACGAGGTCGAGGGGAATGGAGGAGTTGAGCTTTTGGTCGATGCCGACTTCTTTTTTGCTGACGAAGCTCTCAAATTTGGCGTTGGTGGCGCCGTATTGGGCGTAGAGGAGGGACGATCCGGAGAAGAGCAGGGTTGAGGAGAGCAGGATCGCGTGGAGTGTGCATTTACCGCGCAATTTGACTTACATCCACGCCTTTATTCTACACCTCGACCGGAACAGAAGGGTTTCCGTTTGGGAAGCTCGGCGCAGGATACAGCCGCAGATTGGCGGACTGTGGGCGACGACGATAGCAGCGCGGTGAGTCGCACGAAAACCGCGGCCGCTTGATCTCGGAGTTAGGGTGAATTGAGAGAGGGCAAGGCGGTGCCGGAATAAGCGAATCTGCGGGCTAAACCAGCATCCTGCAACGGCCGATTAGGTGTTAGAAACACCATGAACAGCGGCAGAGAAAGGATGATTCAGGCTTTAAAAATCCTGGGCGCTCTACTTTGGGTTTGTGGGAACAATGCTTTTTCAGCGGTTTTGCCCGCACCAGTGAGTTGCTGTTCGAGCGTGCGGTCTGTGAAGGAGTTGCACAACGAGGAGGCGGGCCGGGGATTGCCGGTCCGGTTGGAAGCGCAGGTGCTGTGGCACGCGCCGCCTGAGCTGCTTTTCCTGGAGGCCTATGGGATGGGCGTTTTTGGCACTGCTTCCCCGGCGATGACGCGCGACCTGAAACGCGGGGACTGGGTACGCGTGGTGGGTAAGACGGCGAGTGGGGAATTTGGGCCCATTGTCGCGTGCGAACGAGTTGAATTTGAGCGGCACGCGCCGTTGCCGGCGGCGAAAGTTCTCACGGCCGCGGATTTGGCGGATCGCGACTTGGAGAATATCAGGGTCAAAGTGCGCGGCCGCTTGAGCCGGATCCGGCACGCTTCCGAGAGCAGCGAGGCTTTGGGGATTCTTAGCTTGTATGGGCAAGAGATCGCCTTGAACCAAGTGCCGGGCGTAACGCCTATCAAGCTCGAAGCTTACTTGGGCGGAGAGGTAGAAGTTGATGGCACCTTGACGCCGCGAATTGGCGGGCATGGGGACCGTTGGGGGAGCCTTATCTACGTTTTCGACCAGGCAGACGTGCGGTTGCTGCGTCCTGGACCGAGCCCGGATTGGTCGATTCCCGTGACCGAATTCAACCAGCTGCTGACTTATCGTTCTCCGGTACACGAGAACGATCTTGTGCGTTTACGCGGAGTACTGACGCTCAATGAGAACGACTCCGGGGTGATTCAAAACGGCAGCCGCTCGTTGCGGTTGCAGTTCGCCAAGCCCACGACACAGCCTGTGGGCCAACCTTGCGAAGCGCTGGGGAAGATTGTCCACAAGGCAGACGGATTGCTGATTTTAAGCGAGACGGTGGTGCGGCCGTCGAGTGAACCGGTGTCGGTGGGAGTGAAGGCGCTGGACGAGGAAAAGGTCAACTTTTTCGTGGACACGGACTCGTTGGTGTCGGTTGTTGGCGAAGTGATTTCGTCGGTGATGGCAGGCCCAAAATATGAAGTGACGGTGAGAGTGGGCAAGAAGAAAGTGGCGGTGACGCTGCCGACGCGAGCAAGCCCAGGGACGAATCCATTTGAAATCGGCTCGACTATGGAGATTCGCGGGGTGGGGTCGGTTGATCGGGATTTCTGGGGTAACTATTCCGAGGTGAGTGTCGCGAGCCGGAGTTTGCAGGACGTGCGAGTGATTCGGGCGCGACCGTGGACGGAGAAAGCGCCCTGGGGGTGGATGCTCGCGGTGGCCGCATGTGTGGGGTGGGCGGCAGTCTTTTGGATTCGCACGCTGCGGCGAACCGTGAATCAACGGACGCACCAGCTTGAGAAATCGATGCGAGATGCGGAGCAGGCGAGGGCGTTAGCGGAAGAAGCGAGCCGGTCGAAGAGCGAATTTTTGGCTAATATGAGCCACGAAATTCGAACACCGATGAACGGCGTTTTGGGTATGACGGATTTGCTGCTGGATTCGGAGCTAACGGCGGAACAGTCTGAGTATGCGGGGTTGGTGCGGTCGTCAGCAGACTCGCTGCTCGCCATTATCAACGACATTCTCGATTTTTCGAAGATTGAAGCGGGCAAACTTGAACTGGAGTCGGTGCCGTTTTCGCTTCGCGAGACTTTCACACCTGTGATGAAGTCGATGGCGTTCCGGGCGAATCAAAAGGGATTGGAAGTTCTTTATGAGGTTGCGCCGGAGGTTCCAGAAGAACTCGTAGGCGATCCTGGGCGACTGCGGCAAATCATTATCAACCTATTAGGGAACGCGGCTAAGTTTACGGAGCACGGTGAGATCGGGCTGCGGGTGGGCGTTGATTCTCGTGAAGCGGGGAAGGTTGTTTTACGCTTCACGGTGGACGATACGGGGATTGGGATTCCAGCGGAAAAGCAAGACAAAATATTTGAGGCATTTTCGCAGGCTGACGGTTCCACAACAAGAAGGTTTGGCGGGACGGGATTAGGGCTTACTATTTCCCGACGGCTGGTGGAGATGATGGGGGGCCGTATCTGGCTGGAGAGCGCCGCGGGGTTGGGCAGTTCCTTTTACTTCAGCGCCGTTTTTGAGCTCCAAACGGGGAAAGAAAAGAGTGGCGCCCAAGCTCCGGCGCTCGCGCAAGGTGTGGCGGCTTTGCTGGTGGTTGAGCATGCGGCGAGCAGACGAATCACTGAATCCATATTGCAAAGACACGGCGTCCTGGTGAGAACGGCGGCCAGCGGGAAAGAGGCGCTGGCGATTTTGGAATATGCGGATCCTTTCGCCGCGATCATTGCCGATAGCCAGATGGCCGAAATGGACGGCTTTGCGTTTGCCGAAAAGTTGAAGAATTCCCCAAGCCTGGCCAAGGGGGCGGCCCTGCTTGTGCTCACGCCTGTCGGACTGAGGGGGGTTGCCGAACGGTGCCGCGAACTTGCCATCGGCCGATATGTGACAAAGCCTGTGAGCGAAGCAGAATTAATAACGGCGCTCGCGGCAGTGCTGGGTGGGGGCGCGCCGGCAATCATAGATGAAACTACGCCTCAGGCGCAGCAGCCCGCACGGCGCAAACTGCGGATCCTTTTGGCTGAGGATAACCTAGTCAATCAGAAGCTCGCGATGCGGCTCCTTGACAAACAAGGATATGACGTGGCGGTGAGGGGGACCGGTAAGCAAGCGCTGGAAGCGTCCGAGCGGGAAACCTTCGATTTAATTCTGATGGACATCCAAATGCCGGAAATGGACGGCTTGCAGGCGACAGCGCAGATTCGCGAGCGCGAAACGAACACGGGGCAGCATATCCCCATCATCGCGATGACCGCTCACGCGATGCAAGGCGACCGGGAGCGCTTTCTGGCGGCGGGCATGGACGATTACATTTCAAAGCCGATCCAGGCGCGGGAACTCTACAACTTGATTCAGGCGTTAGCCATAAGTGAATCGAAGACTGTACAGCCCGTATAACGAGACCTCAGACATAAGTAACATCTAGAGCGAAGCGCAGAATTAGCGCATTCACTGTAAACAAGTGACATAGAACTGTCATTTCCACGTAATGCTTGGGGATTACACTCCTCACATTGGTGCTGCTTGCTGTCCCAATTTCGCCACTGTCCATGGTGTCGAGCAGAGGAAGCATGGGCTCACGCTCATGTACTCGCCGCCACGACTGAGGGCCTGTCGATGGGGAAGAAAACCTGTCGATGAATTCTGTTTTTCCGTGCGACGACCCCAGGTTGCGCAGCCGATTCGGGTCGCGTCAGGAACGAAAGCACAAAGGAGAACGATAGATGTCTCGAAAGAGTTTTTGGATAAAGGGCCTGCTTGTCGGGCTGGTGACGGGAGGGCTGAGTGTTCCCGCAGGAGCGCAGTCAGTTGCGTTTCCGACTTACCAGGTGGGTCCGCAAGCGAATGGCTCATATGTGGCCAGTGACGGCACAATTCTCACGCCGGCGGGGAAGCAAGTTAACCTCGGAATACAGGTTCGCGCGAAAGCGATCGCGTTGAACCCAACGGGCAACCACACTGCGGCGGTGCTTACACTAGGTGCGGCGTCGGCGGTGCAGGTATTCGATATCAAGACGGGCGTGGTGTTGCAGAATTACATTGCGCTTGGCAAGGATGCGAGCGGAAGCTATACCGGGATTGCTTATTCGCCGGATGGCAAATACCTGCTGTTCAGCCAGGACAGCAGCCATGTGACGATTGCGAAGGTGACGAGCGCGGGCCTGCTGGAGGACGATGTCCAGGTTAGTGTTCCAGTGGATGGAACCGCCATCACGGTTCCGCTGGAAGGCAATTCGAATCATCTGAACACCGTTACGTGCTTTCCGAACAGCCCGAGCGGCACTACGGGCAGCGCGGCGATCCCGTGCGGCGATACGTACTCGTTTGGCACTTCGTATCCGGCCGGCATCGCGATCACGCCCAACGGCAAGACTGCTTACGCGGTGCTGGATGTTAACAATACGCTAACAAAGATCGACTTGACAGCGGCGACACCGGTACAGGGCGCGCAGATCCGGGTGGGTAACGTGCCGCACAGTGTCGTGATCTCGGCCGACGGCAAGACCGCTTACGTGTCCAACGAAGCTGGGAGGGTTGCCACGGAGAGCGACTTCCAACAGTATTCCGACGGCGTGCCGGTGGTGGCTACGAATCCGACTGGCGCCACTGCGACGGGTACGGTTTCCGTGGTGGATCTAGCCACGTTTACTGTGACTCATAGCATCAGCACTGGCCTGCATCCGACAGGTATGGCTTTCTGGGGCAAGACGCTATTAGTGGCCAATGCCTATGAAGACAGCATTTCGGTAGTAGATACGAACACGAATGAAGAAGTAAGGCGGATCGACCTGGGCCTGCCTATCGGCGTGCCCGGCCAACTTACGCCAGCTTATGGCGCAGGGCCGAACTCCATTGCCGTCGATAACGCGAATAACATCGCTTATGTGGCGCTTTATAACGCGAACGCCGTGGCGGTGGTTGACCTGAGCGAGGGTGCCTTTACGCCAGTTCTGGGTATGATCCCAGTGGCTTATGCGCCCAGTTCGGTGGTGTTGGACACGACCGACAAATCGCTGCTGGTTGCCAACGACAAAGGCATTGGGGCGCGCGACTCATTGGGCACTTATTGGGGCGTGACCAGCTACAACACGCACCAAGATAATGGCACGGTGAGCATTATCGGCATTCCAACGGCCGCGAAGCTTGCCAAGATGACAGAAAAAGTCTTCCAGAATAACCACTGGGATTTGGCGGACGTTATCGCGTCGGCTGCGGGTGGCAAGAGCAAGACCGCTGCCGTTGTCATCCCCGCAAAGATCGGCGCACCGTCGCTGATCAAGCATGTGTTCCTCATCATCCGCGAGAATCGCACCTACGATCAAATCCTGGGTGACGTAGCGAAGGGCAATGGCGATGCTTCACTAGCGGTGTTTGGCGCCGGTGTTACGCCGAACGCGCACGCGCTGGTGGAGCGCTTCCCACTTTTGGATAACTTTTACGACCCGAGCCGGCAGTCGGCGGACGGTCATAACTGGATTATGCAGGGCATGGCGCCCTATGCCGACGACATCCAGTCGCCGGATTGGGTGCGCGACTATCCTTCCAACGGCGGCGACGCAATTGCTTATCAGAAGGGCGGCCACTTATTTGATACAGCGGCGGCCGCAGGCATCAAGATGAAGATCTATGGTGAATATGTTGAGTACAACACATTCTTAACGCCCACAGGATCGACCACCGAGCCGAGCTGGACGGACTTCTATAACGACACATTGAAATACGAGTCAGGCGCGGAATCGCAACTGTACTACTACAACACTGTTTCGTCGCACTCTCCGCTGCCGAACGTGATGAAGTATGCGGTCAACAACTACCCGCAGTTCGATCTGGGGATTCCGGATCAGTTCCGCGTGGATATTTGGTCGCAAGATTTTGCCAAGGATGTGAAGGCGGGCACGGTGCCGCAGTTGAGCATCCTTTGGATCAGTTCCGACCATACGGGCGGCGCTCCGACCGGGCCAGCCATGCAGGCCGATAACGATTTGGCTCTGGGTCGATTTGTGGACATCATCAGCCATAGCGCGGTGTGGTCAAGTTCGGCGATCTTTGTCGAGGAAGACGATGCACAGAATGGCGTTGACCACGTGGATGGGCACCGCAGTCCTGGCTATGTGATCAGCCCGTACGCGGTACAGTACGCTAAGGGCGCCGACAGCACTTACTATACGCAGGTCAACATGACACGCACGATCGAGCAGATCCTCGGTTTGCAACCCATGAACCAGTTCGACTTGGTGGCCTCACCGATGCAGACGGTATTCGTCAACGAGCCGCCCGCGGAGAACTTCCTGCCGTGGACGCACGTGCCGAACTTGATTGCGCTGAACACCGGTGTTGCCGCCACCGCGTCTAATAAAACGGACAGCGCGGCGGTCAAGGCGCTGAGGGCGGGCTGGATGAAGAAGAAGACACAGATCTTCGCCGGCAAGCTGACAAAGCCAGACGCCGAAGACTCCGACACGGTGAACCATCTGACCTGGTACGAGGCCACTGGCTTTGTGCGTCCCTACCCAGGCGAGCGGAAGGTTCGGCCGGCCAGTGACTTCCGCCACCGCACGGCACCGAAGGGTGATGCGGATGGGGATGACTTGGAGTAGTTCAGCCGTTGAATGACCAAGCCCCTCTCTCCGTCAGGCGGGGAGGGGGGCTCTTTGCTACCGTTTCTTATACTCTTCGATCGGAAATTTTATATGTCACGACTGTTTTCACATGGACTCCCGATAGGCTTCTGTTTTTTAGCGATGGCCTTCTCCTTGAACGCGCAGAATCAAAATACGTCCTTGACGGGTACGGTGACGGACCAGCAAGGCAATCGCATTCCGGGTACGAAAGTTTTGGCGGTTGAAGCCTCGACGGGTTTGAAGCGCGAGACGCAAACCACTTCGCAAGGCACATATCAGTTGGCGGCTTTGCCCTCGGGTGTCTTCACGGTTCAGTTTTCGAAAGAGGGTTTTTCGACATTTCAGGCCGACCGGGTGCGGCAAATTGTGGGTCAGACGGGAACGCTGAATGTGACGCTACGCATTGCGGCTAAGAAAGAAGTAGAGACGATCAACGAGTCTGAAGTGCAGTTGGACAAAGTGGACGTGACGGTGGGCGGCGAGGTGGAGGAGAAACAGGCGAGCGACCTACCGATTAATGGCCGCAACTGGGCGACGCTTACTTCGCTAGTACCTGGCGCGATTGATAATGGCGGCGGCGACCAGCGTACCATTCGATTCGCGGGCCACGGTTTGGACGATAACAACCTGACGCTGGATGGGGTAGATGCGACCGCGGTTTTCAATCAGATGCAGCGTGAATATGTGCGGCTTACGATTCCGCTGGATTCGATTGCCGAGTTTGATGTGAAGAGCCAGACTTATGGCGCAGATGTGGAGGGGGGCACGGCTGGGGGACAAGTGGCAGTGGTCTCGCCGTCGGGCACGAATACGTTCCATGGCGACCTCTTTGATTATTTCCGTAACGACGCTATAGAGGCGCGCACGCCGTTTAATGGAGCGTCGCCCAATCCGTTTCTGTTGAACCAGTTCGGGGCTGGGGTGGGCGGTCCTATTGTGAGAAACAAACTTTTCTTTTACGCGAACTATGAGGGCCTACGGCAGCGGCTGGACGGTACGCAGATTGGATTAGTTCCGAGCGCCAGTTTCATTGCGCAAACGGAATTGAAGTCTCCCGCGCTTACGGCTATTCTGCAGGCTTTTCCGGCGGGTACCTCGCCCACGAAGAACGCCAGCATTTTGAATTATGAGGCGAATGGACGCCAGATCGATAATGAGGATTCCGGGATGATCCGGCTGGATTATCACTTTAGCGACCGGACGACGGCTTTTGCGCGATATAACGCGGATGAAGCGTTTGAAACGACGCCGACGGGCAACTTAAGTGCATTGACTATCTATGACACTAAGTTCAACAACGGCGAGGTAGAGTTACTGCACGTGTTTACGCCAACGCTGGTGAATGAAGCCAAATTTGGCATTAATCAGGATTTCTATCACAGCGGCACGCTTTCGCCGCTGCCTTTCACGTTCAGCATTTCCGGATTTAGCTCGTTCCCGGGAGCAGCGACGTCGGACAATCCTTCGAAGAGTATTAGCGCGTTGGACGACTGGTCTTGGTCAAAGGGGCGGCACACGCTGAAGTTTGGCGCTGAATTTAAGCGCGTGTTTCTGAACCAGGGATCTTCGTCTAAAGGGACGCTGAGTTATAGCTCCGTCGCCAATTTCGAAAATAACGTTGTGAACACCGCGTCTTATACAGCGCTGCTGCCGCTGGTGCGCCAGCGCAAGAACGAATATTGGGTGTATGGGGAGGATGAGTGGAAGGTGACGGAAAACTTCACGATTAATATGGGCGTGCGCTACAACGTTTTCAATGCGCTGCATGCGATTAATAATGACGCTGTTCCGTTTGACTTCGGCACGTGCGGCGGGTTCTGTCCTAGGACGGACGCGTACTTCCATCCGCGCTACGACGATGTGGATCCACGGATTGGTATGGCGTGGTCGTATGGGGACACTGTGTTGCGCATAGGCGCGGGCATCTATCACACCGATGGCCAGTTGGACGATCAGAACCTGCCGATCTCGAACACGGTTCAGGCGTATTCGTTTAACAGCACGAATCCGCTGTATGCGGGCTTAGCCTATCCGCTGGCTCCTTACCTGGCGTATGCCGAAGCTGGGGGCTTGGGCGTGGTTTCGCCGCGCGACTTGGACCGCAACCGCAAAGACGATTACGTTTCGGCCTGGACTGCGGCAATTCAGCAGAAATTGCCCTTCAACCTGATTGGCGCCATTACTTATATGGGCAACAAAGGTACCGATGTGCTGACGACTACTTATACGAATCTTGCTTATCCTGGGACAAATATTGTTCCGTATCCGGCGTTTGGCGCGGTCTCCTGGCGGGGCGATGTGGGAAACAGCACCTTTGAAGCTCTACAAACCAATGTTAGGCGGACGTTCAGTAAGGGGTTTCTGTTGAGCGCGAACTATATGTGGTCGCATTCAATCAACGATGGCAGTATCGGCGGGGGAGAATCGGACACACCGCAGGATTCTTTCTGCCGCGCTTGCGATAAGGCCAGCAGCGACAACGACATCAGGCAGACTTTCAATTTGTCGGCGGTTTATACGTTGCCATTTAAGAATCGGATTTGGGGGAACTGGGAATTGAGCACGATTAGCACGGCGCAAAGTGGACTGCCGGTCAACGTAACGGTGGACCGCGCGAATGCGGCTGTTCCGGGATTGTTTACGATTAGCGGGGAAGAACGACCGAACTATATTTATGGAGAGTCTTTGACACCGGCGGGCGGTTCGAATCCGAATGACTGGATTAATAGCGCGGCATTCGCAGTGCCGGCGAGCCAGACCTTTGGGAATTTAGGACGAAACGCTTTTCGTGCGCCGGGCATTACGCAGATTGATTTGGGGCTTTCGAAATTTGTTGGAATTAGCGAGAAAATAAAATTGCGGTTCCGGGCGGATTTGTTTAACGTGCTGAACCGGGCGCAATTTGGCGCACCGAACGCGGATATTTCGGCTTCAAACTTTGGCACGATTACGTCTACGATCAGCAATTACGCGACGGGGCGGGGGACGCCGCGCGAACTGCAA
Organism: Bryobacterales bacterium; assembly: GCA_963840845.1. Taxonomy (GTDB): domain Bacteria; phylum Acidobacteriota; class Terriglobia; order Bryobacterales; family Bryobacteraceae; genus Bog-105. Next base: position 52,231 of record CAWJBS010000168.1, read on the forward strand.
GTTTCGGCGAAGATTGTTTTTTGAGCTATTTCCTGACGGCTTCGCCAAAGACGCGTAGAAAATTTCCGCCGCCGATTTTGCCGATCTCAGCGGGGTTGAAGCCGGTCTTCAACATGGCATCCACGACGACATAGTAGAAGCCTGCCGTCTGGTCCTGCCACGCTTGATTGGTGCGTTCGCCGACGCGTGGACGGTGTGGCCCGTCTGGAGGAGGACCGCCGGGACCACCAGGACGCGGTCCGCCCGGAGGTGGGCCATTCGGCCGCGGGCTGGGTTGCGTGAGTTTCGTATCGGTGCCGATGCAGACATGATCGACGCCGATGACATCGACTAGCGCGCGAACGTTCTTGGCATAATCCAGTGGCGTATCGGCGAGATGTGTCCAGACACCGACTAAGCCGCCGGCATTGGCAACCATTTTTGCATGGTCTTTACTAATCAGTCGCGGGCGCATCATGCGGGCCATGTTAAGATCGCTGCCTAACTGGGTGTCAAGGCCCGTGTGAGAAATGATTACAGGGCGGGTAGTGACTTTGAGGGCGGCTTCGGTAGTGGGTATATTGGCGTGCGCGAGATCGACGAGGATGCCAAGGCGGTTGCATTCCTTGATGACCTTTGCGCCGAAGGGCGTCAAGCCGCCATAACGCGGCGGGTTGGTGTACACATCGCCTAGGGGTTCTGATGCGTCACTATCGTGAAGGAGGCCGAAGTGGCGCAAGCCGCGGTTATAGGCTTCTTCGACGCGTTCGAGATGGCCTTGCAGAAAATGCGCGCCTTCGACGGCTTGGATGACGGTGGGCTGGCGATTCTTGTGAGCGGCACGGACGTCGGCGGGCGTGAGAGAACGCTTCATGGCGTTGCGCTCCAGTTGACGGTCCATGGATGCGAGGCCTTTGAGAAAGCGGTCGTACGCATCGCCGGGTTGGTAATCGGTGGCGAAGGTCATGCAGATGGCGGAGAGGCCTGAGCGCTTCATCTCGCCGGAAAGATCGATGTCGGGGCCGGGCAGTTCGGCGGTGGTAAGAGGAACGTCGACGTGGTTGTGGGTGTCGATGCCGAGAGTGGTGGCGACGATCTCGGCGACGCGGGGGTCGAGCATATCTTGAGCGCTGGCCCAGCGCGGTTGGAGCACGGCGGCGGTCGTGATTGTAGACAGAAATTGTCTTCTGGAACTGGCCGTGATTAGAAATTTCATCAGAAACCTCACATCAACACAATAAGCGCGGCGGGGATTGCGGTGCCGCCTAATAGTAAGCCCCAGATGAGCGTGCGGCTGCGATTAAACTTAAATGCCATGTAAATACCAAGCACAGTGGTGAAAACCAAACCTATGGATGTGGCCAGAAAGAACCACTTTAGGGCCAAGGTGAACTTATTTTCGTGACGCCCTTCGCCTTGGGGCCGCTTAGCGGCTTCAGCGCCGAACTCGGCCGGCCTCCTTTGACTGTTAGCCGAGCTTGGCGGCGGCCCATGTTTTTCGGCCAAAGTCTGCTTTTTGTGAAGAGACCCAAGCTTTACAAGCCACGCGGGCGGCTGATAGGCGTCGCCCGGATGGCCTTCGTGGAGGCCGAATAACTGGAGAGCTCCGGTGAGGGCGAAGAACAAGATGGAGGGCGCGAAGAAAGTTCCCATATAAAGGTGCAACTGGCGAGCCTGCTTCAACCAGGCGGCTCGGCTGGAGAGGGCCGGTGATTTTGTTTCATTGTCGGACGTGGCGGAGGCGTTCATATTTGCTAAACACCAATGATCGCCCAATTTCCGTTCGGTTTAGCGTGGTTCTTTGTAAGATTTTGTAAAGCGTCTATCGGCTTGGCGAGTCAGAAATTGGAGCATCATTTTTCCATGTAAGACAATCACCTATATTGATTCTCGATGCAGGGTCGATGGTCTAGTGTGGGTATTAGTAGTACTGAAATCGAAGGACACCAGCAGGAATCGAAGGCTGCGGAATCGCCGACTTCGACCCGCCACGCGCAACTGTTGATTGAAGCTGCGCCGAACGGGATTTTGCTGGTGGATGGCGCGGGCATCATTCGGTTGGCCAACCGGCAAATTGAAAAGACTTTCGGGTACGGGCAGGAGGAATTGGTCGGGCAGCCTGTCGAAATACTACTCCCGAAGGCCCTGCGAAGCGCACATTCGGCTATGATGCGCAGTTTCTTTTTTAATCCACAAGCGCGCGCGATGGGCTCAGGGCGTGATTTATTTGCCGCCCGGAAAGACGAGTCGGAGTTTCCGGTGGAAATCGGATTGAACCCAATTGAAATTGAAGGTCAAACGTCGGTGCTGTGCTCGATCGTGGATATCACGGAACGAAAAATAGCCGAGAAAAAGATAGTAGAAGCGAGCCGGATGAAATCGGAGTTTCTGGCGAACATGAGCCATGAATTCCGGACGCCGATGAACGTGATCATCGGCATGGTTGGGCTGTTGTTGGAAAGCGAACTCACGGCCGACCAGGAAGACTTGGCGAGCACGATTCAGAAGGGCGCGGAATCGCTCTTGGGGTTGATTAACGACACGCTGGATTTTTCGAAAATCGAGGCGGGGAAGCTGACGATCGATCCGAACGACTTTGACGTGCTTTCGATGGTGGAGGACGTGGCGGAATTTCTGGCGCCGGTGGCGGAGCAGCAAGGGTTGGTGCTGACGGCGCGAGTGGATGCGGATATACCGGCGATTTTGCATGGCGATGGGATTCGCGTCAGGCAGATTTTGATGAATTTGTTGAATAACGCTGTCAAGTTCACGAAGGAAGGCGAGGTGAACCTAAGCGTTTCGCGAATGAGTAAAGCGGGCGAAGCGTTGATGCTGCGGTTTGAAGTGAAAGATAGCGGCATTGGCATTGACGCTGAATTTCAGAAGCGATTATTTCAACCTTTTGAGCAGGCGGACGGATCCACGACGCGGCGGTATGGCGGGAGCGGGTTGGGCTTGGCTATTTGTAAGCGGCTGGCGGCGCTGATGGGGGGGACGATTGGGATGCAAAGCGAATTGGGCCATGGCTCGATTTTCTTTGTGTGTCTACCTTTTGGGTTGGGAGCCGAGGATAAGTCGGTGGAAGAGGCGGACTTGCGAGGTTTGCGGGTGTTGATCGTCGAGAGCAATATGAATGTCCAGGAAATTTTGCGGCAACATTTGGCGTGTTGGGGCATTGAACCGGACCTTGCGAGCGACGGGATGCGAGCCATTGGGAAGATTCGCGAGCGTGGGTACGACGTTATTTTTATTGATCACGGGCTTGCAGGAATGCGCGGGATCGATTTGGCGAAATTGATTCGCGCGGAAAGGCCAGGCGCGCGCGAAGAAGTTGATTTTTATGGGTTCGCGCAAGATGAACCAGGATATCGCCGAGATGGCGGAGTTGGACGTACATTCGCGCTTGATCAAGCCGCTGCGAAAGAAGCACATCCTGAGGGCTTTGGTTGGCGAAGGTGAGAGTTTGCGGGGGACGCGGCAGCGCGTTGTGCCGATGGCGAGTGTGTCTGCGTTCAGAGTTCTGTTGGTGGAAGATAACAAGCTCAATCAGAAGCTCGCTATGAGATTACTGGAAAAGAATGGTTACCGCTTCGATGTGGCGAATCATGGCGCGGAGGCGCTCAGAACTGATTGCGGCGGGCCACCGTTACGATGTGGTGCTGATGGATTGCCAGATGCCCGTGATGGATGGATTTCAGGCGGTGGCCAAGATCCGAGAGATTGAGTACAAGCAAGGGCAGCCGCGCCTGCCGATTCTGGCGTTGACGGCGCACTCGCTGGATGGCGACCGGGAGAAGTGTCTGCAGGCGGGGATGGACGATTATTTGTCCAAACCGATTAGCCAGAAGGCGCTGGTAGAGGCGATCGAGAAATGGTGCGCGCGTGGGACGAACCGCGACGCCGCCGCCCAAGATCCGGTGGACGAGCCGGCGTTGCGCAACACAAGAGATTTGGCGGCGCTCTCAATGGTTTTGAGAGAACTAGGGAGCAAGGTCAAGGTGCAGTAATTTCTAGCGCCTTGCGCAATACGATTTGGCGCGAAGACTCGCCTACTTTGAATTCGTAACGTTCCTTTCCAGAGCTTCCAAGCATGCGCTTCTTCGCTCCAGGCGGTGAGGCGATTCACGGGAATTTCGATGCTGACCGTTTTGCTCTCACCCGGCGCGAGGCGGACCTTGGCGAAGCCTTTTAGCTGGGACGGTGGTTCGGCGGCTTCTTTAGGATCGGCCACGTACACCTGAACAACATCGGAGCCCGCGCGGCTGCCTACGTTCTTTACCGCGACGCTGATGGATACCGACGAGCTGGTTCGCCGCACCTGTAACTTGCTGTATTGGAAATTTGTGTAAGAAAGTCCGTGACCAAAGGGGAAGAGTGGAGCTTGTTGGTTTTGGTCGTACCAGCGGTAGCCGACGAGAATGCCTTCGTCGTAATGCGCGATTCCGTTTACACCCGGGTAGGCTTCAGGCTTTGCGGCAGGGCCTTGTTCAGGAGAGGCAGGGAAGGTGACGGGCAGGCGGCCACCTGGGTCGGCGTCGCCAAAGAGGATAGACGCGATGCCCGCGCCAGACTCTTGCCCCGGGTACCAGGCTTCGAGCACAGCCTGCACCTTATCGATCCAAGGCATGGCGACGGGTGTGGACGTGTTGAGCACCACGACGGTATGCGGATTGTGCGCGGCGACGGCTTCGATCAGGGAATCTTGATCGCCAGGGAGATTGAGCTGCGTCTTGTCCATGCCTTCTCCTAACTGTTCGCCGGCGAAAACGATGGCGAGATCGGAGGACTCGGCAGCGTGCAGGGCGGCGGCGAGTTTGTCGGTTTGCGGCGGGGTCCAGCCTAAATGAAGGCCGCTGCCGAGGACGGCGTAATCGTTAGAGTGCTCCAGCAGAAGTTTCACCGGTTGTCCAGCGACTAAGTGAGCGGTTCCAAAAGCACTTGAAACGAAGTTGACCTTTACGAGTTGGCAAACGGGCTTGCCATCGATAGAAAGCGTGGCGGTGCCCATACCGTCAAGAGAGAAGACGTAATCTCCGGTGACGGGCGGGGTGAGGGTGCCGGTCCAGCGAGCGGACCAGGAAAGCTTGGGAGGACCGAACGAGCGAGTCATTTGCCCAAGTTCGGGAGCGGGCCAACCCGTTGATATCGATATTGGCGTCAAGGCGAGTGACGGCGGGGTCGCCGCTTCTATCGCCGGAGCGGAAGTAGGTGCCGGTGAGGCCGTGACCCGTGCCGGTGGAGGGGCTGAGAACATCGGTTGGCACGAGCGGCAGAGCGCGAATGCCGCTGCCGATGTTACTAAAACTAACTTTGATCGCTGAGCCAGCGCGGGCGATGATAGCGTCGGACGGCACGCTGAATTTTTCGACCCAGACGGTGGGGCCTTCTTCGCCGAAGACGGCTTTTGGTCCGGCGGCGACACCGATCACAGCGATGGTTTTCACTTTGCCGGCGGCGATGGGCAGCAGATGATCGTTATTCTTTAGTAAAACTGAGCCTTCCTCGATGAGGTGTTTGGCTAGCGCTACGTGGTCGGGGGTGGAGACGCGGGCGGCGGGATTGCCGGGGGCCGGGGCGTCGTAAATGCCGAGTTTGAAGAGAGGAAGAAGGACGTCGTATAGCATGCTATCGATCTTTTGTTCGCTTAGCAGGCCCTTGGATGAGAATTCATGCAGTAACTGCGCAGGGCCGACGTAAGTAACACCGGCCTTGAGCGCGGTCAGTGGGTCGTGCAAGGCGAAGACGGCGTCGGGCGTGATGGCGCCCTGGAAGCCCCATTGCTTGAGCTGGCTGAGAACTTGTTCGTTGTTGCAGGCGAAGGTGCCGTTGATCTGGTTATAGGAGCACATGACGCCGGCGGCGTTTGCACTTTCGATGGCTTCGCGAAAGCCCGGATAGTAAATTTCGTGGAGCGCGCGTTCGGGGATGATCTCATTGATGCCGGTGAAATCGGGATGGTGGCCGACGCGATCCCAATCCTGGTTATTGGCAGAGAAGTGCTTAATCATGGCGACGACGTGCTCTTTCTGCAGACCTGCGACTTCGGCAGCGGCCATTTGCCCGGTGAGAAAAGGATCTTCGCCAAAGGTTTCCGCAGAGCGGCCCCAGTGCCAAGTGCGCATGATGTTCAAAGTGGGCGCGATGATTTCGGAACTGCCTTTGCCGCGCCATTCCTCACCCAAGGCTTTGCCGAAATCGGAAGCGCGCTGGCGGTCCCAAGTGGCGGCGAGGACGATCTCGTTAGGAAACGCGGTGACGCCGAGCGCGGACGGGGATGGCGGACCAGGGAACGGACCTTTGGCGAAACCGTTGGGACCGTCGTTGGGGTTGAGGGAAGGGATGCCGAAGCGGTCGGGTTGCGGCTTGGCGCCGAAGCCCTGCGTGCTGATGTGCGCGAGCTTTTCTTCGAGCGACATGGCGTGAATGAGTTCAAGTGTGCGACATTCGGGAGTCTGGCGTGTATCGCGCCAAGGCTCGGGGGTTGTGGGGGCGGCGGGGCATTGCGGTTGTTGCGCGTTGGCGAGTAGCGCGAGTCCGAGGAGCGCGCAAAGCAGATGGATTGACATGTTGGTTTTCCTGGTAACGGCTACGCTTGGCTGAGCAGACGGCTCAACATTACATGGTGGCGGCGGACTTGTTCGCAACTATCGGTGATGCTGATGTCTTGGGTCCAGCGCTGACCTTCGAATTCGCTATCGATGGAGCCTTCGTAACCGATTTCGACGAGGGCGGGAATGATCTGCTCGTAAGGGATGCTGTATTCCTGCAGGTCGTCGGTCATCTCATAAAACTTACCGTGGATGTTGTAGATGTAGGGCATCAGGCGCTTCAAGTCGCGCGGGTGATTGGTCACAGGGCCATAGCCGAACGCTAAGAAGGCGCACTGCAAATCAATGTCGGTGGGGTTCATGCTCTTTTTGACTTCAGCAATGGAGACATCGTTGGTGACGGCTTGATCGAAGGCCTTCGTGACGTAATCCATCACGCGCGGCTGAACGCCGTGACGGGCCCAGTACGCCATGGATATGCGCGGCAGGCGCTGGCAGAAGATGCCGAAATCGACCGTGAAGCCGAAATGCTTGGTGCCGGTTTTGTGAATAAGTTCGAGATAGGAGTTGATGTAATGCCCGTCGAGCGGTATGGGGGCGTGTACTTCGGGAGCAATGCGGACGTCGTATTTTTCGGCGATGGGCAGGGTGCGTTCCACCATTTCGGTGGCGGGCGTTTCGACGGGGCCCGTGGTGGGACGAACGATTTTGAAGCCCAGGAGATGCGCGAGTCTGATTTGGCCAGCGAGCGTATCTACCGACTCTTGCATGCTCATGTTGCGATGGCCGCCTAGATAGATATCAACGAACGTATCGAGGTTGGTGGGATGGGTTCCGTACTTCTCCATCATCTTGTGCCAGTTATCTACCCAAGCGGCGGGCGGATTGGGATAGTTAGGAACCATCTCTTCGGCGATCATCTGAACGCCGGTGGCGCCCATGGATGCTACTTCGGCGAAGCAGTCTTCTACCGTCATTTCGCGTTTGTAATATTCCTCCTGGTAGCTATAGAAGGAGACGCCGCGCTTGATTTTGCCGGGGCTTGGGGAAGGTGCATTGGCAGGTAAGGAGGGTGCGACAGCGGCGGCGGTGGCGGCGAGTAAGAGGTCTCTTCTGGTCATGTGGCTTTCTTTCTTCACGCGCTTTACGCGACGAGGGTCATGCGTTTGCGGCCAGTGGCGCGGAAGACATTCGGTGGGACGTAACTCGGGTTCATGACTTGGGAGACTTCCACTTCGTGAATGCCGGGCTTGAGGCCGCCGGGGGTGAGAACTGTGATATGCATGGGGGTGCCGAAATCCCAGTGGATGTCTTCAGTTTTTCCGGCTTCGTCCATTGTTAAAGTGCGGTCGGCGATGTTGAGACGAAGCTGGTCGCGAGTGTATTTCGTGCCGTCAACGGAGATGTCGAAGGTGCCGATGATGTCGAGAAAAGTGCCGCGGTAATAGGCGGTTTTGATTTGGATTTGGAAGCCGATGGCGCGGCCGTCTTGGTAGATGTTGTGAAATCCCCGGGTGAGGATCATCTGGTTCTCGTACATATTCGAGGCCCACTGTATCAAAACATGCTAACGTTTCGCGTGATCGATGTGAAAGACGATGGTCTTGGCGATCTCGGACGCGTCGGCACAATCGGGACGCAGGAATTCGATGGTGCCGGCGGGATTGGAAGTCTGCGTTCCGATGAGACCTGATGCGAACCGAACTTTTTCGTAGTCAACGGTTCGCAGGCAGGAGCCATCGCATACAATCATGCTCCATTTCTGCCTTGCCGCGGGATTTCGGCGGGGCAACGGTGTCGAAGATTTTGAACAGTTCGCGCTCTTCCGTCGGTCCAGTAACTGTCAGCAGACATAGCTGCTTTTTGGTACTGTACACCGCTTTCATTTCCACACCGTCGCCGAGACGAATTGTGCTGCCTACTAGTGTTGCCTGCGGATACAGCCTTTTCAGCTGGTCTTGGGTGAGTTGAGCAAGGCTTGGTAGAGCGGCTAAGAGAAGGATGAGGGTTGCGAAGCGGTGCATGATTCAGTCCTATTTCGGATCCGCCTTCTGGGCGGCGGTGCCCGAGGCGTCTTCATTCACAGCAGTTCGGCGGCGCTTGCCAGCGTCAGGACTCGTAGCGGTGATAGGTGTGAGAATTTCTTCGACGCCGGCGCCCGGCGTGAAAAGCAGACGGAAGTGGATGACTGCATCGGGGAAGCGCGTGCGTGCGTCGCTTGTCAAATCGACTGTGATTTCGTGCTTCTTGTCGTCGGCCAGCGGATCGAAGCGCAAGGTATAGCGCTGGCGCAAATGCAACAGCGTATCCTCCAGCGCGTACTCGTCTTCGAACTCCGCGGCGTCGCCGCCGGAATCTTGCGCGATCATTTCAGTGCCTGCGGAGTGAACGGGGCTGAGTGGCGCGGCGTGGCGGATTTCCGGCGGGTTCGCTGAATCCTGATGGCGGTGCTTCTCGTGTTTTTCGGGGATTGGATCGCCGTCCTCGTCGAGATGCGGTTTGTGATTGGTGAAGAGGAAACTCAAAGTAGAATCGGCGCGTTGCAACGCTTGTTCCACGCGCGCTACGTCTTGGCTGTCTTGCGTGGCGTTGTCGGTGAGAATCACGATGGCGCGGCGGGCTTCCGGGCGGGCATGGCGCTGTATATAGGATGCGGCGAAGATGAGTGAACTGGTGATGCGGGCGGTGCCGACGAAGTGTTCGGTGTGAAGAACGCTGTTGAGTGCATCCATAATCTCGGCATGGTCGGTGCTGAAGGGGAGCCGCGGGCGCACGTTGACGTCGAAGGCCAGAATGGCTACGCGATCTTGGGGGCGCAAGGCGCGAAAGGCGGCTTCGGAGGAATCCACGAGCTGTTGAATATTCGGCTTCATCGCGAAATTCACGTCGAGCAGGAAAAGCACGTCAAGCGGGGCGGAGTCTCCGGAAAAGGCTTTGATGGGCGCTACCTTGCCGTCTACGCGCAATTCGAAATCGAGCGGCTTGAGCGCGGGAAGCCAGATCTGTTTGGCATCGAAAACCTGCACATCCATACGCGAGGGTGTGAGAGGAATGTCATCACTCGCGGCAGCGTAGGTGAGGGGCGCAAGAAGCGCGAACAGAAGAAAGGCCCGCAAACCATTTCAGCTTAGCTCACGGTTCGCTTGTGACATTCATCACTGACAAAATGCCGCAGCCCTGGAAGAATTGACAGTAAAGTTTATCTTCATTTTCGAAAGGGCCCCCTGTTTTGTCTGCGCCTTTACTTGCCTTACTGCTCCAGGCCCAACCATCTGGCCTCACTGAACACAAAGTTACGAACATGTTCAATCCGTTAAGCACGCCCACCCGGGTGATGTTCAACATGGGCATGCTGGAATTTGCCATCACTGGCGCTATTTTCCTGGTTGTGGCGAGTCTGCTGGTGTATACGATGATCCGGTTCCGGCAGCGCCGCGACGATGACTCGCGGCAAGAACCGCCACAGATTTACGGCAGCAACCAGATTGAAGCCGCTTGGACCGTGATTCCGATTCTGATCGTCTTTGTGATTGCGGGCGTTTCCGCGCGGAGCGTTTGGGGCGTGGAAGACGCGAGCCCGCCGGCCAACGCGACGCACGTTTCGGTGGTGGGCCATCAATATTGGTGGGAAGTTCACTACCCGGGCTATAACATCGTCACGGCTAATGAGATTCACCTGCCGGTTTCGCGCAACCGCGACCGCGCCACTTATTTCGAATACACGACAAAGGACGTGATTCACAGCTTGTGGGTGCCGGAGATCATCGGCAAAACCGATTTGATTCCGAACCGTCTCAATCACACCTGGGTTGATCCTTCGCAAGCGGGCATTTACTGGGGCAGCTGCACCGAATTTTGCGGCGTGCAACATGCCAACATGTTGATCCAGTTTGTAGTGCAAGAACCCGCCGATTTCGACAAATGGGTAGCTGAGCAGCAACAGGGGCAGCCAACGCCGACCGAAATCAGCCCCGGCCAGAAACGATTTCAGATGGCCGGCTGCTGGGCTTGTCATGCGGTGAAGGGCACACGCTTTAACGGCAAGATCGGACCAGACCTAACGCACTTGATGAGCCGCCGGGAAATTGGCTCGGGCGTGCTCGATAACACGCCTGAAAATTTGCGGTCTTGGGTGGTGAACCCGCAGCAGGCTAAGCCGGGCTGCCTAATGCCACAGTCGAAGATTTCGGGCGAGAATCTCGACCAACTTATTTCTTACCTGGAGACGCTCAAGTAGGCTCATATGGCATCGATTAATTACCCCTTAGAAAATACCGGCGTGGGCCAAAAGTCGGAGCATTCCGTTCTGCAAATTCTCTATCGCTGGATTGCGACCACCGATCATAAAAAGCTCGGCCTGATGTACATCATTTGCATGCTGCTGTACTTTGTGATTTCGGGTTTGATGGCGGTGGTGATTCGTATTCAACTCGCCGTTCCGAATAACCACTTTGTGAGTCCGGAAACATTCAACCAATTGTTCACCATGCATGGCACGAGCATGGTGTTCTTAGTCGGATGCCGATGGTGGCAGGGTTAGGAAACTATTTAGTGCCCTTGATGATCGGGGCGCGCGATATGGCGTTTCCGCGGCTGAACGCGTTCGGGTTCTGGGCGTTCTTCTTCGGCGGCATCCTTCTTTATTCAAGCTACGCTTTCGGTGCGGTGCCTGACGTCGGCTGGTTCGGATACGCGCCGCTCACTCTGAAAACGTTTTCGCCTGGCGCGAGCACCGATTTTTGGGTGCTGGGCGTTTTGGTCGCGGGTTTCGGCACCATCGCCAGCGCGGTGAATGTGGTGGCGACAACGGTGAGCATGCGCTGCCCGGGCATGACGCTGCGCAGAATGCCCATGTTTGTGTGGGTCATGCTGATTGACGCTTTGTTGATCCTCCTGGTGTTTCCGCCGCTAGCGGCCGCGCAGATCATGCTGATGATCGACCGTTTGCTAGGTGCGAATTTCTTCAATGTGGCAGCGGGTGGCAACGTGCTGCTCTGGCAGCATATCTTCTGGGTGTTTGGACACCCGGAAGTTTACGTTTTGATTTTCCCGATTTTCGCCATCATGTCGGAAGTAGTGCCGGTGTTTTCGCGCAAGCCGATTTTTGGCAAGCCCGCGATGGTAGCGGCGATTGTGATGATTTTCTTTATCGGCTCCGGCGTATGGGCACACCATATGTTTACCGTGGGCTTGTCTTCGCTTTCGAATACGTTCTTTGCGACGGCGACCATGCTGGTGGGCATTCCGACCGGTATCAAGATCTTCAACTGGACCGCGACAATGTACGGCGGCAAGATTCGCTTCGCCACGCCGATGCTCTTTGCGTGCGGGTTCCTGTTTCAGTTCTTAGTTGCCGGATTAACGGGCATCATGCTGGCCACGGCGCCCTTCGACTGGCAATTGCACCATACTTACTTCGTAGTTGGGCATTTCCACTTCACGCTGATTGGCGGTTTGGTGTTTGGCTTATTCGCCGGTATCTATTATTGGTACCCGAAGGCCACGGGCAAGATGTTTAGCGAAACCATCGGACGTTTGCATTTCTGGATCTTCATGATTGGTTTCAACATGACGTTTATCCCCATGCACTTTGCCGGCTTCCTCGGTATGCCGCGACGTGTCTATACCTATCTGCCGGGACACGGCCTGGAAACGTGGAATTTGATTTCCACCTGGGGCGTGGCGGTTCAGATTGTGGGCATTTTGTTGTTCGTGGTGAACGTGATTTGGGGACTTTGGAAGGGCCCGAAAGCGGGCGACGATCCGTGGGATGGGTGGACGCTGGAATGGGCGACGACGTCGCCACCGCCTGAGTATAACTTTGAAAAAATTCCTGTGGTTCGCAGCGGCCGGCCGCTTTGGGATCTGAAACATCCGGAAGATCCAGATTGGAAGTTCGAATAAGAAATTTATGGCACAACAAGGCGTAATTGCAACCGACCCGATGAGCATCGCGCGCGACTGGCATTTGCCGGATCGCGGCAGCGTCGGTATCCTGATGCTGATTTTTACCGAGTCGGTCCTCTTCTTGATGTTTGCCGTTGCTTACATCGTTTATATAGGCCAGAGCAAAACAGGGCCTTATCCGAATGAAGTTTTGAACATTCCGATTTTGGCAACGATTTGCCTGCTTTCGAGCAGCTTGACCATCGTGCTGGCCGAGAACTCTTTGAAAAAAGGAAATTTGGCCAACTTCAAGCTTTGGTGGGTGGCGACGATCGCGTTGGGGTTGGAGTTCCTGATGGCAACCGCGGCGGAATGGCGGCATCTGATCAATGACGAACACCTGACCATCACCACGAATCTGTTCGGCACAACTTATTACTCGCTAGTTGGCTTGCACGCCACGCACGTGATTGTCGGGATGATTTTCCTGATCATTGTCATGCTGGCCACGCTGTTCGGACGCAACATTGTGCGGCAGGAGCGCCGGGTGAAATTTCTTTCCTGGTACTGGCACTTTGTGGATGCCGTTTGGGTTGTGGTGTTCACCGTTGTTTATGTAATTGGAAGGTAAAAGAGACATGGAACAAGAAATTCAATACGGTGAAGCCGGCGAACGGGGCGACGGAACTCCGATCCAAATGCCGGCGGTTACGCTGTGGCCACTCTTGCTGGCCTTGGGTGTGATGTTAGTCTTCGCGGGTATCGCCATTCAAACGGCGCTGGTGTCGTACGCGGGTCTTCTGATTGGACTGATCTCGGCCGTCGGTTGGTGGCGGGTGGTGATTCCCGAAGATGTACACGAACTTTGTCCGATAGAGGCGAACAAGCGGCCGAGCGCCATAGAAGTGGGCGCGCGCTCCGTCATGCGTTTGCAAGCTGGGCGAAGATAGCCATCGGGTGCGCATTCCAGAGGAAATTCATCCTTACTCAGCGGGTATTTTGGGCGGTTTGGCGGGCGGTGCGGTTATGGCTGCACTGGCTTGCTTGTATGGACTGATTGCGCATCACAGCATTTGGTATCCGGTGAACTTGTTGGCGGGTGTAGTGATCCCTTCCATCGGGCATGAGACGGATGCGCAGTTGCAAAACTTCGACGCCTTCGCGGTGGGGGCGGCGTTTGCCGGTCACTTGGTGATCTCCATGCTGGTGGGCGTGCTGTATGCCGTGACTCTACCGATGTTCCCGAAATTCGCAGCGTTGTGGGCAGGCATTTTGATGCCGATCATCTGGAGCGGCGTAATTGCCACGGTGCTGAATTTGATCAACCCTGGTTTGAACGAACACATCAGTTGGCCTTGGTTCGTGGCCTGTCAGTTGGGTTTCGGCTTGGTGGGCGGTTTTATCATTGCGCGCAGCACCAGTATAAGGACGATGCAAAGTTGGACACTGGCCGAGCGCGCTTTCGTGGATGCGCCGGGCGTTTCTTCGAAGGGGCCTAAGAATTAGCACATCCCACTATTCTTGGTGGAGAGTCGATCCGCACAGGGTCGGCTCATTTTCAATTGGGCAAAGGTGGCCCTGGTCACGAAGTTTCGCGCCTAGGAATTCACGAAAAGCCCTTTTTTTCGGCGGCGTTCTTGCTAACCTATTAGGTTAGGGGAACAATTCAAGGGCGAAAGTGCGGGAGCCTGCCGGAGTGCCCGGGTTCTGTTACGCTAAAAGCTCTAGGAAGGGGTTCCTTCAAAGTTCTTCTATCGGTCAAGTCTAATGCAAGCAGATAACGATAACAATGCTGTCGCCGCCGAGGACGCTCAACAAGAGCGTGGCGCGGAGAGCGCGGAACAGGCCCACAGTTTCAGTAACTCCAGTTCGGATGCCAGCGAGCGCGAACGTCTGGCAAAGGAGAAAGCGGAATACCAGGATCTGCTGCAAAGGCGGCAGGCGGAATTCGAGAACTACCGCCGGCGCAGCGAGCGCGAGCGCGGGGAGTTGCTTGAATTTGCAGCCATGGACACCGTCAAGGCTTTACTGCCGGTGCTGGACGATTTCGAGCGGGCGCTCAAAGCCGATTGCGAAGATAAAGAGTATTCCAGGGGCATGGAGCTGATTTACCAGCGGCTTTACGAAGCGCTAAAGAAGCTCGGGCTTGAGCCCATCGCCTCCGACGTTCCTGTCTTCAACCCGCACATTCACCACGCTGTGGAAATGGTTGATACAAAAGACCACCCCGATGAGACTATCCTTGAAGAATACCAACGCGGTTATTATTTCAAGGGCCGTCTTCTGCGTCCTGCCATGGTGAAAGTGGCGGTGAATCGTTAAGCGGTTCGGCCGCGTTTTTGACGAAGGGATCTAAACAGTTAGATGGGTGTCGCCAAACGCGATTATTATGAAGTGCTGAGCGTCTCGCGCGATTGCGACGAACAGACGCTCAAGTCTTCCTATCGAAAATTAGCTCTCCAGTTCCATCCCGACCGTAATCCCGGCGATCGCGACGCGGAGGAACGGTTCAAGGAAGCCGCCGAAGCTTACGCGATCTTGAGCGATCCGCAAAAGCGCGCCAGTTACGACCGCTTCGGGCATCAAGGTGTCAATGGGCCGGGCGCCGGCGGCGTGGGCTTTGATGAAGCGACCTTCGCCGATTTCAACGATATTCTGGGCGACCTCTTTGGCTTGGGCGATTTATTCGGCCAGCGCGGCGGAGGCGGACGGCGTTCGCGCGTGGTGCGCGGCGAAGATATCCGCTACGATCTGGAAGTCAGCTTTGAAGATTCCATGAAGGGTCTTTCGGCCGACTTGCTGATTCCGCGCATGGAGGCTTGCACCAAATGCCAGGGGTCGGGCGCCGATCCGAATGGTGGCTTGATTTCCTGCACCACGTGCCATGGGCGCGGCGAAGTTCTTTATCAGCAGGGCTTTCTTTCCATTCGCAAAACGTGCCCCAGTTGCAGCGGGCGCGGGAAGCTGATCCGGCAGGTTTGCCCGCAGTGTAAGGCGGAAGGCTTCAATAAAGTTGAGAAGCGCCTGAAGGTGAACATTCCCGCGGGCGTGGACAACGGGACGCGGCTGCGGCTGGCGGGCGAAGGAAATCCGGGGCCGCCCGGCGCGCAACCGGGCGATTTGTATGTGGTGCTGAAGGTGAATGAGCATCACATCTTCGAGCGCCGTGAAAACGATTTGCATTGCACGCTGCCCATTAATTTGGCGCAGGCGGTGTTGGGCGCGGAGATAGAGATTGAGACGTTCGATGGCACGCAGCAGATTCTAGTGCCGGAAGGCACGCAGCCTGGGGCGCAGTTCCGCATTCGCAATTTGGGCGTGCCGATTTTGAATAGCCGGACGCGCGGCGATTTGTTCGTGCATCTGGATGTGCAGATTCCGAAGAAGCTCACGCGTGACCAAAGGAAGCTGTTTGAGCAATTGGCGACGCTTTTGCCGGTGGAGAATTCGCCGCGGGAGAAGAGCGTGTTTGAGAAGGTTCGGGATTTCTTCGGGTAGGCAGCTACTTCTTTTCAGAGAGTAGACGAAGCGCTTCTTGCGCACACTGAACTAAAAACTCGTCATGGTCCTTTAGCATCTTGCGCAGCAGCGGCTCGGAAGAGGGCGCGCCTATGTGGCCAAGGGAAATGATGGCGTTGGCGCGAACGTTTAGATCTTCTTTGGGATCGTTTACCAGTTGTTCGAGGACCGGGAGCACGCCGGCGTCGCCTTGGCGGCCGAGAGCGGCGACCGCCTGGATGCGCAGATTGAGGTCTGTGCTGTTACGAACGCGGAGCAGCGCGGTCACGGCCTGTTGGCGCTTGTCGCCGATCATGCCAAGCGCATAAGCGGTGCGCATCCCATCGCCGGAAGGATGTTGCAAATCTTCTTTGTCGAGGATGGCAATGAGCGCGTCGATGCATCCGGGAATGGACTTGCCCTTGGCGAACCACTCTTCGTATGAGAAATTTGGCGACGCCTGCGCAGCGGACGGGTCGTCAAAAGGGGCTTCGTGCAGCCAGTTCAAAACTACGGTGTTCAACGTCTTGTCCATAACCTTTGCATGCTCGGGGCGGTTCTTGTTTCCGACCGTTTGGGGGAACGATTCGGCGGCGAATAGCATGACAAATCCAGCGATGAGCCGTCTATTCTTCCACATGTTAAGAGCTTCTCATGGAAGCATCTTCATCTGTGCGCCTACGTCGAAAGAAGCCGAGGTGATTTTACCGTTCACCATTCTCAATTTCTGTAGCGCCGTGACCTGGGCGCTCGTGGCAGCACACGCGCAGCCCGCGCCAGAACTGACGACCAATTTGAACCCGAGCTTCCTTGACATGGTCATGCCGGGAGCACCTCCGAGACTGGGCACGTCATGAAGTACAACTGTGACATTCCCGCCCTTGGGGCAAGGTATTTTGCGATTTTTCCAGGGCGTAAAAAGCATCGAGTTCGGATTACCAGACGAAGCCACGTCGATATATTTGTTTGTCGTTTTATCGAGATAGAAGGCGGGCGGATGATTGGTGCTTTCAAACCACTCGAGCTTGCAGTCGGAGACGCCGTCAGTTCCAGCGGTATAGCTTAACTCGATGCGCAAATCGAATTCGTGACCGTTAGCCCAACGAAAAGCGGTTCCGGAATACATAGCCGTTTGGATTGAGCCGTCTACGGACTCGCGCACATTTTCGATGGCTACGCTGGTAACACAGCCGCAACACTTCTTTTTTTGACAGCTGGTAGTTTGAGACCCCGCTGTTCCGGGAGGCGCGGTACTGTCGCTCGGACAAGGAGGCGCCGAATCTCCAAGATCTGGCATGGTTAGGAGCGTCCCTTCGACGCTGAGAGGTTCCACATGCGCGTGAGAAAGGAAAGGCCCTTGGCATGAAGATCGTCGGCGCGCGTGTCTGGGCCAGCCTTGGTGGGGACATTCAGGGCGGCAGTCGCCCAAGGCAAGAACGGATCTTTGTGGAAGGCTGAGCCGAAGATAAAATTCATAGTAGCGAAGCGGGTTACGCCGTTGGTGCTCTTGATGCCGTGTGCGAGCGCCGATTGAGCCATACGGGCGGCCGCGCCGAGCAGAGCGTCATCACCGAGATAGGAGCATTTAGCCGGGCAGGTTTCCCGAAGGGAGACCTTAACGAACTGTACAAGATCAGGTAAGCCCTTCGGTGCTGCTGCCAAGCCGTCTGGCTTGACCGTCTCGGAAGAGAGCAGGCGCTGGTAGTCGCGCGAAATGTGACGAGCGTAGGCCCAAGCCTTTTCGTGTAGCTTATCTCCACGCGAAAATTGGCAATCGCCGCATTTTTCGTTCAGGATGCTAGCGGCCCATGGCAGTAATGGGTCGGTGTCGAAATCGCTGCCCAGCAGGCACATTAGTTCGAGGTATGAGCGAACACAGGCCTCACTCGTGAAGTGATAACTCTTGGCTTGACCCCAACCGCGGTGGATGACGGCTCGCATCTGGTCTCTGTCAAGAGGTTGGCAGTGATGGGGGAACCAGTGCCGCAGATGAAGGTCGGTTCGCTTAATAAAGGCTTGGGTGGAAACAGTCTCCAAGGCTTCCGTGTGAGTTTCGGTGATGACAAACATCCGCGAAGAGTGTCTTTTGAGTGTACTGAAGCGCCCCCTTTGAGTCAATACTGGAAGCGCTTCAGCGATCACTTTCAAAGTAAGTGTTAATTAGCTTACACAGTGCGCAGACCGCCGTGAAATTGCGAGTTGTAGAGTTATCGAGTGGTGTAACCTGAAGATGGATTTCACACGAACTATGCCGCCAGCCGCTCGCTTAACAGATCCGCACGGATGTCCCGCCGGAGGAGGGCCTATTTTGGCTCCCTGTGAGCCCACCGTTTTAATTGGTGGACTGCCGGCCGCGCGGATCGGCGACCTAGTCGAGGATCCGATGTCGCCGGATGCTATTGTGCAAGGGTCGGATTCGGTGAAGATTGGCGGGAGTTTCGCGGCGCGTCTGGGGGACAAGACTGCGGCGGGCGGAGTTATCGCAATGGGTTGTTTCAGCGTGTGGATTGGGGACGCGACGGGCGGGTCTGGCTTTTGTTTGGAGTGCGCGGCTAAGGCGGCGGCTGCCTTCATCAGCGATCTTTAGCGAATCGACGAATGGCGCTTAATCTTTTGGAGACACTGCTCCAACACAAGCCGCAGTATGTCTTGATGGACGCCGCGCAGGACAAGCTGGTGCTCGCCTTTTTGACGCAGGGCAAAGCGGACTGGCGCAGTTTGTATGAAGGGGATACAGCTTACCGGCTGGCGCCGCAGGCGCCTTACTTAGTGGCAGTGCCGGAATCGGCCGATTGGGTGGAAGAATTACTCAATAAAGGCTGGGGCCGGAGTTGGTTCGTCTTACTCTATTCGGCGGCTTCGATTGAAGAGGTGCGGCGGCATCTTAGGCGTTTTCTCTATGTTCAAGACGCCCAGGGCAAGCAGCTTTACTTTCGGTTCTATGACCCTAGAGTGCTGCGGGCGTTTTTGCCGGCTTGCACCAGTAGTGAGCTGAGCGAATTCTTTGGCCCTATCCGGCAGTTTGTTACTGAGGGCGATGAACCAGACGAATTATGCGTGTTACGGCTTGAGCCGCGAGGGCTGGTGAATCGCACGGCCAAGGTGGAGGAGTTGAAGGCGGACAGCGTTTAGTGCAGCGGTTGATAAGTTTTTTCGTACTTATTGCGCGAGTTGAAAACTTCAAAGCTGCCGTCTTCGTGCGCGGTTAACTTTAAATAAAAGCCAGTGTCCGCCTCGTCCACATTAGCTACGAACGGATCAGTTGTATTATGCTCGCTGCCGCCAGCGTCGGCGAAATGCAGTTGCCAGATATCTTGCAGCCCGGGGGACGACTTGATAATGTCCCAGGCGCTGGGGGCGTTGCCTTTCTTAGTGCCGTTGTCGATAATGGCCACGCGGGGGCGCAGGGCGTGGACCAAGGCCGGGCTGTTACTTTGATCAATGCCGTGGTGAGAGGCGATGTAGATATCGGCCTTACCCAGCTTGTTATTCGGGCACATGAGATCAAGCTCCTTGTTCCATGTGAGATCGCCGAGATCGACAATGCGCAGGCCTGCGAATTCAATCACCACGCCTAACGAACGTGCGTTTTCGCTGGGATCGCTCGCCTTCGGCTGCACGCCGGAGCACGCATCATTCAGCTGTCCCGCGCCGGGTAAGGGCTGTGCCAGAACATTGCCATCGGCGGAAACGGCGGTGACGTCAATGCCTTTCACCGGTAGCTTGTCGCCGGGTTTGAGAACAATGTGGTCGTAGCCGGCAATGGCGGTTTGATATTCGTCATACAAAGTTTTGGTGGCCTTTGATTCTTCGCGGTTGGGGCCGTGATCGACGAAGTGTTCCACATCAATCTTCTTGAGCAACTGCGGAACCCCGCCGACGTGATCGGCATGGAAGTGGGTGATGAGTACGTAATCGATCTTCTTGATGCCGGCGCAGTTTGGCGGGTTTATCTGATGCGGATTGCATCGCGAAAAGCGTTGTAGCCCCAGCCTGTGTCGATGAGAAGAGAATCTCCGGCGGGTGTGACGAAGAGCGTAGACTGGCCGCCTTCCACATCGATGAAATAGATTTGCAGGGCTTTCTTTTCGCGCGCGAACGAGGGAGCCGCGCACAGGGCAGCACAGAGCAGAAGAGAGAAAAAGGACCGCATGTGGAAGATGCTATCAAAGGTGGGAATTGGTAAAATACGAAATAGAATATTCATGCCGCCGACTCTCAAAATTAGCGCCGAAGAGCGGGCGAAACGGGCCTCTGACGTAGAGGAAGCTCTCGCGTCGGTTCGACTCGAGGGGCTTGAACCGGGTGCCGAAGCCTTGGCGATTTACCAGCGCTATGTGGACGGTGAGATCGACCTCGAACAACTGGGGAGGGAGATCGAGGCGCTGCATGATCGACAGTTCGGACCCGTACGTTTACCCAAGAACGGACGTCCTTAAGAATCTTCGGGACATTCGCGACCCGGAGATCTTGGCTAGGTTTGAAGCGCAATCCACGGTCACGAGGCTCACGGCATTGTCAGCCGGCTCGATTACGGGGAAGTTTGACGTCTCGCATCTCAAAGCTCTTCACAAGTATATTTTTCAAGACGTCTATCCTTGGGCGGGCGAGTTTCGGACGGTCAACATTTCCAAAGGAGGCAACTCGTTTGGGAGAGCAGATTTTATTGAGCCGTCACTGCACGGCGTCCTCAACAAGCTAGCCAACGAGAGTTTTCTTAAGGGCTTTGATCGGTCCGCATTCATCGAAAGGGCTGCGTATTTCCTTGGAGAGATCAATGCGGTGCATCCGTTCCGCGAAGGCAATGGGCGTACGCAAAGGGAATTCATTCGTCAGTTAGCGCTGGCGGCGGCCTTCACCTTAAGTTGGCGGAGCGTCACGCGCGATCAAATGATTGCGGCGTCACAGGCGAGCTTTCTCAAGGGAGACAATCGAGGGTTGAAGGAATTGATCGACGCCGGGCTGAAGTGAAGGCGTTACTTTCCTTTCTTGCCTTTTTTCGCAGTCAATTGGCTTAAAATCGATTCGCGGTCTTCGCGCACCCAAGCGTCTTTGATCGTTTTCTCATCGGCGCCAGCGATGCGGCCGGCCAGAACGAACGCGGGTAAAGCATGAGTCAGCGTTTGCCAGCGCGCCATTTCCACCACGGACGGCAGGGCGATTTCGCGAATGGAGTTTAGCGTCTCCGGGTTGCGGTCTTCCGTCAGATCAACCAGGATCTGCGCGGCCGTTCGGCGATCAGACCACACTACTGAGTTCAACATCTGAATGAGCCAGGCGGGTTCAATGGCTACCTGCTGATCCGGATTCATTTTGGCGCCCACGTAGACGGCTCGCAGCGCACGCAAGGCGTTCTTACGAACGATGTCTTCCTGGTCGCGCAAGGCGTATTGCAGCGCATCGGTAATGATTTTGGATTTGCGGCCGCGCGGGCCGTATTGCAGCAGATAGACGGCTGCGGCGCGTTGCTCAGGGTCGGACGATTCGTGCACGACTTGATCAATCAGATTCAGGTTCACTTCCACGAGCGGGATGAAGCCGCGCTGAAAAACGCGGGCGTAAGGATCAGCCAGCAGCGAATAGCCGTTCGTCAGATCTTCGTCGGCGTTGCGGCCGCGAATGCTGCCTTCCACGGCTTCGAGAAAGCTCATGTAGTCGTCGTAGAGCGCGTTGGGCAGGCGAGCTTCACCCGTAGGAGCGGGATGAAACTCAAGATGCGGGGTATCGCGTTCTTCCACGCCAACGTAAAGGATCATCTTGCCGTCGTTGCTGCAACAGGTGGCTTCCAGGCGCGAAGCGGCAACGCCCGGCACTTTGTTGATGCGGTCCTCCGCACTTTCGGAGGGCGGCAAAGGATCGCCGGCAACGGCGCCCACTGCGGCGCGGATCTTGTTTACGGATGCTTTGTGAATGCCGAAAACTTCGACCAAGCCAATACGCGGCGATACATCAACGGCAGTGGTTTGCGCCCGGCAAAGCGCGGTAAAAATAAGAACGAACCCAATCTTGCTCACAGTCTTAAGTATGAGACGTGAGCCGCCAGGGTTTGGTTAAGCTTGTTTTTCGGCGAGATCGCCAATTACGGGAAGCTTTACTTTGTTGTTGTTGAAGGCGGAATACATCAGGTAAAGCCAAATGACGAAACCGGCTAAAGCGATCAGTGGCGTAAGAACCAAGGTGAAGATGTGAAAGAGCATTCCCACCGCGATCATGGCCACAATAAAAGCGACGCAGAAGAAAATCGATTGGAACGCATGAAAGCGCACCAGTTTGCTTTGGTTATAGGGTGCGAGGATCAAAAAGATAATGCCTGTGACAACGCCGCCGAAGTAACAAAGCGCGCCGGCCACGTTATCGCTCATTCCCGGTGCGCTGAATGTTTGCGCAGCGGCTGGCTGAGAGTATTGAGGATAGGCGCTGCCGTTACTTGGTGGAGTGCTGGGCGGCGGGGGCGGCGTTGCAGCCGCGGGATCGCCGGCAGAGGCCACGGCGGTTCCACAATTTGGGCAAAACGCACCGGGTGACTGGGTACCGCAGTTTGGACAAAACGCCATGACTTGTTCTTCTCCTGACCTATGAGTCTAATGCAAGGTGAAGCAAATTGCTAGACCGTTACAGGACTAGACCGAACCCTATTAGACCGAAGTACCAGTTCTCCCACGACGTCCGCCGCCTTCTCGCAGTCTTGCCGCGATACGTCGCGGTGAGTGAGCATGCGCATGTGGGTGGGGTTGATTCCGTTGGCCAAAACGCCTTTTTCCTTAAGGCTCCGGCTGAAATCGGCGGTGCTCACGCCGAGGCCGGAGATGTCAAAAATCACGATATTGGTGCGAACGGCGGCGGCGTCGAGTTTGATGGGCGGCATTTGGCTTAAGCGGTCGGCCAAATAGCGGGCGTTGGCGTGATCTGTGGCCAAACCGGCAGGCGATTCATCTAAAGCGATCAGCCCTGCCGCGGCTAGAATTCCTGCTTGACGCATGCCGCCGCCCAGACGTTTGCGGTACAAACGAGCGCGGTCAATGGCTTCGCGCGAGGCCACGAGCAGGCTGCCAATCGGTGCGCCGAGGCCTTTGGAAAGGCAGAACATAACGGAATCCACATCGCGTGCGATACGAGCAACCGTGCTGTGCGAAGCGGTGGCGGCGTTGAAAATGCGCGCGCCATCGATGTGAACTTTCAGGCCGCGCGTTTTGGCTTCAGCGCAAATTTCGTCGATAGTTTCTTGCGGATAGACGGTGCCGCCCGACATGTTGTGAGTGTTTTCAAGGGCGATGAGTGTGGTGGGCGCGTTGTGCGGACCTTTGGGTCGCAGCGCGGAAGAAATTTGTTTCCAGGTGAGAATGCCGTCGGGCGAGGAGACCATACGCGCCTGGCAACCGGAGAACCAAGCCATCATGGAGAGTTCCCAATCCACCAAGTGGGAACGCGCGTCGCAGATGACTTCTTCGCCGTGATTGGTATGCAGCTTTACGGCGATGGTATTGCCCATGGTGCCGGTGGGCACGAACAGCGCGGCTTCCTTGCCGAATACTTCGGCGGCGCGCTCTTCCAGGCGGTTCAACGTGGGGTCTTCGCCGTAGACATCGTCGCCCACCTCGGCTTTAGCCATGGCCGCGCGCATTTTTTCGTTTGGTTTGGTGACGGTGTCGCTGCGCAAGTCAATCATTGAGAAACTCCTGGAAGATTTCGTTTGAGACTAACACTGCCGGCGCGGTAAGACGCAAGCGCGCGCCGTCGCGTTCGAGCATGCCAGCCCGTTCCCACTTTTCAATGGGCTTCGAAAAACGCTGCCATTCAGCGGCTGTGGGTTCGATTCCATCTAGTAAACGTAAACCGACGAAGAAATGTTCCTCAGCGGGGTCGCTCGTCGTTTGCGGCGGTTTTTCGGCTTTGAAATAGGCCGGGAAGGTGTCGGCGTTGCTGGAACGCTGCTGCCCGTCGAACGAGTGAGCATCCAAACCGAAGCCGATGTATGGTTCGAGCAGCCAGTATTTCAAATTGTGGCGCGATTCGAAACCGGGGTGGGCGTAATTCGAGATTTCGTAATGGTGATAGCCGATGGCGCGCAGGGCTTTCGAGGCCTTTTCGTAAAGCTGCGCGGTGAGTTCGTCACCCGGCACGCACGGTGCGCCATAACGTTGGCCCCCTAACAGAATTTCGTTGCCCAAGCGGCTGTCTTCGTCAATTTCAAAGATATAAAGCGAGACGTGCGGCGCATTCAAACGTTCAATCCAGGCGAGCGATTCGTCCATGGAAGCAAGCGTTTGTTCGGGAAGGCCGGCAATCAGATCAATATTGATATTGGAGAGGCCAACGCTGCGCAGTAGCGCGATCTCACGTTCGACCATGGCCGCATCATGCCGCCGGCCGGTTTGGCGCAGTTCTTTGGTGACGAACGATTGCACGCCTAAACTGACGCGGTTGATGCCGCAATCGCGCCAGAGCGCGGCCGCTTCCGGCGTGACCGTGCCAGGCGCGCATTCAAGCGTGACTTCGGTCAATTTTTCGCGCGGAATGGCAGCCATGATTTCGCGCAAGAAACTGGGCGGCATCAAGCTCGGCGTGCCACCGCCGAAGTAAAGTGTTTCGGGCTGCCAAGCCCAGAGATGCGCGCGAATTTCGGCTAGGAGCGCGGCTTGATATTCGGCAATGGTCGCGGGCGCGCTGACGCCGGAAGCGAAGTTGCAGAAGCTGCACTTCTGGCTGCAAAACGGATAGGAAATGTAGACGCCCGGCACGGTATTACAACTGGATGTCTTCGCCCAGGTGCTTGGAAATAGCCCCGGCGATCATCTGCTCCAAGGTTTGCGAAGTCTCCGGCAGAATAAACGCATTTTGCGCGGGCACCCAATCCAGCTTGAAACTTTTTGAGTGTGCCGAAACCCAAATTTGCCGGACGGGTGAATTCGGGCTCACCACAAAGCGGGCTTTGGGCTCTTCGAACTCAATGCTGAGCGCGCCGGCGTTGAAATCCGGCTCGAAATCATACTTGTCGGTGGCGGCGGAAAGCTTCTTGTAGAGGGATTCCAGCGCCAGATCCGCCTGCTTCTTAAATTCCTGCTCGTCCATACTCTCTTCTATTGTCTCTAACCGGCTTACGAGCATAATTGTGGTAACTTTCGGGGGGTGGGCGTCATCTGGTAAAGGCGGCCTTCTGAGCCTATGCAGCCTTCGTGTGTTCGCCAAGATCAAATTCCGGGAACGAGCAAGCTTTTTGCCGATTATTTATACCAGTTCGACCGGTTAAGTAGTTTCTTTCCTTATCATTCGTGGCATGTGGACGGAGTGGAAGCGGCAGCGAAAGCTGTATCGTTTCCGGCAGAGCGAAGGGCCAAAATCGTGGCGGCGCTGGCGTCGCAGAACAGCGATCAAGCTGCATTAGACAAGCTAGCCCAGCCAAATACAGTGGCGGTAATTACCGGCCAGCAGGTGGGTTTTCTGCTCGGTCCGGCCTACACGATTTTCAAGGCGCTCACCGCAGTCCAACTGGCTGCACATTTAAATGAGCAGGGCATTCCGGCCGTACCCATATTCTGGTTGGCCACGGAAGATCATGATCTGGCGGAAGTCGATCACGCCTGGGTGTTCAACCAAGACGCCACGCCCGCGA
The DNA here is from genome assembly GCA_963840845.1 of Bryobacterales bacterium. GTDB lineage: Bacteria > Acidobacteriota > Terriglobia > Bryobacterales > Bryobacteraceae > Bog-105. The sequence continues at coordinate 77,752 of CAWJBS010000168.1, forward strand.
AGATTGGCTTGGCCAGCAGCGTGGTTAATGGCGGTCCGGTGGGCGACGTCGTATTGAATGAAATTCCGCTGGCGGAATTGCGCGCCGCTTTGGGTGACCTGCCTTTCGCGGAAGATGTGATGAAGGAAGTGGCGGCTGCGTATCAACCGGGCGCCACGCTTGGTTCCGGGTTTCGCAAGCTGCTGGAACGAACACTGCAGGGCTTGGGGCTGCTTTTCGTGGATCCGCTGGCCGCACCCGTTCGCGAAGTGGCTGCGCCTTTTTTGAGTGAAGCCGTGCAGCGGGTTCCTGAACTTCTAACGGCGTTGCGCGCTCGCAATGCGGAGATCAGTAAAGCCGGCTATCACACGCAGGTGCATATAGACGATGATTCGTCGCTCTTCTTTTTGCTGAAGAATGGACGCCGCTGGCCGGTGCGTTGGAAAGACGGGCGGTTCATCACGAAAGACGGCTCTTACAGCACTGCGGAGATGGGCGCGATGGCTGGAAAGCTTTCGCCCAATGCACTGCTGCGGCCTGTGATGCAAGACTACTTGCTTCCTTCGGTAAGCTACATCGCGGGTCCGTCGGAGACCGCGTATTTTGCGCAAGGGGCGGCGTTGTATGAAAAGCTGCTCGGGCGGATGCCTGTCATTTATCCGCGTAATAGCTTCACGCTGCTTGATGCGCGGGCGAGCAAACTGCTGACACGTTACGATCTGCGCGTGACCGATCTAATGGACCATCACGAAAATGTGAAGGGCGCGTTGGCGGCGAAACTGGTGCCACCGGCCTTGAGCGAGCAGATGAAAGTGGCGCAAACATCGGCCTCGCAAGCGCTGGCGCAACTGCAGGGAAGCTTGCTGCATTTCGATCCAACGCTGGAGGCGGCGTCGCGCAAGAGTACGGCCAAGATTAACTATCAGTTTGGCAAGCTGGAGCGCAAGATTGCGCGCGAAACCATGCGCCGCGATGCGCATGCCGGCAAAGACGCGGAGTATTTAGTGAACTTGATTTATCCGCAGCGGCATTTGCAGGAACGTTTCTATTCCATACTGCCGTTTCTAGCCAAACACGGGCTCGACCTGCCACAGCAATTGCGCGCTGAAATTCAGCTCAGTTGCCCGGATCATATGCTGCGTGCGTTTTAAACTGAGGTTTGCCGTCACGTCGCTCATTTATCCGCTCGCTGTGCGCCAGCTTGCCCGTTTTTTCGTTGGAACAACTGCTGTCTGCAACGCCATTGGGCGTGCAGTTTGTCAACGTAGCGGCGCAAGGCGGGGCTCAAAGCCAAGACGATTTTTGGCGCCGAACAAAGTAACAAATTTCTGCTCGAAACAACGGGTTGCGGCGTGGCATTTGTCGATTACGACGACGATGGCTGGTTGGATATCTTCCTGGTGAACGGCACGCGCTTCGAAACAACATTCCCCAAAGGGCAGGAGCCGGTGAGCCGCTTGTACAAGAACAATCGCGACGGCACGTTCACCGACGTCACCGTGAAAGCGGGCGTGGCGCGCACAGGTTGGGGGCAGGGCGTGTGCGCGGGCGATTACAACAACGACGGGCACGTCGATTTGTTCGTGACCTACTGGGGCGATTGTTCGCCTTTATCGCAACAACGGCGACGGCACATTCATCGACGTGGCGAGCAAGGCTGGCGTGACCACACGCACCACCAGCGGGCTGCAACGTTGGAACACGGGCTGTGCCTTTCTTGATTACGACAAAGACGGCTTCTTGGATTTGTACGTTGGCAACTACATTGATTTCGATCCGAAAACGGCGCCGCGTCCTGAAAATGGACCTTGCATGTACGAAGGTTTGCTGGTCGCCTGCGGACCCCCGGGGTTGCAGGGCGGCAAAGATATTTTGTTCCATAACAACGGCGACGGCACGTTTACGGACGTTTCAGAAAAGGCCGGCATTCTGAAGAAGCAGGGCACGTATAGTTTGGGCGTGCTAGTGGGCGATTTTGACAACGACGGCTGGCCGGATATTTATGTGGCTGACGATTCATCACCCTCGGCATTGTTTAAGAACAACCATGACGGAACGTTTACCGATATTGCACTAGAAGCGGGTGTGGCGTTTGGCGCTGACGGCAAAACGCAAGCGGGCATGGGCGTGACGGCAGCCGACGTGATGGGCAACGGGCGGCTGGAAATTTTCAAGACAAATTTCGCCGGTGATACTTCAACGCTCTATCGCAACTTAGGCAACAACAACTTTGAGGACATGACGTTTCAATCGGGCATGGGGCGCAATACGCGCTTCCTGGGTTGGGGCGCGAGTTTTCTGGATTTCGATAACGATGGCTGGCCGGATGTGCTCACTTGCAACGGACACGTTTATCCGGAAGTGCGCGAGAAAGCCAGCGAATCGGGCTACCGTGAACGCAAGGTGCTTTATCATAACCTGGGTAACGGCAAATTTCAAGATGTTTCGCTCGAAGCCGGGCCCGGTATTTTAGAGACAGGTTTCCGGGCGCGGCTGCGCGGTGGGTGATTTTGATAACGACGGCAATCTGGACGTAGTGGTGAACTGCGTGAACGACGTGCCGCAGTTGCTGCATTGTGAATCGACGCTGAAGAATAACTGGCTGGCGGTGAAAACGGTGGGCGTGAAATCGAACCGTTCCGGCATTGGCGCACGGATATTTTGCAAGCCGGAAGGCGAGCACCAGCAGATGGACGAAGTGCGCAGCGGCGGGAGTTATTTTTCGCAGAGCGATTTGCGGGTTCACTTTGGGTTGAGTAAAGCGACGAAAGCGGACGTGGAAGTGCATTGGCCGAGCGGTGTGGTGGATAAGCTGGCGGGCGTGAAGGCGAATCAGGTTGTGACGGTGGTGGAAGGTAAGAGCAAAGGGTGATAGCGTAATTGGTATGTCGACGCAGGGCCCGGGTGAACCAAAACTGAATCCGATCGTTGAATTGGAACAGGCGAAGGTTGCAGAGAAGGCTCATCAGCAGGCTATTTCGGACAATGAGCACAACAAAAAGTTGGACGAGGAGATCGACCAACTCATCGCCGAATTGCGCGTGTTCATGGGCAAGCGCTAAGCCAATCTCTATAATTACAAGTGATTGAAGGTTTTTCTTTTACTCACGGTGGCGGCGTGTCTGGCGGCGCAAACGCCGGCGGATTTGGCGAACCAAGCTGAGGCGGCGTTGCGTGCGGGCGATACCCGAAACGGAATGGCGCTGCTGAATCAGGCGGCGCAAGCTGCGGGGGCGACGGCCGAATCGGAAGATCATATCGGTTTTTTGCTGGCGGTGGTTGGCCGTGGGCCGGAGGCGTTGGAACGGTTTCATAAAGCCATTGCGTTGAATGCGGATTTTGCGCCGGCTCACTATCATCTGGGTGTTGCGTTGTGGCTGGCGAAGGACCGCGAACACGGGTTGCCTGAACTAGAAGCTGCCGCCAAACTGACGCCGGGTAGTTTTGACTACCGTTATCATCTTGGGTCGGCGTATTTGGATCTCGACGATCTGGAACATGCCGTCCGAGAGCTGAAGCAGGCAGTAGCGATTGATCCTGGCAGGGTGGAAGCTTGGAAGCAATTGGGTGTTGCGCTGCATAAACAGGGGGATGTGGCGGCCATCGATGCTTACGCGCATGCGGTGGAACTGACGCCGCAAGATGACAGTCTGCGCAACACCTACGCAGGTCTATTGGTGCAGACGCGGCAGGCGGGCCGGGCGATTGAGGAATCGCAGAAAGTCTTGGCGCGCGCTGGAGCAACGGCTCAGGCCAAAGCTGGGGCGCAGATGAACATTGGCTACGCGTATCTGAAGACCGGCGAGTTTGAAAAAGCGGAGGCTGCTTATCGCGCCGCGGTTGAGTTGGATCCCAAGTCGGCGGCCTCGCATTACAACCTCGCGATTGCGCTCAAGATGAAAGATCAAATTGAGGCGTCAAAGGCGGAATTCCAACGGGCGCTCGATATCGATCCAAAGCTGGCTGAGGCGCACTATTCGCTTGGCATTGCCGACTGGCAGTTGGGCGATTTGGACGGAGCGGTGAGCCAAATGAAGGCGGCCATTGCGATTCGACCCGATTATGCCGAGGCGCATTACATGCTGGGGATCACACTGAAGCAGAACGGAGACTTGGACGCGGCCGTTGTGGAACTGAAAGAAGCGATCCGGCTTGATCCAACCACGCCGGGTCCGTTCAACACGCTGGGGCAAATACTGCGCATTAAGGGCGACAAAGCGGCTAGCGACGAAGCCTTTGCAACTGGCGCCAAGTTGAAGCGCGACAAAGATATGGAACTTACTAACAGTCTGGAGATGGGCATGCGCGGCGGGGTATTCCCGAAGCCGATGCAATAGAGAAATGGCTTCCCTACGTTTCACTGTCCTCCTTTTTGCCTTGTCTGTCTGTTCCTTATTTGCTGCAGATATGGGCTACGTGGGCAGCGATGTCTGTGCCAGTTGCCACAAAGAGATTGCCAAAACCCAAGCTCTGACCAAAATGGCGCGCACTTGGCAGAGCCTGGACACCAATGAACTGCCGGCGAAATATCTGGAGACTCACGCGGAAGGCCCGGCGCCGGATATCCAATATTCGGTCAGCAAAAACGGCGATACGCCGCGCTTTAAAGTGCAATTGCCCGGGCAGCCGGCGCGGGAGTTTCCGGTTGAATCCATAGTTGGCGGCAAGCGCCACGCGCTGACATTCCTGTTCCGGGTTGCCGACATAGATGGGATTCCGCTGCCGCGCGCGCCACTGGTGGAGGGGCGTTACATCCACTCGGTGTTAGAAAACGGGCTGGCGCTCGAGCTTGGCTTTCCGGAGGAGAAGCCGACAGCCTACGATACGGCTTTTGGGCGCATCTTGACGCCCAGTTTACAGAAGCGTTGCTTCAGTTGCCATGTGTCACCGCGAACTTTGGGAACGCGTGTGGAAACCGGCGTTGCTTGCGAAAACTGCCATGGCCCGGGCAAGGCGCATGTGGCGGCGGTGGCGGCACACTCGAAGGATTCCGAGATATTGAACCCGGCGAAGCTACCGGTGGCCGAAAAGTTCCGGCCCTGCACGCAATGCCACGCGGGTCCGGATTTCTGGAAGATCCGATGCCCGGCAACTTACTCATTTCCGACCAAGTGACGTCTCTGAAGAACAGCGAATGCTGGCGGCAGAGCGGGGGCGGCATCACTTGCACGAATTGCCACAATCCGCACGAAGACGCTTCGCGCGCCGTTCTGTATGTGCGCAGCGACAAAACATGTATGGGCTGCCACAGTGCCGCCGTGACCAAACATGCCGGTTTATGCCCGGTGAATCGGGTGAGCGGATGCGCCGAATGCCACTTAACCCACCAGATACGTGGCGCGTTTCACTTAGCCGACCATTGGATCCGGGTGCATCCCGATCCGAAAATTAGCGTGGCGGCGGTGCGAAATCCGGCATGGCGCAGCACGATTCCACCGAAGCACCTGTATCTTCGAAGCTTGGTCCTGGACGACGAGGCAAAGGCTACGAATCTGCGCCAGCAGATTGTCCAGGGCGGATCGTTCTTCGAACTGGCACGCGCGAATTCGGTTGAGCGGTCGACAGGCATTAACGGCGGCTATATGGGCGATATAGAGGCGGCGCAGTTCGATCCGGCCTGGGCGGCAGCGGTCTCGAAGCTGCAGTACGGAGAGATGACGAACGTCATCAACGCCAACGGGAAGTACATTATCTTGCAGCGCATGCCGCGCAATTTTCGCGAGGATGCGGATGCGAAGGTGAACGAAGCGGGCGAACTCCGTAAACAGGGAAAAGGAGCGGAATCGACGGCCGCCTTGTTTGATGCGCTGCGCATTGATCCTCACTTTCTCCGGGCGCTGACTTACCTGGGCATCGCTTACTCACAAAGCGGCAATCCGCAAGTGGGCGCGGGCATTTTGGGAATCGCGACTCGCCTCTATCCAAAAGATCAGGGCGCGCATTTTAATCTCGGCGTCGCATACGGCGCCACCGGCAATGAAAACGAAATTCCAGAGTATAAGCGGACCATCGAGATCGACGAAGACTATGTGCCCGCGTATTTGAATTGGGGCGGTGCTCTGTATGCGAAAGGCCAATATGAGGAAGCGATTGAGCTTTACCGCAAAGCCATTCTCATCAACCCGCTGAGCGCGCCACTCCATTACAGCTTAAGCGTGGCGCTGGATCAAGTCAACAAGAAAGATGAGGCGGCAGCGGAACGGGCGCTCGCCGCCAAGATCGATGCTAGGTAAGAGGCGGTTAATTGAACAGGATGAGTGTGCGTGGCCGTCATGCTGCTGGGATAGGCGAACGGCTTAATGTTTCGTAGAGTTGCTTTCGTATCGCCCTCGCGAAGTTCATAAACATGATCGACGGCGAGTCCGGTGAGAATCTGCTTGCCGCCGGCAGGCCAGCGAATTTCGATCTGCTCGATTGCGCGCGCGGGACCGATGCCGATGTGCTGTTCAAAGGGTGTATCGCCAAAGCTGGTGCCTGAATTCACGGTGCGGTAAATCCGGCGATCGTTTAAGACGACGGTGACGCGCGCGCCAATGGCGGAACGGTTTGATTTCACGCCGATGAGTTTTAATCCAAGCCAATGATTGTCATGGCCTGGATTCGCAAGCAGAACGCTTGGATACGTATCGCCCGGCGCGGCTCCGCCTAACTCTTCGAAAACGTCTTCATTGCCGTCGCGATTGAAATCGGCGAACGAAATGGCATGACCCTTTTGCAATTGGCCGAAGCCGCCGGATACAGTCACGTCCTGAAAGCGCACACCACGGTCGTTGCGGAACATGCGATTGGGCAGCAACGCTTCGTAGTCGGGCGTGCCGGTGCCGAAATAGCAATCAAGCCAACCATCGTTATCAAGATCGCCGAAGCCCGCTCCCATGCTGAGGATGACACGGTCTAAGCCGACTTGTTTGGTCACGTCTTTGAACGTGCCATCACCATTGTTGTGATAGAGCCGCGGCACTTCGGCTTTGTTCGGGAAGGCCGAGGTGGAAGGCGGGGATATCGTCGAGGGTATCGATGTAGTATCCGGCGACCAAGAGATCGGGCCAGCCATCGTTGTCGTAATCGAAGAACCAGGTGGCGAAGCTCTCAGCAGGTTCGGCTACGCCGGCTTGAGAGGTGACATCGGTGAACTTGCCGCCATCGTTGCGGAAGAGCAGATTGGGTTTGCCTTTGCGTGAGATGTACAGATCGGGGCGGCCGTCGTTGTTGAAATCGCCCCAGGCCACGCCCTTCACATAGCCGAGGTTGGCCAGGCCAAGTTTGGGAGCGACGTCAGTGAAGGTGCCGTCGCCATTGTTGTGGAAGAGTTGGGAGGGAAAGGGATCTTCGGTGCTGGATTCGTGGCCGAGCATGAGATCGAGATTGCCGTCGTTGTCGTAGTCGGCGAAAGCAGCGGTTTGGGTCGGGTGAGGTGACAGCAGGCCGGCCTCTTCGGTGACGTCGGTAAAGGTGATCTGGCCTTGCGCGTTGGGGCCGTTGTTGCGCAGTAGCGAGCAGGGATAGTTGCCGAACTTGCCCCACCAGCCGCCGCGCAGGACGAGGATATCGGGCCAGCCGTCGTTGTTGTAATCGGCATGGATGACGTTCAGCCCGCCGATCTCACCGTCAAAGCCGGCGGCATGAGTTTGGTCGCTGAAGGTGCCGTCGCCATTGTTGTGGAAGTAGCGGAGTTGGTCGCGTGGGCCGGAAGAGGAGATGATGAGATCGAAATAGCCATCGCCATCGAAGTCTTCGGCAACGCTACCGCCGGAGTGGTTCATGGTGTGCAGGCCCATGGCGGGCGCGACGTCTTGAAAATGGCCGATACCGGCATCAGACCGGAGAATGGATTCGGGAATGATCCAATCTTTGGGCGCATCTTTAGGGGGGCCTCCCAGCGCCATCCAGGCGATGTTCAGGAGCCATTTGTCGATCAGCGTGCCGCGGCCCTCGCGGAGGAGACCGCTCCAAAGGGCAGCGGCTGCCTCGGCGCCTTGACGGTTTTTATGAAGGGCGCCGCCGCGCAACGGATAGATGCAGGATTGGGCATTGTGGTTGGCCAGGCAGTTGGTTTGTTCGCCGGCGCGAAGATTGGCCAGGGCTTGGAGTTCGATCAGTTGGCGCTCGAAATCCGGCTGCAAGCGGATACGGGCGGTGGTCAGCGAGGCGCGAAGGTTGGATATCTCCGCAGCCGCGCCGGCACTGTCACCTGCCTGTAAAAGGTATTGCGCCAAGTCAAAGCGGGCGCGCGTTTCTTTGGCTTTGTCGTTGGGCTGTTGGAGGAGTTGGCGATAGTAGGCGACGCGCTCGGCAGCTTTATTGGGGTCGGATTTCCAGTCTTGCTCAGCATAGATGTGGGCGAGCAAGGCAGCCATCTTTTTGGTGGAGGCGGCGCGGGGATCGTCGTCGGAGGAACGAAGGACGAGCGCCAGAAGGAGGAAGGCGAGGATCGTTTTTTGTCGCACAGAAAAAGATAAGAGCCGGACAGATTGCTCTGTCCGGCTCTTTTTAGTTTCTTACAGGCTAGATGCCGAACTTAGAACCGGAGGGTTCCAGAGAACTGCAATCTGCGCATGAAGTTACCGGTACCGGCCGCGAGACCAGTGATTTGGCCTACGCTGCCTTGATCGACGTTGGTGTTCGGCAAGCCGAGGTTGGTATGGTTGAACACGTTGGTCGAATCGACGCGGAATTTGAAGCCAAGTTTTTCAGTCACCTGGAAATTCTTGGCAAAGCTAATATCCTGCTGGATGAAATGCGGTCCATACAGGGTGTTGATGGGATAGTTGCCGAAGGTGCCAGCAGGCGCGTAGGCAATGGTTGTAGCCTTGAACCACTGAGCCCTAGTATCAGGGTAAGTGATGACGGTACCGACTTCAGGCCGATTGTTGGGGCCGGTATTCGGAGCATCGGCAGGCGGATTATTCAGCGTGGGTGAGAACGGGAAGCCACTGTAGTAGGTAGTGACGCCGCTCAGATTCCAGCCGCCGATCAGCGCGTCTTCCACGCGGTTCATGCTAGCCATATACTTTCGTCCCTTGCCGATCGGCAGGTCGTAGTTATTGGCAAACGTCCACTGCTGACGCGGAAGAGTGTTGCTATAGCCATAGCCCGCGGCGCGATCATAGACGAAATAGTAGTTGCTGTTGTAGGGATCCCAACCGACGCCCCATTGGCGTTGATAGGTGTAGTTGCCCTGCAAAGTCCAGCCAGCCAAGGCGTTTACCTTGACGGTGCCCTGGAAGGCGTTATAGTCTTCGTTTGAGCAATCGCAGTAATAGCTCAGGGATGTGTTGCCGATGGTGAGCGGGTTAGCCGCCGTTGTGCCATACGCAGGCAGATTTGCGTAAGGATAGATGGGGCTGCCGCCTTGATTGTATTCGCCGATATTCAGGTTGTAGGAGTTGCTGGTGCCAAGGAAACCGTGGCGGTTAGCATTGCCCACATAAGCGGCGGTCACGGCGATTTTGCTGGTGACCTGGCGCTGAATGGAACCGTTGTATTGATAGGTGACCGGCAGAGTAACAGTGGCCGGACGGAACTTAGGCGAAACACCCTGGGGCAGGTAGAACGTACCGTCGGGGTTGATGGTGATGGAGGGAGGAGCAGCCGGTCCCTGAGCCAGGTTGAATACATCCTGGAAGTTATTGTTCGGATTGATGGATTGGTTTGAGAGAACCGGTGGATTCTGGGTTACGTTGTGGCCGAAGTTCGAGCCGAACACACCCAAATCATAGCTCCAGCCGTAGCCGGCGCGGATCACCGTTTTCTCGTTAATCTGATAGGCCACACCGATGCGAGGAGCGAAGTCGTGGTAATTAGAGGTTTGAATACCATGCGAGGAGACTTGGTTATAACCGAACACAACCATTTCGCCGGTTGACAGGTTATAAGTAGCGCCGTTGCCGGTACCATTGACGGATTCTGGCGGAATGAGTTCATAACGGACTCCGAGATTGAGGGTCAATTTCGAAGTGGGCCGCCAAGAATCCTGACCGTAGAAGAAGTAGCGCGGTTGGCTTTCGGAAGCATTGGTGCTGCTGCTTACGTAGCGATTGAAGTTGCCTACATCGCCGAGGAGAAACGCGGCCAAACCTACGCCAGGAGTGGCATTCGCGCCGACAGAGGAAACATATCCGGTTTCCTGACCGTTGAATGTCAATTCACCGGCGCGGTGGCTGTCGCTCGGTACGCGGAGATTTTGCGCGTAGCGAAGGTCGGTGCCGACCTTGATGGTGTGTTTGCCGTAAACCTTCGTGAGGTTATCAACAAATTGGTACTGGCTTTCGGTTTCCGTTAGCGGGCAGTTGCACTGGTTGACGCCGAGAGCGTAGCCCAGTTGAGTTTGATTGCCCGTGGGCTGGTTAATATAGAACGCGGGAAGACCGGAAGTATAGGTGTTGTCCAGATTGAGGCCCGGGATGCCAGCCGCGGTGGCTGGATCGGAGCCGTAACCGTTGGGAACGTCAAACACGTGGTACTTTTCCCAACCGAAGCGGAATTCGTTTACGAGGGTGGCACTCAAAGTGTCCGTCCAACCGACGGCCAAGCTCTGGTTGGTTGCTTGTGAACTACCAGCGTAGTGACCGAAGGAGGGTCCGCCAGCGACTAAGCCAAAGGCACCAGGTGCGGATTCAGTAAAGCGCGCGTCACTATAACGACCGAAGAGGGTGTTCGACGGGATTGATGTAGTAATCTTCACGCGTATCCCATTGGTTACCAGTGATGGCCGTGTTGCCGTTTTCAATGAAGTTGTTGGCAAAGTCAGCACCGGGAATGGAGGACGTGTTGGGTGCGGGGAAGTAGCTTAGGAGCGCCGCAGCCTGTGAAGTTATGCGAGACGCGGGAATGATGTTGCCATTGAAGGGAACTCGTCCGACGCCGGTTGTTGGGTTACCTGTGGCCGGGTCATAGATCTGATATTGAGATCCGTATGCCAGGTAATCGGACAAATTGCCGACGCGATTTGCGGCAGTGGGAACGCTAGTGTAGGGCGAGCTGTTTTCAAGAATCGAGCCGCCTTCCGCTTCGCGGGTCAACTGAGCATCGCCGAAGAAAAACAATTTGTCTTTGATAACGGCGCCGCCGATTGAACCGCCGAATTGGTTCTCACGAAAGGCGCGGCGATCTGGTTGCTAAATGGATTCGCGGAAAACGTTGTGAAGCCGGGGGTATTCAACTGTAGATATTCGAACGCATCGCCGTGGAACGCATTGGTTCCCGACTTGGTTGAATAGCTTGCCATGTTTACGGCGTAGCTGAATTCAGCGTCAAAGTTCTGGTTCGCTTGCTTGATTTCAGCGAGCGAATCAAAGGTGGGATTGATGACGATGATACCGAGGATCGGATCCTGGTTGGTAGTACCGTCGAGCTCATAACCCATCGATGCAAAGATCTGACCATCGGCAATCATCTGAACCGAACCCTGGGGGTTTTCGTCAGAGGCGTGCTGCCAGCCTAAGCGGGCGGTACCAGGTTGCAGAAGTTCCATTGATTGGGCGTTACGGCCAATGTTGGGCAATTCATTGATCTGCTTGGTATCGAAAGTTTGGGCCACGTCAGCGCGATCCGTTTGAAGCAGCGGAGCGGCGGCGGTGACCTCCACAACTTCCTTGGCTTCACCGATCTTCAACGCAACGTCGAAACGGGCGGCGTCATCGACTTTAACATCGAGGACGGAAGAAATAATTTTCTGGAAGCCGGGGGCTTCCACGCTTACGGTGTACGGGTCAGGAATGAGCTGCCCTTTTTCATAGTTGCCGGATGCATCGGATTGCACGACAAACTGCGTGCCTTTCGCGGTGTCCGTGATTGTGATTTTGGCTGTCGTCACAGCAGCCCCTGAGCTGTCTGTAATCGTGCCGTAGATTCTACCGAATACTTGTTGCGCGTTGGCGCTGATTCCACCCGAAATGGATAGAACGAGTGCCAAAAAGGGGCAAACCAGTCCCCCGCGAGACTTAAACATATCTTCTCCTTGGAAGCAAATTCTTTGAGACCTGCAAAGCGTGAGTCCAGCCCCTGAGCCGGACTACGAACTAACCACTAATCAGTGTACCCTTTTTTTCCTAGATACGAATACCAGAAAATAGCGAAATTTCCACTGAAACCAAGAAGATGATATCTCCACTATAGATACTAGTCAACACTGTAGATTTAGCATACAGTACGGTGGTTGCTATTCAGGTTAAGGGCTCGAGTCGTAACAGCTTGTTTATTTGCAGGTACTTGGCGTTACAGATTCGTTTCAAGGCGGTATAGGCAGGATGTTTTGGGCGCAAAGTACCGCCAGTTTCGTAAACGTTTTCATTAGTATCGCCATGCATTTGCACTAGACAAGAGACTAGTCAATATTGCTACAATTCCGCCAGGACTTGTTTAGTGGCCTTGTATGCCCGTAACAGATAACGAAAAAACTTCGCCCGGAAGGCCGAACAAATATAAGCGGATCTTCGAGGAACTGCAGCAGGCGATCGCTGAGGGAAAGTATAAAGAGGGACAACGGATCCCCAGCGAAACCCAGTTGAGCCGGACGTGCGGGGCGTCGCGGTTGACGGTGGCGCGCGCCCTGAAAGAGCTGGAAACGCTGGGACTTATTGAGAGGCGGCCGGGTTCGGGAAGCTATGTCCGGCGGCAGGTTCGGGTGGATGGGCGGACATTTGGGCTGCTGATTCCGGAACTGGGGCAGACAGAGATTTTCGAGCCGATTTGCCAGGGGATGGCGCGGGCAAGCCGGACGAGCCACGACGAATTGCTGTGGGGGGCGGCGAACCACGATGCGGAGTCGCATGAGCAGCAAGCTATCCAGCTTTCCGAATATTACATAGCGAAAGATGTGTCGGGGGTGTTCTTTGCGCCGCTGGAGTATACGGCCAACCGGCTGGACGTGAACCGGCACATTTTGGAAAGCTTTCAGAAGACGGGCATTCCGGTGGTTTTGTTGGATCGGGATATTGGGCCGTACCCTTACCGGAGCCATTGCGATTTGGTGGGGATTGATAACCGGCGGGTTGGGTATCTGGTGACGCAACATCTGTTCCGGCAGGGATGTGAACGGGTGGTATTTTTTGGCTGGCCGAATTCGGCGACGACGGTGGACCAGCGGATTGCCGGGTATCGGGAGGCGGTTCGGCAGGCGGAGAAGCCGGAATTGGTGGAGATTGGCGATGCGGAATCGCGG